>SHWP01000027.1 GCA_009693785.1 Rhodospirillaceae bacterium
TCCCGTCAGCGCGGCGGCAGGTCAACCAGCAGTATTGGCTTGTCGGACGGCCGCCTCGCACGACGCGCCCGTAGCTCAACTGGATAGAGCATCTGACTACGGATCAGAAGGTTGGGAGTTCGAATCTCTCCGGGCGCGCCATTTTCCTACGGTTTTCAGAGGCCCACCAATCTCTGGCACACTTCTGGCACACTTCACCACGAGAAGCTGGGAATCACGACGAAAGTGAGCGATCAAACGTCGAGCGTAAATAGCTGAAATCATTATCAATCAGTATCGTGCCTGATCCTCCTGATTCGGGTGCATCAAACTACGGATCAGAAGGTTGGGAGTTCGAATCTCTCCGGGCGCGCCATTTTCCTAGGGTTTTCAGAGATCCCATTACCCTTGCACACGGTTGGCACAATTGGGCCAGCCCCATTGAGCAGCCCGGCTTGACCGTTGGGTGCCGACAGCCGTAGCTAGCCATGCCAACGGTGCGAACTGCTCAATCCCACTGCCATCATGGTTAATATGTACAAAACAGTCAGCGGTTTGCTCGGCTTATGGTGGGCATTACACCCTATCCAACCCTCATTGGCGCAGGGGGCATTTAAAGACTGCGCCCAATGTCCAGGCATGATGATTGTCTCGGCGGGAACGTTTGAGATGGGCTCGCGCGCAGAAGAAAACGTGCGCGAGGAATCACCTGAGCGTTACATCACATGGGAAAGCCCGGTTCATAGCGTGCGAATCCCCAAGTCCTTTGCCGTTGGGGTGAGTGAAGTCACGCGTGGCGAATTCGGCGCTTTTGTGAGCGAAACAAATCACTTAGCAAACACTTGCGATATCGCGAAGGGCAATGACTGGGAGCGCCGCGCCGACAAATCTTGGCGTGACCCAGATTTCGTACAAGATGATCGCCACCCGGTCGTGTGCGTCGATTGGCATGATGCCAAGGCCTACGCGCAGTGGCTCGCAGTTAAAACCGGCAAGCCCTACCGCCTGCTGAGCGAAGCAGAATGGGAGTACATTACGCGTGGCGGAACATCCACGGCACGGTTCTGGGGTGATGGCCGCGATGGTGCATGCCAATATGCCAATGTGCCTGACCAAACACACACGGCCACTACTGGGAATCAGGCGAACACGTTTTCATGCCAGGATGGTTTTGCATTTACCTCACCAGCCAAGTCATTCGCGGCTAACGCATTTGGCCTCTACGATACCATCGGCAATGTGTGGGAATGGGTCGAGGATTGCTTCCAGGACAGTTACATTGGGGCGCCCGATGGTGGCTCGGCCTGGAAACCTGATCCAAATTGCCAATACCATGTGGCGCGGGGCGGGTCATGGAACCCGCGCCTAGCTACACAATTGCGCGCAGCCGCCCGTGGCCGTGTGACGACTATGCTGAAAAACTCTAATCTTGGCTTTCGAATTGCCCTTACCCTTGAGCCAAAATGAAACGCGCGACACTCAGGAGTCAGCCCCGATGAATGCCACGCCACGGCTACCTGCCGCCGAAAAATTCATCACCGAAATGCGGGCAATGTTTTCCGTCACACCGGACTTAGTCGTGCGATGGGAAAAAGCGCGCGACCTTTTGGCTGTCTTATTGCGCGACAACGAAGTGAAAGCTCACGCCCAGACCTGGCCCGATAGTCCCGCCAAGCTTGGGCTTGAAGGCAAACACGGCAATCTGCTGCTTTACGAAGATGCCGACTGGGGTTTTTGCATCAATGCATTGATCAAAAAGCCAACGGCCAAAACGACGATTCACGACCATGGCGTTTCGTGGACACTCTACGGCGTGATCGAGGGCGGGGAAGACGTGGCACGGTTCGAACGGGTTGATGGCTGCGTTCCGGGCGATTTACCCAAAACAGCCATCGTGCGTGAAACGGAGTCGGTCGCGGTCAGGCCTGGCTACATTGATTTGATCAAGCCCTGGCAAATTCATGCCGAATACAACCGGCCTCATCGTACGGCTGCGGTCATCATCCGTAGTCAAAAATGTGGAACCTACATTCAGAATATTTTCTTTCAGAAGGACGGCACGGTCGAGCAGTATTGGGGCCCGCAACAAATCCCGTTTCATTTCGGATGGCAGTCTGAATCGCAAAGGCATTCGGCATGAGTGCGGCCATCGTCGACTTGCCAGGGCCATTCTCGGCCCGGCGGGTCATCGAGTTTGAGGGGCCTTATTTAGCTCCGGATCATTTACTACCTGATGCGCTCCCTGAGTTATTTCGCGCAACGCATGCAGCTCAAGACGGCCGTTTTTATGAGGCTGCAACCAATCGCATCATTATGGCCAACCATGCCGTGCTGATTGTCACGCCCCAATCTAAAATCCTGGTCGATACCTGCATCGGTAACAGTAAACACCGTCCACGTAACCCGCACTGGCACATGCGCAATGGGCCATTTCTGGAAGATTTGCAGACGGCTGTAGCGCTCACCGAGATCGATTACGTGTTGTGTACGCACCTGCATGGCGATCATGTCGGATGGAATACTAGGTTGCGCGATGGCCGCTGGGTGCCAACCTTTCCGTGCGCCAAATATTTGTTTGGCCGGACGGAGGTTGAGTTTTGGCGAACTGCGACTGCGGCCGATCCCGAAACAAATCATGGATCATGGACCGACAGCATGCAGCCCATCTTCGAGGCAGGTCAGGCCGTCGTGGTCGATGACACCCATGAGATCGAACAGGGTGTGCGCCTGGTACCAGCACCCGGGCACACCCCCGGCAATGTGATGATCCAGCTCGAGCACGCTGGGGCTATATCGTACGTCATCGGCGATACCATGCATCATCCCGTACAAATCGAACGGCCCGAGTGGTCGTCAAAATTTTGCTGGGACAAATCGCTGTCGGTTAAAGCTCGGAATAGTTTGTTAGAAACCGTCTCTGACACTGGCGCCTGGATCATCCCAGCACATTTTCCGACACCGACGGCCCTGCGCATCAAATCCCATGCGCATGGTTTCGCGAGCTGTGGTTAAAATTTAGCGGCGCGTTTTATAAAAGGGCCATGGTTTCTAGCGCGGCGCGCTCGCCTGATTCCATGGCGCCTTCCATACCGCGATTCGACACGGCGGTATGCTCGCCGCAAAAATGAATGCGTCCGGCTGGTTCTTTCAATGCGGGCAGGCACTCGTGAATTTGGCCGGGCTTCCAGACGACCCAATCGCCACCTGAAAACGGATCGGCTTGCCATGACTTAAACCCGCCTGGACTCAGTTGACCTTTGGCGGCTGGGCGGAGCTGCTCGTAAATACGAATGACATGAGCCATGGCCTCTTTTTCGCCCATCATGTCGAGGCGGTCGGCTAAGAATCCCCGTGCCCATGCCATCAAGCAGGTCACCTTATTCGGGTCGCTGCCCTCACGCAGGGCCCGAATTTCACCTGCATCAGTATCGGTCCACATGGCTGGACTAAAACCATCGTCGCGCCAGAACGGCTTTTTCGGGACTATGACCACCTTCGTGATCTTCATCACGGGAACCGTCAGAATTGCCTTTGCTTTGGCTGACGGCAGGATGGGATCGAACTTGACCCACCGCATCGTTGGCACCGGCATTGAACAAACGACACGCTTGCCCGTGAACACGCTGCCATCTTGGCAGTGTACCTCAACGGCGCTGCCATTATCGCGAATGCCGATGACAGACTTACCAAGCTGCACATCGCCAACAGCCTTGGCCATGGCCTCAGGGATGCTTTCGTTGCCGCCCACGGCCTTATAGGCCACACGCTGGATGTCCGACTGCAGCTTGAACCAGGCTTGGGTGAAGTACCACATTAGGATTGAGACATCGTGCGCCGACGTGCCGTACTGAACGTTCGTATTGTAGTTCAGGTCTATGGCTGCGTCGGACCAGCCTTGCTGTTTGAAAAAATCATAGGCCGTGCCGTCAAACTTGGCGCTTTCGGGGTCGACCCAATCTTCGAATGACTTCAGTGGATTTTTCTTATCAATCAAACTTTGGAAGTACGCACGTCCCGGAAAGCGGTTCTTAGCGTCTGCGGGCATGATATTAAGTGGGTGCGTGGGCCAATCCTCGCGCCGGATCACTTTGCCACCGAGCGCGAGTTCAACCGTGGTCGGATCTTTTTGTGCATCGGGGGAAAGGTCGCGCCGGCCCTCGAAATCGATAAACTGGACCTTCAGCCGTTGCGCCATGTCCTGCATTCGGCCGTAACCCCCGAGTATGCTATCGCCTCCCATCTCGGGGTTTCCTTCAACAGTTCGCAGCGTGTTCATGCGCCCGCCTACGCGCTTGCGACCTTCGACAACCGTGACCTTGAAACCTTGGTCTTTCATGAGCAATGCTGCATTTAGGCCGGATAATCCCGCCCCGATCACAACTACGTCCGCTGTGGATGATGCGGCACGTCCGGCCCGGGCCACGATACTCAGCCCAGCCCCAGCCCCGGCCGCGATTGCACCACGGCGTGAAACATTCTTCATCATGTTGGTATCTCCGCTACCGCGATCATCTGGATGTTATTTTGTACCGCCTCTGGCCGTCGCCGCGAATGCGGCAAGGTCACGGTTAAATTGTTCTGCAGCCTCAAAAAAGACCCAATGTCCGGCCCCTGCATACGTGCGGATGTTGGGATTCGGAAAGCGGGCGCGAATTGCCTTTTCGGCAGCAGTAGCGTTCGAGAACATATCCCGCTCGCCCAATACGAACAGCAACGGCAGATTTAATTTGGCGATCAAATCCTCGTTGTTCTGATAGAGGGTGCCATCGGGCAAGATTCTGCGGCTATCATTGGCTTGGCGCGCATAGGGGGGATACATCAAACTCATCGCGCGTACGCTGTCGGCCAATTCGGCAGGCAGGGGCTGTGCGGTCAGGAACGATGTGAATTCATCTGCTCCTTGCATATTTTGACGTACATCTGCAGCTTCCAACTTCGCCGAAGCCTTTGGAATCCGGGGGTCGGGTTGCGCATTCGGGTACAGCCCGCCACGCGCAGCAGCGAACACCAAACCTGAAAGTTGATCAGTCCCCCGGCAACGAACGTAGTCCATGCCCACCGTGCCGCCATAAGACCACAATACCATCACTGGCCGGACTAGGCCCGTGGCCTGCATGACCACCGCCACATCGTCAGCCCAGGTGCATGCGTGATTGTATGCGTCCTTGCTCCAGGGTTTGCCCGACCCTCCGTGTCCGCGTAGATCAAAGGCGACCAAATGAAATGTTGAGGCAAGTTCAGAATTCAGTTGTCGCGTCCAACTCAAATAGCTTTGTCCGATACCATGGATTAGCAAAATTCCTGGCGCATCAGCTGGGCCTGTTTCTGCAACATTGAGCGGGAGGCCGTCGGGGGCTTCGACAAAGCGAAAAGTGATGGGCGAGGGCTCTGCGGCGCGCGCGGCCATGGTTGCGCCTAGCCACAAAATCAACCCAAGACAGCGCGATAATTTATTCAACATCCCGTGCGATCCGAAAGCCAAAATGATGTCCAGACTTTGTTTCAGGATCACGGCCACGGAATGTCGGGCGGTGACGCTCTTGTCGCGTGTACCAACTGCCGCCGCGGACAGCCCGGAAGTCGCATGTTCCCGCGACTTGTACAGCAGAGCCATCAATGGGTGCGGCCGGGTATTTCTCGAACGAGCAATCTTCTGTCCATTCCCAAACATTTCCCAACATGTCGTGAAGCCCAAATTTATTGGGCGGGTAAGACCCCACGGGTGAGATCATGGCATGACCGTCGTGGCACGGGGCGGGTTCCCACGTAAGCTTAGATCCCTGTGGCAATCCGTTCTGGACATCAAGATCAAAGGTATTCTCATGCTCGCAAGCCTGGCGTTCGTCTTCGCCCCAAGGGAATTTGGTCGTGCTTCCAGCCTTGGCGGCGTACTCCCACTCGGCTTCTGTCAACAATCGATACGTCTTGCCTGTCAGCTTTGATAGCCAAGCGGCGTAAGCTTTGGCATCAAGCCAACTCACGCAGACTGCCGGGGCTTTGGCGTCAGGCTCACGGCCAAACAGCGGCCCGCGAAATGTAATCGAGGCAATGACTTCTTGGTTCATCCCCACGCTACAACGCGAGGAGGGGCTGTAGCCGGTTGCATCGACAAAGGCAGCGAATTCAGCGTTCGTGACTTCGTATTTGCCTGCCGCAAAAGACCTTGCGATGGTCACTTGTCGTTCAGGCCCTTCAGGGCGCTGCACACCGCCCCGCATTTCATTGATGGCGTTCGAGCCCATCGTGAAGGTGCCTGGCGGCACTACCACAACTTCGGGGCACGTGGCGCAATCACGCAGAACAGTCCCGGGCGCTTCGGCCGCAATTGTTTGCCCGCTAACGACCACGACAAGTACAGCGAAGAGAGCCTGAAATGTTTGACCAATTGCGGTCATGATGAAGTTCCGCGCGTTGCTGTTCTCAAATTATACACACCCACGAGAGAAGGCCATACAGGTAGGTATCTGAATCGGGAAGGAGCGTGAGTTTTAAAGCCGATCCATTATTTCGATTGCCGCACGCTCACCTGCTTCCATGGCGGCTTCCATTCCACGATTGGCTAACGAGGCATGCTCTCCGGCGAAATGGATGCGCCCAGCCGGTTTGACCAGTTCTGGCAAAAACTCATGAATTTGCCCTGGCGCCCATTCTACCCAGGTGCCACGGGCATAAGGATCCTTTGCCCATGATTTGTAGCCCACAACCTCAAGCAGCCCTTTGGCCGCAGGACGAAGTTTTTGGTATTCCGAAATGACCAAGGCTCCTGCCTCTTGCTCGCTTAACGTATCTAGCCGTTGCGAGGTAAAGCCACGAATCCGCATGATTAATCCTGTTACCCTGTCGTTATCTTCGGCCTGACGCAAGGCGCCGATCTCGCCCGCGAAAGTATCAGTCCACATTGCGGGCGAAAGGCCGTCAGCTTCCCAAAATGGTTTGCGCGCGCTCAGAAAAACTTTCGTGATCATCATGGTTGGCACCAGCCGAATGGCCTTGGCCACGGCGGGGGGAAGCGCAGGATCGAACCTTATCGAACGCAGTGGCCCAATCGGTGCGGCGCATACTAAGAATTTCGCGTTGTACGACGAACCATCCTGGCAGTGCACTTCGGCGCCGGTATTGGACGTTCGCACGCCCACAACCGGCCGGTTCAATAGAACGGCATCGCCCAGTTTGGCGGCCATCGCTTCAGGGAGTGATTGGTTGCCCCCGCTGACCTTTAGCGCGACGTTCTCAATATCCGTTTGGACTTTGTCCCAGGCCCGGCGGAAGAACCACGTTAGGATCGAGCAATCATGCGCCGAGGTTCCGCGGCCAATATTGGTTTCATAGTTTTGCGCAATTGCTCCGTCGCTCCAGCCATGGCGACGTAAAAAGGCATACACGGACTCGTCATAGGCCTTGCTCGCCGGTTCAAACCAATCGCTCGCAGATGCGAGCGGATTGTGCTGGTCGACAACTTTTTCAAAATATCTACGGCCTGGAAACTCCTGCTTTCCATCGGTAGGCAGCAGATTGAGCGGGTGAGTCGGCCAAGCTGTACGGGGAATGACTTGCCCGCCAATAGCGATTTCAGGTTTCTCGCGGCTGCGCCGTTGCTCATAGTCGATGAGTTTCAAGCCAAGTTTTACCGCGACATCTCGCACACGCCCGTATCCGCCAAGAATGCTGTCGCCGCCGGCTTCAGGCGCGCCGTCAAGCTTGCGCAAACTCAACAGGCGTCCACCAACGTGTGACTTGGCCTCAAGTACCCGGACCTTGGCCCCCTGTTCTTTTAACAAGGACGCCGTATAAAGCCCCGATATGCCCGCCCCGATGACAATGACGTCAGCATCTGCGGCCGCCGTCGCCCGTCGGGGCAGCGTGGAAGCGCCGAGCATTGCTGCCGTCGTAAGCCGCATCAACTGTCGCCGCCGCATGTCGCCTCCAACCTGTCATGGCGAAAATGCCAAATGGTCAACGCAGGTTCTTTTGTTAATCCAACGGTCATAATCATGACAGTCGTTTGTTGCGACTTAACCCGCGCTTGAAGTAGCAACAGCAAGGATAACCAAGAGGTGGCTCTAACTCCTTGAAATCACTATTGCCTTGGTTTCTTCGATCTTCTTAATCGGTCAACTGAATGGTTCGTAATTAGGTCAAAATCATACTTGGATTTCGAGATTGGTGAGAATGCCCTAAGTGCTAGGGATCGTTGTCGTAGGACAGACTTAGGCTAAATGTGTGCCTGCGGACACACCCCTAGAAAACAAAGCAAGAACGAGGGTTAGCTGGCTTGAGTCGCAAGAATTCCGGGGCCTATGATTGTCCTGTGACTGACCGTCCTGAGATATTTATGCGCCTTCTGCCTGGCTTAGCCACAGCGTTTCTTTCACTGCTCACACTGACTGGGTGTGCGGGAACGTCTCCGCGATCGGCCGAGGGTGCGATGGGCAGCGTGCTCGACACCGCGCCACGTTTGTCGAAATTCACATTTGATGGTGAACCTTTCGCGGTGGCTGAGGATTTTGCGCCTTGGGCCGCGCTCACGGCGCAATCCCAACCCGACCAATCCATTCTTGATGCCTGCATGAACGACAAAGAGGCTTGCGTTGTGCCCAGCCTGGTTCGTTTTCGGCGCATGATCGAGTTGGCCCGGGAACTTGCCCCACATCAGCAGCTCTCGTTGGTGCATCATTATTTTAATGGCACCGAGTGGACCAGCGATACACGCGATACCTGGTCGACGCCGTATCACACCGCCTTCACCAAAATGGGCGATTGCGAAGACATCGCTCTCGCCAAATATCAAACGCTACGATCACTGGGCTGGCCTGCCGACCGGTTACGTGTGGTGATTGGCTGGGATGGCGAGGAGAAGGACTGGCATGCTTGGCTTGCGGTACGTGATGAAGGCCAGGTTTATCTGCTCGATAGCATCAATGGTCTGCAACGGCCGAGCGCTTACAGTTACGCCCGGTTCGTGTACTCGATTTCAGATCAAGGAGTTTGGGACCATGCGCCAAACTACGTTCCGGCCGGCAAAAAAGCCGACCAACGTATGGTCCCTGAGCGCGCGGCGCGCATCGCCGCAACCGAAGGTCAACACAACAAAGGGGTTTTAAGATGAAGAAAGCAATTGCGTTGTCGATCGTCGCTGCTTTTGCGACGCCAGCCATCGCCATGGCTCAAGGCGACAAAAACTCCGAGATTCGCCTGGCGAAACTCGAAGAGATCGTGGTCACGGCCGAGAAGCAACAACCAGCGGGTTACCAGCCTGACGCGGCGACGGCAGCTCTGCTGGCTGAGATCGAAAAAGCTAAATAAGTAAAGATTTCATATTTGCGGCGGTGGGAGAGTTCAGGCTCCCACTGCCGTTCTCTTTTCGCTAATCTGTGGACATGAGCCTGAACATTTATGAACGCGACCTGCCGCGCGCCCCGGCTAACTTCGAAGCCCTAACGCCCCTGGCGTTTCTGCAGCGCAGCGCTGCGGTCTACCCTAATCACATAGCGGTCATTCACGGCCCACTTCGCTATTCCTATGCGCAACTTGGCCAACGTTGTAGGCGGTTGGGGTCTGCCTTGGCCAAGGCCGGGATTGGCCTGGGTGACACGGTGGCGGTGCTGGCCCCTAATATTCCAGCACATTTAGAAGCGCATTTTGGCGTGGCCATGACCGGCGGGGTGCTCAACACCATCAACACCAGGCTCGACGCCAAGGCCATCGCCTTCATTCTTGATCACGGCGAGACCAAGGTTTTCATGGTCGATACGGAACTGTCGGCCGTTGCTGCCGAGGCCTTGAAATATTGCCAGGCAAAACCAGTTGTGATCGACATCATCGATTCTCTTGGCCCGCCGGGCCCTAGTATCGGCCGTATCGATTACGAAAGTTTTATCGCAGGTGGCGATCCGTCATTCGCAGGCCTTTGGCCGGGAGACGAATGGCAGGCCATCGCATTGAATTATACCTCGGGTACGACAGGCAATCCCAAGGGCGTAGTTTGCCATCATCGCGGCGCCGCACTCAACGCCATCGGCAATTTACTCGCCTGGGACATGCGCTCGCACCCGGTGTACCTCTGGACGCTGCCGATGTTTCATTGCAACGGCTGGTGTTTCCCTTGGACGGTCACGGCCTTAGCTGGAACCCACGTTTGTTTGCGTAAGGTGGACCCAACGCCGGTGTTCCAGGCCATAAAAACCCACGGCGTCACCCATTTTTGCGGCGCGCCGACGGTCATGAATTTGTTGATCAATGCGCCCGCAGATCTCCAGGCCGGTTTGCAAAAAGGCATCCATGTGTTGACTGCAGGTGCGGCACCTCCGGCGGCGGTCATCTCGGCTATGGAGGGTATGGGGTTTGCCGTAGCTCATGGTTACGGCCTTACCGAAACATATGGCCCCGCAGTGATTTGCGCTTGGCATAAAGATTGGAATGGCAAGTCGATGCCAGATCGCGCTGCACTGAAAGCCCGCCAAGGGGTGCCCTATCACGTGCTCGGTGGGCTCACTGTCATGAACCCCGAGACCATGACGCCCGTACCAGCCGATGGCAAAACCATGGGTGAGGTAATGTTTCGTGGCAACGTGGTAATGCGCGGTTACCTTAAGAACCCCAAGGCCACCGATGAAGCGTTGAAACATGGTTGGTTCCATTCTGGTGATCTGGGGGTCATGCACCCCGACGGGTACATCGAACTCAAGGACCGCTCGAAGGACATCATCATTTCGGGCGGCGAAAATATTTCGACGATTGAAGTGGAAAGCGTGCTGTATCAACACCCTGCGATCATGGAAGCCGCTGTGGTGGCCCGGCCTGACGCACACTGGGGCGAGACGCCCTGCGCGTTCGTGGTTTTGAAAACGGGCCAGACCGCAACCGCAGCCGAGATCATTGCCTTTTGCCGTGACAACATGGCGCACTTCAAGGCGCCCAAGACCATAATTTTCAGCGATCTGCCCAAAACCTCCACCGGTAAGATCCAGAAATTCGTTCTGCGTGAGCGGGCCAAGGCGCTTTGACACCCAACCATGCGACTGATCCGGCGCAGCTTCCTCGCGCGCCCATGGCCTTTATGTGGCGCTCCACACGGGGCGGCTTTCGCCTGCAACTGATTCTTCTCGCCATCGTCATTGGCTTTGGCACGGGGCTCGACACCTTTCAGACTTATGCTATGGGCCAACTGGTCGGGGCAGTGGCGGGCAAGACCGATCCAGTCGTGTGGTTTGTGGTCGTCAGCGGCACATGGATGTTTGGCTACGTATTTGCTCGCGGTTATGGGCTGTTTTCATCCTATACCGTCATGGCCATGCGCGTACGCATCCACGATGAACTCTTCGCCTATGTCATGAACCACGCCCCCCGCTATTTTCTCGATCAAGCCAGCGGAGCACTCGCTCACAAAATCCGCCTCGCGGCAGGCTCGTGCACCACGATCATCGATTACGCTGTGTCTAATGCTCCGCGTTTGTCGATCCTGTTGGGGGCGACGGGTTATGTCATGGCCAAAAACGTACCCGATGCCCTGCCGATGTTTGCGGTCTTTTTAATTGTATTCACGGCCGTTTCCTCGTGGCTGGCGCAAAAGTTGCGCAAGTATGCCAAAGCATCGTCTGAATCTGCCTCGGCCCAATCTTCCCGCATTGTTGACACCGTCTCGAATTGGGACTCAGTGCTGAGTTTCGCTCGCAGTCTTCATGAGCGCACAACGCTCATGCCATTCAGTCAAAAAGAGGCCTCGACTCAGCTTGAACTACGTGTGGTCGTCACAGTCATGCGCGTCGCACTTCATGTCATGGGCGTTCTCTTCATGGCAGCGTTCTTGTGGTCGTCATTGGACGATGCCACGACAGGGGCGATTGATCTCGCGACCTTCACCATGCTTGTGACGCTGTCGATGCTCGTGGGTGCGCACATCAACGGACTGGGTGATAACTTATTTGTGTTCTTTGAGACTTACGGAAACTTATCAACCGCGCTCGACACCATTCTCACGCCCCATGAAATCGTCGACGCCCCTGGCGCGAAACCTTTGAGCATCACAGGCGGGGCGATCACGTTAAAAGACGTGTCGTTTGCATACCCCGATGGCACGCCTGTGTTTGATAAGATTACTTTGTCAGTGATGCCTGGTGAGAAAGTCGGGCTGGTGGGGCCTTCTGGTGCGGGTAAGAGCACACTAATTAAGCTCATCCGCCGCCATTTCCCAATCCAATCGGGTTCGATTGAGATTGATGGTCACGATATTTCCGCAGTCACGTGGGAATCCCTGCATCACGCCATGGCTGAAGTACCGCAGAACCCAGGGCTGTTTCACCGCAGCGTGCGTGAAAACATTTTTTATGGACGCCCCGATGCCACCGAGAACGAAATGATGACGGCGGCCAAACTTGCTCATTGTCATGAGTTTATTTCTGCGCGTGGTAATGGGTACGATTCGGTCGTGGGCGAGCGTGGTATGAAGCTCTCGGGCGGTGAAAAGCAACGCGTCGCTGTGGCGCGGGCGTTTCTCAAGAACGCGCCGATCTTAATTCTTGATGAAGCGACATCATCGCTGGACAGTGAGGCTGAACATCTGATCCAAAAAGCGTTCCTCAATCTCATGAAAGGCCGCACTGTCATTGCCATTGCTCATCGCCTATCGACCATCATGGGCATGGATCGCATCGTAGTCTTGAACAATGGGCGCATCGTCGAGCAGGGGCCACACGCCGAGCTACTGACCAAGAGCGGTCTTTACGCCGATATGTGGAAACGCCAAGTGGGCGGATTTATTTAGGGATAAGACTCATGACCATTGTACTCCACCAGTTTGCACCGATGTTCGGGCTGCCAAATCCCAGCCCGTTTTGCCTGAAGCTTGAGACCTATTTGCGTATGGCGGGGTTTGCTTACAAGGTCGAGACTATCAAGGGCCGCATAAAATCAGCCACGGGTAAGGCGCCCCATATCGAACTCGATGGCAAAATGTTCAGCGACTCTGGCCTCATCATCGAGCATCTCGAACGCGTCAACGGTCATCCTGTCGATGGCAAGCTCACACTGGCTGAACGAGCACAGTCTTTGGCGTTCCAGCGGCTAATGGAAGAGCATCTTTATCAGGCCGCAGTTTTTGCCCGCTGGCTTGATCCCGATCATCCCGCCGAGACATCGGGCTATGCTCGCGCAGTAATCGGACTGAAGGGGTTATTAGGCAAGTTCATCCCGCCCTTGGTGCAAAAAAACGTTAAGAAATCCATCTGGCATCACGGCCTTGGCCGTCATCCCACCGAGACGATTTGGAAACTCGGGATTGATGATGTCACGGCGCTGGGGCATTGGCTTGGCGCGCGGCTGTGGTGCTTTGGCGACAAGCCGACAGTCATGGATGCCGTTCAGTTTGCGTTCATTGCCTCGATTGTTCGCACGCCGTGGGACTTTCCATTGAAGGCCGCCACCTTAAAGCACCGCAACCTCGTGGATCACTCTGAGCGGATGCTGGCAAAATATTTTCCAGAATTAACTAATTCGAATCTGGGCGTGACGCCTTTGGCTTGAGGTTGATCTGATAAACCGGCATTCTGGCGCTATCGTTGTTGGAGTTGCGATCATTATGATCAAGCGCCCCACCGCTCGAATGGTGCATCTGTCGGGATTGGTGTTATTAGCCTCCCTGGCGCTATTTCATATTTCGATCACACCATTCATGTTTAACGAATTGTCGGGTCGGCTAGTGTGGTACTTGTCGACTGATTTTTCGGTCCTGCTCCTGCTTTTTCTGAATGTGGCCGTGCTTTATATAGAAGGCCCCACGCGCGTGCCGTGGCGGTTCTGTCACATCGCGAACGCTATTGGGGTCGCGCTTGGTATTCTTCAAATGGTTTCGGTAAACGACCCAATCAATGTCATCGTCCTGATCGCGTATATTCTGGTGGCTGTTGGCGCGTACCTTCGTGATCGATTTCAGAAAATACGCACAGCGTAACGGAGGCTTTATGGCCACGCGAAGAAAAACCAAACACCGCGCCGTGACGAAACGCAAGCCCACGCGTCAAGTCGCTTCGTATCCCAATCCGAAGATTTTGGTTGATGGCGCGTGGCTGGAAAAACACCTCGCCGATCAAGACCTGTGTATTGTTGATTGCAACGTGCGCATGACGATCAAGCCCGAGGGCGGCTACGACATTCAAAAAGGCGTGGCCGACTGGCAAGCCGCACACATTCCCAATTCATGCTTCATTGATTTGTTGGAAGAGTTGGCGGCACCCCATCCGAAACTCAAATTCATGATGACGCCGCAGCAGCAATTCGAGCGCGTGATGTCAGCTCACGGCATCGGCAATCAGCATCGCGTGGTGCTCTACAGTCGCGGGGCGAACTATTGGGCGACGCGCCTGTTCCTGATGTTCCGTGCCATGGGCCATGACAAAGTCCACGTTCTCAACGGCGGGTGGGACAAGTGGGTTGCCGACAAGCGCATCACCACCATCGCCACGCCTAAATGGCCAACGGCACAATTCAAGGCGAAACCGCGCCCTGGTCAAATCATTGGTAAGGAAGATGTGCTGGCCGCACTTGGTCGCAAAGATACCTGCATTATCAACGCGCTTCACCCAGATGTGCACTCGGGCGTTAAGCCACAATACGGGCGCCCTGGTCATATCGCTGGGTCGGTCAACGTCTACGCCATGGATTTGATCGACCCCAAGACCAAAACCTTTTTGCCTGCCGCGCAGTTGCGCAAAAAGCTAGGCGCGGTTGGCGCCACCAAGGCCAAGCGCGTGATCACCTATTGCGGTGGCGGCATTTCAGCCACAACAGATTCGTTTGCGCTATTGCTCTTGGGGCATAAGAACGTCGCACTCTACGACGGCTCCATGACCGAATGGGCGCCTGATACAAGCTTGCCGATGGAAACGGGAACTTGAACTAACGGGCCTGATTTTTAATGCCCGTATGCCATGCGGCTAGGTATGTTTTTTGCAATTCGTTTTTTTGTACCTTGCCCATGGCGTTGCGTGGCAGAGCATCGGCGACGACCACAAGCTTTGGTACTTTATAATTCGCAAGCTTCCCTTTCAGCGCGGCGATGACATCATCACAGCTTAGTGCGGGCTTTCCTGATTTCATCGTGACAATAGCCAGCCCCGCCTCGCCAAAATCCGGGTGGGGCATGCCTACGACGGCGGACTCATCCACACCCGGCAATGCATCGATCAAGGCTTCGATCTCTTTCGGGTACACATTAAATCCACCCGAAATCATCATGTCCTTAGCGCGGCCAACAATTGTAACCATGCCGTCCGGTTCAAGGCGGGCGATGTCGCCCGTCTTGAAGTAACCATCAGCCGTAAAGTCCTCGGCTGTTTTCTCAGGTTTTCTCCAATAGCCGGAGAAAACGCTGGGGCCTTTGATTTGAATCTCACCAGTTGCCCCCGCCATTTGCTCACGGCTATTCTCGCCGACGATCCGCAGACTCACATCAGGCAAGGGCCAGCCCACGGTATTGGCGCGCCGGGGTTTATCTGGGTGGGCGCTAGTAATCATACCCGCTTCGGTCATGCCGTAACGTTCAAGGATCAGATGCCCTGTGCGTTCGACAAAAGAGGTGAATGTTTCCTCCAACAGTGGCGCGGATCCGGAAATGAAGAGCCGCATGTTTTTGCATACATCGCGGTTAAATTTTGGACTAGCAAGAAGCCTTACGTAATAAGTGGGCACACCCATCAAGACGGTCGCTCGCGGTAAATCGGCAATGACGTCGTCAGATGAAAACGCTGCGTGAAACAGAATCGGCGTGCCGTTCAGCAACGTTGTATTCAGCGCCACAAACAATCCATGCGTATGAAAGATCGGTAAAGCGTGCAGTAATATGTCGTTTGGGCTGAACTGCCAGAGCCGGTGCAAAGTCAGTGCATTCGATGCCAAGTTGCCATGGCTAAGCATCACGCCCTTCGGTTTGCCGGTCGTGCCGGATGAATACAGAATTGCGCCAAGATCGTCGCCATTACGATCCGCTGGTAGTTGGGTTTGGCCGACGGCTTGCGCGGCTGCCATCAATGATCCACCGCCATCCCCGGCGAGCGTGAAGAATGACTTCACCGCGCAGTTTTCGGCAATGCCCTTGAATTGGCGCGCTGTCTCATCGCCCACTGCTACGGTTGGTTCGGCATCGGTTAAGAAGTACTCAAGCTCATCCTCGCGGTAGGCGGAATTCAGAGGAAGATACACAAATCCGCCGCGTAAGCAGGCTAGGTACAAGGCTACCGCCTCGGCACTTTTGTTGACCTGGACGGCCACCCGGTCGCCGGGTTTGGCGCCGGATGCGGCCAGCGCATTGGCCATGCACGCCGACAGCACATCGATGTCGCCGTAACTCATCACCGTGCTATTTGGGAGAATAAGGAACGGCTTGCTCAGATCGGTTGGAAAGCGCGATCGTAGAAGATGAAATAATCCTTCGCTCATACCGCCAGATCTTTAAGCGCGATTGAAGTGTCGGCCAATCGGCTTGGATCAACTTTGACTTTCGCTGCGATGAGCTTTTTGGACTGAATAAAATCTTTAGCCATATTCACTGCATTGCAGGCCACAAAAACACCATCACGCAAATAACAAGCCGAGAATTTTCGTTCGTCCATGGAGCCGCGAATCACGACTCCATCTCCGGGGTCTGAAATACCCGTCATTTGCAGTTTCAGATCGTATTGATCGGACCAAAACCATGGCACCTCGGCATACGGCTCAGGTTTACCTAGTATATGCAGTGCTGCCGCCTTGCCTTGGCCCAGCGCATTAGGAACCGATTCGAGACGCAAGCGCCGTCCAAGTATGCTGTTGGGGTGATTGGAGCAATCGCCAACGGCGTAGATGTGGGGATCGCTGCTAAGGGCGAATTCATCAACTTTGATGCCGTTGTCAATTTGCAACCCGACGTCTGCCGCGATCTCGACATTGGGCACGATGCCAATACCTACTATGACAAAATCTGTCGCAATAGCCTGGCCTGTGTTGCACACCACGCGCTCCACTTGGCCGTGGCCTTCAAGGGCTGTCACGCTTGCCGAGGTAAAAATATTTACGCCCGCCTCACGATGCACAGTGGCGTAAAATGCCGACATCTCGGGCGCGACGACGCGGTTTAAAACGCGTGGCATCGCCTCAATCACGTTAACGGCGCAGCCGCGTTTGATGGCCACTGCGGCCACCTCAAGGCCAATATAGCCGCCCCCGACGATGGCCAGTTTGGCGCCAGGCACCAGCCGGTCGCGAAACGACAACACATCGGCGATTGTTCGCAAATAAAACACGCCGGGCAGATCAGCTCCCGGGCATGGAAGTTTGCGTACGCGCCCGCCTGTGGCGAGCACCAACTTATCGTAGGTCAACCGCCCGCCATTCTGCAGCGAGAGGGATTTGCTTGCGGGCTCGATGGCGCGCACGCTGGTCGAAAGCCGCAGCTCGATTTGATTCAAGGGGTAAAAATCAGCGCCACGCATGTACATGCGTTCAAGCTCGGCCTTACCGGCCAAGAACGCTTTCGAAAGCGGTGGGCGTTCGTATGGCACATAAGATTCGTCGCCGATGACGATGATTCGTCCGCCAAACCCGCTTTGGCGCAATGAAATAGCAGCCTGACCGCCCGCTTCGCCTGCGCCAACAATAACTACTGTTTGCGCCGTCATGATCCGTGCGTACTATGCGTCATGCGATATGTTTTGCAGCTAATGCGCAGTTAGCGATTGCCGAAGTCTTTGATCGAATCGCCTGCCACCAACCGGTTGATTTGCTCCTGCGTTAGGCCCTCGTTGCCTTCTTTTTCAACCGGCGGCGGACGCTCGCCAATGCCGCGGCGGTCTTGTCCGGCGGCCATCACTTCGGTGCGGCGGCGGCGGTCTGGGCCGAAATACGCCCGGGTGTCCACAAAGGGCCGTGGCCGTTTGATGACTTCGCGAATACGCAGCAACATCCCTTTGGCAGTAATTGGCTTGGCGATATACTCGGTCACGCCTGCGTTGCGTGCGCCAATCACTTTCTCGCGCCGGGTTTCGGCTGTGACCATGATGATTGGGGTGAATCGCAAGGGGCCTTTGTCGGTGCGCACGGCCCGCAGCATTTCAACGCCATTCATGGGGGTCATCCAAAATTCAGTGAGCACAATATCGGGCGGCCACTGGCGGATGGTGTCCATCGCTTCGCGCCCACTGGTGGCCTCTTCGATACTCTTGGCGCCAAGGGTTTCCAGCACGCTCTTAATCACGCGCCGCATATAGGACTTGTCGTCCACCACCAGGAAAGTGATCGGCTTTAAATAATCTGTGGTAACCAGTGCCATTGCCGCTGATCTTGCCTTAACCTGATGCCGCGCGGTTTGGTCCGCACCGTTAACTTTGCGGGCTTGTTCTCTGCACCCAGGTATAAGGTATTCTGTTTCCTAAAAAATTCAATGATTTGAACACCTTTGCCTACTCTTGGTTGATTCTCTTGGATGGCTATTTCTAAGCACCATGACCCCAACTCACGACAAGCCCGCCCACATTGAAAGCCCCGCAGCCAGGCTAGCCGCCCATGCCCCCCGGACTTGGCAACGCATGCTGTCTGGGCGCCGGTTGAATTTGATCGACCCCTCACCACTGGATATCGAGATCGAGGACATCGCTCTTGGTCTTGCCCGCAACACCCGCTGGAATGGCCAAACCAAGGGGAATCATGCTTGGAGCGTGGCCCAGCATTCGGACTTTGTGGTCGATATTGTTCGCCGACTGAAGCCGCGTGCGAGCGCCCGATTATTAATGGCGGCCAAGCTTCACGATGCATCGGAATACGTCACCCACGACCTCATCACGCCATTCAAAGCCGCCGTGGGCGATGTTTTCAAAGAAATCGAAACCCGGCTAACTCGGGCCATTTTTATTCGATTCGGCTTGCCCCCGGTCTTACCACCAACAGACAGGGCCTTGATTAAAAAAGCCGACCGCATTGCGGCCGCGACCGAGGCGGTGCAACTGGCTGGTTTCAGTGAAAAAGAATGCCGTAGTGTGCTCAACTTTAAGGAAAAGCCGCTGAAACATGTTAAACTGACGCCCTTGCCAGTGGCCGAAGCAGAGCGCCAGTTCTTGGCCGGGTTCCATCAATTGGAACAAGCTATTAAACTCGAAGCTCGTTAGGCCCGCTCATTCTGAGGAGAAAGAAAATGCAACTACGTCGTTCGACTATCGCGTTTTTATATTCGGAGCTCTCGCTGCGGGTTCGTCGGTAGCCCTTGCAGCTTTCGCCGTTCATGGCCTTGAACAGACGATGAAATATCCCGCCGATGCGGTGCGGACGTTTCTTGACTCCACCGCATTTCAAGCCGACCAGGGCATCGCTGTTCTTATAGTCGCCGTGGTTTGCCAGTTGATGGCCGACGGTTGGCCGCGCCGTGTCATTCAATTGTCGGGAATCTTGCTGGCGGCTTCAGTAGTTCTGTTTCCAGGTAGCGTTTATTCCATCACCTTTGGTGGATATGGCGGACTGGCGCCCGTCGGCGGTTTCTCTGCGATGATTGGCTGGCTGTTGTTCGCGCTCGGCTCGGCACTAGGTTTGATTAAGGGCGATGTCCGCATGCCGATGGGCGCGCAACCTCATCCGGCCGAGTAAGTATCCATGTTGCAAGGTGTGAATTGGCTTGGTGCCGGGGCAGCCACGGTTGCGGCCATGGCCGTGGGTTCGTTGTGGTACTCGCCCCTGATGTTCATGAAACGGTGGCAAGCAGAGCTAGGTAAGACGCCTGATCAGATGGGCAAGCCGTTGTCGGCGGTTGGTAACTCGGTGGTGATGTACCTTATCGCCGCGGTGGGGCTGTCGATGGTGTTTGAGTGGAAGTCCGTCACCACCATGGGCGATGCCTTGATGACATCAGGCGCCATTTGGCTTGTTTTCGTCGGATCGATGGAATTGATGCATGACCGCTACAACGGCGCATCGGCCACGTTCTCGGCCATCAACTGCGGCAACACGCTGGTTTCGTTCCTTGCGATGGGCGCCGTGCTTCAGGCGCTGGGATAAGTTAGCTCGCCCACATTGGCTTGCGTTTGGATAAGAACGCGTCGATGCCCTCGGCCGCATCGGGCTCAAGCATGTTCTTAGCCATGACGGCGCTGGCGTAGGCGTAGGCGTCCACCATGCTTTGGTCGATTTGCTCGTAAAAAGCTCGTTTACCAATTGCCAGAACTTTTGACGACTTTGCGCTGATGGTTTGAGCGAGATCCAAGATCGTTGCATCAAGTGCATCGGGTGCGACAGCCGAATTAATGAGCCCGAGGTGTACGGCCTCGGCGGCTGTGATAGGCCGCCCGGTCAGCAGCATCTCCATGGCTTTCTTGCGGCCCACATTGCGTGACAACGCCACCATGGGTGTAGAGCAGAACAAACCAATGTTGACGCCTGGTGTGGCGAAGGTGGCGGTTGTCACGGCCACGGCCAAATCCGCCGTGGCCACGAGCTGACATCCTGCCGCTGTAGCGATGCCATGCACTCGCGCAATGATGGGTTGGCGGATGCGTGTCATCGTCAACATTAGTTCGGCGCACATTTTAAAGAGTTCCAGCGTCCACGCTGGCTCGTTGTGTGTGCGGAGTTCTTTCAGGTCGTGGCCGGCGCAAAAGGCCGGGCCACTAGCGGCTAAAATTATCACCTGAACAGCGGGGTCTTTATCGGCAGCGACCAACTCCGCGATCAGTTGTTCCATTAATGCCAGCGAAAGTGCGTTGCGGGCCTCGGGCCGGTTTAAGGTGAGTGTGCGAACGCCGCCTTGATCTGCTCGTATAATAAGATGGCCGCCGCTCATGCGTGCATTCCTAAGGCCGGGGCTCTTCGACCAGTTCGGTCAACTCACCCGCTGGGCCAATGAATGTCGCCGAACGCTTGTCTTTGTAGAGTTTTGCTGGCGGCTGAATGAACTTCACTTTCAGGCCATCCAGCGAGTTGACGTTAAAGCTGGCCATGGCCACGCCTGGAGGTAGCTGCCCATCAGCTCTCGGACGCGCCGTGGCTGAGGGCGGATATCCGTCGATCTCGATGTTGTTGCCCTTTTCGGCGGCGCGCACGAGGCCCAATTGGAATTTATGATCGGCGGGCAATCCTTGCGCCTTGGCAATCAGATCGATGGTCGTCGGATATGGCGGGCCGCCGGGCAACATGAACGTGTCCATGTAGAATTTCACCATTGCTCCAGCATCAGGCCCGGCCAGCACCAAGATGAAGGGCCGGTCGATGAACGACTTGGCAGCTGGAAGCGGTGATTTCGAAATATCGCCCTTCTCGGCGGTGAAATAGAGCGTTTCTTCCGCCGGGCCGATGAATTGGGTGGCGCGGATGGAATCGTAGGGCGGGTTAAGATTCTTCGGGCCACCGACATGCCTGAAGGGCGACTTGCTGAGTTTCTCATAAACTTTGTCGGGGTTCTCGACGATTATCTCGATGGAATTCCAACCGTGCGTGGTGTTGGCCTTATAGCCCGCCACCGCGTCGATCTCGACCGCGCGGATAAAAACATCGGGCGTCCCCGCCGAGTTCATGAGAACGAAGTTCCGTCCGGCAGTTTTGGGTGTGCCCCAACTTTTGGCCATGGCATCGGAAACCTTGCCTTTCTCCAGCACCTTGTAACCAAGCCATTCGGTGTAGAGTTTCTCGATCTCAGCCACATTGGGCGCGCCGATAGTGGCCGTCTTGATGCGCGTGATCAGCGGCACGATGGCCGGGGCAGGCATAGCAGCCGGAGCCGCAGTCGGTGCGGCTGGTGCTTGAGCAAACGTCACGCTGGCGCTCAACGTAAGGAATGCACATGCGCTGGCGAATATGGAGCGGCGGTGGAAGATTGTTGTCATCGGGGGCCCTTTCGGTTGATTTGATCCGCAGTGGGGGCGGGTTATTCAGGAACAGCAGCGGTGACGTTGATTTCAAGCTTAAGTGCCGGAATCGCCAAAGCCGACACGCCGATCACCATCGACACCGGTTTACGGCCTTCGGGGAAATAATCGCGAATCGCTTTATACACCGGCTCGGGGTTAATGTTGGCGAGATTGACGATAAACACTTGAATCTCCACCACGTCCTTGGGTTCGGCGCCCGCTTCTTTCAGGGCCAGCGTGATGTTCTCGAATGTGAGTTTAGCTTGGTCTTCCAGGCTTTCGGGGATCCGGCCGTCGGCATATAGCCCGGCCTTGCCGCCGAGCTTAATCAATTTGTGATCGCCCTTCACGGTGACGATCTGCGAGTAGCCCTTGGGCTGACTCATGCTGGCTGGGTTCCAGCGTTTGATTTCAAGTTTATCGGCCATGGCGTTTGTCGGTAGCAGTGCTGCCATCATCGCGACTACGAAAAATTTATGCATGGTTTCCCTCCTCGATCAACTCGATCATTTCGCCTGCCGCACCTTTCAGCGTGGCCGCACGTTTACCCGCGTAGGCCGCGCCTGAATAAACAGCGGGCGCATTCAGATAGGCAAGCGGCAGGTCATCAAGATTTGCCACGCCAAAACTAACCAGGCCTACACCCGGCGGAAGCTGTCCGGTCACTTGTGGGCGCGGCCCCCCTGGTGAGGGCAGATCATGCAACTCAAGGGTATTTCCCTTCTGCGCGCTGCGCACCAGTGTCAACGAGAACAAGTGATCCGCGGGAAGGTTCAAGGCCTGCGCCAGCGTGGGAATGGGATAAGTGTAATTTGGAAACGTGCTCATCTTGAAGGTGGAGGCATAGAAGTCGCGCAACTTCTCCAAGTTCGGCCCGTTAAGGCCCACCAAGAAAATGCGATCCACTTCGGACTTTGCGACCGGCAGGTTCGATTTTTCACGATCCCCCGTCTCGACCGTCATGTTGTGGCTCATCTCCATGGGCCCATAAATCTGCATGGCGTGGATTGAGGCGAATTGGCCGCCCAGTGAGCCCGGTTCGCGGAATATTTTCACGCCACCCGCTTTGAATTTTTTATAGAGCGAGTCGAGATCTTCGACGATGAACTCAAGCGAGCCCCAGCCGTATGTCGCACGTGGATTGAATTTCGCCGTGGCATCACCCTGGACCACACGCAAGCACACGTCGGGGCTGCCTTTCGATGACAGCAGGGTATAGGGCTTGCCTGCCATATTGGGTGTGCCCCAACTAAGCGCCAATGAATCATCAACGCTGCCTGTCTCGACGACGTTGTAGCCAAACCAAGTTTTGTACCAATCGGCGACACCCGCCATGTCGGGGCTGTTAAGGGTGGCGATCCTGAATCGTTTGATAAGGGGTGTCGGCGGTGTTTGCGCGTGGGCGCCGCCCGCGCCCGCTGTCATGATCGCGGCCGTAGACATTTTCAAAAATGCCTCCCGTTTCAGTGGACCATCGACCATAGGTTCCTCCCGGGGTTTATTCTTCGATCAACTCGATGATCTCACCGGCCGGCCCGATCGTGCAGGCGGCGCGGCGGCCTTCGTAGCCTGCCCCCTTGATGGCCGCGGGGGCGCTCAGCCATTTCAACTTCAACTGATCCAGGTTTTTCACACCAAAGCTGGTCATGGCAACGCCGGGCGGCAATTGGCCATGGTTGCGCGGGCGCGGGCCTGTGTTGGTGGGGTAGCCATCCATTTCGATCAAGTTGCCGTGGTCGGCCAAGGCCGCCACGGTGATCGGGAAGGGGTGCTCGGGCGGCAGCGCCTGGGCGTGTTGAATAATATCCACCGGATTGCCGCTGATTTTATTACGCTTCATTTTGAAGGTGTCGCTGTACCAGTTGCGCACGCGCTCGGCCGACCCGCTGGCCAGCACCATGATGAATGGGCGGCCCACATTGGCGCCAGGCTTGGGCAACAGGCCCGTGCCGGGATTGCCCATGTCGGAGGTCAGATACAACACCTCCTTGCCTGGGCCCGTGACTTGAAACGCGCAGATGGTGGGATAGCCATTCAAGCGTCGCGGCTTGCCGATGATGTGAAATGGCGAGGGGCTGATTTTGAGGTGAAGTTTTTCGGGGTTATCGACGATGATCTCAACCGCGCTCCAGCCCCATGTCGTCATGGGACGGTAGTTGCCCACCCGGTCGATCTCCACCGCACGAATGTACACATCGGCTTTACTGGCCGGGCGCATGACGGCCACGCGGCGTCCGATCATGGCTGGTGTGCCCCACAGTGTGGCGTGTGCAGCACTTACCTTGCCCGATTCGATGACGCTATAGCCCAGCCATTTTTTGTATTGGCTCGTGGCCTCGTCGAGGTCCGGGACGGTAATGGTGGCAATTTTGATGCGTTTTAATAATGGTGCTGTGGCCACGGCGAACAACCTTTCAAACGAGTCGAACAATACCCAAGCTGACCACGTGTATCGGGTTCGGGCAAGTCACCTTGAAGCGGCGTCAACGGGCCGGGCATGATGTTGCCAACCTCACAAAAAACCGCATAGCGCGATTCGCAGCCATTCGCAGCCCACCTGTTCTTACAGGAAAATAACAGGCACGTTTTATGCTGGCGCTGCATAGTTCGCAAAAATATGAATGACTATGCACGGGCGGTATATTTGCGACTCAGGCGCGCAGCGTATCCAACAGCGCGCGCCAGCGACCCCACGCGTCAATAACTGCCGCCATCTCCGTGTAGCCGCCGGCTCCAGGATGAGCGCCATCGTTCTTGATCGCTTCGCCGGACCAGTGTTTGAATGAACTGAATACCGCGAGTGTGTCGAAGTAGGGCACGGCCTCATCATCGCAAATTTTCTGCATGGTTGCGCAGCGTGCGCGGTGATCCGTCTCGCGCAACGTCCCGGGCGTGTAGGCCGCCAGGCCTGGCGGCCCAACCATTAACGTCGGCCAGCGAGACTTGGCTGCGCGCAGGATCGCACGGGTGTTATCCATTTGCCGATCTGCTTCAATCAGGGGCGCGCCATTCTCGATCCATGAATCGTTGGTGCCGAAGCTAAACACCGCTGCTGCTTTGTCGATACCGGTCAAGCGCGTCTCGGCTTCCCGCTGCCAAGTGCGTTCCATTAACGCGCTGCTGGCGCCACGAATGCCGCAGTTATAGGCGGTGATGTCATAGCCACGGGCGCGCGCCATTTGGCACAAGCGCCCGACCCAGCCCTGATAGGTGGGATCACCGGTGCCACTGACGTAGGACTCGCCGAAGAAACAAATGCGCACTGAAAGTTCTATCCGGCCTTAAACGCCTTCAAAATTTCTGCACCGCTGGCGGGCCAGACATTTTTCTGTTTCATCAGCCAGCCGAGCGCGATGTCGAGGTATTTAATGCGGTAATGCAGGCCCATGATGTAGGGCGTGAGCGATAGCGATAAAATCCGCCCGCCGTGCTTGGCCGTTTCCTTATAAAGCCCGGTGAACTGATCTTTGATCTGCTCCACAAACTCATCTTCGTTATGTTTGTTATCGATGATGATCTTGCGGTCGGAAATTTCGCTGCTGTGGGGCATCGCCCACAACTTGCCCGCCCCATCGGGCGCGGTCAGCTCGAAGGGCATGTCATCGGCCACCCAATCGCACACATATTCAATGCCATTGGCCTTGGCGTGTTTGAGCGTTTTCCAGCTTTCAGATTTAGCCGGGCTCATCCAACCGGTCACGGGCTGACCCGAGAGTTTTCGCAACACGCTCACGCTCTCGGCCACCTGTGCGGCCTCAACGGCGTCATCCATGCCACCGTAGTGCAACTTGCCTTGGTCGACGCCCATGGCGATGATTTCATCGCCGCGCTCGTTGATTTTCTTCACCAAGTACGGATAACGCTCGGCCACCTTCGAGTTCATCGCCACCGATGATTTGATTTTGTATTTATCGAGCACGCGCCAAATGCGTTGAATGCCAACGCGGTTGCCGTAATCGCGCGTCGTGAAATGGCGCAGGTCGGGATACGAGGTCACCATGCCGCCCGGTGCTTTGAAGGGCTTGGCAGGCTGATCAAGACCAAAAAACTCTAAGTCGATGGTGATCCACAAGGCCACGCGCGCGTCATTGGGCCACTTGACTTTCTTGCGCTTGAACAGAATCGACCATTCGTAAAAGTCCTGGTCCATGCCGTAACGGCGCATGGGGTATTCCAAATACTCCTTGGCGACGGTCATGGCTCAACCCCCCTTGCGGGCGGCAATATCGGCCGCGCAGGTGTCATAACAATTCTCGTAATAATACTCGGCGATCTCGCGCGCGGTGGTGACCCACACGCCTTCTTTGCTGGTGATGTAATCGAGCGCCTCCTCGAAGGCGGCCATGCGGTGTGGGTGGCCCACAGCGTACGCATGCAGCGGAATGCACATCACGGTGCCCGACTCCTTGCCTTCTTCGTACAGCTGATCGAACTGATCTTTGATCATCTGGCCATAGCGGCGTGGCGTGGCGAGATAGCTGTTGTAAACAATGATGTCATTGATTTCGAGCGAGTAGGGCATGGAGATCAAGCGGCCCTTCTTCACCTTCACCGGCTGCGGCTGGTCGTCTTGGAACAGATCACAGGTGTAAAGGAACTGATATTCCGCCAGCAGGTCCATGGTGCGCTCGGTGTGCGTCAGCGCGGGCGCTAGGTAACCCGAGATGCGCTGGCCGGTGGCCTTCATGACGGTTTCAATGGAATCTTCCATAATGGCGCGTTCTTGCGCCTCGTCCATGTCATAGGAATAGCGCGTGTTATAAATGCCGTGCGAGAAGAACTCCCAATTGCGGTCGACGCACTCCTTGATGATTTCCGGGTGATGCTCGATCAGCGCGACTGAGAGTGAGATGGAGCCGCGCACGCCGTATTTGTCCATCACCTCCATCATGCGCCAGTGGCCGACGCGGTTGCCGTAATCGCGGTTGGAGTACAGGTTCACATCCGGGTGCGGGCGCGGCCAAGGCGAGCGCTTGGGGTTGATCGGCGGATTGATCTCGTAAAACTCGATATTAGGCGCCACCCAAAACGCGACGCGTGCGCCACCGGGCCAAGTGATTTTCGGGCGGTTCTCGTAGGGCCAGTAGTCGTACAGCTCAAGATCGGGTTTCACATCAGACTCCATTTACTCGGTGTCATTCCCGCCCAAACGGGAAACCAGTTGTTGGGTTGCCATGGACCCCCGCTTTCGCGGGGGTGACGCGAAAAAATATCAATTCTTCCCGCGCAGCCAGGCTTTGACGGTCTCGACGGATTCCACATCGGTATATTTCAGCGCCAGGTCCGTCAGGTTCGCGAAGTGGTAGCTCTCGTGCTTATCGGCCACGCACTCTTCAATGATGGTGGTGCGGTAACCGTGCGAGAGGCTGTCCACGCCACACGCGCGCACGCAGCCCGATGTGGACCCGCCGGTGATCAGCACCGTGTCCACCTTATGGAAGGTCAGCAGGCTCACCAATCCAGTGTCATGGAAGGGGCTGGGCATTTTTTTGCAAAACACCACGTCCTTCACGTAATCCACTTGGCAGCGCTCATCGAGCTTTGAACGATCCGAGCCGAATTTGATATTCTGCAAGCTGTCGGGTGTGTTGGTGCGCGTGCCCCACACGCCGCAATCTTCGCCCGATTCCATGTAGGCCACATAAGTCCAAATCACTGGCCAACCCTTGGCACGCATCAGGGCTGCAACCTCGTTGATATACTGAATTTGGTTGTGGTCGGTCTCATAGGCGGATTTGTATAGGTCGGTGCGGGTATAGGCCTTCTGCGCGTCGATGATCACGAGCGCGGCTTTTTCGCCAAAACCAAATTTCGCCCGCGCCGGGTTGGCCTTGACCTCTTGATAAAGCTGGCGCGCGGTCTTGTTCGATAATTCCATGTGTCGTCCCCAATCTTGGTCTGGCCGCTTGTCGCGGCTGATTTATTCGGCGGCTTTGGCCAGTTTCTCGTCGTACTTTTGACCGGCCGCCATGATCTGATCGAGGTCGAGAATAGCGTTGAGTTGGGCGAAATCAAACATCCGGTCCCGGGCCCGGGCGGTGTCGCCATCCTCTTGTAATATCTTGAGAAAATAGCTAGCCGCGTGGGCCACCATGCGCACCAGGGCGCCGGGGTAAATCGCCATCTTAAAGCCCAACTCACCTAACTCCTTGGCCGGCTTTAAGGGTGTTTTGCCGCCTTCGACCATGTTGGCGATCAAGGGAATTTTGCCGGCAAACGTTTTGCCCAACCGCGCCATTTGGTCGGTGGTTTGCGGGGCTTCGATGAACAACACATCCGCGCCTGCATTCATATAAGCGTGGGCACGCTCTAGCGCCCGGTCGATACCCTCCACGGCAATGGCATCAGTGCGGGCGACGATCACCGTATTGGAATCCGCGCGGGCATCGAGTGCGGCCTTCAGTTTACCCACCATCTCCGCCGTGGAGACCAAGGTTTTGCCCGCCAAGTGCCCGCACCGCTTGGGATAGGTTTGGTCCTCGAGCTGCATGCCCGAGGCCCCCATGCGCTCCAGCAGCCGCACGGTGCGCTGAGTGTTGAGCGCATTGCCAAAGCCGGTGTCAATGTCGACGACGAAGGGAATCGACACACGCTCGCGGACGTGGCTGACCACTTGCGCAACCTCACTTAAGGTCGTCAGCCCAATATCGGGCTGCGCAATGCGCGTGTAGGAAATGCTGGCCCCGCCCATATAGGCGCATTTGAACTTGTGCTGCTCGATCAGCAACGCGGTCAGGGCGTCGTACATCCCTGGCGCGATAATTACCCCGGGCGCCTTGAGCAAATCGCGCAGCGCTTTGGCGTGGCTCATGCAGCTTTTCCTTTTACAAGTTTCTTTTTGAGGTGCGGCATGAGGCCGCCATCCACGATCATCTCCATCAAGTGCGCGGGGATGGGGTCGACGATGTAATTCTTGCCCGATGTCAGATTCTGAATTTTGCCCGCCACCGCATCGACACTAAGGTTATCGCCCGCATTGATTTCTTTATATTGCGGGAAAAACAAACACGGCACGCCGAAGTTCAGCGCATTGCGGTAAAAAATCCGCGCGAAGCTTTCGGCCAGCACGGCACCTACTTTTAGAATGCGCAAGCTGAGGGCCGCTTGCTCGCGCGCACTGCCGATTCCAAAGTTATGGCCACCCACAATAATGTCGTCTGCCTGCACGGTTTTAGCGAACGCGGGGTCCACGGATTCCAGGCAATGGGTTGCCATGATCTCGTTAGACGATTTCATGTACAAGCCCGGCGCTAACAGGTCAGAGTTGATCTCATCGCCAAAGCGCCAGGCTTTTCCACTCACGGTGCTCATGCCAACCACCTCATCTGTCGTCCTGGGGCTTGTCCCCAGGACCCAGAGCCACGGCAAGATCGGAGGTTGTTACCCTGGGTCCTGGGAATAAATCCCAGGACGACGCCTGTGATAGGGCTACTCGTTTGCCACTTCACGACAAAAACTCCCGGGGGTCGGCGATGTGCCCGGCGGTGGCCGCCGCCGCCACCGTGTAGGGCGAGCCCAAATACACCGAGGCCTGGTTCGAGCCCATGCGGCCCTTGAAATTGCGGTTGGTCGATGAGATGCACACTTCGTCATCCCCCAGTACGCCCGCACCCAAAGCCGCGCAGGCCCCGCAACCCGAAGCCAGCATGATCGCGCCTGCGTCGGTAAGGATATTCAACGTGCCGTCGGCAGCCGCATCGGCGTAAACTTTTTGTGTGGCTGGGGCCACCAGCAGGCGCACGTGGCTTGCCACTTTGCGACCTTTCAGCACCTCGGCGGCCATGCGCAGGTCCGATAATTTTGCGCCCACGCAGGCGCCAATATAGGCCTGATCGATCTTTACATTCTTATAGTCAGTCACCGGCCCGCTGTTGGAAGGCGCGTGGGGCGCGGCCACCTGGGGCTGTAAGTCCGATGCGCTGAATTTATGCCGTGCCACGTAATTGGCATCGTCATCGCTGCACCATTTCAGGGCATCGGCGGCGGGTTCTTTGCCCGCCGCACGAATGGCGGCCAGTGTCGTTTGATCGGGCGCGATCACGCCAGTTTCGCAGCCCAGCTCGGCGGCCATATTGCACAGCACGCCGCGCTCGCTCATGGACATGCTTGAAACTGTATCACCGCCGTACTCCATGGCCTTGAAGGCGTTGTCCATGCCGAGCTGGCGGCACAGGAATAACATCACATCCTTGGCGACGACGGCTTGGTTGAACTTGCCCGACCAATCGACGCGGATGGTTTCGGGCACGCGTGTCCAAATTTCACCGGTGATACACACGCCCGTCATCTCGATGCCGCCAAAGCCCGCCATGTAACAGCCATACGCGCCGCCCATGGTGGAGTGGCTATCGCCGCCGCACACAAACATCCCCGGCTGCAAATGGCCGTGCTCGGGCAGCACGATGTGGCAAATGCCCTTCATGTCGTAGAAATGCGGGATCTTGAATTCGCGCACAAAGTCGCGGGCAAGCTTCAGAATGGCGGCCGTTTCAGCATCCACGGCGGGCACGAAGTGGTCCGATACTACGACGATCTTGTTGGGGTCCCACAGGCCCACGCCAAGTTCCGTCAGGCGGGGCCAGATTTTGCGCGGGCCACCGGAATCCACAATCATCGCCAGGTCGACCTTGCAGGTTACAATTTCGCCAGGACGTACGCTGGCCTGGCCCGATGCGCGGGCGATGATTTTTTCGACAAGCGTTTTACCCATGACTTTTTCCCCGAATCTTCGGCTATCTTAACGGTCGGCGGAGGTTAGCAGAAAATCGCCAAACGCGATTGGTTCATGCTATGACTACCGCCCCGTTTCAGCCGAATACATAGGCACTGTGATGCTCGACAAGACCGATCATGAGGCGGCGCAACCAGCGATAGCAAGACCCGCCCAAGCGCCCTTGCCGCCTGCTTATACCTACCTCAGCCGCCACGTGGTGTTGCCCAAGGCCAGCCACGACGAAACCGCGCAGATGAACTTCCTGCTCAACTTGGTCTCGCATTTGGGCTCAAAAGTCGCACCCCGCATGGCTGCGGTTTATGAGCGCCGGGTGGCGCCAGAGTTTATGGCCCAGCATGGCCGACCATGCCGCGAAAGTAGCGAAGTGCGCGATGCCATGTTGCGCGACCCGATTTACCAAACCTGGGCGGCGCTGCGGCGCAACAGCCAAGAGGCCCGTCAGCAAATTGGCCGTGCCATGACGTTCCGGCAAATCGAACAAGTGAATGCTTCCGCGCGCGCGCTGAACGCGGGTTCGGACAAACTCAAACTCGATCCCAAAGTTGAAATACCTGCCTATGTTGCCGAGGTAGATAATCACTGTGCGCCTGGCGGCTATATCGCCGAGTTCGCCTCCGATGATGTGTCTGCGGGGGCGAACTACGAGTCGGGGCATTTCGTCGTGGCCGGCGGATCGACCGGCGGAAAAAGCGATATGCTCGGCCGCAGTCTGGCTGCTTTTGTGAAGGCCGAATTCCCCAATCTCAATCCGCGGAGGATTGTCGACGTGGGCGCGGGCGGTGGCTTCAACACATTGCCGATTGCCGTGGCGTTTCCAAACGCCGAGGTGATCGCGTTGGATGTGGCCGCACCCATGCTGCGCTATGGCCATGCGCGGGCCAAGGCGATGGGTGTGCATAATGTGACCTTCCTGCAAGCTAACGCCGAGAGCTTGCCGTTTGAGCCCGGCAGCGTGGACATGGTTGTCACTGCCATGTTGTGGCACGAAACCGCTTTGTCGCCCTTCCGCCGTATGCTCGCGCAAATTCACAAGGTGCTGCGTGCGGGCGGGCTTGCCTTGAATTTCGAGCAGCCCAACTTCGAACCAAACACGCCGGTGTTCGAGCGTTTCATGCGCGATTGGGATTGCTGGTACAACGCCGAGCCTTTTTGGGCAAAGCTGCATACATTGAGTTTTCGCGATGAAATGATTTCATCAGGCTTCAAACCCGAAGCCGTGTTCGAACACTGGGCTGAGAAGGTGATGGAACCTGGGACGTATCCCGAATGGGTGCAGCCGGTGAACCGCCACGACGCCGAACATAAGCTCATTAATACGCGCACACCCTCCGATGCAGAAAATCCAACCGCCGCCAAACGCGGCCCGCTCTATTTCTTCGGCGCACTAAAGTAAGGAACGTCTTCGTTATGGCCAGCAAAACATCTCATGGCACCACATGGGCCAAGTTTAACTGGCAAGACCCGCTGGGTTTCGAGGCGTTGCTGAGCGAAGACGAGCGACTGATCCGCGATAGCGCGCGCAGCTATGCGCAGGGCAAGCTGATGCCGCGCGTGCTCGAAAGTTTTCGCAACGAAACCTATGATCCGGCGATTTACCCCGAGATGGGCGCGTTAGGCCTGTTGGGGGCAACCATTCCGGCCGAGTACGGTGGGCCGGGCGTCAGCCATGTGGCTTATGGTTTGACCGCCCGTGAAGTCGAGAGGGTGGATTCTGGTTATCGCTCGATGATCTCGGTGCAGTCCTCACTGGTGATGTATCCGATCTATGCCTACGGCTCCGAGGCGCAGCGCAAAAAGTATTTACCCAAATTGGCCAAGGGCGAGTGGATCGGGTGTTTTGGCCTGACCGAACCCAACTCCGGCTCCGACCCCGGCAGCATGACCACGCGGGCCAAGAAGGTCGATGGCGGCTATGCGCTCTCGGGCGCCAAGATGTGGATTTCCAACTCGCCCGTGGCCGACGTGTTTGTGGTGTGGGCAAAAACCGATGACGATGTGATTCGCGGCTTTATTCTTGAGCGCGGCGCCAAGGGCCTGACCACGCCAAAAATCGAGGGGAAATTTTCGTTACGTGCCTCCATCACCGGCGAAGTGGTCATGGACAATGTGTTCGTACCTGAAGAAAACCGGTTACCCAATGGCGAAGGGCTGAAAGCACCTTTCGGTTGCTTGAACAAGGCACGCTACGGAATCGCTTGGGGTACCATGGGCGCGGCCGAGTTCTGCTGGTATGCGGCCCGCCAATATGTGCTCGACCGCCAGCAATTTGGACGGCCCTTGGCGGCCAATCAACTCATCCAAAAAAAGCTCGCCGATATGCAAACAGAAATTTCGCTGGGGTTACATGCAGCCCTGCAAGCCGGGCGCATGATCGATGCGGGAACCTGCGCGCCCGAGACCATTTCGCTGATCAAGCGCAACAATTGCGGCAAGGCGCTGGATATCGTGCGTGTGGCCCGCGATATGCACGGCGCCAATGGCATTGTCGATGAGTTCCACGTCATCCGCCATTTGCTGAATCTGGAAACCGTGAATACCTACGAAGGCACGCATGATGTTCATGCCCTAATCCTGGGCCGCGCCCAAACCGGCATCCAAGCGTTTTTCTAACGGAGAGTATGTGATAAATTCCGACGCACAACTTCGCAACGACCGGTTGGTCGACCGCCTGGCCGACATTCTCGGCAAGGACGCGGTGATTACCGATCCCGCTGAACGGCGATTTTATTCTGCCGATGTTTATTCCGAAGGCGAACATTGCGCCGCCGCCATCAAACCCAAGGATGTTGCCTCTTTGGCCAAGGCGATTGGCGCGATCACGGCGTCTGGCTATGCCGTCATCGGACGTGGCGGCGGCATGTCCTACACCAATGGCTACACACCTATCCGCGCCGACACCGTGACGGTGGATATCGGCACCATGAACCGCATCCTCGAAATCAACGAATCCGACATGTACATCACGGTCGAGGCCGGGGTGACATGGAAACAAATTTACGATGCGCTGAAACCCAAGGGTTTGCGCTTGCCCTTTTTTGGCACCTTCTCGGGCATTCGCGCCACGGTGGGCGGCGGGTTGTCGCAAGGCGCTCTGTTCATGGGCACCGCGCGCCACGGTCAGGCGGCTGACATCGTGCTGGGTCTCGATGTGGTACTGGCTGACGGCACGCTCATTACCACCGGGCAGGGCGGCTTTAAAAACGCCAAGCCGTTTTATCGCACCTATGGGCCCGACATCACCGGGCTGTTCATTCACGATGGCGGTGCGTTCGGAATCAAAACCAAAGCCACGCTGAAACTCATGCGCACGCCCAAGGCGATTGGTTTTGCTTCGTTCGCCTTTCCCAACATCGAGAAAGCCTCTCAAGCCATGTCCGAGGTGGCGCGCGCGGGCATCGCCGAGGAGGCCTACATTTTTGATCCTGAATCGACTGATAAGAACATGGCGGGTGCGAGTGTTATCGAGGACCTCAAAACCCTCGCAGGTGTGGTGAAGGGGCAGGGTTCATTCGCCAAAGGCTTGATCGAGGGCGCAAAGCTTGTACTAGCAGGGCGCAGCTTCGCCAAAGAAGGGATGTTCTCGTTGCACATGGTGGCGGCTGGCCGCTGCGAGGCGGCGGTTGAGGCCGACATTACCACCGCGCGCGAGGTCGCGGTTAAACACGGTGGCGAAGAAATGCCCAATTCCATCCCCAAGGCCGTGCGCGCCGATCCATTCAAACCCTTGAATGGTGTGCTCGGGCCCAAGGGCGACCGCTGGGCCGCGATGAATGCCAAGGTGGCGCACTCCGATGCCATGAAAATTATCGCGGCGGGCGATGACCTGCTCAAGCCTTACCGCGATCGCATGAAGGCCTTGAACATCTGGGTATCGCGGCTGTTCATCGCCATCGACTCTCATGCCTTTAGTTATGAACCCGTGCTGCATTGGGACGACGAGTGGCTGCCGGTTCACGTGCGCACACCTGAACCAGGCTACCTTGCCAAATTCAAGGAACCCGCGGCCAACCCAGCCGCACGCACCCTCGTGCACGAAATCCGTTTGAAGCTCGCTGACCTGTTTGCCGAATATGGCGCATCCTCAAACCAAATCGGCAAGACCTATCCCTATCTTCAGGCGCTAAAACCCGACACCGCGAAGTTCGTGACAAAACTCAAAGATACACTGGACCCGCAACGGCAGTTAAACCCCGGCGTGCTGGGATTCAAATAATCGAAAGACGCTAATGAATAGCGATACAAGCTCAGCCATTGTCGCATCGCTCGAGGCCATCGTAGGCCAGGCCAATGTCATCACCGATCAAACCGAGCGCGAGTTCTTTTCGTCTGACGTTTATTCGGCAGGGGCCATCTGCGCTTGCGTGGTGCGTCCGGGCAGCAAGGAAGAGTTATCGCGCTGCGTGAAGACTGCCACTGATGCGGGTTACGCTGTCATCGCACGCGGTGGCGGCATGTCGTACACATCGGGCTATACACCCACGCGCACCCAAACCGTCATCTTCGACATGCAGCGCATGAACCGTATTCTCGACGTGAATACCACCGATATGTACGTCGTCGTCGAAGCAGGCGTGACGTGGAAACAACTCTATGAGGAACTCAAACCCAAGGGGGTGCGCACGCCATTCTTCGGCACGCTCTCGGGTATTCACGCCACGGTCGGTGGGGCGATGTCGCAAGGCGCGATGTTCTTTGGTTCGGGCCAACACGGCAGCGCGCCAGAGTCGGTCTTGGGGCTTGAGGTCGTGCTGGCCGATGGCACTCTACTGCCCACGGGGCAAGCAGCACATAAGGGCGACGGCAAAACCGGCGCAAAGCCCTTCTTCCGATATTACGGACCTGACCTGACCGGCTTGTTCTTGGCCGACACTGGCGCATTGGGGTTGAAGGCCACCGTGAGCCTTCGCCTGGTGCGCACACCTGCGGAAATTTCCTACGGCTCGTTTGCGTTCGACGAGATGCGCCCTTGCCTTGACGCCATGACCGAGATCGCCCGCGAAGGCGTGACATCCGAATGCTTTGGCTTCGATCCGGTGTTGCAATCCATGCGCATGCGCCGCGAAAGCCTGATGAAAGACGTGAAGACCTTCGCCAATGTCGTCACCGGGCAAACCTCCATCGCCAAGGGCATCGTTGAAGGCGCCAAGATGGCGCTAGCGGGACGTGGGTTCATGGACGATGTGAAGTTCTCGTTCCATCTCACCTGCGAAGACCGCACCGCGGCAGGGGCCGAGGAGCGCCTGAATTTCTGCCGAGCAGTGGTGAAAAAATTCGCCGGCCGCGAGATTGAGAACACAATCCCTAAGGCCATCCGCGCCTATCCGTTTACACCCCTCAACAACATGCTTGGCCCCTTGGGCGAGCGTTAGCTTCCGGTACATGGGTTGTTCCCAGCCTCCGATGTGGCCAATGTCATCAATGCAACGGCCAAGCTATTTGACGGTTTCAAAGACGAGATCGCGGCCCATACAATTGAGATTGGCTACATGTTCGCGGTGGTTGGCAACAATGCGTTTGTTTATGAACCCGTGTTCTATTGGCCCGACCAGTGGATGCCCGTACAGCGGCGCGTGCCCGAACAGGCCCATCTCGCCAAACTCAAAGAGCCACCAGCGAATGCGGCGGCCAGTGCGGCGGTTCACAATATCAATACGGCATTGTGCAAACACTTTGCCGTTCATGGCGCGGCCCATTTCCAAGTGGCCAAGACCTATCAATATAAGGCGCACCACGACCCGGCAGCCTGGGCTTTGCTGGAAAAGATCAAGTCGGCTGTGGACTCGAAGCGATTGGTTAACCCCGCATCATTGGGACTAGATTAGAGTCGCTCATCCCAAGCCCCTTGCCCTGTCAAGGCCCGATACCCCCTCAGCAGCGGGGTATCATTCCTGTAGGCTGAGTGCAGTTGAGAGCTGGGGTTTTCGAATTCATCGCTTGGGCTCGCGGGCGCTTGCCCGTGAATAGGAGGTCCCATGGACCAACGCATCAGCGCCATCACTTTGGGTGTAGCCGACGTCAACCGCGCGCGCGCGTTCTACGAAAAGCTAGGTTGGACGGCCACCAGTGCGAGCGATGAGAACGCGGCCTTCTTTCAAATGAACGGCTGCGCATTGTGCTTGTTTCCCACCAAGGAACTGGCGAAGGATGCGGGCGTCGACCGGCCAGGCTCGGGCTTCGATAACGTGACGATTTCCTACAATGTCGGCACCCAAGCCCAGGTGAAGCAGGTTCTGGCAAAAGCCAAAAAAGCCGGCGGCACGATTTTGCGCGATGCAGGCCCTGTGTTCTGGGGCGGTTTCACGGCCTATTTCGCCGACCCCGACGGCCATGCCTGGGAAGTAGCCTACAATCCGTTCTGGAAAATCAACGCCAAGGGCAATATCAAGCTGCCGAAATAACTTTTAACGCCGCTTGGTTTTGGTTTTATGTCCGAGACGTTTCTCAAACGCATAACTTTGATTGTTGAAGATGTGCGCCGCTCGATCGCATTCTACCGCGACGTGGTGGGCATGAGCCTTTATTACGACCAGCCCATGACGGTCGGAGGCAAGATTATCCCAGCGGGTGTGCCTGGCGCCAAGGTTCACCTCGGCATTATGGAGGGTAACCACAAGGACGTCGCGAAGATTGGTCTCCTGCAGTGGCTCGACCCGCCCCTCGATAAGCCCGCCGCGCCCTATCGGACCAAGATGGGCATTGGCGATATTGTAATCGTGGCTGAAACGCCAGACCTCAAGGGTCTTTACGAACGGCTGAAAAAATCACCCGACTGCCGCATCCACTGCCACCCGCATGATTGGTTCGTGCCCACGCCCGATGGCAAGGGCAAGATCGAGATGACCACGTTGTCGTTCTACGACCCCGATGGTTTTTTTGTCGAAGTCAATCACAAGCGCAATATGCCCAACGTGGACAAGCTTGCCGTGCGCCGAACGACCCTCATAGTGCGCGACATCGCCATTAGTCTCGATTTCTACCGCCGTATCATGGGCATGGAGGTGTGGTACGACCAGACCATGACCGTGGGCGGCCAAGTACTGCCTGCAGGCGAGCCCGGCGCCAAGGTGCGCGTTGTCATTCTCAAAGGCGCCGATCCGGTGGTGGGGATGCTCGGGCTCATGACATATCTTGATCCGCCGCTCACCGTACCACCGTTGCCCAAGCGCCCGCTGCAAATCCGCGGTACGATTTTTGTGGCAGGCGCCAGGGATGTGCGTGAGGTTCATTCCCGCATGCCTGACGAGCATGTTCATATCTGCTCGCCCCCCATCGACGACAGCGCGCCCGGCGCCGATGGTGCGACGATCAAAATGACGACGATGAGTTTCTTCGACCCCGACGGCTATTTTTTCGAGCTCAACACCCGGCAAGTAGTAAAGTAATGGTACAAGTTACACTCAAACGCACCACGCTGATTGTCCGCGATGCCGAGCGCATGATGCGCTTTTACAGTGACGTGCTGGGCTGGCGCGTTGACTATCAATCCACCATGAAACTCTCAGGCGGCATCATTCCGGGCGGCAAACCGGGCGATGAGGTCAAGCTGTTCATCATGGAGGGCGCGGACAAAGAGATCGGAAAAATCGGTTTGCTGGAGTGGGTGAGCCCACGATTACCCGATCCGGGCCCACCCAAACGGCGTTTAGGCATTGGCAATGTCGTGTTGGTGGCGGATGTCCCCAACACGACTGAGATGGTGAAAAAAATTGAAGCGTTCCCAGGCGCTGCGATTCACTCGGCCCCCGCCGATGGCTCATTCCCCGATCCGCGCGGCGCGGGAATGATCGAGTATTCGTCCATGGCGTTTTTTGACCCGGAAGGATTCTTTTACGAAACCTATTTCCGGTACAACCGCCCCAACCCCGAGACGTTTCTGATTCGCCGCACCACGCACATTGTGCGCGACGTCGAACGCACCATTGGGTTTTTCAGCAACACCTTGGGTCTGTCGAAAATCCAAGATTCCACAATGCAAATCGAAGGCATGTTGGCGGCGGGTAAGGCGGGCGACACGGTGCGTTTTGCCGTATGCAAGTGCCAGCACGATTACTATGGCATGGCGGCGGCCTTGCAGTTCATCAAAGACCCATTGCCCGATCCCGGCGAGGCAAGGTGGAACTACGGGATAGGCCGGGCGCTGTTCGTGGCGGGCACCGATGATGCCAACGGATTATTCGAAAAAGTCAAAGCCAGCGGCGTGAAGGTCACGCGCGAGCCTTTCGACCGCGCCGTGCCAAAAACCGGCGGCTCAGGCGAAACCAAGATGCGATCGATGGGTTTTCACGATCCCGACGGGATGGTGTGGGAAGTGAACCAACGGTTCTAACCGTCCTGATTACTATCGATGGACGGCGGCGGGCCTTGTGGATTGCGGATGAAGAGAGTGGCCGCGGCTACGAAGGCGGTAATGGCGCCCGCAGCGAATAAAGGGCCCTCGAATCCGAATTTATTAGCCAATGTGCCAAGTCCGAGTGCCCCGAAGGCGGGGCCGGCGCGGGTAATAGTGTACCACACGCTCAATGAGCGTCCGCGCATGTTGTCGTCGACGACGGCTTGGGTGAGAGATTGCGAGCCCACGCCTACCATGACGCTAAAAAATGATGACACCAGCAGAATACCCAGGCCAACAAGATAGAGCGATTCGGGGATTACCGAGAACAACGCCACACAGATTCCGTTGATCACCATGGCGCCGATGACGATACGGCTGAGGCCCTCGGCCGTGGGGCGCTGTGCCAGCACAAGCCCGCCCATGATCGCGCCCACGCCTTGGGCCGAGGTCATGGCCGCCAGACCCGCCGCACCACGGTTGAACATCTCATCGGCGATGCCGGCCATCAAATCGCCGATGGGCCACGTGAGTGTGCTGGCAATGCCCACCGTCGGGATAATCCATCCGAGGACGGGATGCTTGAACGTATAACGCCAGCCCGCCACCATGTCATTGAACATACCCGCCCATACCGCCCTGCCTTTGCCGTACGAGACATGGGCTGGCAAGTTCAGCGACAGCAATGAGGCGATCACGCCAAAATAACTGACGGCATTGAGGGCGAAACTCCACCCCACGCCCACGGTCGTAATGATAACACCGCCAATCACCGGGCCAAGAATGCGCGCCGTGTTGAAAATGGTAGAGGTGATGGCAATCGCGTTGCCCACTCGCTCGCGGCCCACCATCATGGGCACCAGCACCAGACGCGCGGTTTGAATCAAAGGCTGCACAACGCCCGCGAACAACTGAAGCATGAAGATTAGAATTGGTGTGATGTGGCCGGTGATCGTCAGTGCCGCTAAGGTCGCGGCTTGCAGCAAAGCAAAGAATTGACCAAACACCGCGATCTTGCGCCGGTCAAAACGGTCGGCGATGACGCCTGTAATCGGCGCTAGCATGATGACGGGAATAAACTCGGCCATGGCCACAGCACCCAGCCATGCGCCGGATTTGGTCAGTTCCCATGTGAGGTAACCGACCGCCATGCGTTGCACCCACGTGCCCAACAGCGACACCGCGTTACCCGCTGTGAAGATGCGGAAATTACGGATCGCGAGCGTGTTGCGGATTGCTGAAAAGTCGATGTCAAAGCGGGCCATAATTAGGGTTATAGCCCACCATGGCGGCCCTGCTCAGACTTATTGAAACCATGATTCATGGGGTGGGCAACTCAAGCCTGGCCTCACTTTTCAAAGCTCTAGCTTGAACCCGGCATGGCTTTGCGAGAATCCCAGCGCCTTATAGAAGCGAAGGGCCTCGCTGCGGCGCATATCGCTGGTCAGTTGCATCAATTTGGCGCCTTTCTCACGGGCACACACAATGGCATGGCGCATGAAGGCCTTGCCAATGCCCTGAGCGCGCAGGTGTGACGCCACGCGGACGGATTCCACCAACGCCCGCCACGCGCCTTGTCGTGTCAGGCCGGGGATGAGGGTGAGTTGCAAACAACCAATGACTGTATTGTTCTGCTCGGCCCCGTCGGGCCGTGCATTTTTTGATAGCATGACAGCCACGGAACAAGAGGTTCTTGCGAACGCAGCTGCGAAGAACTTCACGATTCATACGCTAACACCAGACCAGCGCGCGCTGTGGGCGGCTACATCTAAGGATGTTCAAGCCCGCTTATCCGATCACGTGGGTAGGGGTTCCAAAAAAATCTTGGACGCGGTTAGTGCGGGGGCGGCTGAATATCAATCGGGCCACGCAAAGCCCAACTAAGCTAAGCCGTTCGACTATTCCAAAAACTCTAGGAAAAACTTAGCACGCTTGTTCACGTCGCGCGGGCGTGCGCCGGTCTTGCCATGTTTGAGCAACTTCGCGGCCGCATCGGCGGGCAAATAACGGGCGTCTTCGGGCACGGTGCAGACCAATGCAGGCGCGGTGATGGCGGGTAGTAACCCCGCCACATCCATTTCCAATGCCGCCAGGATTGGTTCGGCATAGTGGTCCCATTGTTTCAAGGTGTCGACGACGCGGCCATGCAGGCGTGGCCCGCCCATGCGTGGCTTAATCTTGCGAATGGCCGACGTGGAACCGTCATACCAGGGCCACTGCACCTCTTGGTCGCGCAGCATGTGGAAGCATTTGTGTAAATGCCCGCCCTCGCGCGAAGGGCGCAGGTCGGGGCAATAGTTGATGCGCATCTCGGTGCGCTGGTCACGGTCGGCCACCATCACCGCATCAAGCACCAGTTTATTCACCAGTGCGGCGTGCGAGGCGGCAAAGCACACTGCATGGGCCGTGCTCATGCCTTCGGCGATCACATCGACTTGACCCAAGCGTAACGATTCGACCGTGCGGGCAATGGTGTCGGCATAGGCTTGCGGCGTGGGTTGGGACAGTGGGCTTGATTCACAGCAGCCGGGCAAATCGATGCCATAAACCGGGCGATCTTGCGCCAGCGCCAGTAACAAGTGCTCATCTTGCCTCGCTGAGCCTGGCAGATCGGGCAGGAATATGATCGGGCGTTTGGAGCCTCCGCCCGCACGCCGCACCAGTACTTGGCCCTGCGGGAAGTTCACATAGCTGTTGGTCGTGCGGCCAGGCAACGGCGGTAATTTCAATGGATCGGGTGGTGTGAAGTTGGCGGCCCCCTTGAAGTCCGCAAATTCGGTGAAAATAGCGCGCAGGCGATTGATCCAATTGGTGCGATCGGGCGGAAGGCTTTCTTTGGTCACGCCGGGCGGCAGCGGGTCGGGCAGGGCGGACAAATAGGCGTGCAGCACGTCGCTTTGCCGCGCCATGACGATGGTGCGTGCTTTCAAGGTGTTGATCAGCGGCAGAGCTACAAACCGCATGGCCCCGGCATAGGCGTCGGAGAAATGCGGACCTGCCATGAACAAATCTATGCCGTACTCGTGCAGGGCTTGGAGATCTTTCGCAGGTGTTGGTTGGCGCGCTTCTTTGGTTTTGGTAAACCACGGAAACCAACGCTGGAAATCGAGCACGCGGGTCCATTCTTCAGCTAAGTGCCCGCCAGACTCGGTGATGGTGAAGGGCTTCATGTAACTCGCGATAAATGCCGGGTCGGCGCCGCCCGGCGGCAGCGACAGCCCATCGAGAATGGCGACAGCGACGCGCTCGGGGTGTTTAGCTGCGAACGCTAACGTTATTTTTGAGCTGGTATGAAAGCCATAGACCGGGCAGCGCTCGACGCCAAACGCTGCAATGGTGTCAGCCAGAGCCGTACCGAAGTCGGGGATCTCTAATTGGCGGCCAAGGTCAAGCGGCGTGGAATTGCCATAGCCTGGTGTATCGATGGCGATGACTGTGAATTGATCGGCGAATTCTTTTAGCAACGGCATATGCAGCACCGATGACCGTGGCGAGTCGTGCAGTAGAATGATCGGCGGGCCCGACCCCGCCAAGCGGTAGTGCACCTGGCCTTTGCCAACATTAACGAAGCCTTTTTTGATGGTCACGTCTTTCGCCGCCATACATCCCCCAAAGTCGAATCAACAAGAATAACCGCCACCCTAGCGGGCGAGGTTGGCCTTCGCGACTCTATTTCATCAGATGATCAATACCGTAGGCTGGCGTCGTAGGACGCAGACGCCAGCGGAACCATGTCTGGCGGTAGGACGGGCGTGTATGGCGCGCTCCAGATCATGGGCGATTCGTCCCTCGACCAAACCGTTGTCATTGGTCCACCCTTGCAGCGAAAAAGCCCGAATAGCCCTTTCAATGTGCCCACTGGACCATGGGGGATATCGGGTGGACGCCAAAAGTACGCGCCGGGCTTGAGTGTGCCGTAGGGCATCGAGATTTCGCCCTCCATCAGAAAAACCTCTTCGACCACGGGGTGTGTCTCGGTGCGGCCATGGGTCATTTTCTTGGGGTCGTCGGGCCCGAATCGTAGCAGCCAGGTGCGGTCGCCGACTCTGGGGTCCTCGCGCAACAACTTGCGCCCCGCGCCATTGGCGGTCGCTGCAACAATCGGGTCGCTAGGATCGCCCCAGGGCATTTTTTCGCTCTCGATCTTGGCGATCAATCGCGTGGGGTCATACAGCCCCACGGGCGCATCGCCATAAACGGTCCGATGCGTGCCTTCGTGAAAAGTCATAACGACGGCCCCGGTATCGCTGCGCATGCTGGGCCGCGGCATACCGGCGGGCAGATAGGCGTAGTCGCCCTTGGCGTACCTAACACTGCCCACCCACAGATCGCCCTCCAGCACGAACAGCTCTTCGTCGCTGTCGAGATAATGCGCTTCAGGCAGTATCCAGTTGGTTGGATACTTCATCATCACAGTTGTGGCCTGCGTAACGTGATCGAACGATAGCGATTTGCCAGTAGCTCCGGGCCGTGCAGAGCCCGCGCCCAACGGCGACCACGGCAGAACTTGAGACTGGATGAACTCGATATGCGGACGGGGCATGTGCTAAGCCGCAACCTGTTCTTTATTGGCCTTACGTGCAGCCCAGGCGGTCGATAGCACCGCGCCAGCACCGCTCACGATTGCCAGAATCTGAATCAAGCGGCCCACGACAGGGATCGCGCCAATCAACGCCAGCGCGAGGAAACCCATCAGCGTCCAGCCAACCAGCTTTGGCGTTCGGGTTTCTTGCCCAGGTTGGTTGGCCAACGTGCGCACCATCAAGCCACCCCACAGGCATAACGCGATCAGCCCGAGGCCGATGCCAATCGCATAGGCTGCCGCGCCAAGTAGTGCAAAGGGAATGCCGATAAGCGTAATGGCCACGGCGATTAACAGTGCAGGCACCGCCACCACACTGGCTAAGCCCACGCCTAAACTTGGTAGCGGCTCCTTGGCCAATCGCTCGGTAGCCCTGACAACAAACTGCGGTGCAAGACCCAACGCCAGTGCACCACATGCGGCCAGAGTTATCAGCACGGTAAACCACGAGCGCATACCCATGGGCTGAGGGGAAATCAGGCCCGTATCTTCATCGTCCCGATCATGGACCGCTGCGGTTTTGTCGCGCACAGCCGTCCTAACGGCCTCTTTAATCGACGCATCGATATCGACTTTCGCCAGGGCTTCATCAATCTTTGCGTTGGCCTCGTCAATCTTGGCCTGTGCCTCGTCGATCTTGGCGGCAGCTCTATCGCGGTCAGCATCAATGGTGATAGTCGCTCCTTCACGCTTGATGCGCTTGGCATCCTTGCCTGTGCCAATGCGTTTATCGCCGCCGACAACAACGCTATCTGGAATTTCCGTCAGATTTGGCGCGCGCAAGTCGCCACCGATTTTGGTGTTTTCACCAATGCTGATACGTTTCGCATTGATTTTAAGATCGCCCTCAATCGTTCCCTCGACGCGGGCGCTCTCGGCTTCGATCGTCAGGTCGCCGCCATATTTTCCTGCCACGTCGACGGCACCACCCAG
>SHWP01000028.1 GCA_009693785.1 Rhodospirillaceae bacterium
GTTAAATCAAGGACATTGTGGCGCAGGTGAGAATGCACGCTCGACTTCACCCACGGCCCGATCGCCCAATCGCCATGACGGGCGGTTTCATACTCAGGCGGGCGTAATGATTGCACCCATTGCGCGGCCTTGGCGTGATCATCCGACGACAGCCAGCGCCCTAGCCATCGAAACGGCATGGCCCATTCGGCAAGCCGTGTTGCAACCCTGGCCTGACAAGCCAGGCATGCATTAGCAGGTTTTTGATCAGGGGCGCCATTAGCGGCTTGCAACAAATCGCAGTCGCTAAAAGCACCATCGCAGGTGACGTAGGTGACTGAAGCGCCGCGCATGCGCAATGCACGCAAGATGGTCACTTGACGCGCGCTATGGATCGACCAATCGGTGTAAGGCGCGAAACAAACAATATGTGGTGCGCGCCGGGGTAGCGGCATGGTCAGTTCAGGATGCCGAGTTTGGTGAAGCGCGGCCCGATATCCGATTTAAATATTTCGAAACGAGCTTGAAGCTCAGCAAGATTTTCGGCCTCATCCTTGAGAGTCTTGCCGTCACGTGTCATTCGCTTGCCCAGGGCTTTCAGGGTCTGCCAGGCGAATGAAATTGGCTCGACGCCTTGGTCATGGGCGGCCATGAATAGTTGAATGAAATCAGGAACAATTACTCCTGCGCTCGTCATCGGGGATGCGAGCCATGCCATGTCGTCGCCTTTCATAATGCGCCGTTGCAAGGCAGCATTGAGACGCAGAGTGCGTAATTTCCGGTCCTCAAGGCCTGCTGGCGGCAGGGCAATACCAATGACGCCCAGATCAATTAAAATCGACAGCACTTCGATTAAATCCACATGGTTCAGCGGTTTGGCTCCGGCCTGAATGGCCAACTCTTGCCCGGTCGCAGGACCAGCCTCCAACCGGCGCAACACGGGATCGTACATCTCGCTCTTGAGTTTCGATTTGCCCATCGGCAAGGGAACCTCGCCGCTGGCAATCTTCGAGCGGTCATCGATCATCACAAAGCGGCCATTGAGAACGTGATCGATAGTCGCGACAATTTTCGACTTTTCAAGCCCACGGCTGAAAATGTCGTAACGGAACATGCGGTTGACGTAGATATCTTTCAGCGTTTCGCGCTCCGATGGCGCGACTTGCTCGGCCAGCGCCAGGGCCGACGGCGGCATGTTGAGCCGGTCGATGTTGTCGATCAACTTGCATGATGACGCAAACGACAGGCGTGCTTGCGCCAACCGGTCGGCCACTTGATGGTGGTAAAACAAGCCCCAGTCCTGGTTGAAATATTCATGCGCGAGATAACGGGTATCGCCCGCGCTGATTTTTTCGAGATGCTCGGCTAGGCCGGGACTTCTGGCAAAGATTTGTGCGCCAACGCTCTTGAAATCGCCAGCAAACTTTAGTGCCTGCAAAATACGGGCCTGTGACGGTCCCGCCAGTGACCGATAGCGGCGCATCATCAACTCACGCAAACCTTGCAAGGCTGACCATCCTGGCAGCGTATTGAAACTCACCATAACAACGCCGCCGCTCTTTAAGCGGCGGTCGAGAAACTGCGTAATATTCTCACGGTTCGCATCACTCACCCAGGACCACACACCATGAAACACGACAAACTCGGCGGGCGGAATAGGCGAACCCAAGAGATCGGCAAAGCTCATCTCTAGGAAATGCACGTTGTCGATACCGGCGTCGCTGGCGATGCGTTTGGCCCACGCAATATGCTCAGGGTTAAAATCGACGCCAAAAAACTGAGCGTGAGGATAATTTGCCGCCTCGATCAGCAGCGACACGCCGTAGCCGCAACCAAGCTCGACTTTGGTAAAGGGTTTTTCGAGGTCGGGCGGCTCATGGCCGGTCGCGGCCAATGAGAACGACTGATGGGCTGAACTTAGCTCCCGGTAATAGCCGCGTGTATAGCCAACATCGGTGACGTAACCTTCAGACCAATTCACTTCAAAATCCCCCTCACCGTGGCGCGGGCGCCAAATTCGCTGCAAACGGCGCGCACTTTGGCCATCTTTGCCGGATAGGTCAACGCGCCGCCTTACGTTGATTTCATAAGCTAAAACAAGCCGAACGCTTGAATCCTGGCCCGTTGCCCGGTAGGGATACGTGCGCCTTGAGTTCCGCCCAGCCGAGCAACAGGGCGTGGACCCAAGCGATTGAGCCAACCCGCCAACGACCCAAGAAATCAAAGAACATGGCCGTGCAACCGAACCGCTTCACTCCGACCGGCGCCGTGATGGATAAAGTCCGCGGTATGCTTGCAAATACGTCGATCATGGTGACCGGGGGAACCGGGTCTTTTGGTAACGCTTTCATTCGCCTTTTGCTTCGCGTTGCAAAACCTCGCCGTGTGATCATTTTTTCGCGGGACGAACTCAAGCAGTTCGAGATGCAAAACCATCCCGACCTCAAAGATCATGACGAACTGCGATATTTTATCGGCGATGTGCGCGACCAGGCGCGCCTTGAAACCGCCATGCGCGATGTTGATTATGTCGTGCACGCAGCAGCCCTCAAGCAAGTCATGGCGGCCGAGTACAATCCATTTGAGTGCATTCGCACGAACGTACATGGCGCTGAAAACGTCGTGCGCGCCTCGATCAATGTCGGCATCAAGGCCGTGGTCGCGCTGTCCACCGATAAAGCTGTTAATCCCATCAATCTTTACGGCGCAAGCAAACTGGCCTCGGATAAAATCTTTGTTGCAGGCAACTACGTCACCGGCAAACAAACCACGAAGTTCTCAGTTGTCCGGTACGGCAATGTCGCGGGGTCGCGGGGCAGTGTGTTGCCATTTTTCCGCACACTCATCGCCAACGGCGCCAAGAAGTTACCTATCACAGACGCGCGCATGACGCGGTTTTGGATCACGTTGGAAGAAGGCTGTGACTTTGTCCTGACAAGCTTGGGCGCCATGGAAGGCGGCGAGGTTTTTGTGCCGAAGATTCCAAGCCTGCGCATGGTCGATCTGGCCACGGCGATGGCGCCTCAACTGCCCCATGACATTGTCGGTATTCGCCCTGGCGAGAAACTGCATGAAGCGCTTATTTCGGATAATGATGGGCGCAACACACTCGACCGGGGCAATTATTTCATTATTGAACCAGACTTCGCACGTGTGCTGCGACCGAGGGATTACCAAGCCGGTGGCAAGCGCGTCGCAGACGATTTTGCCTATACCAGCGACAAGAATTCTGAATGGCTTGACGTAGCAAGCACGACGCGCCTGTTGAAAAGCGGCGTGTTTTGAGCGCTTTGCGCCCGCACTATCGCAATCTCGCCTAAACACAACTGATCATGTCGGACGGCATTCCCACCCATCAGCCACCCAAGCCCTTGCCATACGGCCGGCAGTGGGTCGATGAGGATGACATTGCTGCGGTCGTCGAGGTTCTCAAAGGCGATTGGATTACCCAAGGCCCTGCGGTCACCGCTTTCGAGGATGCGGTCAAAGCCGCAACGGGTGCGAAACAGGCTGTCGCTGTGTCATCGGGAACAGCAGCCTTGCATTTGGCTTATCTTGCCGCGGGTCTTGGGCCAGGCGATGAAATCATCACGACACCCATCACATTTGCAGCCACTGCAAATGCCGCCAGGCTTTGTGGTGCAGAAGTCAAGTTTGTCGATATCAACCCCGACACTCTGTGCCTCGACCCAAATGCTTTGAAGCGCGCGATTAACAAACAAACAAAAATTATTGCCCCGGTCGACTTCGCTGGGCTGCCCTGCGCCATGAACGAGATCAATGCGATTGCCAAACAGCACGGCCTTACAGTGGTCGCCGATGCCGCACACTCGTTAGGGGCAACCTATTGCGGCAAGCCTGTAGGCACCTTGGCCGACATGACTTGCATGTCATTTCATCCAGTAAAGTCGATTACCACGGGTGAAGGCGGACTGGTGACAACCGATAATGTTGCGTTTGCCGAACGCATGAGGCTGCTACGTAGTCATGGTATCAGGCCTGGCAAAGACGGATACACCCAAGGCACAGCTGCCATGGACAATGAAGGTGGAGCAAAAAATAAATCGTCGGACGCGGCTGCCGGATGGTACGGCGAACAGATCGATCTTGGTTTGAATTATCGCATCACCGATTTGCAATGCGCGCTTGGCAATAGCCAACTTAAAAAACTCGGCATGTTTGTGACCCGCCGCCAGCAGATTGCTGGGCGCTACCGCGACGCCTTCCGTGACCACCCGCTCATCGACCTGCAACACTTGCCAGAGAGTTCTTCAAGCGCGTGGCACTTGTTCGTGATCAAATTGCACCTGGAAAAAATGCGCAAAACGCGCCGCGCCGTATATGACGAATTACGCAGTCAGGGTTTGGGTGTGCAGGTCCATTACATTCCGGTACATTTGCACCCTTACTATCGGGAACGCTATCAGCACCGGCGCGGTGACCTTCCGCATGCGGAAAGCTACTACGACCGCTGCCTGTCACTGCCACTTTTTCCGGCCATGACGGAGGACGATGGAGACCGCGTCATTAAAACAGTCTTGTCTGTCCTTCGCGATTAGGACGAAGGCCGGATACCGGCCACCCTGTTTGCATCTCTTAAATGACAAGTAATTCAGGAATTATGGCGCCAAGGCCTTGCTATTCCTCAGAAACTGACATGAAAGTAACATCGTCAGCAGCCCAACCCTGGTACGATGCGCCCTCAAGCTCTGGCATCGTTTGGGAACTCTAAGCCAGGCTCAAAACATCAGTGTAGGCAGCAGTATATGACGCTCCGGCAACGGAACAGTCAGATCGTTCGGCGCTCGCGTGAGCAAGGATTCATCCTTCCGCTTACGTTATGGGTCATTGCCGCAATTGGCTTAGCGGTGGTGGCGGTGAATACGTGGGTGTCTCAAGCCGTCGAAAATGCACGCGTCTTGAAAGAACAGGCGGATCGCGAGCTGGCGATTGCCAATATCCGCAACGAACTCGTTTTCGCAATTGGCGCCAGACCCGTGACCTACCGTGGCCTCGAGGTCGGCCGGCAGTTGGATAAAGTCGACCGCAACGATGCAACCGCCATGATGGCGGCCGAATACCGCTCCGACCGGTTTATCAAATTCGACGGGCGTCCTTATCTGTTAGAAAGCGAGCCAGACTACGTCTTGCGCATCTACGATAGCCGGGGGTTACTCAATCTCAACGCGATTGCCGCACCAAATGTTCGGCGCATGCTCGGCTTATTTAATGTTTCAGAGGCTGATCGCAATCAACTGGTGGATGCCCTTGAGGATTATGTCGATCGCGATGACCTAACACGTGTTTCTGGGGCCGAAGATCGCGACTACACCCGCTTGGGCTTAAGCCCAGCCGCCAATGCCTGGCTGGTCACGCCCTACGAGGCCCAGTACGTGATGGGGTGGGATCGCCTGAGCGAACTCTGGAAGCGCGATCTACAAACGCCATTAATGACGACGTGTATGGGAACTGGCCTCAACCCGAACACCGCTGGCCGCGAGGTCTTGATCAGCAGCATCAATGGCCTGATGGAAGAAAATGTAGCCACCATACTAGAGCGCCGCGAAAAACGGCCGTTCCGCAATGCCCGGGAGTTCGCAGCCGCATCCCAGTCCCTCGTCCGCGAGGAACCATTTTTCTTCACCTTCGCGCCGGGTCAATGCCTGATTGTTGAAATCACGCACCAACCCAGCCACACACGCACGCGCTTTTCGTTGACGATCGAGAGCTTCAATGTCAAGACCAAACCATGGCAGGTCGATTATGCTTTCCGAATTCCTTCAGAACCCACGCCTCTTGATCGAGAGCCTGCTCCAGAAGAGGTTTTCCCAGCCCCCGTCACTCTGGACGCAATCCAGCACGCAGACACAGAAATTGGCGGCACGCGGCCGCCGGGCGCTTTGGATCCTCAGCCGCTCGATGACTCGCCATAACGTCTTTAGTGTCCCCGCAACATTACCGGAAGCTAAACGCAAAGCAGCCCTCGACCTGCAAGTCCGCAAGTCGTTCCCTTACACAAATCCCGGCTTCGCGGCGTTCTGGAAAGGCAATGACGCGACTGTATATGCGTGGGATGCCACAGCGGTGCAGGCCGCTATTGAAAAAGCCGGACTGCCGCGTAAGCCCGTCATCATCCCCGAGACCTTTATTCGTGATCGGGGTGCTTCAGATGCCCGCCTTATTGCCGCTCTCGAAGGTTTCGAGGGTCAAATTTGGCGCGAGGGCTTCCTTATTAATACGCGCTGGTGGCCAGTACCGCCCCAAGCGGCAGAATGGTTCAACTTTATGCGGGCTTCTGGCTTGGCATCGACGTCAACATCCTCTCGCGTCACACCCTGCGATTTAGCAGTCTTGGAGCGCCCTTGGACGGAAGGCACGTTCTCGATTGACGATCTCTCGAATCTTTTCCAATCCCAACGTGCAATCGTGATCTTGGCAACGGTCGCTTTATGCCCGTTCTTGTTTCTGGGCACTTACATGGCAATCATTGCCGCGGCAGATGCCAATCTGAAACGAGAAAGCGCGGCATTGTCAGCTGCGAACCAAGGGTTGCGCAAAGATCGATCAGAGTCTTTCGATAACCTTGAGGCCATCGAAGACTACATCCGGCTGGATGCCTATCCTTCGCAAGCAAAAGTACTAACAACAGCTATGACCTTGCTGGGCAGCGGAGCCGGACCGCGAATTCTATCGTGGTCGTTCGACCGTGGCAGCCTCGAGATCATCGTACGCGACAAAAATACACTGGACCCGACATCATTCATCACGGCGTTCGAGCGCGACCCGCTTTTCGAAGGGGTCGGTGGAACACTAATTGGCCCAGAGAGAGATTTGCAGCTGCGGATGGCCTTAAGCAAAAAAGAAATGAATTGAATTCCCGATCATGGCAACCACCGGTTCGATCACCGAGGTCATTTCCCAAGGGCGCGCTTGGTTCGACAACCAAGTCGCTCAGACGGAACGCTTACGCCCCATGCTAGCCGCTGGGGCAGGAATTATTTTTGTCGCGTTGCTGGCGTTCACGATCAGCCTCGCGCAGGACAGTCTTCGTGGTTTACGCGCCTCACAACTCGAACTCGCCCGGCTCAATCAACAAGTCAACGAAGGGTCCTGGCCAAAACGCCGTCAAGAAAGCGAAACTTTGCGCTTTCAGCTGCGGGAACGATTTTGGACGGCGGAAACGGCGGGCCTGGCTGAAGCGAGCCTTGAGCGTTGGTTGCGCGAGCGGATTGAACGACTTGGCATCCGGCCAGACACAATCCGTGTACAACGCGCAGCCGTAGCCTCTGCTAATACTGACAGTTCGCGGCAAACCCTGGCGGGTGTGCAACGCATGACCGCCAAAGTCATCATGCCATTTGAGCCTGAAGCCTTGTTGCAACTCATCGGCGCGGCTGCAAGTAACGAAAAACTGCTCGTGGTTGACCGTTTGTTGATCCGCGCGGGCCGCAATGCTTTGATCGAGATGGATATCTCAACATTCCTCGTCCTCCCGGAAGGTAGCAAGTGACCCTGACCTCAACCTTCATCCCTCAGGGTATCTCCTTTGCGCGCGCCTACGCCACTTATGCAGCGGTGGTGGGAATTTTTGCGCTAGCAGGCTTAATCTTGGCAATCCTGCAGATCACTTCATCAGCCAATGCCCCGGCGCAAGCCGATGTTTGGGCGCTGCCAAAGGTCGCTCCGCCAGCGCCATTTCAAATGCCAGACGGCGATGTTTACAACCAGTTTTGGAGCGAAGAACCACGCGCGGCGAAAACCAAAGCCAAGACAGAAACAGTCAAACAAAAGCCAGTCATTCCATGGCGTTTCCTTGGCACAGTTGACCGCGGCAAACTAATCTCTGCTGTCATCGAAATCGAAGGCAAGCGCATCCAACAAATGAAAAATGGTGAAACACTTCCTGACGGAACCGCCATCGTCGGTATCGAAGAAGGCGCGCTCACCATCCAACGCCAAGGCTCGGCGCAAACCCTGCGCCTTTTCGCGGAGAAGAAACCAGAATGACGAACGTAGCAGATCAGGGCATGAAAGTGCCATCGCGGAAAACATCGGCCAGAGCATGCATGGGCGCGACTGTGATCTTACTCGCGCTATCGGCGTGCGTGACTGATCTCGCCCCATCTTTTCCAGAACCGTTTAAGATCGACAAGAAAAATCAAGACCGCGACGCTGTCGAGTTGGTGCAAGCCGATCTTGGCGCTTCACGCGATAAGTTTTCTGCCGAGCCTGGCCTGACGACACCCATGGGCCGCACACTGGCAGAGCCTTATTCGTCGGCGGCACCGCCATCGCTCAAAGGCGATAAGATAAGTGTCAATTTTGAAGGCCTCCGGCTGGCTGCTTTCGCCAACACGGTGTTCGGCGAACTCCTCAATGTCACGTTTGAAATCGACAACGCAGTGCAACAGCGCGAGCAACTGGTGACGTTGCGAACCGCGGAGCCTCTCGATCCCAATCAGTTCTTAGCCATTGTGCGGCAAGTCCTGGGCAATTATGGCATCAGTATCATCTACCAAAATAACGTCTATAGGATCGTCGAGAGCGCGGCCATGCGCCAAGACATTCCCCGTATCATCCGTTCACGCGCGTTACCAAATATACCGAATGATATGCGCCCGGTTTTTTATTATGCCGCTTTGCGCGCCATCCATGCGGGCGCGATGCAGAGCTGGCTGCAGCAGTCGCTTAAAGACCGCTTACAATATCAGACACTGCCGCTTTTGAATGGCCTGCTGCTTCTGGGAAAGATGGAAGACATTGAAGCAGCGAAAGAGACCATCGACGTTCTCGATCAACCAGCTCTGGCTGGGTCAAAAAGCATGCGTGTGTCTCCGGCATTTTGGAGCGCCGAACGCATGGCGACTCAACTGGTCGAAGTGCTCACAGCTGAAGGTTACAGCGTCGGCGTTGGCGGCAACATCAGCACGTCGATCAAGATTGTACCGGTCAAGGCCCTCAATATTCTTATTATCTTTTGCGCTGATGAGACAGTAATGCAACACACGCTCGCTTGGGCTGCAGATCTCGATCAGCCGGGGCAAACAATCGAGACCAAAGGAATATTTTACCATCCAGTTTATAATACCAAGGCCAAAGACTTAGCCGAAGTTATTGAGACTTTGTTAGGCGGCGGGCCGGCTAACATGACCGGTGGCATCAGACCCACCTCGGCTAATGGCATGACATCGCCTGCCAACTCCTCCGGAAGTAACTCTGGAACTGGTACGGCGGAACAACGCGGGACCGGAGAAGCGCGCAAGGTCATCGTCGATGAGGGCCGCAACGCCCTGATTTTTCAAGGCACGCCGGAAGAGTATTCGCAGTTTCGAACCCTGGTTGATCAAATGGACCGCGCGCCGCTCGAGGTGCTGATTGAAGCCACGGTTGCCGAAGTGACCCTAAAGCAAGGCGAAACACTCGGCGCTGTTTTGGAATTTGACGATGGCGTTAGTGCGGCGGTTTCGCGCTCGGCGGTCAGATCCAGCGATGGGCTGTTGGTGAGTTTGGTTCGAGACACCGGCCAGTTTAAGGCAAATCTGAAAGCTCTTGCGGACAAAAGCCGCGTGAATATCCTTTCAAACCCACGTGTTGTCGCCAGCAGCGGTAAACCCGCTTCGATTCAGATTGGCACCCAAGTGCCCATTATCACGACACAGCAAACATCGCCCACAGGCACGGTCGGCGGAACGAGCGCCTTGTTGCAGGATATTCAATACCGTAGCACAGGTGTGAGCCTCAGAATCAACCCAACAATCAATTCCAGCCGACGGGTTGAACTCGAAGTCTCTCAAGAAGTCAGCGAAGCCCAAACCAACAACGTCTCGAACGTGCAAAGCCCATTGATTCTCACGCGCAATATTCAGACCACGCTCTCAATCAACGATGGCGAAACCGTAATGCTTGGCGGTCTGATTTCAGAGAACGTGAGCAAATCCGAAAATGGGATTCCGCTATTGATGGATATTCCGGTGTTGGGAAATATCTTCAAGATGACATCGCGCGGGCGCAACCGCACCGAACTGATCATCTTGATCACACCGTATATTATCGAGAGTGCAGAAACGGCCAGAACGCTACGCGACGCCTTCCGCGAACGCTTGACAGGGCTACCCTCAGTGCAGGGCGTTGAACTCAATACGCCAGCAAACTAGATATGCATGCAGCGAAACGGCAACCCCACAAACTCACCGAGCGAATTGAGGCGATAAGACAATGCAAACAAAGACTGCGCTTTTATACTTTTCTCTGACTGCTGTTTTGTTTCCAATAGTTACGTCTTGCACAACACAGAAACACGAAACACCACCCGAGCAGTGCACCGGACATGGAACAGGGCTATCAGTGGCGCCTACGGAGTCAACCAAGGCGGCCAGCGCTGCGCAAGATGCCGCCGCCAAGCTCACGATTGACCAATTACATGGAGCCGTTGGCCGCGGCGACACAGCCGCCATCGTTGAGTTGGGACTACGTCATGTCAATGGAACGAGCATCACCCAAGACAGCGAGGCAGCCGTCAAGTATTTCCGCATATCAGCCGATCAAGGCAATCCGATAGGGTTGTTTTATCTAGGCACGGCCTTAGCCAATGGTGTTGGTTTGCCCAAGGAAGAATCAATGGCGGTCTTCTTTTGGGAGCAAGCCGCACAACAGGGCTATGGTATGGCGCAGTATTGGCTTGGCTTTTTCATCGCCAATGGCCGCGGCGGAATCGGTTCGAACTGGTGCGCAGCCGCCCCGTTATTCGAAGCCGCGGCAGCCGACAACGTAACCGATGCGGCATTCATGCTTGGCGTGATGTATCAGGAAGGGAGGGGTGTTGAACCCAATTACGATAAAGCCGCCAGCTGGTATCGCAAGGCCAATGCGATAGAATTTAACCAAAAAGCCCAGTACAATTTACGCTTCATGATCGAGCGCTATCAAATCGAATGGCAGCCGGGCGATCCCGGGGCGCCACCGCCACCCAAGGAATGGATGATTCCGAAAGGTGAAAATGCACCGAAGCTAGAATTGAAAGACAACTCAGCCGCCAACGTCGGCTAGCTCCGCCTGAGATTAGTGAAAACGTTTTAGCGGATCGTTTGAAAGGCCGCCTGTGTCGACAGAACTATTAATTAGCATCGGTGTGCTCCTCCTTGAAGGCGCCCTGCTGGCTTTTTTCTACAAGCAAAGCCGCAAGCCACCTGACCCTAAGCGCATCCGTGTTTTCCCGTACACGCCCGCGATTGTCTTTATGTTTATTCTGATACTAATCACCCTCGCGCACATCATTAGCCTGGTGACGGGTGTCCAGGTCCAGCCTCGCAAACCCAAGGGCATGCGTTAGCCGACCAGGGCGCCACGAGCATCGCATTATCAAAAGCTTGCCGCCGCGCCCTAAAGTCGCGTAATTCGTATTCTGCCGCCGGGCTAGGCCATTGAGAGTATGACGACAAACACACCCCAATCTATTTTGCAGGCGGCCACACAAGCGTTTCAACGCGACGATATCGAGGTCGGCGCACGCCTACTCGACCAATATCTGGCTCTAGAGCCCAATAATGCAGGCGCCTTGGACATGGCGGCCCAAGCCGCATTGCGTCAGGGCGAGTTGCCGAAGGCTGGGGGTTTTGCCCAGCGCGCTGTGAGCCAAAAAGCACTGGCACCTTATGTGCTGACCTGGGCTGAGGTTCTCAAGGCCAAAGGCGATTTACCGCAGGCCGCCAACTATTTCACGAAAGTCTTGGCGAAACTGCCGCAAGAGTACCGCGCGCTCATGGGCCTGGGCGATATCTACGAGACCAACAGCTACCGACAGCTCGCTTTACAGTGTTATGAGACCGCCCTGACGGTAAAGCCCGATAATCTCGCACTCGCGATCAAAACATCGAATTTGTACGCGATCCCCGATTTACCGCGCGGCCTCACGCTGTTGGAAAAAGTCAGGCCCGGCGCTAACGCGCCCCTGAAGCAAAAACTTGCCTATCTCAGTCACCTCGTGACCTACAAAGAATGGGCCGTGCGGGTGCGCTATGACCTGATGCCCTACCATGTCACCCGGCTCGACGAGCAGTTTTTTAAGTACGCTGCACCCGACCGCGATGAATACGAGGCGTTAGCCGACCAAATCCTGATCGCCGAACCCAGCAACAAGGCTGGTATTTCAGCAAAAGCCAGTTGCTTGTTTTCACGCGGGAAACGCCACGAGGCCGAACCTTTTTATCGCCGCCTGATGGACCAAAAATCGATCCCGATTTACGACAATATCGCTTTTGCGGCCGATCATTATCGCTGCATCGAAAAATTGAGCGCGCAAGACCTAAGCGCAAAATTGCCGCCGCTGATCGATGTGCAAACTGCAACATTCAGCGGCAACGACATTATCTATCTGTCGTGTAATTATGAGTATTACGTCAATTTTGCCCGGCCCATGCTGCTCTCGATCAACGATGTGTCACGAGCAGCGCAAGTTCATCTGCACATCATGGATGGCAATGACGATGAGCTGGCGGCTGTTAAGGCGTTTTGCGCAAAGCTAACCAAAACTACATTCGCGATCACCGCTGAACGTCCTGGCGTCGCGGACCAAGGCAACATGCCAGCGCGGTGTTATTATCACGCCATCCGCTTCATCCGCCTATTGCATCATCTTCGCCTGTACCAAAAAACGCTGTGGCTGATGGATGTGGATGCATTGCTGCATCGCGATCCGCAGCCGCTGTTTGCCCAGATGGGCAGCGCCGATGTCGCTTTCCGCGCCCGGCCTGGGCGTTGGGAGCCTTGGAACCAATTCAACGCCAGCGTGATTGGCATTCGCCCGACCGAGAGGGCGCTACGCTACTTGCACTTGATTGCCGCTTACATCGCCGACTTCTATGCCCAAGATCGTTTGCGCTGGGGCATCGACCAACTAGCGATGTATGGCGTTTATGAATTTCTCAAGGATGAGGGCAGCGAGCCCAGCATTCATTTACTGGATAACCGCGCGGTCGATTACGAATACTATGACGATGGCTTTGTGTGGTGCAACTCGGGCCGCGCCAAGTTTTTGCAGCTTCAACAAATGGAAAAGGGCGCCCAAACCTCGGCCGACCCCTTGCGCGCCAAATATGTCGAGGCCTTGATGAAATATGGCGCGCAGTTGTCCTGACCGGGCATCTTGACCGTACGGTGCGATCACGCTAACTAATCCATCCGTGGAATTTGCTGACCGGCTTGCGGCCACGTTAAACCCGCTAAAATGGTCGAGGGCATCAAGCCCCCGCCGTCTCCGGTCGGGGGCATTTTTATTGCCCTGAAGGAACGAAGGAGAACGCCATGAACGTCGATTATGACGGCCAGCGCCATTGGGGCCCGGCTACACAGTTAGTGCGCGGCGCCACGGAACGCAGCCAGTTCTGCGAAACCAGCGAAGCGATTTTCATGAACTCGGGCTACGTTTACGCCACCGCCGAGGAAGCGGAAAATTCCTTCAATGGGAATCTTGAGCGCTTTGTCTACTCGCGCTTTCGCAACCCCACCGTGGCGATGTTCGAAAAACGCCTGGCGCTGATCGAGGGCGCGGAAGAATGCCGGGCTATGGCGAGCGGCATGGCCGCCGTATTCGCAGCACTCGCCTGCCAGCTCAGCACGGGCGACCGGCTGGTCGCATCACGCGCGCTGTTTGGCTCGTGCCACTACATCTGCGCAGAACTGCTACCGCGCTTTGGCATCAAGACGGAGCTAGTGGACGGGCGCGATCTCAATGCCTGGAAAAAAGCACTGTCGACCAAAGCCAACGCTGTGTTCGTGGAAAGCCCATCGAACCCGGGCCTAGAAGTGATCGACCTGCCCGAAGTGTGCAAGCTTGCGCACGCAGCCGGAGCGGTGGTTGTCGTCGACAACGTGTTTGCCACACCACTGCTGCAAAAGCCGCTCGCCATGGGTGCTGACGTTGTCGTGTATTCCGCCACCAAGCATATCGACGGCCAAGGCCGGTGCCTGGGAGGCGCGGTGCTGGGCACCAAGCAATTCATCACCGACAAAATCACCCCCTTTATGCGCCACACCGGCCCCAGCCTGAGCCCCTTCAATGCCTGGGTGCTGCTGAAGGGCCTTGAGACGCTGGAACTGCGCATGCAACGCCATTGCGACAATGCGGGCAAGGTGGCCGCGTTCTTGGAAACGCAAAACACGCTGTCGCGCTTGTTGTATCCGGGTTTGAAAAGCCATCCACAGCACGCGCTCGCCATGAAGCAGATGAGTGCGGCAGGCAATGTCATCGCGTTTGAAGTGGCAGGCAGCAAAACGGCTGCGTTTCGTTTCTTGAATGCGCTCAAGACCATCGATATTTCGAACAACTTGGGCGACTCAAAAAGCCTGATTTGTCACCCCGCCACCACTACGCATCAACGCTTAAAGCCAGAAGAACGCGCCGAGGTAGGAATTACCGATGGCTTCATTCGTCTGTCGGTCGGATTGGAAGACGCCAAGGATCTGATTGCGGATTTGCAACAAGCATTGCGGGCTTGATAAGCTTATGCACCGCACGAGTCATTGATCGGTATGTACGAAAAGACGACACAGGATATTCGCATCACGGTCCGCCCGTTCTTTCTTGAGGAACAATCGGCGCCCGAGCGTAATCACTTTGTCTGGGCTTACCGGGTGAACATTCAAAACAAAGGGCAGGAGACGGTCCAATTGGTCAACCGCCATTGGCGCATCACCGACAAATATGGACGGCTGCAAGAAGTTAAGGGGCCTGGAGTCGTCGGGGAACAGCCGGTGCTTAAGCCAGGCGAGTCGTTCGATTATACCAGTGGCTGCCCCTTGGAAACGCCCTCAGGCATCATGATGGGTAGGTACGAAATGACGACCACGGCTGGGCGCCAGTTTTCCGTCGAGATTCCAGCCTTTTCGCTCGATAGCCCCCATGATAGGGCGGCCATTAACTAATATTTTGGCCGTTATGCCCGCTGATCTAGCGCCACGGCCCGGTCGTAAACAGTTATGATTTAGAATTAAGCGGCTATACTTGGGCCAACGCCCTGCGTACGCACAGCCCTCGCGATATGCGGCAACTACCCAGAAGGTAAAGCAATGTCGAACCTGTTGAAGTCATTGACCCCAGCCATTTTGCGCGATCACCGCGAGGGCAGCACCGCAACGGCCCGCCCCACGCGCGCTGAGGCCGAGAAGGCAGTGCGCACCCTGATCCTGTGGGCGGGTGATGATCCCGACCGGGAAGGCTTGGTCAATACGCCCGATCGCGTCGTGCGGTCGTACGAAGAATTTTTTTCGGGCTATGCGCAAGATCCCGAAGCGATTGTACGGACCACGTTCGAAGAAGTCGAAGGCTACGACGAGATGGTTTTGCTGAGGGATATTCCATTCGAGAGTCATTGCGAACACCACATGGTGCCGATCATCGGCAAGGCCCACATCGCCTATCTGCCCAACAAGCGCGTTGTTGGCATTTCAAAACTTGCCCGTGTTGTCGAGGCCTATGCCAAACGGCTGCAAATTCAAGAAAAGATGACGGCCCAGATTGCCAATTCCATTAACAACGTTCTCAGCCCCAAGGGTGTGGCTGTGGTGGTGGAAGGCCAACATCAATGCATGACGACGCGCGGCGTGCAGAAAAAGGGCGTGAGCATGGTCACCTCGACCATGCTCGGTGCGTTCCGTGATGACCCTTCGACGCGCCGGGAGTTCTTGGCGTTGATCGGCCAATCGTAAGCGGCGCGGATTGATTAGCTGATATAGCGGCTCATATATTCGCGCAGACGGCCCTTAAGCTCGCGGTCGACGTTGTCGAAGGCCGTGTTAATCATCTCGACCCAGGCGGCTTCTTTTTGCGGGCGTGTGGTACCTTCCAGCAAGGTGCGCGAAACCCAGGTGCTGCCATCGGCATGCGATAACACCTCGCCATTGGGGTCGATGATAGCCAATTCAAGGTGAAGAACGGCCTCATATTCCGTCGCCTCTTCCTTCTTCAACCAGCCCTGCACGCCCCTTTCGACCGGAAGAATTTTTTCGGTCACTCGCGCCTCGTGCATGGTCACACGCAGTTTGTTCACGCTATTGCCGGTAAGTTGAAACCGTTGATCAGCCCAGGTCCGCAGGGCTTGTTCGAACGTCGTGGGCGATAGGTGGCCAACTTGCGGATACTCGCGCGGTGTGCGGTCCTGAATATCGATATCCAGCGAGGTGGCGTCGGCCTTGTACACACTCGCATCGGTAAAGTGCACGGGCGGAGGCACAATGCGCTGCTCGACTGAGGCGCAAGCCGACAAGCCCAATACAAGCGCAAGACTAGAAATCCAAATGGCTTTCATGGTTGATTTCCTTCTGCGCGTTCAGCGGCGCGTAGATTGTCAAAATTAATGGCTAACATGTCGATTTCGGCGTCGGTAAACACATACTCAGCGCAACAAAACTCACAAGTCATTCGCACGAGTCCGGCGTCAGCAAACGATTTGACTTCTTCGACTGGAAATGAGGCTAAAATACGTCCGCTGCGCTCGCGCGAACAGCGGCACCCGAACGCAATCGGTTTAGACCGGGTTGCACTCACACCAATGGTGCCAAATAGCCGGTGTAATAACACGAGAGGTGTGAGGGCGGGATCGAGCAGCTCATGGCGCGTCGCAGTTCCCATCAGAATCACCGCCGTCCGCCAGGCATCTTCGGCTTCATCGCCAGCCAAGATAACATTGCCGCCGACCTCGGGCATACGCTGAATGACCAAAGCTGCTGCCCTCCATAAACGTTGAGGCGCCAATGGATCGGGCGGGGCGACCGCGATCATGAGCACCGAGGGTAATTGTTCCGATTGATGGAAGTAACGATGCACCGAGTCCGCGATGCTGCCGCCGGACAGCTCAACGATACCTTGGTAACGCTCTGTATCGACACCCTGATCGACCGTGAAGGCCAAATGACCGTCGCCGAGCAAGTGGGCTGCCAGGTTTTCTGTGGGTTGGCGCGCCAGAACGGCATTTAATTTTCCAGCGTCGAATTTTGCACAGCCACGCAAGTCGCCCGTCGAGGTTATATCGGCGATGAGCGTGTGCACCGGGCCCTTGGCCTGCGCTTGAAGTGTAAAGACGCCCTCGTATTTCAAACCACCGGCCAAGGCCGTCGCAGCCACCGTGGCTTCGCACAACAGTTGCGAGACCACTTGCGGGTCTTTATGGCGCTCGAGAACAGTGGTGACAGACTGCGTAAGCCTTACCAAGCGGCCGCGAAACGCACCGCCCGCAAGCACGAAAGGTTGGCAGATGTCGGTCACGGCGCCAGATACGGCGGCTGCCGCATTCACGACATGCACCACACCAAGATTCCCTTCTGCGCGTGAAGGCGGTTTTCGGCTTCGTCCCATACCGCGGAGCGCGGCCCATCAATCACCGCCGCCGTGACTTCCTCGCCGCGGTGCGCTGGCAGGCAATGCATGAACACGGCATCAGGCTTGGCGACGCCCATCAAGGCGTCGTTGACCTGGAACGGCATGAGCAAATTGTGGCGATTGCCTTCTTCATCGCCCATGGACACCCACGTGTCGGTAATCAAGCAGTCAGAGCCGCGCGCCGCCGCCACTGGGTCAGTGGTCTCGACAATCTTGGCGCCCTTGGCGCGGGCCTGGGCGATCGCGACGGGCTTGACGCGCAAGCCCTCAGGACACGCCAGGCGCAATTCAAAGCCAAACAATGCTGCCGCATGGACCCAACTGACCGCCACGTTATTGCCATCGCCGCACCAGGTGACGACAGCTTTGTCGATTGGCCCTTTGCGTTCCTCGTAGGTCATGATGTCGGCCATGATCTGGCACGGATGAGAGTCATCCGTCAGTCCATTGATCACTGGTACCGTGGCATGTTCGGCCAAATCAGCCAGCTTTTGCCCGGCATGGGTGCGGAACATGATGGCATCGACATAGCGCGATAAGACCCGCGCGGTGTCGGCGATGGTCTCGCCTCGGCCGATCTGTGTTTCCTGGGGCGACAACACCAGCGCGTTGCCGCCGAGCTGCGTCATGCCCACCTGAAATGACACGCGCGTGCGCGTGGAGGGTTTTTCGAACACCAAAGCAATCGACTTACCCGCCAAGGGCCTGGGGTTATTGCCCGGCATCTCGCCACGCTTCATGCGTGCACCCAAGTCAAGGATACGCCGCACCGTGCCTGCATCGAGGCGGTCGAGGTCCAAGAAGTGCTTCGGCGTTGAGGATATGGCGGCGGTCATGGTTTAGGCCGACAACTCAGCGGCAGCTTTGTCGATCATGCCAACAGCGGCATCGATTTCAGCCTCACCAATGATCAGCGGCGGCAACAGCCGAACCACGTTATCGCCGCCAACCACGCTCAGCAGCCCATGAGCCATCAGCTTGGCCACGACATCGCCATTGGGAATTTTGCATGTCAGGCCGATCATCAGGCCCTTGCCGCGCACCTGCCCAAAGACCTTGGGGTACTTGGCCACCACCGGCTGCAATTTCGACCATAACTTCTCGGCAGTCGTGGTGACCTTTTCAAGAAACCCGGGCGCTAACACCACATCTAACACCGCGTTGGCCGCCGCCATGGCTAGCGGATTGCCGCCAAAGGTCGAGCCATGGGTGCCTGCGCTCATGAATTTAGCGGCACGCTCGGTGGCCAGGCACGCCCCCACGGGAAAGCCACCGCCCAAACCTTTAGCCAAGGCAACAATGTCGGGCTTCACCCTGGCCCACTCATGGGCAAAGAGCTTGCCGGTGCGGCCTAAGCCGCACTGCACTTCATCGAAAATCAAGACCAGGCCGAACTCGTCGGCGACTGTACGCAGCCCGCGCAAATAATCCGCATCGGCAGGCACAATGCCGCCCTCGCCCTGGATGGGCTCCACCACGATGGCCGCGGTCTGAGGCGTGATGGCCGCGCGCATCTCGTTCATATTGCCAAAGGCCACCTGGTCGAAGCCTTCGACACGCGGCGCGAAGCCATCGAGATGCTTTTCTTGCCCGCCCGCCGAAATGGTGGCCAGCGTGCGTCCGTGGAACGCACCCCGCGCAGTGATGACGCGGTACTTGTGCTTGGCACCCTGGGCCTGGTGAAAGCGCCGAGCCGTTTTGATGGCGCACTCCATCGCCTCGGCCCCAGAGTTACAAAAGAACACGGTGTCGGCGAAAGAATTATCCACCAAGCGCTGGGCCAACTTTTCTTGGCCAGCAATGCGGTAAAGGTTCGAGCAATGCCACAGCTTCTCGGCCTGTGCCTTTAACGCCGCGACGAGATGAGGATGGGCATGGCCCAAAGCCGTGACCGCGATGCCCGCCCCAAAGTCGAGAAAGCGTCGGCCGTCGGTAGCGATGAGCCAAGCGCCCTCGCCCCGGTCGAATACGACGTCGGTTCTCGCATAGGTTGGCATTACAGCGGTAATGGTCATGACACGATACTCAAACTGCTCCTGCGTTGTTGAACTCATCGCGCGGGAATGGGTTGCTGACGGGAAGGCTAAATCACCCAGCCCGGCATAAAGCCGTTACACACGCTAAAAAAATTTGGGCGGCCCCAAGACCGCCCACGCTACGAATTTATTCAATACGACAAAGTCTGTCGTTGTCAACCTGGCAAAGGCCCCTCCCATTCCGGAGGGGCCTTTGGCGCAGAGGTTGCCGTTAGGCCCGCTTCGTCCCCAAGATATTGGGCCGGTCGCCAGCAAAGCCGCTCTTGGGCCCATCGCTGACTTCAAAGCCGACCTTGGCGAACTCGGTTTTGAAATCGACCGTATCGTACTCACGCACCCAGCGCTCGTGGTTCCACCGGTGCGACATCCAGCCGCGTAATTCGCTGTAAGGTCCCTCGGTGCGGCGCATGCCGGCGGTATTGAAGTCGATGGGGTAATACACGCCGCCGGCGCGCGTGAGTCGGTGCGCCTCGGCGATGATCTTGCGGCTCGCCTCGGCGGTGACTTCATGGTGAAGGATGTATGAGGTGATGATATCAAAGTGATTGTCGGGGAACTTGGTTTCCTCGGCCAGACGCTGAGCAAAATTCACCTCAGTGCCCATATCCACCGCGCGCATGTGCCCATAGCGGACCATCGGCGCACCGATATCGATGCCCCACACCTCGGCGTTGGGGAAGCGCTGCTTCAAGGCCACGGAGAGTTGTCCAACGCCGCAGCCCATGTCGAGAATGCGCCGCACCTTGCCGTCCTTTGGCAGAGGCACGTTACTGGCATACTTCATGTGCAGGTCGTCTTGGTAGTTACGCCCTGAGTAGAAGTTATTGGTGCCGTAGTGATAGATGTGCCCCGCAAATGGGTCGCCGACATACCCGCCCGGCTGAATGTGAATTTCATGCTTGGTGTACTCGGGGATCACCATGTCGGGGTTCAGTTCCAGCGTGCCCGGCCCCGATTTATCGGCGACCTCCATCTCGGCCATGTAGGCATCGTAGTTGCCATGGAACTCGCGCCTGAGATTTTTCCACATCAGCAACTGCGCATGCAGCCAGGCGTGGTTGCGCGTGGCGATGACGGGGTCCTCGGCGTAAATCTTGGCGGCCTCGGCCACCGGCATATTTGCCTTGGGGTCGATACCCTTCTCCTTGGTGATGGCCACATAACGTTCCTCCGCGGCCTTGGAGAGTTTGGTGTTCACCCAAAAACGAAAGCTGGTGAGGAATTCATCGTTAGCTTCCAAGGCGAGCGTCGGAAGGCGTTCCAAACGGCCGGTGGAGCCGCGTGGCTCCACATCGTTGGAGGGAAGTTTGGCTTCGGCAGAGCGTGATCCGATGGTGGATTTGGCGACGGCGGCCACGGCAGCGGCGGCGCCAAACAGGGAGCGGCGGTCAAAATGCATGGTGATTCTCCTTTTCCCCGTTGCCTACTTATTTTTCCAAGTGGACGAGGTCGTGAACTCGGTCGAGTCATTGGCGAACTGGCCATAGATGCGCTCAACCATCACCTCACGTTCTTTCCTCCACGCCGCTTCGTCGTCGACCGAAGGCACAAATTGCTCGACCATGTCCTTGGTGATGCCTTTTTGCGCGAGAAGTTTTTCCAGCACCAAGCGCTGGCGGCGCTCGGTCCAAATCTCGGCGCCAATGGCGATCAGCGCCGTCATCATGTTGTCGAAGAGCGGATGGCCCATGAACGACACCTTCTCAATGTCGGCCTTGATCGCCTCCGTGGTAAATTCAGCGCGTGTTGACGTGGCCATAGGGCCCTCCCTCCTCAGAATTCAAGAAGACAATATTGCGCCTGCTGGCGTGGCGCGATCAAGGGCGGAAAAGGGGCGTCGGGTGTTTGGTTGCAGCGCAGCAGCGGCGTATACCGCCGCAGAATACTTCAACTCTTAGGCTATATTCGCATGAATTGTATAATAATAAAATTCTATCTTAAGTAGAAATATCCCTGTTAATTCACCTGCATTAACAGGCCAGCGCTCGACGGCCACCAGGCCGTTTCTGGACCCACCCCGCCGTGCTTAATTTCCCGCCTTGCGCGTGATTTGCCGATCAGGCCTTCAGCTTATATCCGCGCTTGATCATCTGGTAGGTCAAGACGAACAACGCGAGGTTCAAGGCCGTCAAGACCACCACACCCAGCAGCGGCTGACTGGGTTGCTGACCCAAGAAGCCGTAACGGAACCCATCGATATTGTAGAAGAACGGATTGTAGTGGGCGATGAACTGCGCCCACTCGGGCAGACGGTCGATGGTATAGAATGTGCCCGACAAAAACGTCAGCGGCGTGACGACAAAATTGGTAACTGCGGCCATATGGTCGAATTTATCAGCCCAGATTGCGCCGATGACTCCCATCGCTGACATGAACAACGAGCCAGCCAGGCCATGAAACAGGATCAGCCAAATATTGTGAAAATGCAGTTCCACAAATAACCCCATCACCGCCACACAGGTGATGCCGACAATAACGCCGCGCGTCGCACCGCCCATGATCCAGGCGATGGTCAACTCCAACGCGCTCAGGGGCGGCATCAGCACGTCGACGATGTTGCCCTGAACCTTGGCAACCAAAATGGATGATGAGGTATTGGCGAAGGCATTCTGAATCATCGTCATGATGACCAGACCAGGCACCAGGAATTCCGCGAAATGATATCCGCCGACCATCACATTGGCGCGGCCGAAAGCAAACACCATGACCAGCAAAAACATGAGGCTGGTAATAACAGGGGCTGCGACGGTTTGAACAATAACTTTCCAGAACCGGCGCACCTCTTTCATGTACAATTCCCACAGACCGCGCCAATTAACGCGGCCGATGGTGCGGGGCAGCGGCACGGAAAAAACCGCGCCAGAAGGAGTGGCAGGTGTGTCAGTCATCGATATTCTCACGTTTGAACGGCTAGCGGTTTAGGCTGGCGGGCTATTGATGGCAAGACCTGACCTCGTTAAGGGCCCGCCAAAACGCCCCACCAAACTGCCGACCAAACGGCGGCTGGCCAACATTGCTGCGTTTTATCTCAAGCGGTTTTCATCGAGTGCGGCGAACCTCCGCCAAGTGCTGCGCAGGCGGGTTCTGAAGATGACCAAAGACCAGCCAGATCTCCGCCCCGAGGCGTTTGCGGCTATCGATGCCGTGGTTGCCGATATGGTCGGCCGTGGCCACATCGATGACGCCCGTTACGCAGCCGCCAAGGTGCGTCATGACCAGGTATTGAAAAAAACTCGTGCCAAAACCACGGCAAACTCCGCGCCAAGGGCGTGGCGCCAGCCACGATCAAACGCGCCCTTGATGAAGAATCGAGTGCCGATGCTGATTTCGACGCAGGCATGGCCATTGCCCGTCGGCGCCGTTTGGGACCGTTCCGCACAAGCGAACGCACTCGCGACACCGACCGGCGCGACATGGGCGTTCTTGCCCGCGCTGGGCTTGATTTTGCAACCGCCAAGCGCGTTATGGCCTGGAGCGAGGAGTGAGCGCCCCGCCCACATCCAGCGCCGCTGCGGGCTGGCGTGCATGGCTGGGCTTTACCGCCATGACGGTGGGGATGTTCTTCGCGATCCTCGATATCCAGATCGTTGCCAGTTCATTAGTCGACATCCAGTTCGCCTTGAATATTCCTTCCAATCAGCTCAGCTATATCCAAACCACATATTTGATCGCTGAAGTCATCGCCATTGCACTCAGCGGTTGGCTCACACGCGTCATGTCGACACGTTGGCTGTTCGTGGCCGCCATGACTGGGTTTGTTGTTGCGAGCGTTGGCTGTGCTGCGTCGCAAAGCTACATGGTGCTGTTCGGGTTCCGCTTCATCCAAGGTCTATTTGGCGGCGCAATCATCCCGCTAGTATTCACAGCAGCTTTCGTACTGTTCCCACCGCGTCGACAGCCCTTGGCCACCGTCATTGGCGGCGGGTTTGCCATGCTCGCACCCACCGTGGGGCCGTACATCGGCGGCTGGCTCACAGAAACCTTGTCATGGCATTGGTTGTTCTTGATCAATCTTGGACCGGGGCTGGCTGTGGCCGCGCTTGCCGCATTGTTGATCCATATCGATGAGCCTGACTGGCCACATGGCCGCACACTCGATTGGCCAACATTGGGCTTGGTGTCGGTTTTTCTTGGCAGCCTAGAACTGACGTTAAAAGAAGCACCTCATTGGGGGTGGAGTGCGCCGCGTTCTATTGGGCTGGTGTTGCTGTGTTTCGTCACCGGAGTTCTCGCGCTACGCCGCTGCCTCGGACAAACAAACGCTTTGGTCGAGATCGGCGTTTTCCGTGATCGCACCTTTGCCATTGGCGCGCGCTATAGTTTTGTCCTCGGCATGGCGCTGTTTGGCATGGTTTACCTGCTGCCGTTGTTCTTGGGCCTTGTGCGCGGCCTCGGGCCGATTGAGATCGGCACGATCATGATAGTGACGGGCGGCGCACAGCTATTGATTGCGCCGCTCGCGACCTATGCCGAAACGCGCGTCGATGCGCGGGCCATGACGTTATTGGGCTACGGGCTGTTCGCCGCAGGTCTATTCGCAAATGCCGTAGCCACACCCGCCTGGGATTTCGACCAACTATTCTGGCCGCAAGTTTTACGCGGCGCGGCGGTCATGATTTGCTTGCTGCCGGTCACACGACTGGCTTTGGGTCAATTACCGCCACAGCAAATCGCGCAAGGCTCGGCCGTGTTCAATCTCATGCGCAATATCGGTGGCGCCGTAGGGCTGGCATTGATCGATACCGTGATCGAGAACCGCCCCGCTCATCACGTGGACCACATCATCGAACGGTTGCAGGTTGGCGACCGTGAGATGGCTAGCTTCGTTGGATTACCCCTTGAGCGTTTCACCGGACAGCCGCTTGGCCCGATTGACGCAACGATGCAAGAATTCGCCCGGCCTTTGGTCGAGAAAGCCGCCGCCGTGATGAGTTTCAACGAAGCTTGGATCATGCTGGCGGTGTTGGTGGCCGTATCGCTGCTCGCCTTACCGTTAATGAAGAAACCGCCTACGGCGAGCCTTGCCGTGGCGCCAAAGCCGCATTCTCTGTCGTGATCCGCACCCATAGCATTGCGGCATTCAGCAGCGAAAAGACGACCGCCACCGGCCATGCGCTAATCACCAGCGGCAAAATCGCAATTTCAAGCACCACAATCACGTAATTCGGATGACGGAGATATTTATACGGCCCGCGCCGGACCAAGGGCGCATTGGGAACTGTGATAATTCGAGTGGTCCAGAAACGGCCCAGCGACGCCATCACCCAGACGCGGGGCAACTGAATCGCTACGTACACGAGCAGCCAGGTCAGATTGATCGGAGCAGGATAAAATCCATTCCAAGTAAACAACGCAGCCAGCCAGCCGGTGTGAACCGCGACTATCAGTGGGTAGTGGCCAGCGCCTATTTCGTGCGCTCCCGCAGCCAAAAGGCGTGTGGTGTTATAGTGAGAGAGAACGAGCTCGCCCAACCGTTCAGCAGCAACCAATAACAACACAATCAGCGCGGCAGTCATTGCAATGTCATCACGCAGAAACCGGCCGAAAACCCGGGACCCAGCGCGGTCATAAGATGCCTGCCCTTCGCCCCGCGTGCCAAGGCCTTTTCCAACACGGCCAGCACCGTCACCGCCGACATATTGCCGCGTTCGGCGAGCACTGCACGGGCATCGGTGAGACTTCCCGCTTTCAAGTCATAAGCTTCTTCCAGCGCGGAGACGACTTTCTCGCCGCCGGGGTGAACGACCAGCCCATCAATATCGCTCATGGTCAAACCCAAGCCCTGCAAGAAGCCATCGCTTACAACGCGCATTTCATCGCGAACCAGAGTGGGAATGTGGCGTGAGAAGATCACGCCTAGGCCATTGTCTTCGACACTCCAACCCATGACATCGCGCGACTTAGGCCAGGTATGTTCGCCCCACGCCTCAATGGCCGCGAGCGATGGCCCGCCATTGCTCGTGCCAGAATCCGCACGCAATACCAGTGCTGCTGCACCATCGCCAAAAATTGTGGTGCCGATAATATTAGCCTTGCTGTCATCGGAGCGGCGGAACGTCAGGCCGCATAACTCGGTACACAAAAATAGCACGGCCTTACCCGGCATAGCGCGCGCCAATGCCGCTGCCCGCGACAGGCCGATCACCCCACCGGCGCAACCCAGCCCAAAAATAGGCAGCCGTTGTGTGTTGGGTTTTAGCCCCAGCGGCCCCTGCAGCAATGAATCCAGGCTGGGTGTGGAGATCCCAGTCGATGAGACGGTCACGGTCGCTGCTATGTCGGCTGACATCAGGCCTGACGCCGCGATCGCTTTCGATCCCGCCTCAGTCAGCAAGGCGAGCGCGTGTTGCTCGAACAAGGCCATGCGCTCGGGCCAGCCGTGATCGGTGGCATACCAGTCGAGCGGCACGCATGAATAACGTTTGTTGACGCCAGCGTTGCCGTAGCTCTTGACCATGCGGTTCATGAGCTCGCGTTTGTGCCCAAACACACGCACCGCCTGATCCATCACCTCATCCTGGCCAAAGCAGTAGGGTGGATAAGCCGTGGCGATGCTGTGAATATAGATCGGGCTATCTGGCATGATCTTCGCAAGCGCCTTTGCGCTGGTGTCAGATAGTGGAGTGCAGTCGTCAATTGCGGCTGGAATATGGCCAGCGTGAACGTCGTTCAATGGTGTCACGCAGCTTTGATGAAAGCGGCGACCGCCTCGGCCCAAGCCTTGGGTTGTTCGTCGACAATATCGTGCGTGCCGCCAACGAGTTCGGCGTAGGCCATGTCCGGCCTGGCCTTACGCGCGCGCTGGGATATCTCGTACAAATCCTCGCCGGTGTTGGTAAGGATGAGGGTTGGCACCTTAAGGCCCATGAAGGACGTTTGAATGTCGTATTCGAACGCAGCCTTGTGTCCATACCAAAACGTATCGCCCGCCCACAACGTTTGCAGAAAGTTGCGGTGCATAGCGTCGATGTTGGTCCAGCCGCGTGTGACGGCCACTCTGCCCTGAAACCGTTTGGAGAGATGGCTGCCATCGGACTCAATCGGAATCGGCCCCGCAGGACGCGCATTCCGTTCGGCGCGCTCTTCGTCGGTATAAAGTGGCGGGCCATTCAGTATCAACTTGGTAACGCGCTCGGGGTGACGGTAGGCAAATTCCGTCACGTTGGATGCGCCGGTGTGATGACCCAAAAAATTCGCCGCGCGCAGATTGAAATGGTCCAAGACCGGCGCGAACATTTTTGCGTAATCGCCCACCGACGGGCGCGTCGGCGGCACATCGGAATTCCCGAAACCCGGTGTGTCGACGGCAATCACCTTAATTCCCAACGCCGCCAGAGGTTCATACGCGGCGCGGAACATGTCCGATGAGCTGGGCGATTGGTGTGACAGAATCAGCGGTATGCCCTCGCCATGCATGCGGTAATGCAATTGCCCGAAGGGTCCATCGATATACCCCCGGCGCGGGCTCATGCTTTGGCCCCGAGAACAAAGTCGGCAACCACCTTGGCCCAGGCTGGCGCTTCGTCATACACGATGTGATAGGTGCCGCCCTCCATAACCGCGTAGGAGAAATCTGGGCGGATTTTCTTGATGCGCTCGGCCACCACATGCAGCGTATCGCCCGTATTCGACATGATCAGGGTTGGTGCCTTAATTTTCATCAAGTCGGCGGCTGAGTCATATTCAAACGCGGCATGATGGCCGTACCATTCCAGCGGACCGGCCATATAGAACTGAACCGTCGATTGGTGAATCGCTTCAAGGCTTGCGCCTGGCGACATTTTCACACTTATTTCGAAGCGTTTCTGTAAATGGCTGCCATCAGGCTTGGGCGTTTGGTCGAAATGCGGGCGAGCCAAACGGACCTCACGCTCCTCAGGGGTGTAAAGCGGCACGCCATGGAGGGCGAGGCGTTCAACGCGCTCGGGAAACCGGGCGGCGAGAGAAATGGCGATCGACACACCGGTATGATGGGCCGCGACATGCGCGCTCTTCAGACCCAAGCCGTCCATAGCATGGCGCAAAATATCGGCGTAGTCGGGAATTGCCGGCGGCTTCGAAAAACCGTCGGACATGCCGTACCCCGGCGTGTCGATGGCGATGCAGCGCAAGCCCCGTTCGGCAAGCGCGGGCATCACGTACTTGTATTGAATCGATGACCACGCCGTTTGATGGAGCAACACAATCGGCTGGCCACTGCCATGCTCGCGGTAATGAACTTGTCCAACCGGTGTGTCGATGTAGCCCTTGCGCATCCTAGCCCCCACGCTGTGCCTGAATGTCAGCCTAGCATAGGCAAGGATGCGTTGTGACCAACCATGGCAGCCACGGCCGTTCGTGCCGCGAAGCTTTACAATGAGGCCGCAGCCGTTTCCGGCGGCAAAGGAAAGTCCGTTGGCTTGATGTCAGCCGGAACCGCACGCTCGCTGGCCAGTGGAAGCGCCTGTAACACTGGCTTCAACGTCGCGATGACGTGTTGGGCAGGGCCCAACAGTGCAGCGGGTTGCAACGCAGCCCAGGCCACATAAACCCCGCCGTTGGGCTTGTAAGATACGATTGCCGCCGTATTCGCAGCACTCTGAATGGCAAGGGCAAGGTTGGTGACGGCTGCGACCTTTAGCCACTGTGGGCGCACCCCGAGGTGCCAAATCGCCACCAGACCCGCAGTACCCGACAGCCCAGCACCCGCGGCGTCGAACCCCACAAGCATCGGATACGGCTGCCCAGGCGGCTGCCAAGGGCTCGTCGCAGTCGGGGCAGCGGTAAGGCTGCCGATGAGCGACTTCAAGCGTTTGCCAAGCGCCATCTCAGGGCAAATGTTCTTTTGACGCCTCGCGCAAGATCACGAGACGGTAGAACAGCACGTTGACGCCGATCACGATCAAGCCGGCGAAAACAACATCGCTGAGAAAATGCCCGCCTTGGATAATGCGCACCCAGCCCACTACCGCGCCGAACGTAAGCCCCCCCGCGACAGCAAGCATGCGCCACTTGGGCGGCAACATGAAACCGTAAGCCGAGACCCAAAACGCAAGCGCGGCGTGACCCGAGACAAATGAACAGTTCCGTTCGCATTCATTGGCGACCCATAGAGGGGGTGTGTAGTCCGCCTGGCCACCAAAGATTGTAAGGTCTTTGGGCCGAGCCCGGCCCCAATTGGGCTTGAGCAGCGATTCCACCAGTAGCCCGGGCCCAACGATCAGTGTCGCCATGAGATAGATCGCGCGGGTCGTGGTCATGCCCCAGAACCACTGCTCGTACCAAATACCCGCCACCCATAAGACGACACAAAAAATGAACGAGCCGACGATCAGATAAGGCAACACCCGGCGCACAAACTCCAGCAGGCCGTCTTCACTCCAGCTAAAGCCAATACCCGGCTGATAGAATTGCGCGCTGATCCAGATATCGAACCCTGGAAAGAACATGAAGAATAGCAAGAGGCCCAGAATCCAACGGCTCGGTTGAGTTCTCAGATCGAGCCACAGACGTTCAAGGAACGGCATCATGTTTCTCTGGTCACCGTATTGGCGGAGCCGACAGCGCACTGTAGCCGCGAAAGCCACCTAACAAAAAGGCCTTCAGTGTCAATTCATGGCCCGGATAAGCAGAAAAACTCCATTGTCCGAGAGACTGCACCTGGTCAAAGGCCGCCCCGACCCCGCCATCGGCGGGCTGGCGGGTGATATAAACGTAGCTCTCACCAAGATGACCTTTGAGGGGTGCGGTCATGTCAAAATAATTGGTCACGGTGCCCTGGGGATTCCACATGACGGTCGTCATGGGGCGCGGACTTGAATAGTAAATCAATTCGGCCATGGTCGTGCGGTCGTCAAACAAAATCGGAACACCGGGGTGTGCCTGTTGGATCTGAGATGACCAAGCGCCCGCCTGATCCCATCCGCGTAAATGAAGCCCAGGATCGATACGGCGCGATAGCGCGATGCCCAAGCCCTGCGCCACGGCGTCATAATTGTAGAGCACGACTGCAGTGAAAACATGAAGTGCGGCGCTCGCGTACAATAACACCTCGCTTTTGTGCTGCAGGCACCATGCGCATACGAGCGGGGTCGCGGCGACATAGGCTACCGCAGCCCAATTCGCGTTGGCGCCCGATAGAAAGGCTTGCATCGCAATGACTGCGATCACGGGAAGCGTAAATGCGATGCAGAATTTTGACTGAGGAACAATACGCGAGCGATCACCACTCACACTCCTCCATGCAGCTACAAGCATAAGCGCGAATAAGATCGGCCCAAAGACACCGAACTGTGACAGAATGAATTCGACTGCTTTTCCAAAATGAAACAGATCGCCCTGTAAATCCATATTGGCGAGGGTGTGCCGGTAACTCACAAAATCATGAGCGGCGTTCCACATCACATTCGGCAGTGACATGACAATCGCAACGACAGCCGCAAGCCCCGCCCCGCGCGATAAAAGTGCCGCTCTTGCCTCACGGTCCCAAGCGCAAAGCACCGCAAGGCTCAAAACAAAAAACAACATGGCGTATTTGCTGAGCAGCCCGAGGCCCAAAGCTGCCCCGAGGAGAAGCCACCACTGAGGACGATTTTCTTGGAGGGCGCGCACCAAGGCATACAAAGCCAGGGCCCAGAACAATAGCAACGGCACATCCGTGGAGGCGACGACAGCCGAAACGCTAACGCCAGGCAGCAACAAGTATGTCGCAGCACTCCACACCCCCACGCGTGGTTCGTAGAGCCGTTGGCCAATACCGAACACAATCAATGCTGTGAGCGCATGCAGAATTGGTGAGCACGCCCGCACACACGACTCTCCGTCACCACATACCGCGGTGAACGCTGCAATCAACCACGCCAACAGGGGCGGCTTGGAAAAATAGCCGAACGCTAACTCTCGCGACCAAATCCAATACTGGGCTTCATCGACCGACAGTGGAATTTGCAGTGAGGCAAGCACCGCATAACGCAAAACAGTGATGGCCGTGATGATCGCCAGGGCGCTGTACAAAAAATGCCCCGGCACATCTTTGCCGTGCGTTTGATTGGGCAAAACCGGAGTGAGAAAAGCGCTATTCACCTCAACCATCTTCCCGATAGAAAAGATAGGTGAGACCAAACAGCGAGGCGATGACCGCAGGCGCCCATGCCGCTAGCGCTAGCGGCAACGTTCCGGCAAGACCTAGTGCAAATGTAACCTGAGTGAAAAAGAAGACGATGAACCCGGCCGCCACACCGGCGGCGCTACGAATTGTCCACTCTGCCATGCGCGCTTGCGTTGTCAAAAAAAACGACGCGGCCAGCAGCACCATGGCGCATAACAGCAACGGCAGGGCCATCAGAGACTGGAGATATAGGCGATGCGGCAGGGCCGAGAACCCCGCCGCCTGAGAAAAATCGATGAATTCAGGCAAATCCCAAATCGATAATGTCTCTGGGTCGGCAAAGCTATTTTGAATTTGAGCGAGTGTGATCGTGGTTTTTTGGGTCAGTCGCGGCTGGCTGACCGCTAACTTACCGGGCTCCATGTCCCAGCTATTTTCAAGTTGGAATTCATCACCGCGGAGTTGCCCCGCTGGTGCTTCGATACGATGCACAAGTTCGTTTTTCGAGTTTAATCTCAGGATTGTTATGCCTGAGAGTAAAAGAGATTCAGCGTCTTGATGCACCGATCTAGCGTGAACAATCACCGCCTCATCGTCCACTGTTTCCCGTAACCAAAACCCCGTATCGCCAATATTAAGCGTCGCCGCGTTGGCGTTGGTCAGCCCCGTCATCATGCGCTCATGCATCGCATAGAGGCTGGCCGCAAATGGATTGAGCAAGGCGAGGTTCAACAAGCCAAGAACAACTGTCAGCCCCATAACCGGACTCAGCACCTGCCAGGCCGAAACCCCAGCCGAACGGATGATCACCAACTCGTAATTTCGCGCCAACCTAAACAACGCAAACATGACCGCGATCATGACCGCGAATGGAAGCGTGTCTTGAATCATGTGGGGCGCTTTAAGCAAGGCAAGGCCAAAGACCGTTGACAGGCCGGCATCCTCAACCCGCACCGTGCGACGCCATAGCTCGATGGTGTCGAACAGCACAATCAAGCCCAGGAATACCGTGACGACGCCAGCCAAGCTCGCCAAAAACTGGCGGCCCAGATAAATCGATAGCGATGGTGCGAAGCGGTTCACGAATGGCCCTAAAGAAATTTAGGCGTGGTTGGCATCAAGGCCAGCATAAGCGATGAGGCGGGGGCATCAAGCCATCGCGGGGTGCTAGCGAGCTTGATCAAGGCCGCGTACAATCGGCCCCGTCAACAGTGTCGAGCATCTTTGGTCATGGTTAATCTCACCAAAATATATACCCGCGGCGGCGACAAGGGGGAAACATCCCTTGGCAATGGCGAGCGTGTGAAAAAGCATTCCCTGCGAATTTCCGCGAACGGCGCCGTTGATGCCGCCAATGCGGCCATTGGCGTCGTCCGGCTGCATACAGGGACGTTACAAGATCAGGGCAAGGCCGACAATATTCTCGCGCGCATACAAAATGAGATGTTCGACCTGGGCGCCGACCTCACGACACCACTTAAGCCGGGCGAAGCGGCAGGAACGGCACTGCGCATCGTTGCCAGTCAGGTCAAAAACCTCGAAAATGACATCGACGCGCTCAATGCGGGCTTGAAACCACTCACCTCATTTGTCCTCCCCGCAGGAACATCAGCGGCCGCTCAACTTCATGTCGCCCGGACATCGACACGGGAGGCCGAGCGGGCCATCACGGCATTAGCCGACATCGAACCGGTCAATCCGGAGGCGGTGGCCTATATCAACCGGTTATCGGATCTGCTGTTTGTCATGGCCCGCTATGCCAACACCTTTGGTCCGGGCGATGTTTTGTGGGTTCCGGGCCAGAGCCGCTAGGCAACTATATTGCGCCGCAATATGGTTGAAACATGCTCGTAGAATGAACTTTCGTTCGGATATGCTGCAGCGCAATATCAATTCGTTTGACACCCTCGGGGCAACGGACTAGTTCTACCAGCCGCTCTGGGGATACCTAAAAAGGCCCATCGGGCCAAAGACATAACAGCGGAAACCGTCCATGAAGGTGCTCGTCGCCGTTAAACGCGTGGTCGACTTTAACGTCAAGGTTCGCGTCAAAGCAGATCAGACGGGGGTCGAACTCGCCAACGTCAAAATGTCCATGAATCCCTTCGACGAAATTGCCGTCGAAGAAGCCGTGCGCATGAAAGAAGCGGGCAAGGCGACGGAAATTATTGCCGTCAGCATGGGCCCTGCCGCCTGCCAAGAGACCATCCGCACCGCGCTGGCCATGGGTGCCGACCGTGGCATCTTGGTGCAAACCGATGCCGAGCTGCAGCCCTTAGCGGTGGCCAAATTGCTCAAGGCGATTGTGGCCAAGGAAAATCCTCAGCTTGTCGTGCTGGGCAAACAAGCCATCGATGACGATTCCAATCAAACCGGCCAAATGTTGGCGGCACTCTTGGGCTGGCCGCAAGGCACGTTCGCTTCAAAAGTCGCGCTCGATGGCGGTAAAGCCGCCGTGACGCGCGAAGTCGATGGCGGCCTTGAGACTGTGAGCCTCACCCTGCCCTGCATTGTGACCACCGATTTGCGCTTGAACGAACCGCGCTATGCTTCACTGCCCAACATCATGAAGGCCAAGAAGAAGCCCATCGAGACGATTGCCCCCGATGCCCTGGGCGTTGATGTGGCCCCGCGCTTGGTCACGCTGAGGGTCGAAGAACCAGCCAAGCGCAAGGGTGGAACCAAACTGCCCGACATTCCCACATTGATCGACAAGCTTCGCAACGAAGCAAAGGTGCTGTGATGACCTGCCTCGTCGTTGCCGACCACTCCAATACCGATATCCGCCCCTCGACCTTCTGCGCCATTACGGCAGCCAAGCAGATCGGCGGAGATATTCACGTTCTTGTCGCTGGTAAAGGTTGCGCAGGCGCCGCCCAAGCCGCAGCTAAGATCGCCGGCGTGAGCAAGGTCAAAGTCGCCGATGCTGACGCCTACGCGCACAGCCTGGCCGAGCCAACCGCCAACCTGATCATCAGCATTGCTGCCGAGTACTCGCATATTCTGTCGGCCGCCACGACGACGGGAAAGAACGTACTGCCGCGCGTGGCAGCACTGCTCGACGTGGCCCAGCTGTCCGACATCTCCGCCGTGAAGTCGGCCGATACGTTCATTCGTCCGATCTATGCCGGCAACGCCATGGCGACCGTGCAATCGAAGGATGCGAAAAAGGTAATCACTGTGCGCACATCGACATTCGACAAAGCGCCCGCCACTGGCGGTAGCGCTGCCGTTGAAAACGTGAACGCCGCCGCAGACCCTGGTTTGTCGACGTTCGTGGGCCAAGAGCTGTCGAAGTCCGAACGCCCTGAATTGACCTCGGCCAAAATTGTGGTGTCCGGCGGACGCGGCATGGGCTCGGGCGAGAATTTCAAGATCATCGAAGCCTTGGCCGACAAGTTGGGCGCTGCGGTGGGCGCCTCGCGGGCGGCCGTCGACGCTGGCTATGTGCCCAATGATTACCAAGTGGGCCAAACTGGCAAGATCGTGGCCCCCGAACTTTATGTCGCGGTTGGTATTTCCGGCGCCATTCAGCACTTAGCTGGCATGAAAGATTCCAAGGTCATCGTCGCCATCAATAGGGACCCGGAAGCACCGATCTTCCAGGTCGCCGATTACGGTGTGGTGGGCGACTTGTTCCAACTCGTGCCAGAGATGACCAAAGGCCTGGGCTAAGCGCCCGGCGCGTCATTCAGCCGACGCTATTACCAACGAAGGATCGACCATGAACGACACCGCAGGCCGCGCCACCATGACCGCGTCCACAAAACAATCGAAAACGCCCATCAACATCAAAACCGTGGGCGTCGTCGGCGCAGGCCAAATGGGCTCGGGCATTGCCCATGTTTGTGCTGTATCGGGCTTTGATGTCGCCATGTGTGATATCAGCGAAGATCAATTAAAGCGCGCGATTGGCAACATCGACAAAAACCTCACCCGCCAAGTGGGCAAGGGCACGATCAGCGAGACCGACAAGGTTGCCGCGATGGCGCGGATCAAGACCTCGACCGCCATGGAGATCATGAAGGACCGCGATCTGGTCATCGAAGCGGCCACCGAAGACGAAGAGACCAAGAAAAAGATCTTTAAAACCATCTGCCCGGTGTTAAAGCCCGAGGCAATTTTGTGCAGCAATACTTCCTCCATCTCCATCACGCGCTTGGGCGCGGTGTCGGACCGCCCCGAACGGTTCATGGGCCTACACTTCATGAACCCGGTGCCGGTGATGAAGCTGGTGGAACTGATTCGCGGCATCGCGACCGAGGAAGCTACGTTCTCAGGCGTGCGCGAATTTGCCGTCAAGCTGGGCAAACAAACCGTGTCGTCGGAAGACTTCCCGGCGTTCATCGTCAACCGCGTGCTGATTCCCATGATCAACGAGGCCATCTACACGTTGTATGAAGGTGTCGGCACGGTGAAGGCCATCGACATGGCCCTCAGACTGGGCGCGAACCACCCCATGGGTCCGTTGGAATTGGCCGACTTCATTGGCCTTGATACCTGCCTGTCGATCATGAGCGTGCTGCATGATGGCTTGGCCGATAGCAAATACCGCCCCTGCCCGCTGTTGGTGAAATACGTCGAGGCCGGATGGCTGGGCCGCAAGGCTGGCAAAGGCTTCTACGATTACAGCGGCGCCGAGCCCGTACCAACCCGCTAACCGGCCCCTATCACCGTCATGAGTTTGCGAACGCTCGACATCACATCGGGCGGGCGTTCGTATGCGGTTCTCACAATTCTTTGTGCGGCGCTGTATCTGCCTGGCATCGCGGCGTTGCCGCCCATCGACCGCGACGAAGCCCGCTTCATGCAGTCGCCCAAGCAGATGATCGAGACGGGCGACTACATACACATTCGATTCCAAAACGAGCCACGGGACAAAAACCCATCGGGGCTTATTGGGCCCAAGTGGCCAGTGTGAATGCGCTTGCCGGGCAGGATCTGACGCAGCCTTGGCCCTACCGCTTACCCTCTGTGCTCGGCGTTTGGCTGGCCGTGCTGGCCACGGCCTGGGCGGCCGCGCGCGTGGCCAGTCCGGCCGCGGGCCTTGCCGCGGGTACAATTTTAGCCACCAGCGTGCTGGTCATTGTTGAAGCACACCTCGCCAAGGCCGACGGACTGCTGTTGGGCTGCAGCGCCATTGTCATGGCCGGCCTATTGCAAGCCTATCAGCAAGGCGGTCACCAGAAATTGCCGCTGGTTGTTTGGGCCGCAGTTTGGGTCGCACTCGGCGTTAGTATTTTAATCAAAGGTCCGATCCTAATTGGCATTGTGGTCCTCGCCTTAGCCAGCTTGGGCATTGCTGACAAATCACTGTCTTTGACACGGCGGCTTAACCCAGTATTGGGCATCCCCATCATGCTGTGTGTGATGGCTATCTGGCCGCTAGCCGCGGGCCCCGATGAAATCATACGATTCGCACAAGCCGCGCTGACCCAAGACCTGCTGCCAAAAATTGCAGGCGGCGTTGAAAGCCATGGCGCACCGCCCGGTACGCATTTGCTGGCCGCCGTCGGCACGCTATGGCCCTGGTCGTGGGCTGCACCCATTGCCGCTGTGATGGCTTGGCGTCACCGCCAAAACTCTGCCGTGCGGCTGTGCATCGCTTGGATCTTACCCTTCTGGTTTTTGCTTGAACTGACGCCGACGAAGCTCCCTCACTATCCATTGCCTTTGTTCCCAGCCATTGCCGTGCTGATCGCGCTGAGTTTGGCCAAGGATCGTGCTTGGGGCGCGGTCCGTTTTGTGAGCGTGGGGCTTAGCTGGGCTCGCGCTGTTAGGCAGCCTCGCGGCAGCCGTTATCTATGGCATGGGAGACAAACTTCCGAGTTGGGCGGACCTGAATATCAGCCGGAATTTAGTTGTGTCCCTCAGGCAGCACCCAAATCATTCGCGCGCGACCCTCGTCGGGTATCATGAGCCATCGGCGGTATTCCTGATTGGCACAAACACCATTCTCACCAACCCCATGGACGCCGCAAACCTGCTCAACACTGACCCAACACAAATCGCCGCTGTCGAAAAAACCGATTGGACCGCCTTCGATGCTGCGATGACCGCGAACGGACGCAAAAGTGTCCGCCTCGGCGAGGTTTCTGGCACCAATTACAGCCGTGGCCAGAGCGTCACTCTGATTATTGTAAAAGCTGACCCTGGCCCATGACGACTGACCCACACGTTCTGCCCGGCCACTGGTTTCCGGGGCGACAGATTCTGGGGCTCACGCTGGCGGCCAGCGCGGTTTGCTGGGTGTGCATCGCGTGGATTGACCGCCCCCTCGCCCTCCTCTTGGTCGACTTGAGCGACACGGCGGCGGTGGCGTACTTTCGATCAATTACCAACATCGGTCACAGCGCAATTTGGTATGGCCTGGCTGGTGCAGGCCTGGCTTTTTCGTATTGGCGAGCCCACACCCCAACCGGATTGGCGACAACCGGCGAATGGCAGCGCCGGGCGCGGTCATTCGGGTTTGTGATTGTCTCCATGGGCACTTCGGCCCTGGCCGTCAACGCCCTCAAGATTGCGCTTGGGCGTTACCGGCCCCGGTTCTTGTTCACCGATGGCATCTACGACTTCGCGCCCTTTGCGCTCAACATCAAACATGTGGGCTTTCCGTCGGGTCACACGCAGTCCATTGTGGCGGCCATGGTGGCCTTCGGATTTTTATTGCCGCAATGGCGCTACCCATTCTGGCTAATCGCCACCGTGGTTGCCGTCAGCCGGTTCATCACGACCACGCACTTTGCCAGCGATGTGATCGCGGGTGCGTTCATCGCGATCACCACGGCCTGGATTATGAGACGTTATTTCGAACGCGATGGAATGAAGCTGGCTTGGCCATCAAAATCAGCTTCATGAGGGCGCCTTCGGTATCAGGCGCGATAACGCGTCTTTGACATCAGCTCCGGTCCAATCAATCGTGCCTTCGAGCCGCCCAACTTCCTGCCCTGTGGCATCGAGAATCAAGGTGGTGGGCAAGCCGCGCAAGCCCGCATCCTTGGCAAAGCGGGCATTGGGCTCGGCATAGAGAGCCACATTCTTCCATTCGTTTTTTTCGAAAAACGGCTTGGCCACCGCCATGCCTTCGCGATCCTGCGAGATGGCGAGAACCTGAAACCCAGGGCCACCCATCTGCGTTTGAAGCGCATCAAGCGTTGGCATTTCTTTCACGCACGGCGCGCACCAGGTCGCCCAAAAGTTGACAACCAAGACCTTGCCGGTGAATACCGATAGCAGCACATCGCCACCCGCCGCATCCTTAAAAACCGTCGCCAGCGGCCCGGGGCGCGGCTGTTCGTGCCAGACGATAACGCCGGAATGCTGGGGTTGGGCGGCAGGCTGGGACGCTGAACTTTGGGGTGGCGGGGCCGGTCTGCTTGCCAGTAACGTCAAGGCGATGATAAGCACCGCAGCTAGAAGGGCCGCGATGATAATAAGGCCGACATTCGAGCGCGGCTGGTTCATAGTTTCTCCGTGGTTATAGCGAATGTACGCCGAAGGTAGCACATGACGAGCAAAATGTGGGGCGGACGGTTCTCCGCCGGTCCCTCGGCGATCATGGCCGAAATCAACATCTCCCTGCCTTTCGACCGGCGCATGGCCGCCCAAGACGTGCGGGGCAGCATCGCCCATGCCGAAATGTTGGCCGCGCGCGGCATTATTTCAAGCGCCGACAGCAAGGCCATTATCGACGGCTTGGGCAAGATCGAGCGGGAACTGGCCGAGGGCAAGTTTCCCTTCAAGAACGCGCTTGAAGACATTCATATGAATGTCGAGGACCGGCTGAAAGAATTGGCTGGCGCAGCAGCAGGGCGGTTGCATACGGCGCGCTCTCGCAACGACCAAGTGGCGACCGATTTCCGGCTGTGGACGCGCGATGCTATCGACAAGCTCGATGCCGAGTTGAAAAAGCTACAGGCCACATTGATCGACAAGGCCGAGCAGAACGCCGGCACGATCATGCCCGGATTTACCCATTTGCAAGTGGGCCAGCCGGTCACCTTTGGCCATCACATGCTGGCTTATGTTGAAATGTTCGGCCGCGACCGCAGCAGGCTTGCCGATGCGCGCAAGCGGCTCAACGAATCACCCCTTGGCGCGGGTGCTTTGGGCGGCACGTCGTTTCCCATCGACCGGACGATGACGGCGACTAAACTTGGTTTTGCCCGGCCCATGGCGAACTCCATGGACGCCGTGGCCGACCGGGATTTCGCATTGGAGTACATGGCGGCAGCCAGCATCATCGCCGTGCATATGTCGCGTCTGGCCGAAGAACTGGTGATTTGGTTCAGCCCGCAATTTGGGTTCATCAAATTTTCTGACGCGTTCACCACCGGCAGCTCGATGATGCCGCAAAAACGCAACCCCGATGCCGCCGAACTGGTGCGCGCCAAGACCGGACGCGTCATTGGCGCCATGGTTGGCCTGTTGACGGTGATGAAGGGCCTGCCGATGACCTACTCCAAGGACATGCAGGAAGATAAAGAAGCGGTGTTCGGCGTTGCCGATACGCTCGAACTTTGCCTGGCCGCGACCACCGGCATGATCGCTGATCTTGAGCCCGTGTCGGCTCGCATGAAAGAGAGCGCGCACAGCGGCTATTCGACGGCCACAGACTTGGCCGATTGGGTGACGCAAAAATTGGGCATTCCCTTCCGCGAGGCCCACCACATCACCGGACGGGCTGTGAAACTGGCCGAGACCAAGGGCTGTGAGTTGTGCCAATTGTCATTGGCCGATTTGCAGTCTGTCGAGCCGCGCATCACCGCTGACATATTGAAGGTTTTGAGCGTCGATGCGGCGGCGGCAAGCCGCACCAGTTATGGCGGCACAGCGCCAGACAATGTGCGAGCGCAGACCAAGGCCGCGCGCGAGCGCTTTTTAGGTGAGACGTTGAAATGGTAACTGCACGATCCATTCTGCTCGCAGTCTTAGGCTTAGTTGTTGTGTCAGCCAGCCTGTCTGCTTGCGGCAAGCGTGGCGATCTGACGCCGCCAACTGAGAGCGCGTATCCACAGCAATATCCGAAGCAGTAAATCTCGATGCACCATTTTGCGTATAAGAACGGCGTCCTTCATGCCGAAGACGTGCCCTTGCCGCAGCTCGCCGCGCAGGTTGGAACGCCATTTTATTGTTATTCGTCGGCCACACTCACGCGTCATTACCAAGTCTTCCGCTCGTCCTTTGGCAGCGCTGATGTCTCGGTGCACTACGCGGTGAAGGCCAATTGCAACGCTGCGGTGCTGCGCACGCTGGCTAGTCTTGGCTCGGGGTTCGATGTTGTCTCGGGCGGAGAGTTGCGCTTGGCCCTGCAAGCCGGCGCCAAGCCAAGCCAGATCGTATTTTCGGGCGTGGGCAAAACAGCCGAAGAGTTGCGTTTGGCCGTTGATCTTGGCATTGGGCAAGTCAACGTTGAGTCAGAAAGCGAACTGAATACCCTCAGCGCCATTGCCGCTTCGGCGGGGCGAAAAATCCGCATCGCCTTGCGCGTCAATCCCGATGTCGATGCGGGCACCCATGCCAAAATCACGACGGGACGTAAGGAAGATAAATTCGGTATCAACTGGACATTGGCGCCCGCGCTGTATCGCAAAGCCAAGGCCTTGCCAGGCCTCGATCCACGCGCGATCGCGGTGCACATCGGCTCGCAGATCACCAACTTGAAGCCATTTGAAGACGCCTTCCTGCGTGTGCGCGATTTAGCGTTGATGCTGCGCAACGATGGCATCGATATCGATCATCTCGATCTCGGTGGCGGTTTGGGCGTGCCCTATGACTTTGCGACCGACCCGCCGCCACCGCCTGCTGACTACGGCGCGATGGTGCAGCGCGTGTTCGGTAATCTCGGCTGCCATTTGTCGTTCGAGCCGGGACGCTTGATTGTCGGCAACGCCGGAATCTTGGTGGCAAAGGTTGTCGTTCTCAAAGTCGGCACGGCGAAGACGTTCGCGGTACTGGATGCAGGCATGAATGATTTGGTCCGCCCCGCCATGTACGACGCACATCACGACATTATCCCGGTGCGCGAACCGTCCGCTGGCACATCGCGCACCGATTATGACGTAGTTGGGCCCGTGTGCGAATCATCTGACCGCTTTGCGTCCAACCGGGCCCTGCCCGTGCTGAAGGAGGGCGACTTAGTTGCCTTTCTCACGGCTGGGGCCTATGGCGCGGCCATGTCGTCCACCTACAACGCCCGGCCTCTGATCCCCGAAGTGCTGGTGGACGGCGGCAAATGGGCGGTTGTGCGCCGCCGACCCTCGTTCGAGGAGATGACCGCACTCGACCAACTGCCATCCTGGCTTGGTTAAGCGTCGGTTAGACTGCCCATAACGCATTGCGCGGGGCAGCACACAGCCCATAGACTGCCGATATGATGGGCCAATCTGGCGACACCCCACCTTTGAACCTCCCGCTGCGGCTGCGCTTGTGCGCGGCCTGGCTTGCTGTGGCTTGGGAGCGTTTATGGACGCGGCTATGGCGCCCGGCTTGCATACTGGCCTTCATTGCCGCCGTGATCCTGACGGATGTGTTGCCAAGTTTGCCTGGCTGGATTCACATCATTGTCATTGCTGCGGCTGCGGGCGGCCTTGGCATCGAAATCAACCGAGCCCTGCGCGGCTTGCGCTGGCCAACCTGGGAGACCGCCAAAGCCAGGCTTGAGCAAACTGCCATCACACCCCATCGCCCGTTGACCGCTGCGCAAGATCAACTTGCCAACGAAGCGCCCACGCATCTGTCGCCGATCCAGCGTGGCCTGTGGCTCGTCCACCAAGAACGCGCCCGCGCGGCCCTTGCGGCACTGCGCGCGACTTGGCCCTCGCCTGGTGTGGTGGCGCTTGATCGCTACACACTGCGCGCGGCAGCGGTGGTGGCATTGTTCGTTGCCGTTGCCGGTAGCTGGGGAGACATGGGGCAGCGGGCCTATCGTGCCGCTTGGCCATCATGGGATGACACGGCCACGGGCTTAAGCGTTAAAGTATGGATTACACCGCCCAGCTATACCGGGCGTTCGCCAATATTTGTGGAATCCCCGGCGGCCCCCGGATTGACGCCACCCGAAGCTTTGGAAACGCCCGAGCACAGCAAGGTGTTGGTCGTTGTCACTGGCACCGCGCGCGATACCTCCGTGGCCGTGGATCAAACCATTCTTCCGTTGGAAAAATTGGCCGATAACAGCCAGCGCTTGGAACGGGAATTGCCAAATGGCGATATCCTTGAAGTTCGCCAGCGCGGACGCGTCTTGGGCGCGTGGCGGTTGTCGGCCCTGCCCGACTTGCCGCCCAACATCAATTTCGTGCGTGACCCGCGCGAGGCCGGTCGCTGGCGCCTGCGGCTGGACTACAAAGCGAGCGATGACTACGGCATTGAATCGGTCAGGGCGCGCATTCTGCCCGCGACTGACTTCGCCAGCACCACGGACCCGGCGGCAAATAACAATTCGGCCGACGAAACAACCAAAAGCGAGGCGCTTGAGTTCGACGTCACGATGCCGCCGTTCAATCCGCGCGAGGCCACGCAAGCCTCGCTGCACGACCTCACCTCGCACCCGTGGGCCGGACAGCATGTGTTTGTGCAACTTGTTGTCACCGATCAAGCCGGACAAAGCTCGCCCAGCGAATTCAAAGAGGTCATCTTGCCCGAGCGGGTATTTCAACACCCCATTGCCAAAGAATTGATCGCCATTCGTAAAGGCTTGCTGACCGACCCCGCACAAACCATCGTGCCGGCGCGGCGCAAGCTGGCCGTGATCTTGCAAACCCCCGAAGCGTTTGGCGGCGATGCCCGTGTTCATCTGGAACTTGCGACGGCACGCTACCGCCTGGCCTACGACAACGCCGACAGCGCCGCAAAAACATTGCCGCCGATATTATGGGCCGCTGCTGTGCGTATCGAGGACGGCAACCTCGCGGTTGCCGAACAAAAACTTGATGACGCCGAGAAGGCACTGAAAGAAGCCATGGAGCGTGGCGCGCCTGCCGCCGAGATCGCGCGCCTGATCGATCAGCTGCAACGCGCCATCGCCGAGTATGCCCGGGAACTGGCCGCGCGGATGCCAGAGTCTGAACTTTCGATGCTCAAACCCGAATCAGGTCAGCGCTCGGTTGGCCCGGAAGACCTGGCGCGCTTGATGGAAGAAATGCGCAAGATGAACCAAATGGGCGCGCAAGACAGTGCCCGCCAGATGATGGCGGAGTTGCAAAACATGCTGCAGGCCTTGCGTTCGGCCTCGGCGGGCCAGCGCGACAACCCCGACGTCAAGGCCGCGCAAGAAATCATGCGCGATCTCAAGGCGCTGACCGCCGAACAATCGAAGTTACTCGACGACACCTTCAAGCAGGCGCGTGAATCGCAACTCAACCGGCAAAAGGGCGAAAAAGGCGAGAGCGGGAAACAGTCAAAGTCTGAAAGTGCTGCGGCCGAGCAACAAGAACAACTGCGCAAACAGTTGGGCGAACTGATGGGCCGCATGGCCGAAGCTGCGGGCCAAGTGCCCAACGGCATGGGCGAGGCCGAAGGCAACATGCGCGACGCCCGCGATGCGCTCAAGGCCGGGGCGTGGAAACCGGCGAGTGACGCCGAGGGCCAAGCGCTGGAAAAACTGCAAGACAGCATGCGCCAAGCCAACGATCAACTGATGCAATCGCTGGCCGAAAAAGGCTTGGCGGGCATGGTTCCCATGCCCGGCGACGGCCAAGACGGCAAAGACCCGTTGGGTCAACGCAACGGGCCCGATGACGGAACTCAGGTGGAGATTCCCGACGCCCCAGACGCCAACAGCATGGCCGAACGCGCGCGCGCCATCCTTGAGGAAATCCGTCAACGCGCCTCAGACCGCACCCGGCCTTCGGACGAGCAGGATTATTTGCGACGGTTGATGCGGCAGTTTTAAAGCTGGCGCATTGTTTTCGCTTAGAGCGTGCTGAATTTTTACCCTGGCCCTGATTTTCGATGACGCAACGTGATGACGCAACGTGGATCGAGCCGATGGCACTTGCCTGTGCTGATGGATTTCTGAAAGCGGCACATGCCTTTATTGATCCATTAAAAATCCAGCAGGAACTTCCGGAAGGGCCAAACGGAACCTACGGACCAGCCTTCGGCGATCTCGTAGTGTGTGCGACAAATCTTGGTTTTGCTCTTGAGTTATATTTGAAATGCCTCCATGCCCAACTTGGCCTTCGAATACCCGTTGGGCATGATCTTTGGAAGCTATACGAAGACCTTCCTTCCCACATTAAGGCAGAAATCGAAGATCGATATGAAAGTGGCAGAACTAAACCCAGCCCTACACATGCTGCAATAACTCTTGCATTGAGTAAGACCCAGAGCCCCCCAACTTGGGTGGACTTCAACCAATTATCGATGAAACTCGGAGATGTCTTAAAAAGATCAAAGAATCTATTCGTAGCTTGGAGGTATGTCTTTGAGTTCAAATATCCCGAGGGCGCTGATTCTCGCCAAACGCATACGTTCGAATACCTCCCTCTTCTCTTTGGGTGTGTGGCCATTAATCCCGCATTCCCCGGATGAACATATGAGTTGCCAGGGAGCGCGCATCGATTCAGACATAGGCATCAGCAGTTTATGTCGTTGGATCGAGGGCAGTTATGGCGCACCCAGCGGGTGAAGTGGATTCCGGTGCTCCCAGGCTCGAT
>SHWP01000029.1 GCA_009693785.1 Rhodospirillaceae bacterium
AAATGGTGCCGACGCGCGGAATCGAACCGCGGACCTACTGATTACGAATCAGTTGCTCTACCCCTGAGCTACGTCGGCGCACCACAAAGGGACACAGCCAAGCCGCCCCGGCGCAAAAGGTGCGGGAAAATAGGCGCTTCACGCCCAAAGCGCAAGCCACCCAACACCTTGGAATCACAGCAGGCTTGGGCTGCCACAGCGGTTTGGCCATCACGCAAAGTCGGGCTAATGTGAGAACCATGACGTTATCCCAGCCCGCAAACGCCAGCCCTCGACACCGTCCAGACGATGCCCCGATGCTTGATAAGATCGACGTGATTGTCGTGGGCGGCGGTTTGGTGGGTGGCAGCTTGGGCCTGGGGCTAGCCCGCCACGGCGTGCGCACCCTGGTGATCGACCGGCAGCACCCTCGCGCAAGCCAAAGCCCCACCTTCGACGGGCGGGCTTCGGCCATTTCAGCCTCGGGCCAAAAGCTGCTCGACGCCGTGGGCCTTTGGCCGCATGTCACGGGCCGATCCCAACCGATCTTAGATATTCGCGTGTCCGACGGCGCATCGTTGCTGTTTTTGCATTACAACCACCGCGACCTGGGCGAAGGGCCCTTGGGCTATATGGTCGAGAACCGGCATTTGCGTGAAGGCATTGCTGCTGAGTTCGAAAAACACAACACCTGCCTGACAGTGGTTGCCCCAGCTACGGTGACCGGCTTTCAACAAACCGCCGATGGTGCAACCGTGATTTTAGCCAATGGCCGCACTTTCACAGCGCCTTTGGTTATCTCGGCTGAAGGCCGCGCGTCGATCTTGCGTGAGGCTGCCAACATTGCTGTGACGGGCTGGAATTACCCGCAAACCGCGATTGTCGCCACGATCGCGCATCAACATTCGCACGAAGGCATCGCACACGAACGGTTTTTAACGCCTGGGCCCTTCGCGATTTTGCCGCTGGCGGGCGGACATCATTCCTCGCTGGTGTGGACCGAGGCAGAAGAGCGCGCGGCGACTTATTTGTCGCTGCCGGATGCTGAGTTTTTGGCTGAAATCGATGAACGCGTCGGAGGTTTTTTGGGCGCCTTGAGGCTCGTTGGCCCGCGATTTAGTTATCCCTTGGGTTTGCAGTTTGCTTCGACGTATGTAAACGGTCGATTGGCCCTGATCGGTGACACCGCGCATGCGATTCACCCGATTGCCGGGCAGGGGTTAAACCTGGGGTTACGCGACGTGGCGGCTTTGATTGAGATTGTTGTGGAGGCGAAAGGGCTGGGCCTTGACCTGGCGCACCCAGCGGGGCTCGGCCGTTATGAGCGCTGGCGGCGGGCGGACAATTTGCTGATGGCGGGCGTGACCGATGTGTTGAACCGCCTATTCTCGAATAACATCACGCCCATTCGCATCGCGCGGGATTTAGGCCTTGGCCTGGTCAATCGCATCCCGCCGCTGAAACGGTTTTTCATGCGCCATGCCATGGGCACGGTCGGTGACTTGCCAAAATTGATGCGCGGTGAGGCGTTGCGCTGATGGCTGGTGCGATGCCAAAGCCGTGGGCCAATCAAGCGCTGATGTTCGCGCCTGCTTATGGTGAACTCGTCGCAGGCAGTACATTCGGGTTCATCGATTGCGGTGCACGAGACAATGTGCCCGAACCCTGGGCCAGTTTTGCCGCCCATGCGCCGGACTCATTATTCGTGCTGGGCTTCGAGGCGGACCCCGAGGAAGCCGCGCGGCTGAATACTCAGTTTGCGACGCGGCGGCGTTATATACCCGCAGCGGCATGGAACAATGTGGGGCAGCAACCGTTTTACCTCACCAACCCGCCCCAAACCTCAAGCTTGTTTCCACCCAATGAATCCCTCACCCACTTTTTTGCCCCGGATGGGAGCGGGTTCGTCAACATCGCAGGTGGGCGCGTGTTACAACGCGTGCTTGAAGTGCCCACGACCACAATCGACGCGGCAATTCAAACCGCACCATTCGATGCGGATTTTTTGAAAATCGACACCCAAGGCGCCGAGTACGAAATACTCGAAGGCGCCGCCCATGCCTTAGACACGAGTCTATTTAGCGTGGTGGCAGAGACTTGGCTGGCGGAAATTTACAAAGGCATTCGCCTGTCGTGGGATGTCGCCGCCCTGATGGCCAAACGCGGTTATGTTTACATGACCCACGAACTGGCCGGGCTATCGCGGCGCAGCTTCCCCGATGCGCAGACCTTGAACTTTCAGCAACACAACCAAGTCATTGGGTTGGAGATTTTGTTCTTTCGCGAACCTGCCGCTTTCGTGAAAAACGCCGCTGACGCAAAAAAAGTATTTCGCGCAGTGGGCATCGCCGATGTTTATGGCTTTGCCGACTTTAGCGTTGATCTGCTGCGTCATCTGGTCATGCGCTGGCCAGCAGAGTTGACCAACGTTCAGCGCTGCTACAATGAAATGTCGTCCCGGCGCGGCGCCGCTACGGGCCAGCCAACCAAGGCGCTGTACCCAAGCTTGAGGGGTTAGCCTAAGAGTCTGTTTCGGAATTCATGATGCACGAGCGAGTCGTCGAACGAGCAGCATGATTGATGCAGCGTAGATGAAGGCTCGGGCGGACGCGATGGTGGCCTCGAAGTCCTTGGCCAGCCGCCGATTTCGATTGATCCATGCGAAGAATCGCTCGACCACCCACCGTCTCGGCTGGACGGCGAAGCCAATCTGATGGGGCTTGGCGCGCACGATCTCGATAGCGATGCATGTGGCCTTGGCGACCTTTTCGCCAGCATATCCGCTGTCTGCGAAGACTTTGGCGATGAACGGGAGCAGTGGGCGTGACACCTTGAGCAATGCGCTGCCGCCGTCGCGGTCTTGGATATTGGCCGGGTGCGGCTCCATGATCAGACCGCGCCCGTCGGTATCAACCAGAGCATGACGTTTGCGCCCCTTAATCTTCTTGCCGGCATCGTAACCGCGCGGACCGCCGGCCTCGGTGGTTTTGACGCTCTGGCTGTCGATGATCGCACCGGTCGGACTGGCCTCACGGCCAACCCGTTCGCGATCGGCCATCACCAGCGCATGATTGATCACCTCGAAAAGTCCATCATCCCGCCAAGTCGCGAACCACCGATAAACCGTTTGCCACGGCGGCAGGTCACGCGGCAGCAGACGCCATGAACAGCCCGCGCGAAGCGCGTAAAAGACCCCGTTCACGATCTCGCGCATCGGCCATGCTCGTGGGTGGCCTTTCTTCTTCGCCTCAGGAAATCGTGGCGCGATCACTTCCCATTCCGCGTCCGTCAAATCAGTTTCGTAGCGCTTGCTCGTTCGTTTATGCTGCTTCCGAGTGGTCGGGGTCCACATGCGATCTCTCCAGGTTGTCTCGACAACTCCCTGGAATCACATCGAACCCGATCACTCAACTCATTTCGAATAGGCATGTTCAAAGACGTTTTAAATAATTGGAGCGTTTCTGGTTCCCGATGGAAGTTAGAACCAAGCAGGATAATACTTTTACCAAGTCAGAATTTGTATAGACTGGCAGCCAAGATGCCGAAGCCCATCAGAACCGTCCTGCTCGCGATATTCATCGCCATGAGCTTTGCCAGCGCGGCGGTCGCCGATCCATTTGATGACGCCCGTGCTGCCTATGAAAGCGGGGAATATTCAACGGCCTTGCGGCTGTACCTGTTCGGTACGCTCGCCGACCAAGGCTACGCCCAGTTCAGGCTCGGGGTCATGTACGCTGAAGGCCGGGGGGTGCCGGACGACTCCGCTGAGGCCGCAAAATGGTATCGCCGGGCCGCGGACCAGGGCCATGCCGACGCCCAATTATATCTCAGTGTCCTGTACGACGTTGGCAGTGGCGTGCCGCAGGACCATGTCCAAGCGCTCATGTGGTCAATCCTTGCCGCAGGAAATTCGCAGGCGTTGGATACCGAGAACCGTAACATAATCGATGAATCTCCAAGTATAATTGGCGATAAAATGACTCCCGAACAGATCGCCGAGGCGCGGAAATTGGCTCGGGAGTGGAGGCCGAAATGATCTGTTTCGGGTAGCCCGCTGGAAGCTAGGGCCAAGCGGGAAAATATTTTGCCGGATAAGCATGGGTGTAAACTGGCAGCCAAGATGCCGAAGCAAATGAGAACATTCCTTCTCGCGTCGTTCGTCGCCTTGAATGTTTGCGGTGCTGCGGTCGCTGATCCATTTGACGACGCCCTTGTTGCCTATGGCAGCGGGGACTATCCGACAGCTTTACGCTTGTTTCGTCCGCTCGCGGCCCAGGATAACGCCGCCGCCCAATTCAGCCTTGGGGTGATGTATGACTTAGGCAGAGGCGTGTCGCAGGACGATGTCGAGGCTGCGAGATGGTATCGCAAGGCCGCAGACCAGGGCCCCGTCGAGAAGCTTGTATATCTTTGGCTTTTGACCGCCCATGTTCATGACCATGCCGAAGCCGCGAGGTGGCTGCATAGGTTTGCTAGCCAAGGTATTGGTTACGCCCAGCTCAGGCTCGGAATGATGTATAGGTATGGCAACGGAGTGCCGCTGGACTACGTTCAGGCACACAAGTGGCTCTACCTCGCCGCCGCGATACCCCTGGCGTCAGATTCAGCGGACGACCGCAATGATTTTGCCATCCAGATGCGCGACGAAATTGCGGCCGAAATGACTCCCGATCAGATCACTGAGGCGCAAAAACTGGCTCGCGAGTGGAAGCCAACAAGACCCTGACGGCGCGTGATTTATTTACCGTACCGTTTCACACCGAACACTTAATCTATTTCGAAACGGCCTCTAAGGATCCCGGGTCAAACCCTTGGCAGCGAGCCCATCGAGATAGGCTTTCCAGCGTTCGGCGTAATCACGCCCAAGTTCATATAAATACCGCCATGAATAAATTCCGGTGTCATGCAGATCATCGAAAATGATTCGCACGGCGTAATTGCCCACCGTTTCAAGATTGAGAATGCCGACATGTTTTCGGCCGGGCACGATTTGCCGTTCGGCGGGGCTGTGGCCTTGCACCTCAGCCGAGGGGCTTTCAACACGCAGATATTCGGCCGGAAGATCATAGATGCGGTCGTTATCGAAGCAAATGCGGACCGACTTCGCAGCCGGGTCGTAGGCGATGTCCGTGGGCCACGGCTCTGATGACGGCATGTGATGTAGCTAACAGTTAGGCGTCGAACTTGCGTGCTTCGTCGACCAGCATGATGGGAATGCCATCGCGCACGGGATAAGCCAGGCCAGCCTGCTTGCTGATCAATTCTTGTTTCGCGCGGTCATAATCCAGCGGGCCCTTGGTGAGCGGGCAGACCAAAATTTCCAAAAGCTTGGGGTCGATGTCGGATGCGCTGGCCATGAGAATTGCCTTTATTATTGGCGCGGGCCGTCGGGTTTACCGCTGGCATCAAACACGCCCATTTGTAGCAGGGTTATCAAGGTTTCGCCGCGGGCTTGCAATGTCGCACATTCCAGCAAGGCTTGTTTTTCGCGCGGGTCGAACGGACAAATCATACACAGCGACGTCACCAACGTGGCGTCGGAGAGATTCTTGATCACGTCGATGTTCACTTTCATGCCTTGTGCATCAAGGTAAGGTTTCAAGCGCTCGATCAAGGTGTCGCGGTCAAGATCGATCTTGGGCGGGGCCTCCATGTCGGCGGCGAACTCATCGTAAGATGGCCGCACACGGCGATATCCTTTTTGCCCTTGAATTTCTTCACTCACCCGGAAACGGGCAATCCCCTTTAGCGAGATCAACATGCGCCCGTCTTCGGTTTCTTCGAAGCAGGAAATGCGCCCCACACAGCCCACAGAATAAATCGGCGGTTCGGTGGGCAGGGTAATGATGTTGCTATCGGACCCGGCCACTTCAGCGGTGGCACGCGCGCGATTGAGTTTAGCTTGGTCGGGTTGAATCATACCAAACATGCGCCCGGCCTTGAGCGCATCTAATGTCATGTTCAAGTAGCGCGGCTCGAAAATATTTAAAGGTAGCCGGCCCCAAGGCAGCAACACCGCGCCCGGCAACGGAAACACTGCCAATTCATCGGGCAGGTCTTCGCGGCGGGTTTGAACGGGGCTGCGCATGGCGCCGTGATCATACCCTATGAAAATAAAATTGACGACATGCGGCGACGGCCTTGGATGGTGAGCGGGTCGGTGGGGCCGAAGGCCTCGAAAAATTTGACCAGCTGTTTGCGCGCGGCCTCTTCGTTCCACTTACGGTCGAGCTTCATCATCTCCAAAAGCTCATTCATGGCCGCTTCTTTTTCACCCAAAGCAAACCGCGCCATGGCCAGATCCAACCGTGCTTGCATGTCTTTGGGATTAGCCGCGGCTTTGGCGGCCAGACCTTCGATTTCGCTAGCGGCGCCTTGTGCTTGATCCTTCAGCTCTAATGCCGTGCGCACGCTGGCGATGTCGGGTGATTTCAGCAGTGCTTCGGGAATTTTCTTGAGCAAATCCCGCGCCACATCCTCTTGGCCCATGGCGACATAGCATTTAAGGGCGCCACCCAGCGCTTTGGCGTGGGTAGGGTCTTGCGATAATATTTCTTGATATATCTCCAACGCCACGTCGATTTGATTTTGTTTGAGAAATTCGGACGCCTGCTCCAACTCATCGTCGATGGGGTTACCCGCCCCGCCGGTTAGCTTCTCGATGAATTGTTTCACTTGGCTTTCGGGCATCGCCCCCATGAAGCCATCGACCGGGCGACCACCCTTGAAGGCGTAAACGGCTGGAATCGACTGCACGCGAAATTGCATGGCCAGGGGCTGGTTTTCATCGACGTTGACCTTCACCAGCTTCACTTTGCCCGCGTATTGTTTGACGAGCTTTTCGATGGTGGGGGTCAGCTGTTTACAAGGCCCGCACCACGGCGCCCAAAAATCGACAATGACCGGGGTTGTTTTCGAGGCCTCAATAACATCGGCCACAAAGGTGGCTGTGCCAGAGTCTTTGATCAGGTCGGCTGGCGGCACCGCACCATTGCCGCCCACAGCGCCCGCATCGGAATTGCCAACTAACATCCGCCAAACCTTCCTGGTCAAATCGTGCCTTGTCACCGATTAAATGTGATGGAATCGGGCGGAAGGCAAGGCCCGCAGCCCCCTTTAACTGCCGGCTCGCAACCCTTGCAAAGAGGGGCTAAATGGCTATAGTCCCGCCCTCTTTGGGGCCTGTTATGGGCCCTTCGCCTGGAGCGCGGGCGTAGCTCAGGGGTAGAGCACGACCTTGCCAAGGTCGGGGTCGAGGGTTCGAATCCCTTCGCCCGCTCCATTTTTCTCAAATCATTTAAACGCGTTAACTCTGAGTTTGAATACTCTGGGCTAGGGAATAACTGCCCTATCGAGCCGGGTGGCAGTTTGGATGGATGGGGTTGATTACTCTACTCTTGCGAGCCCTAGCTATATTGCGAACGATAATCGGCTTCAGCGGGAGGTTTCGCCGATGACAAATAGATCGAAAAAAAACTCAGACAAGGCCTCCCCAAAATGCGGCGACCGGCTAGCTACGATTTCTTTGATCGTCAACGCCGTTGGCGTTGCTGCTACGGTCATCATGTTAGTGATCGTCAATTGGCAGCTCAGTAGCAACGTCACCCAAAACCAGATCGCAGTCGTACAGGCTATTAACAATCAGTGGCTCGACTTGGACAAGGAATTCGTAAATGAGCCAACGCTTCGTAAGCATGCGAGCGAAGGCGCCGTTAAGGTATTGAATTTTTTCTTTTAAAGCGGTGCGTCTTTATTTACGCGCGCACAACGCCTGCCACTCACTCCGCAACGCTCCATAAAACGCTACGGCGAAGCCCGTCACGTCGCACAGCGGTGAAGCCAGGAATTTGGCACGCAAGCCTTCGCGCAAGGCCGCGAGCTTCTCAGGCGCAGCAACCAGCGCTTTGGCTTTGGCCACCATGTCATCGACATCGGTGCAAACACCCTCGGCGTATCCGCCGTGAATGAGGTGCGAGGTGGCGTGGCGGCTGCAAAACCTATCGCCCGGCACACTCAGCACAGGCACGCCCATCAGCAGCGCTTCGCAGGTTGTCAGGCCGCCCGAATAAGGCGTGGTGTCGAGAATCACATCCACGTCGGCATATTGGGCAAGGAACTCTTTGTGTACGCCGCCAGTGCCCGTGAGAATGCGGTCATTGGCAATTCCTGCCGCCATGAGCTGGCTGAGGATTTGGCCTTGCTTGGCGCCATCGGCCAGAAGCCGGTTATTGATCATCAGTTTGGTGCCCGGCAGCGCATTCAGCACCTTGGCCCAGCGCGCGATGGTGCCGGGGTTGATTTTGGTGATCTCGGAAAAGCAGCCAAAGGTAACATACCCCCTCGTGAGACACGGCGCGGGAGCCACCTCGGGCGCATAAGCGGGTGGGCGATAACAGAGATAATCTTTCGGTAACCGCACGACCCGCTCGACATAGAATTGATCATCGGCGGGCGGAGTGTGAACGCCATCGCCCAACAACACGTCGATGGCCTTGAGGCCGCGCGTATCGACATAATCGCCCCACGCTACCTGCAGGGTGGCAGGTTTGGCCGCGAGGGCCAGCAGCCGGTTGTGCGGCGTGTGGCCCGAAAGGTCGATGAGAATGTCGATGTCATCGTTCGCAATCAACCTGACCAATTCCGCGGTATCGAGATGGCGTGCATCACGCCAACGATCGGCACTGGCACGGAAGTTTTCCGTCTCGGCATCAGGGCGCGGTGCGGTGGAATAACACGTGAGGCTCCACGCATCGCGATCACGCGCCTGAAACAAGGGCAGTGCAAAAAAAACCATGGCATGAAAGCGCAAATCGCCCGAGATCACGCCGATATTGAGCTTGCGTGTGGGTGTAAAGTCGCGGGGCTTGGCTGCGTATGCCGGTGGAGATGTGCTATCGAACATTTTGCCGAAAGCTTTATGTTCGTTCGCAATCTCCTGGCGCACCACACCTGGCTCGTACTGCAAGCACATCAACAGGCTTGAGCGGATGACGGCAAGATCGGGCTTCATCGCCAGCACAGCGCGGCGATGGGCCACGGCATCCATCGTGCCCGTGTCTACTAGGTCTGCCAGGCCCACATAGGCTTGGCTGAGGTTGGGGTTCAGCGCGATGGCTTTGCGGAATTCTTGTTCGGCGTCTTTTTTGCGGCCGAGCTCGATCAGCACATGGCCCAAATTCACCATGGCCTCGGCGTGCTTGGGGTTGAATTCCAGCGCGCGGCGGTAGGAGGCTTCCGCCCCATCCCAGTGACCCACAGCCTGCATGGCGTTGCCGAGATTAAAGCGCAGCTCGGGTGACTGTGGCGCGTAGGCCAAGGCCTCAATCAACACCGTCAGCGCACTTTCATCATCGCCCTTGGCACGCAGCACGAGTGCGAGATTGTTGTAAGCCCCAAGGTGCCCGGGCCGAAGTTCGATGGTTTTTCTGTACTGTTCAGCGGCTTCGGAAAAATGCCCAGTCTCACGGTATGCATTGCCAAGATTAAACAGAATATCGGCTTCGTTCGGAGCGGCAGCCGCAGCAGCCTTGAGGGCCGTGATGGCCTCGGTGGTACGGCCTTGCGCGATCAACACATTGCCCAGCGAATTGAGAAAAATCGGATTGTCCGGCTGGGAGCCCACCGCCCGCCGCGAGAATTCTTCCGCCTCGGCCCAGCGGCGTTCGTCTTGAGCGAGAATGCCAAGTAAATTGAGCGCATTGCCGTCGTTCTCGTTGTGCGACAGCAAGGCATGTGCGGTGCCCTTGGCGGCAGCGCGATTGCCCGCCTGATATTGCTGAACGGCTTGGTCGAAGGACGGAGATGACACTTATAAAAATCCTAGTTGGCGGCGGCGCTTGCTGCGTCGGAGAACTGCAACTGATAGAGCCGCCGGTAAAGGCCGCCGCGCGCCATCAGTTCGTCATGGCGGCCCTGGTCGATCAGCTTGCCTTGGTCGATAACACAGATGCTGTCGGCGCGCGAAATCGTCGAGAGACGATGAGCAATGACGATGGTCGTCCGTCCAGCCATGAGCCGGTCAAGCGCGGCTTGAACTTGACGTTCGGTTTCGGTATCAAGCGCGCTGGTGGCTTCGTCCAACAATAAAATTGGTGCATCTTTGAGCAGTGCGCGGGCAATCGCGATGCGTTGGCGTTGGCCACCTGATAGTGCCTGGCCGCGTTCGCCCACCATGGTGTCGTAACCTTGCGCGAGCGCGCCGATAAATTCATGGGCGCCAGCCGCTTGAGCCGCAGCGGTGATTGCCGCGTCATCAGCGCCCGGCCGGCCATAGCCAATATTGGCGCGAACGGTGTCATCAAATAGCACAACGTCTTGGCCAACAAAGGCGATGGAGCTGCGTAACGACTCAAGCGTGACGGCAGTGATGTCTTGGCCATCGATGAGAACACCGCCTTGGTTGGCTTCATAAAAGCGCAGCAGCAAATTGAAGATGGTGCTTTTGCCCGCACCCGATGGCCCGACCAGCGCGGTGGTTTTGCCCGCTGGCGAATCAAACGAAAGGCCATTGAGCGCGGCGATGCCTTCGCCGTAGGAAAACGACACAGAGTCGAATTTGACTGCGCCGCTAGTGACATTCAGCGCCCCAGAGCCCGCGTGGTCGGCCACGACAGGGCGCTGATCGAGCACCATGTAGAGCCGGTCCGCACCGGCCAAGCCTTCGTTCACTTGCGCATTTGCATTCGCAAGTGCCTTCATGGGCCGGTAAGCCATCAGCAGTGCGGTGATGAACGAGAAGAAAGCACCGGCGCTGGTGACACCCGAGATCACGCGCCAACCGCCATAGACAATCACGATGGTCACCGCCACGCCGCCCAAGGTTTCCATCAGGGGGCTTGAGATTGCCTTGATGCGCTCGGCGCCAATGATGAGATTGCGGATGTTAGTGGTGATGTCTTTGGCTCGAGCGGACTCATAGGCCTCAAGCCCGTAGGCTTTGACGACACGAATGCCGGTGAAGCTTTGTTCGGCCAAGGTCATGAAGGTGCCGGTTTGGGCTTGGGTGTTGGCGGTCACGCCGCGCAAGCGCCTGCCCAAACCCGTCACAGCAATGACCGAGGGTGGAAACACGACAAAAGTAATCGTGGCCAAAAGCCAGTCTTGGTAGAACATCACGCCGATCAGGAAAATCACCGACAGCACTTCGCGGCCAAGTCCCGTGAGCGCTGTCGAGACCGCCTGGCGCATGGCGTTGATGTCGGTCGTCAACCTTGAAATCAGCGCGCCGGTTTTGTTGGCGGCGAAGAACGCCAAGTCCATGGCCAGGACGTGTTGGAACAAACGGTTTTGCAGGTCGGTAAGAATGGTTTGCCCGACACGGGTCATGATCATGGTCTGGCCATAAGCTGCCACGCCTTTGAAGGCGAAGCAGGCAAACACGCTGCCGCCCACCATCCATAACAAATCGGCGTTACGCTCGACGAAGACGCGGTTGACCACAGGGTCCATCAAATAGGCCAATGCGGCCGTGCTGACCGCCACAACCACCATGCAAATGCCCGCCATGATGAACTGGCTGAGGTAGGGCAAAATGGCGTCGCGGGCGAGGCGTCGGAGCGTGCTGGGCGGTGGGGATGTAGATTGAGCGTTCATGCCAAGCCGGGCATAGCCTTTGGCGGCCTGGCCCGTCCATGGTCATTTTTTGGCCAACACCTTTCCAATGGGACCGGGCCCTTGTAGTTTCGCCCCAACAAAGCCCTGTTCAAGCAGCGGTTGGCCATCACAACAACAAAAGCACGCATGCCCGACACCGCACCCGCCCCAAGCCACGCACCCATCCAGGCCACCAAGCCGATTCTGTTCATCGACCTGCAAGCGCAACGCGCCAAGATCGGCCCCCGGATGGATGCAGCCATCGGGCGCGTGCTGGCTCATGGCGGCTTTGTCATGGGGCCAGAAGTGGCTGAGTTAGAAAAACGCCTGAGCGCCCATTGCGGCGCCAAGCATGTGCTGACCTGCTCTAGCGGGACCGACGCGTTACTGATCCCGCTCATGGCCAAAGGTGTCGGCCATGGCGATGCGGTGCTGGTGCCCTCGTTCACCTTCACCGCCACAGCAGAGGTCGTGGCCCTGGCCGGGGCCGTTCCGGTTTTTGTCGATGTGCTGCCCGATACTTTTAATATCGACCCCGAAAGCCTTGCGCGCGGAATCAAGACTGCACGCACACGGGGCTTGCGGCCCCGTGCCGTGATTCCCGTCGATCTGTTCGGTCAGCCCGCCGACATGGATGAGATCAACGCCTTATGTGAGCAAGAGGGCGTATGGGTGCTGGCCGACGCCGCGCAAAGTTATGGCGCAAGTTATAAGAACCGCCATGTCGGCTCCTTAGCCGAGGTCAGCGCCACGAGTTTTTATCCCTCTAAGCCGCTGGGCTGTTATGGCGATGGTGGCGCGGTATTCACCGATGATGACGAACTTCACCAGCGCATGATGCAAATTCGTGTGCATGGCCAGGGCAAGGACCGCAACGAGAATGTCTGCATTGGCTTGACCGCGCGGCTTGATACATTGCAAGCCGCCGTGCTGCTGGAAAAACTATCGGTATTCGATGCCGAGTACGCCGAGCGCCAACGCATCGCGCAACGCTATCATCAGCTTTTGACGGGTGTGGTTGAAACTCCAGTCGTACGGCCAGACCGCTCATCAGTATGGGCGCAGTACACCATCAAGTCTAAAGCCCGTGATCGCATCGTTACTGGTTTGGCAGCCGAAAAAATCCCCACATCGGTGCTCTATCCCCGGCCAAGCCACACCCAACCCGCTTATCGTAGCTTTCCCATCGCCGGGGGTGGCTTGCCAGTGACAGAACGGCTGGCGCGTGAAGTGGTGAGCTTGCCCATGCATGCTTATTTGAATGCGGCTGACCAAGACCGCATCGTCGATGCGGTACGCCGCGCCGTGGGCTGACTACAAACTTGTCAATGGCATCTCCACCGCTTCGCGTTGCCGTCGTGGGCTTGGGGCCCATGGGCTTGCATCATGTGCGCACCTATGCGGATTTGCCAAATGCAAAACTGGTGGCGGTTGTTGATATTGACCGGCCGCGTGCCGATGAGACGGCGAAGACCTTTTCATGCACGGCGCTCTATGACGCGGCCGGTCTGATTGGCCGCGTGGATGCCGTGAGCATCGCCACGCCGCCAGAATTCCACGCTGCCGTGAGCCTACCGTTACTCAACGCGGGCATTGCTTGCTTGATCGAAAAGCCGCTGGCGCTTAACCAAGCAGATTGCCAAGCCATCGTTGCGGCGGCGGAAAAATTAACCGCCACAGTCGCCGTCGGTCACATCGAGCGCTTTAACCCGGCGGCCGAAGTTCTTCTGGCGCAAGGCCTGGCAAGCACAAGCATTCATTCGATATCCGTTGAGCGCCTCAGTCCTGCGGCTGGCCGGCAAATGCCGGTGGACGTCGTCTCGGACATGATGATTCACGACCTTGATATCGTGCTAACGCTGAAGGGCGCCGATGTAGTGGAGGTTACAGCCTCGGGTGTGGCTGACTCCCATGCCACGGCCACATTGCGCTTTGCCGATGGGACAACGGCTAAACTGGTGGCCAATCGCAAGGCTGATCGCCGTCACCGTGAATTGAAATTACGGGCTAACGACGTGGACTACGTGCTCGATTTCATGAACCGCAGCGTGACCCGCGCAGGGCAGAAGTTAGCGGTGCGCGAGCATGATGCTTTGCGCGCCGAGATCGGCGATTTTCTTCAAGCTGTCACCGCCAAGACCAAGCCACGCGTGACCCTACAACAGGCTTTCGCCGCCATGCGGCTCGTTTGGCGAATCCTGAACGCCATGGACAAGACAGCGTCATGACATCCGAACGCCGCGGTATTCTCGGCTGGTGTTTGTTCGACTTCGCCAACTCGGCCTATGTGACCGTGATCGTCACCTTCGTCTTTGCCGCGTATTTTACCCAAAGCGTTGCCACAACGCCCGAAGAGGGCACGGCGTGGTGGGGTACGGCCCAAAGTATTTCGGCGATTCTAATCGCGTTGCTGAGCCCCGTCGTTGGGGCTATCGCCGATTTCTCGGGACGGCGCAAAATTTGGGTCTTGGTGTGGTCGGTGGTTACACTCATTGCCACATCGTTGCTGTGGTTCGCCGAACCCAAGAGCGCGCATGTTTTTTGGATTCTGGCTGGCGTGGTGATCGCCAACATCGGCTTTGAAGTCGGCCAAGTATTTTACAATGCATTGCTGCCATCGGTGGCTTCACCTGAAAAACTGGGCCGGGTTTCGGGTTGGGCGTGGGGCTGTGGCTATGGTGGCGGCTTGCTGTGCTTGCTGCTGTGCTTGGTTGTCTTCGTGCAAGCCGAGCCTGCGCCCTTTGGCCTCGATAAAGCCACCGCCGAACATGTGCGCGCCACGGTGTTGGTGGTGACGGTTTGGTTTGGCATTTTTAGCTTGCCGTTCTTTATGTGGGTGCGCGATGACGCAACCAACAACAAGCCTATCGCCGTCGCCATAGCAAGCGGCCTGAGCCAGTTGCGCGACACGCTAGCCAAGGCGCGCAACTACCCTGACATCGTGCGGTTCTTGATTGCCCGCACACTCTACAACGATGGCGTCAACACCATCTTTGCCTTTGGCGGCATCTTCGCTGCGGGAACTTTTGGCATGACGTTGGCCGAGGTGATTCAACTTGGCATCGCGCTCAATGTTACCGCTGGCTTAGGTGCGGCGGTGTGCGGATGGATTGACGATAAATTTGGGTCCAAGCAAACCATTTCCTGGAGCGTGATTGCCGTCATCGTGTTTGGAACTTTGGTTTTAAGCGCGCCTGACAAATTTTTGTTTTGGACGTGGGCCTTGTGCGTGAGCACTTTTTTTGGACCGGTGCAGGCCGCCAGCCGGACCATGATGGCCCGCCTCGCCCCACCTGAGATTCGTAACGAGATGTTCGGGCTGTTCGCCCTATCGGGAAAGGCCGTGGCGTTTTTAGGTCCCTTAGCGGTGGGATGGGCCACAGCGGCGACGGGTAGCCAGCGCTGGGGCTTGGCGACGGTCATGGTCTTTTTGGCCGGGGGCTGGTGGCTGCTGCAGGGCGTTAAAGAGAGCTCGCGGTAGGGTTGTTCGCCGCCAACCCATGCCTGTTAATAACAGGGAATTATCAGGGCGATTGAGTACTTATTATAATAAAATCAAATACTTAATATACAATCTAAGATTGTATTCTGAAAATAACAGGGATTCGTGTTGATTTTATTACTTTTTTTAGTGCCTAAAGTGACGCATGCCGGTGAGCACCATGGCAAGGCCCCTTTCGTCGGCAGCTTTGATCACGTCCTCATCGCGTATGGACCCGCCAGGCTGAATCACCGCAACCGCGCCCGCCTCGGCCGTCACCAATAAGCCATCGGGGAACGGGAAAAACGCGTCGGAGGCCACCACCGAGCCCACCGTGAGCGCATCTTTCAGTCCAGCCGCTTGAGCTGCATCTTTGGCTTTGGAGTGCGCGATACGCGCCGAATCGATGCGGCTCATCTGCCCCGCACCGATGCCCACGGTGGCGCCATTCTTCACATAGACGATGGCGTTGGACTTCACATGCTTGCAAACCGTGAAGGCAAACAGCAGGTCTTTGATTTGCTGGTCAGTCGGCTTCTTGCTGGTCACGGCCTTCAAATCTGCCGCGGTGATGTGGCCGTTGTCGCGCCCCTGCACCAAATAGCCGCCCGCCACATTGCGAATGGTGCGCCCGCTGCCGCGCGGGTTGGGCATGGCACCCGTGACCATTAATCTGAGATTTTTTTTCTTTACGAAAATCGCGATGGCCTCATCACTGGCACTGGGCGCGATCACCACTTCGGTGAACAGCTCGCTAATCTTGGCCGCCGTGGGCCCGTCGATGGGCCGGTTAAGCGCGATGATGCCGCCGAAAGCCGAGATCGGATCACACATCAATGCCTTGCCATAGGCATCCAGGCACGACGAGCCCAGGGCCACGCCGCATGGGTTGGCATGCTTGATGATGGCGCAGGCCGGTTCGGAAAATTCGGCCACCAATTCAAACGCCGCATCGGTATCGTTGATATTGTTGTAGCTGAGTTCCTTGCCCTGAAGCTGTTTGGCGGTGGCGATCCCGGGGCGTTGTTCGGTGGTGAGATACAGGGCTGCGTTTTGATGCGGGTTCTCGCCGTAACGAAGCGACTGTTTGATTTTGCCACCAAACGACAAGTAGCGTGGGAATTCATCCTTCAGCACATCGGCGAACCAGGCTGAGATGGCCGCATCGTAAGCTGCCGTGCGCGCATAGGCGCGTGCGGCCAACCGCTTGCGCAGATCATCGCTGACCGCGCCCTTGTTGGCTTTCATGTCATCCATCACCACGGCGTAATCTTGCGTATCGACCACCACCGCTACGCCCGCATGGTTTTTGGCCGCACCCCGGATCATGGCCGGGCCACCGATATCGATGTTTTCGATGCAGGTATCGAAGTCGGTGGTTTTGGCGATGGTCTGCTCGAAGGGGTAGAGGTTCACCACCACCAAATCGATCGGCACGATGCCATGATCGGCCATGGCTTTTTCGTGTTCGGCGTTGCCGCGAATACCCAAGAGGCCGCCGTGCACCTTGGGGTGCAAGGTCTTCACCCGGCCATCGAGCATTTCAGGAAAGCCGGTGAGGTCGGCCACTTCTTTCACGGGCAGCTTGGCATTTCGCAGGGCTGCGGCCGTGCCGCCGGTGGAAATCAGCTCCACCCCCAGGCCATGCAGGAATTCCGCGAAGGGCAACAGCCCGGTTTTGTCGGAAACGGAAAACAACGCGCGGCGAACGGCGGGTGCGGGCATCGAGACCTCGGCGGGAGTAAGAGTGAGGGTTGGGCGCGCGCGCTGTAGCACACCACCGATTCCGTGGGAACGGGGTAGACGCGCTGTTTTGGAAAGACCGCTCCGCTTAGGCCGCCAGGGTGCGGTACAGATCGACCCCGTCGCTGCGCGCCTCACACACCACCTCGCCGGTGCCCATCAGGTAATGCAGGTGCGCCAAGGTTTCGCCCAAGGCGAAGAACGTGGTGTGGGCATCGAGCTTCTGCGGAAACAGTTGCACCATCACCTCTTGGGCCGTGGTGGGCTGTGCGCAAGCCCGACGGCCCAAGGCCAGCCGGTCGTGGTGGTGAGCGATCAGCTCGGCCATACGTTCGTGCAGCCCAATGAAAGGCAAACGGTGCGAGGGCAGCACCAGGGTGTCTTCGGGCAAGGAGCGGAAACGCTCAAAACCATCGAGGAAAAGTTGCAACGGGTTTTGGCTTGAGGTGAGCATGTTGACGCTGATGTTGGGTGAAATCTTGGGGAGGACTTGGTCGCTGGAAATCAACACCCCCAGCTTTTCATTAAACAAAGTCACCAGTTATGGAGCGTGACCTTCGCCGATGATAATGCGCCACTGACCTTGGGCCGCGCTGATTGGCGCGGATGGGTCGATCATGATGACGCCTTCGGGAATGCCCGACACCAGCTTTGGGAACTTTTGGCGTTGGCCAACGAAACCCTGAGCAATTGCCGGGTCAAAGCCCCCGCGCACAAAAAATGTTGTGAGAGCATTGGCGATGTCTAGCGAGCTAGAGCCATGCCAAATGCTCGCGGCGGCCAATTCCTTAGCGGTCATGTGTACCGGAATGGAAAATTCCTCATACAGCCACGCAGCCAAGCCCATGTGATCGGGATGGAAGTGCGTGCAGATCAACCGCTTGACCGGCTTTCCCGCAAGCTGGCCTGCAAACAACCCGCGCCATAACTCGCGTGTAATGGGAGTATCCACACCCGTATCGATCAACGTCAACGCATCGCCGTCATCCAAGACCCACAGATTGATATGATTGAGCGCAAACGGCAGCGGCATACGCAACCAGCGCACATGCGGGGCAACATCAATCAGTTGGCCGGGGTTTGGCGCTTCTGGAAACGGAAAACGGAGCAAGGTTTAAGTCCTTTGAGAAAACTACAGAAATCCAACACTGTCATGCCGGGCGCTTGACCCGGCATCCAGAGGTTTTTCGTTTTCCGAGAAAAAATAACGTGTGACTCGACGTATCCTGCGCGCGATTTCAGGCTTTGGGCATCGCGAGTGCTTTTTCGACGGCGCGGGGATTGTGCGCGATCACCGTGAGGTAAGCACGCACCATGGGGTCGGGTTGGGCGCGGCCTTGTTCCCAATCTTGGACGGTGCGCGCGTTGAGGCAATAACGCCGCGCGAACTCGGTTTGAGTCAATTTCAGTTTTTGGCGCAGAGCCTTGATGTTAGGCAACCGCACCCGGTAGGTGACCAGCTTGGCCGGTTTGCCTTGGCGGTCTTTTTCGACTTCCTTGAGCCCGGCGATGATCTCGCGGACGATGCTGCGTTGACGGGGCATATTTGTGTGTGTCCTCTTTTAAGTTCTCAGGCCCTTGAGCCGGGAAACAATACCTTTGATCTCGGCTCTCTCCTTTGGGCTCAGGTCTGCTTTTTCAGCTTTCGTGTAACCAACCAGCAAATAGACGTCCCCATCGGACAGAAAATAAACATAAACGATACGCGCGCCCCCGCGTTTGCCTCGCCCGGGCAGCGACCATCGCAGCTTTCGCGCCCCACCAGTTCCGGGAATGACCGGCCCGGCATCGGGGCGGGCGGCCAGGTACTCACGCAGGGCGGTGTATTCAGACTCAGTCCACAGCTTGCGCGCCCAGGCATCGAACCATTGGGTCGCCTTGACGCTCACAATGGGTTCGGGCATGGGCGGAATATATACGGGCTGGCCGTAGTTATGTCAAGCTTGGCAAATGTTATGCGCTGGTGTTTCGTTGAACTGAAACCTACTTCTTCAAATTCCTGTCAAAAAATTTCCAAATCACATCGTAGGCGACGGTGGATTCTGGCGTGCCGGGGAACGCGAAGAAGTGGCCGTGGCCCAAGCCTTCTTGCACGAACAACTCGGCCGCAACGCCCGCCTGGAGAAGTTTGGTATGAGTGATCAACGCGTTGCTCATGGCGACATCGCGTGTGCCGGTCACAACAAGAGTGGGCGGAAACTTGGCCAGCACCTCGGGGAATAGGCCGGGCGTGATCAACGGGTCGTTCGTGTTCATGCCCTCGAAATAACCGCGCGGCGCGTTGGCTGGCCGGGTGGGCCCACCGGCGGGCGTGGCGTTGAGGATCGAGGTGAGTTGGCCGGAGTCTCCGCCAAACCAAAACGTATTCATGGCGCCTGAACAGAAAATGCCAATGGCCCCGGGCAGCGGCAGATTCTTTTTCACAAACCAAGCCATCGATTCGGCCACCAATGTGCCGCCCGCCGAGCAGCCATAAATGCCGATGTTCTCGGGCTTGGTGGTTTTGAGCGCATAGCGATAAACCGTTTCCATGTCCTCGCTGGCGGCGGGGAACAAATACTCGGGCGACATGCGGTAATCGATCGCGATGATTTTGATTTTTCCACGCCCTGCCAAGGGCACGGATTCAACCTGGCCGCCGTAACGCCCGCCGGTGGTGAAGCCACCCATGTGCGCGTTGATCAGCACGCGGTTTATATTCTTGGGGTCGATGCCGGAATCGGGCGTGACGATATCGGTGCGCACGCCATCGATCGTGGTGTTTTCGATTTTGGCGGGATGAATTTTCAACCAGCCATCGAGCGAAGCCTTGGCGGTCGCGTCGGAGCCTTTGCGCACCGCCTCGATGCCATCTTTTATTGTGGGCTGGCCGGTGATGCGCAACCGCGCGGTCAACTGGGCCTTGGCCTCGGGGCTGAGGAAATCTGACGTGGGCACGATCATGGGGCCCGTGCCGGTAATGGTGCCTTTGTCATCAATGCCGGGCCGCGCCGGAGCATCTTGCGCCTGAGCGAGGGAGGTTGCGAGGCTGAGAGCGACGACGGTGGATGCGATAAGTTTCATGGGGACCTCGATAAGTAATTCAAGACACCTTATTAGACCCTCTCCCGCGCATCGCGAAATCCTGCAACGCCCTCAAGCGTGGGAGAGGGAAGGGTGAGGGGTTTGAAGGAGAGTCAATGCCGGGGGCGAGTCATTTGAATATCTTACATGGTTCATTGAGATCCCCCTCACCCAGCTTCGCGTAAGCTCGGCAAGCGCCTCGCTAACGCTGCGCATCCCTCTCCCCCGAAAGCGGGGGGCGAGGAAAAAATTATAGAAGGCTGCCTTCCGCCTCCGTCCTACCCTGCCTTCACGATACTCAACTGCGGTTTGGGTTGCGGCGGCAAGCCACGGCGCATTTCGGGAACGAGGTCGGCGACGATGGACAGGGCTTGGTCTTCGTCGCGCTCGCGGCAGGCCTTTTCCAAGGCGCTGAGTTTGGCCACGATCACGCCATGCTCCACCACGCGGGGCCGGGCAATGAGAATGCCTTCGCGCCCCGTGGGCAGCGGCGGCTCGTCGCCGTGAAAGAGTTCTTCATAGAGTTTCTCACCCGGCCGCAAGCCGGTGATGCGAATGTCGATGTCTTGGCCCAGTGTTTTGCCAGCCAGCCGGATCATCTGCTTGGCCAAATCCATGATCTTCACGGGCTGGCCCATGTCGAGCACGTAAATGGCGCCTTGGTCTTTGCGTGCGAGGCCCAACGCGCTGGCCTGGAGAATGAGTTCCACCGCCTCGCGTGGCGTCATGAAATAGCGTTCGATCTCGGGGTGGGTGACGGTGAGCGGGCCGCCGGTTTCCAACTGATGCTGGAACAACGGCACCACGGAGCCCGCCGAGCCCAACACATTGCCAAACCTGACAGTGATAAAGCGCGTGGCTGATTGGCGTAGGTCTTCGGCCTGACAGAAAATCTCGGCGATGCGCTTGGAGGCGCCCATCACATTGGCGGGGTTGACCGCCTTGTCGGTGGACACCAGCACCATGGAGCGCACGCCAGCGGCCATGCAGGCCTCGGCCACATTGCGCGCACCAATGGCATTGGTGTTGAGCCCCTCAAGCACATTGATTTCAACCAGCGGCACGTGCTTGAGCGCGGCGGCGTGAAACACTAGGTCGGGTTTTTCTTTGGCGACGATGTCTTTGATGCGCGGTGCATCGCGCACATCGGCCAAGATGGTGGTCATGGATTGATTGGGCCGCCAATCGCGGATCTCGCGGTCGATGGTGTAGAGGTTGTATTCGCCGTGATCGACCAAGCACAAATGCGATGGGCCAATGGCGATGATTTGACGCACGAGTTCGGCGCCAATGGAACCGCCAGCGCCGGTCACCAAAATCCGCTGCCCGTGAATCAAATCAGCCATGGCGGCGCGATCAAGCGAGAGTTGCGGGCGGCCCAGCACGTCATCAATCGCAATCGGTCGGGGCTTGAGTGCCGCATCATCGTGATCGCGCATTTCCGTGGGCGGCGACACGCGCGCGAGGCCGCAGCCATGCACTTCGGCGATGTCGAGGAATTGGGTGAGTTCCGCGCCCGAGACTTTGGTTCGCACGACAACGATTTTTTCCGGCTTCACGCCGCGCCGGGCCAATTTCACGATGATGGTCGAGAGGTCTTTATCAAGTCCTAGCACTTCAACGCCCTGGATGAGCTGGCCGACGCGGGTGGGGTTGGCGGTGATCAGGCCTAGAATATTATAGGCGCGGGCGGCCGATTTTTGCATGGCGCGCACGAACTGTTCGGCTTCGGGCCCCGCACCCACGATCAGGATCGGCGCGCCATCGCGGTCGGCCTTCCACACCCCGCCGAACTGACGGTCGCGAATGAGGCGCACAACCAGGCGCGGCCCGGCCAAAAACAGCACCAGCACCAGCCAGCCGATGATGGGCAAGGAACGCGGAAAGGTCTCGAGCCGGGTGACAAAGAATAGGGCGGGGACAAAAATCAGAATGCTCAAGGAGGCCGAACGCAACGCGTTGACGGCATCCTTGGTGGAGAAATACTCCCACACATGGCGGTACAGGCCGGTGAATAGATAGACCACCGCCGCCACACCCGCGAAGGCAGCCGCGGTTTCAAACACCCGCCAGGCTTCCCAGGGGGCACCGAAGCCCAGCCTTAAAGCAAAGGCGGTCAAAAACGCGCCATAGGCCATCGCCACGTCGTGGCAATAAACGGCAAGATTGCGCGGTTGGAACAGGGTTTTCACGGAATGGCGCCTAAGGCTTTGATCGCGGCTGGTTTTCGAGCACTATCTTAGCCTAGCCGCGCCCTTGTGGCCACGGCTGGGAGTTGTTATTGGACGAACCGGCTAACCTATACCCAGTGCCGCAGAGCCGCTGTGGCCATAAATTTGGGGTCTCATGACTGACAAAGTTGCCCTGATCACCGGCGTCACCGGACAAGACGGCGCCTATTTGACCGAGTTGCTGCTGAAAAAGGGCTACATCGTCCATGGCGTGAAACGGCGCTCGTCGTCGTTCAATACCGGGCGCATCGATCACCTTTACCGCGATAGTCACGAAGCAGGCGTACGGTTGTTCCTGCATTACGGCGACATGACGGACGCCACCAACCTGATCCGTCTGGTGCAGGAAGTTCAGCCCAGCGAAATTTATAACCTGGCCGCGCAAAGCCACGTGCAGGTAAGTTTCGAAACGCCCGAGTACACGGCCAACTCCGATGCGTTGGGCACACTGAGGCTGTTAGAGGCGATGCGGATTTTAGGCCTGAAAGATAAAACGCGGTTTTATCAGGCCTCGACCTCGGAACTTTACGGCAAGGTGCAAGAAACCCCGCAAAGCGAGACCACGCCGTTTTACCCTCGCAGCCCTTATGCGGCGGCAAAACTTTACGCCTACTGGATCACGGTGAATTACCGCGAGGCCTATGGCTACCACGCCTCGAACGGAATTTTGTTCAATCACGAAAGCCCAATTCGGGGCGAGACTTTCGTCACCCGCAAGATCACGCGCGCGGTGGCGAGTATCGAAAAGGGCCTGCAGGACAAAGTGTACTTGGGCAACTTGGATGCCAAACGCGACTGGGGCCATGCGCGCGATTATGTCGAAGGCATGTGGCGCATCGTGCAGCAGAAAAAACCCGATGACTATGTGCTGGCCACGGGCGAGACCCATACCGTGCGTGAGTTCGTAGAGCTGGCCTTCGCCGAAGTTGGCCGCACCATCGAGTGGCGCGGCAAGGGTGTGAAAGAAAAAGGCGTGGACAAAAAAACCGGCAAGGTGCTGGTGGCCGTGGACCCGCGTTATTTCCGCCCCATCGAGGTCGACTTGCTGCTGGGCGACCCCCGCAAGGCGCAGCGCGTGCTGAAGTGGAAACACAAGACAAGCCTGCGCGCGCTGGTGAAGGAAATGGTGGAAAGCGACCTTGAGGCCGTTGTGTCGGAAGCTGCGCGCTTTGCCCGCCACGAACAATAGCCACTCATGACCGGCGCGGGCTTTTCACTGGCGGGAAAAAGAATATGGGTCGCGGGCCATCGCGGCATGGTGGGCGGGGCCGTCGTGCTGCGCTTGGCCTCGGAAAATTGCACTGTGCTCACCGCCACCCACGCCGAGCTTGATCTGACGCGCCAAAAAAATGTCGAAGACTGGATGGCAGCGAACAAACCCGATGTGGTGGTGATCGCCGCAGCCGTGGTGGGCGGCATTCACGCCAATGACACGCGGCCCGTGGAATTCCTCAACGACAATCTGCAAATTCAATCCAACATCATCACCAATGCGCACCGCGTGGGCGTACAGAAAGTGTTGTTCCTGGGTTCGAGCTGCATATATCCGCGCTTAGCGCCACAGCCGCTGACCGAAGATAGTTTGCTCACGGGCCCCTTGGAGCCCACCAACCAGTGGTACGCGATTGCGAAAATCGCGGGCGTGAAATTGTGCCAAGCATATCGTCGCGAGTACGGGCGCGATTACATCAGCGCCATGCCGACGAATTTATACGGGCCCGGCGACAATTTCGATTTGATGTCAAGCCACGTGCTCCCCGCGTTGCTGGTGAAGACCCATCGCGGCAAGCAAAGCAACGCGCCAAGCATTGAATTGTGGGGCTCGGGCACGCCGATGCGCGAGTTTTTGTATGTCGATGACTTAGCCGATGCTTGCGTGTTTTTAATGAAGAATTATTCACACGACGCGCCGATTAACGTCGGCTACGGTTCGGACGTGACCATTCGCGCGCTGGCGGAATTGATCGCCGAGGTCGTTGGCTTCAAGGGCGGCTTCACGTTCGATGCCACCAAACCCGATGGCACGCCGCGCAAACTTCTCGACTGCGCACGCATCAACGCGCTGGGCTGGCGCGCGGCAACGAATTTAAAAGAAGGCATCGCGAAGACTTATGACTGGTACCGCGCCAACCGCGCCCAAGGCTAACCCCGTGCGACGCAACGAACCCAAGCCCGTCAACACCGCCAAAGGCCAAGCGCTTTACAACAAGGCGCGCAGGCTCATTCCTGGCGGCACGCAGTTATTGTCCAAGCGCCCGGAAATGTTTTTGCCCGGCGGCTGGCCCAATTATGCCGCACGCGCCAAGGGCGCCGAGGTGAGCGATCTCGACGGCAATACCTTCATCGATATGTCCATCTGCGGCATTGGCGCGACCGTGCTGGGCTATGCCGACCCTGATGTTGATGGCGCGGTGAAAGCCGTGATCGACGCAGGCTCCATGACCACCTTGAACGCGCCTGAGGAAGTGGAGTTGGCCGAGCTGTTGGTCGAGCTGCATCCGTGGGCGCGCATGGCACGCTTTTCACGCGCGGGCGGTGAGGCCATGGCGATTGCTGTTCGAATCGCGCGGGCGGCCACGGGCAAGCAGATGATCGCGTTCTGCGGTTATCACGGCTGGCATGATTGGTACTTGAGCGCCAACTTAGCCGATGATTCGGCGCTGGATGGCCATTTGCTCTCAGGGCTCGCGCCCAAGGGCGTGCCGCGGGGCCTTAAAGGTTTGATGCATCCGTTTCATTACAATGATCTCGCCGCACTCAAGGCTATTGCGCAAACACATCAGGACAATTTGGCCGCCATAGTGATGGAGCCGGTGCGCAACATGCCCGCGCCTGGATTTTTGGAAGGCGTGCGCCAAGTCGCCAACGAGACCGGCGCGGTGTTGCTGTTCGACGAAGTCACGGCAGGCTTTCGCATTAATACCGGCGGTATTCACCTGACCTTGGGCGTGGAGCCCGACTTGGCAGTCTTCGCCAAAGCCATGGGTAACGGCTACCCCATTTCCGCCGTGATTGGCCGTGAAAAAATCATGTCGGCGGCGCAAGACACTTTCATCAGTTCCACCGCCTGGACCGAACGTATTGGCTCTACCGCCGCCGTGGCCACCATCAAAAAATTCCGCGACAACAATGTGGCCAAGCACTTGGTGCGCATGGGCGAGCGGGTGATGGCCGGGTGGAAGGCCGCCGCCGAGGCCGCCAAGCTGCCCGTGGCCGTGGACGGCATCGCGCCCTTGGCGCACCTGTCGTTCAAAATCCCCAATCCCAAGCCCGCCATGACGTTGTTCACCCAACTCATGCTCGACCGGGGGTATCTCGCACGCGATGGGTTCTATGCCATGTACGCCCACACCGATGCCCATGTGGATGGCTTCATCGCCGCCTGCGAGGACTGCTTTGGCATCATCGCTGGGGCGGTGAAAGCAGGCCGGGTCGAGCAAGAGCTGCGCGGACCCGTGGCCCATGCGGGTTTTCAAAGGCTGACCTAAAAACCACACCGACGGTCAATCTCGCAGGGCGGGCATAAACCCGATTTCATTTGGGTTAAAAGCGCTTTAGAAATTGGCGGTCATGCAAATTTATCTGCCCATCGCCGAAATGTCGGTGAACGTGTTTGTCATCCTGGCGATGGGTGGCGGCGTTGGATTTTTGTCGGGCTTGTTCGGCGTCGGCGGCGGATTCTTGATGACGCCGCTGCTGATCTTTATGGGCGTGCCGCCGGCCGTGGCCGTGGGCACCGAGGCCAATCAAATCGTCGCCTCGTCGGTGTCGGGCGTTCTGGCCCACATGCGCCGCGGCAACGTCGACCTGAAGATGGGCGTGGTGCTGACCGTGGGCGGGTTCGCGGGCTCGGGACTGGGCGTGTGGTTGTTCTCAATCTTGCGCGGGCTGGGTCAAGTCGAACTCGTGATCTCGCTGAGTTATGTTTTGTTCTTGGGTGTGATTGGCGGGCTCATGCTATGGGAAAGCTTGCCCGGTGTGATGCGCAAGCGAACGGGTGCGGGCCCAGCAACACCTCAAGCGCGCGGTGCCGGACGCCATACCTGGATTCACGGCCTGCCGTTTAAGATGCGTTTCCATAAATCGAAGCTGTACATCTCGGCAATCTTGCCGCTGGCGGTGGGGTTTTTGGTGGGCATTCTAGCCGCCATCATGGGTGTCGGCGGCGGCTTCATCATGGTGCCCGCGATGATTTACCTGCTGGGCATGCCCACCCAAGTGGTGATCGGCACATCCCTGTTTCAAATTATTTTCGTCACCGCCAACACCACGTTCTTGCAAGCCACAATCAATCAAACCGTCGACGCCATTCTGGCGATTTTGTTGCTGGTGGGCGGTGTGATCGGTGCGCAGATCGGTGCGCGGTTTGCCGTGAAGCTAAAGGGCGAGCAGCTACGCTCGTTGTTGGCGCTGATCGTGCTGGGAGTAGCCATTCGCTTGGCGTTTGATCTGGTCATCACGCCGGGCGAGTTGTTCTCGGTGGCGGCGGAAGTAAAGTGACCATGATGGTTCGTTATTTCCAGCCCGTGTTGGCATCCATTGCGCTACTTGCCATGACCACGGCCACAAGCGCCCAAGAGGCCCCGTTGGTGGCCGATGTGTCGGAAAATTTGGTGGCTATCACCACAGGCTTTACCGGCAAGGAAGTTTTGCTGTTCGGCGCCACCGATGGGCCGGGCGACATCGCCATTATCGTTAAGGGCCCTTCGCGCGATGTGACCATTCGCAAGAAAGACCGCTTCGGGCCCATCTGGATCAATTCCGATTCGGCGACCTTCCGCGATGTGCCATCGTTTTATCGCATCGCCTCAAGCCGCCCGTTAGAGGAGTTCGCGCCACCGAATTTGCTCTCACGCTTTCAGATCGGCACGGGCAATATCCGTCTTGAGACAGTGGAGGGTAGCGGGCTTGCGCCTGAGGCCGTGCCGGAATTTCGCCAAGCTTTGCTGCGCCTGAAAACCGGACAGCAATTGTATGATGAAAATCTTGGCTCGGTGAACATCACCTCCAACCGATTATTCCGCACGCGCATTTTGTTTCCGGCCAACGTGCCCACGGGCACTTATATTGTTGAAGTGTATTTGTTTCGCAATGGCACCGTGGCGGCAGCCGAGATTGTGCCGTTCAACATTAGCAAGATTGGCTTTGGCGCCGACGTGTATGACTTCGCCCACGATTTAGGCGCGATCTACGGCTTGCTCGCCATTGCCTTGGCCGTGGGCGCAGGCTGGGCGGCAAGTGCGGCGTTCCGGCGGACATAAGCATGAGCGATCAGCCAGCCCCTCCAGCCACGTCCGTACCACGCAAGTTTTTGCTGGTGGTCGACAGCTCGGCTGAGATGCGCGCGGCTTTGCGTTTTTCTTGCCGCCGCGCCCTTCACACCGGGGGAACCGTGGCGCTGTTTTATGCCGTGCCCCAGCGTGATTCGCATTACTTCGCCACCATTGGCGAGTTGATGGAACGCGAAGCCCGCAGCGAGGCCGGGGAAGTTTTGAAGGCCGTGGCGGGCGATGCCCACCGGCAAATGGGAAATTATCCTCACGTCTACTTGCGTGAGGGCGACACCATGGAACAGCTGTTGGCCGTGATCGCCGAGGACTTATCGATCTCGGTGCTGGTTTTGGGCGCGGGAACCGGGCCCGACGGGCCGGGCCCCATTGTTACGGCGTTGTCGGGCAAGCTTGCGGGCAAGATTCGGATTCCTGCGATCATTGTTCCAGGCCACCTCACCGACCAACAAGTGGACGCGCTAACCTAGACATTGGCGGTATTTTCAGTCGCCATGATTCTAAAATATACGCGTTTTCCGGGCGGCGAACCGGAAAACCCACTTCGCCTGAAAATGCGTTGACTTGATCATGGGCCTTCACAGTCCTATTTAAGGTGTGGCTTTCGCGCGCGAGCGCCCGTCGTTCAAGGACCATCGGCCCATGTTCATCCAAACCGAAGAGACCCCCAATCCGGCAACTCTGAAATTCCTGCCTGGCCGCGAGGTCATGGCTTCGGGCGTGGCCGATTTTACGTCGGCTGAGGCGGCCGCCGCACGTTCACCCTTGGCGCACAATTTGTTTGCGGTCGATGGCGTGACAAGCGTGTTCTTGGGCAGCGACTTTATTACCGTCACCAAGGCAGACGAAAAAGTTTGGCAAACACTCAAACCCATGATTCTGGGCGCGATCATGGATCACTACACCTCGGGCCAACCAGCCATTGGGGCGGCCAGCAACCATGCCCCCGACGAAGAGTTCAACGACGACAATCTCGACCCCGAGATTGTCTCGCAAATTAAAGAGTTGCTCGACACGCGCGTGCGCCCCGCTGTGGCCCAAGATGGCGGGGATATCGTTTACCGCGGCTTCAAGGGCGGTACGGTGTATTTGAACATGCGCGGCTCATGCGCCGGTTGCCCCAGCTCCACCGCCACCTTGAAAATGGGCATCGAGAACATGCTAAAACATTACGTGCCCGAAGTGCTGCAAGTCGAAGCCATTAACTAAGTAACGCCATGGCGGCGATGCGAACGTACGGACTTGCGTTCGTGAGCGTAGCGGCAGCTGCGATTGGTGCCGTTTTTGTATATCAAAAATATTCACCCGACCCGCGTGAGGCAGCGCCCATTTTCCGGCAATGGGAGAGCGAAGTTGCCGACGACCCCTTGGCCGTGGCCAATCTTGAACGTGCGTTTGCCGCATTGGGTTACGACTTTACGCAGGTCAGAAGCGGGCGCGGCGCCATTCCGCGCGTGTTGGTGCGCACGGTGCCCAACGACTTGGGCCAAGTGCCCGAGGTGGCGCGGCGCAAGGCGTTATTTCTGGGATCGGTCTTGCCCTTGGTGCTATCGGTCAACGAACAAATCACGCAAGAGCGGGCCACAGTTGAGGTCATCGCCAAAAAAATCCGCTTCCGCGAGGAATTGACGCCATCCGACACATCCGAGTTGGACCGCTTGGCGAAAGTCTACCGCGTGATCGACGATGATGAGAGCGGAGACATCACCGATGTCAGCGCGGCGGCTTTGGTGGACGAACTATTGCTGCGCGTGGCGCCCTTGCCGGTTTCGCTGGTGTTAGCCCAAGCCGCCGAGGAAAGCGCCTGGGGGCTGTCGCGTTTCGCGCTGGAGGGCAACGCGCTTTATGGGCAGTGGGTATGGAACGACCCCAATGGCATTGTTCCCAATGACCGCAGCAGCGAGGAAACTCACAGCATCAAGGCGTTTCGCGATATTTTAGAATCGACCTTGTCCTATGCGCACAATCTCAATACCCATCGCGCGTATGCGGATTTTCGAAAAATGCGCGCGAACATGTTAAACTCGAGCGGCCATCTCGATGGCCACGGTTTGGCAGGCACGTTGACGCGTTATTCCGGGCGCGGGCAAGCCTATGTCGAGTCCTTGCGCAATATCATCCGCGCCAATAATTTATCCGCACTGGACCGCGCACAGTTTTCGGGCCCCACCGAAACGCGCACGGCTGCCACCGGATCAGTAACCACGGCGGCTCTGTAATCTCTGACGAGTTGAGACGATGGCACGAACAATTCACCCCGGCATGAGCGATGCGGCCATCAAGGCCAGGACTGGGCGGACGTGGCCGCAATGGGTGAAAGCGCTTGATGCCGCAGGCGCTAGGGCGCTTGATCACCGCGACATCGTGAAATTAGTCCATGCAAAATTTGGCCTGGGGCCTTGGTGGCAACAGATGGTCACCGTGGGTTACGAACGGCTGATGGGCAAACGGGCGCTGTATCAAAAGATGGATGGATTCTCGGCCAGCGTTAGCAAGACATGCGCGGTTTCATCCAAAGCATTGTTTGCGGTGTTCGATGACGCCAAGACACGCAAAAAGCTGCTGGGGGCTGATGTTTCATTTCCACCCGCACACCACGCAAAGGGTTGCGCTTTGCCTGGCCCAAAGGTGGGCGCGTGGTAATTGCGTTTATCGCCAAGGCCGAGGCTATTGCAGCAAATTATTTTTTATATCTGGCGTGCACCGCCACACCCTCGGTAGCCCCGCCCGCCAAGAATTCCTGCCCGAACCAGTACCACGTGTTGTTGGCCTTAAGCGTGCAGTTCACGCGCGCGCGGCCTTGGGGAAATGCACTGTCTGGTTTGATCGCGACATTTGCGCCCGTGATCATGAGCGCCAAGCGTTCGTCGCGGGGACCAAAACACGACAGGCCTTGAAGTGAGCCGGGTGGGTCTTTCACTTTAAAGCCAAGCATGGGCGGATTGACGCGCAGCACCGGATCGTTGGGGATAAGATCGGTGGCCCTTAAGGGCTTGGTATTCACGACAAGTTTAAAGCGTTCCATCGCGCCATAGTTTTCGTTGAGCGCAAAGCGCGGCAGCAAAAACAAATCAACCTCGGCATAGACCGGCCCAGAGTTCTGCCCAAAGGCAGCAACGAACCCCGCCGCACGCACCATGTCGATATCCTCGCGCCCGGCTTCACCGAAAGGATAGGCAAACAGCGTGGGTGCGGTTCCCAGTTCTGCCTTGAAGCGCGCCATCATGGTTGCAAGGTCTTGGCGCACATCCTTGGCGCTAAGAGCTGGCATATGAGGATGGGTATGACCGTGGGCGCCAATGGTCACGCCGCTGGCCGCAAGCGCGCGAACATCGTCCCATGACATGATATCGGAATATTTTTTATCGATCGCCTCGGTGGCGGCAAACACCGTGAATGAAAAACCGGCTTGCTTAAAACGCGGCAAAGCCTGGGTAATCACGGATTTATAGGCATCATCAATCGTGATGGCGAGGGTTTTGGGCGGCAGCGGTGCGCCACTCTTTAGCGCGGCAACGATGTCGGGCAGGGGGCGAACTTGAAACCCGTTGTCTTTGAGATAAGCGATATGGGCATCAAGCTGATCCAGGCGGGTATTGGTCGTTGGATATTTGGCTTCGCCGAAGCGGTGATACATCAACACGATGGCTGATGTATCTTGTGCGACGGCGCTTATTGCAGTCGCGGTCAGCGCGAGAACACACGATACCCCGTAGTAAAGAAACCTGTTAAGCCCCCTCACCGTTACCAGCCCCCTCAAGGAGAACACCATTGCGCGGATCATTGAATGCTACGGGTCTTGATCTGATTTTCAACACGGCACGCACACAGAATAGTTGGAAGCCGGAAAAAATCGCCGAAGAATTACTGCGCAAAGTCTACGATTTGGCGAAAATGGGCCCCACCAGCGCCAATTGTAGCCCCGCGCGATTCATCTTTGTTGTTAGCCTCGAAGGTAAGGAGAAACTCAAGCCCGCGTTGTCGAAAGGCAATGCCGACAAGACCATGGCCGCGCCGGTGACAGCCATCATTGGCCAGGATATGCGCTTTTACGAACATTTGCCGGAATTGTTTCCGCACGATCAATCGGCGCGCAAATGGTTCGACGGCAACGCCGCACTGATTCAAGAAACCGCGTTCCGCAATAGCAGCCTGCAAGGGGCGTATTTAATGATGGCCGCGCGCGCGATGGGGCTTGATTGCGCGCCCATGAGCGGATTCGATCAGGAGAAGGTCAATCAGGCCTTTTGGCCCGCGGGCCGGGTGAAAGTGAATTTCTTGTGCAACATCGGCTATGGCGATGACGCCAAGGTTTTCGCGCGCAGCCCACGACTGGCTTTCGAGCGGGCGTGTCAAGTCGTGTAGGATTTACGTGAGGTAGGGCGAGTCTTTGCCCTTATCGCCGTAGCGCAGAGCAATGAGATGATCGACCGACAACTTTCCCGCGCCGCGCACGACGATCACGCCTAGCAGAAACAACCAGTAGAAATGATCCATCGAATCGAAGGATGGGTCGCGGGCGCCCAAGATAAACTGAATCACGCACGTCATGCCAATCAGGGGTACGGCGGCCAAGCGCGCGGCCAGCCCTGCGAACAACAACAACGGCATGGTGATTTCGGTGGTCATGCCCAGCGCCGCGGCAACCTCTGGCGGCAGCAGCGGTAGTTTGTATTCCTCTTGGAACAGAAAAACAGTGGCATCCCAGTCCATGGATTTTTCCAGGCCCGAGCGGAAAAACACCAAGCCGATCCAAAAGCGCAACAGCAAGTCGAATACGGGGGCGGCAAAGCGTTCAATCACACTGCGCACCGCGAGATAATGGGGCAACACGGCCGGTGCAAATTTGTCGAGTATCATAGTTGTTGACCCCAAAGCCGCGGACGTGGCGGTGATTTCATCGAACGAAACGTTTAGCACAGTTTGGGCGTAACCGGGCTTACGAACCGGTGGCGTGGGACTGGCCAGCGCAACCATGCGAGCCATTAGCAGCCGTACAGCTGTTTTCGCCGGCCTTTGAAATGCCATAGCACTTCTCGACGGCGGGCTTGGCGGTGTGGGCGATTTTATCGTTGAACATGTGTGTATTCCTTCTGTTGACGTCGACCCGTGGCGTGAGCCGCGTCGATAAACTGAAGGCTACGGGTAAGGCCCCACCCCCGGCTAATACCGCTTGATTAGCGTTTCGATAACCCAGGCTTATGGCTGAAAAAGTGAGGGTTTGGGCCGATTCGCAGGGCTCTGTTTGTTGGCGCATCGTTTTTGCCGAAAACCGCAAGCCCACTTTTCGGCACGATGCACTACATCACATCCCATTTGAAGTTTTTGGCCAGTTGCACCACCGCGCGCGTGGCAGGCGAGAACTGGCGGCCTGCAACCGTGGCCAGCGAAATCGTGCGCGAAACTTCCGGCTCGACCAACAGCCGCAGCACCACGCCCGAAAGCCTAGGCAAAAATTCGGGTATGACCGCGCAGCCAACCCCGCGGCCAGCATGGCTTGAATCCAATCCTCGCGATCACTGCGAAAAACAATATTCACGGGGATATCGCGCTCGATGCCCATGGCTTTCCAATGATCGTTGAATTCGCTGGCCGTGCGCTGCGCGTAATGCTCGTTGTTGAGTTCCTCGATGGGCACGGCGTTGAGCTTCTCGAAGCGATGGCCTTTGGGGAATGCGATGCCATAGCGCTCGCGGTAAAGCGGGATCGGATCGAGCCGCTCGGGCAGATTGGGCATGCCCAAAAGCGCGACATCCATTTCGCCCTTCATCATATCGTCGAGCAATTGCTTGCCGGGACGCTCGATGATGGTGGGCTCCACCGCTGGTAACTTTTCGCGGATCGCACGCAAGAAGCCGACAATCGCGTGCGGGCTGATGGTGCACATGACACCGAGCTTGAGCGGAACCTTGGTGGCACTTTTGAATCCCACCGCTTGTTCTTGCGCGGCTTCGGTTGCGGCCAGCACTTGTTCCAAGTGCGGCTTGACCAACTGGCCCAAGTCCGTGAGGTGCGTGTTGTTGCGTTCGCGCCAGTCCTCTCGTGTCGTAGCCAAACCCCCTCGCGCGGCAGGATTGTGGACCGGCGACCAAAGCGATCAAGTCAGCAAAAGATAATCAATGGCGCGGCAAGAACCCCACCACCTCGTACACTTCTTTCAGCACGTCATTGGCGATGGCGTTGGCCTTCTCGGCGCCGCGCGCCAGCACCCGGTCGATTTCAGTCGGGTCGTTCATCAGCCGCTTCATTTCGGCATTGATGGGCCCCAGCACCGCCACGGCGGTTTCCGTCAGCTTGGTCTTGAAGGCCGAGAACTGCAGGCCGGTGATTTCCGCAAGCACCTCGGGCAAGGCGCGGTCCGTCAGGGCAGCGTAGATATTGATGAGGTTGGCTGCTTCGGGGCGGTCTTCGAATTCGGCTGGGGTTGTGGGTAGGGGCAGCGGATCGGTTTTTGCCTTTTGGAATTTCAGAGCAATCGCATCGCGGTCATCGGTCATGTTGATGCGCGAATAGTCTGACTCTTCGGACTTCGACATTTTCTTCAAGCCGTCACGCAGGCTCATCACGCGCATGCCGGGGCCGCGAATCACCGGCTCGGGTAACGGAAATACCGTTTTGCCGAAGTCGATGTTAAATTTTTGCGCGATATCGCGCGCCAGCTCCAAGTGTTGTTTCTGATCTTCGCCCACGGGCACATGCGTGGCTTTGTAGACCAGAATATCTGCCGCCATCAGATTGGGATAAACATACAACCCCACCGAAGCATTTTCGCGGTTCTTGCCGGCCTTGTCCTTGAACTGGGTCATGCGGTTGAGCCAGCCCAACCGCGCCACGCAATTGAATACCCACGCCAACTGCGCGTGGGCAGGCACATGGCTTTGCACAAACAGGGCGTTGGCCACGGGATCGACGCCCGCAGCGATCATGCCTGCGGCGACTTCACGCGTATTGCGGATGAGGTCCTTGGGGTCTTGCCACACCGTGATGGCATGCAGATCGACAATGCAGAACAGACACTCAAAGTCCTTCTGCAGCGCGACCCAATTGCGAATGGCGCCAAGATAGTTGCCGAGGTGAAGATTGCCCGTAGGCTGGATGCCGGACAGAATGCGCCCGGCCAAAGGCCTGAGCGGTGTGGACCCGCTGGTGGACATGGTCGTGTCCTTCAATGTGCGGCGCGCGGCTGGACCCGGGCACCTGATTGGTCATGGGGCCGCTAGGTAACGCGGTCGTGTCGCTTGGTCAAGCGCGCCTGCGAAGGCTGGTAAAGTCAGACATCGATGCAGCCCGCAATACAACGACCGCAACCAGGAACACCACGGCGCCCAGCACGATCAGGCTTGTGAGCGCGAGAACACGCAGGGATTCGGGCCCGGCGGCAGTGACGTCATCGCCAAATACTGGTGTTAAAGCAAGTACGGGCACAAGAACCCGGCCAACTATTAGGGCTACGATCATGATGGCCGTGGCAGCCAACAGGCGCGGCAGGCGGTCAAGCAGCCGCGCATCGGGCGTGAAGTGGCCGCGACGGTAAAGCACAAAGCCAAGCAACCCGGCATTGAGCCAGCCTGAGATCGATGTGGAAAGCGCAATGCCAGCGTGACCTAAAATTCTCATCAGCACGAGGCTCACGGCCACGTTGGCGATCAGGGCGAGTGCTGATATTTTCACAGGCATAAGTGTGTCCTGGCGGCTGAAAAAACCAGGCGTGAGCGCTTTGTTGAGCACGAAGGCCGGAAGCCCCAACGAGAACATCATCAATGCAGACGCCACCGCCTCGCGATCGGCGACCTGAAATGCGCCACGCTCAAACAGGGTCGCGGCAATGGGCCCAGCCAAAACGCAAATCCCTGCGGCAGCTGGGACCGTGAGCAACAAGCTGACTTCTATCGCGCGGTTTTGATTGGCCTGAGCAGCGTCGTTATCGCCTGCTTGGATTTGGCGCGCGAGCAATGGCAGCAGCGCCACCCCCACCGCGACGCCCACCACGCCCAAAGGCAGCTGATTGACGCGGTCGGCGAAATAAAGCCACGACACCGCGCCCACCGACACGAAGGTTGCAATGATGTTGTTGGCAAGAAGATTGAGCTGATAGATGCCGGCCCCGAATGCCACGGGCAGCATGCGCCGCAGCAGGTCTTTTACTTCAGGCGTGAGGCGTGGGCGGCGGTAGGAGATGGCCATGCCAGCGCTGCGGCAATGATGGGCCAACCACAAGAACTGCAATAACCCCGAGGCCGACACGCCAATGGCCATGAACACGGCCGTGTCGGCCTTGAGCGGAATTGAGGCCAGTAGAAATGCAACAATGGTGAGGTTGAACACGATGGGCGTGGCGGCGGCGGCGGCAAAACGGCTGAGGGCATTGAGCACGCCCGACTGCAACGACACCAACGAAATGAAAAACAAATAGGGAAACGTCAGGCGCGCCAACTCAGCAGTGCGTTCCAGTTGGCCCGGGACATTGCCAAAGCCTGGCGCGATCACGCCAATGACCAAGGGCATGATGACAATCATGAGCGTGCAAAAGAGCGCAAGAATGGCCGCCAGCATGGAGGCAGCGTCATCGGCAAAATTCTTGGCCTGAGCGAGGCCATCGCGCTCGACCAACTTGGCGAAAATTGGCACGAACCCGGCTGAAAACGCCCCTTCAGCAAACAAGCGCCGGAACAGATTGGGAAACTGAAGGGCGACCAGGAAAGCATCGGCAGAGGCGCCCGCCCCCAAAAACGATGCGGTGAGGATGTCGCGTAAAAATCCAGTGATTCGCGACAGCAGCGTGAACGATCCGACGGTGGTAACGGCGCGCAACAAGGTCATGGACAGGGTTTAGCCTATATCGGCCAAGAGGTGAATCCATGGCAGACGACAGACGCCACCTGGCCAGCCGTGGGATTGGCTGGCGATTGTATTATACGTATTTGATACGTATAATACACGTATGAAAGCCAAAAAATTGACTATCACCGTCTCAGCCGAGGTTTATCGCGGCCTCAAACGCAAGGTCGGGCCTGGAAATATCAGCAGATTTCTTGACCGCCTGGCGCGGCCCTATGTGGTCGATAATGCGCTAGAGGCATCGTATCGCGAGATGGCTGCCGATGGATTGCGCGAAGCCGAGGCGGTTGAGTGGGCCGAGGGATTGGCCGGCGAAACACTTAGGGACAGCACCTAATCATGCGCCGGGGCGAGGTGTGGTGGGTGTCGTTCCCAGCCGCCATGGGTGGCGAAATTCGCAAGAACCGCCCAGTGATTATTGTCAGCAACGATATGGCCAACCGCCACCTCAGCCGGGTGCAAGTCATACCCTTGACCAGCAATGTCACCAAAGTATTCCCAAGCGAAGCCCTGGTGAAAATTGGCGATCAAGTTTCCAAGGCCCTGGCCGACCAAATCGCCACCGTGGCCAAAGAACGATTACAAAAGCCCGCGGGTCATATCACGGGCGATGAGATGGCCGACATCGAGCGCGCAATGCGCATTCAGCTGGGGTTGGGCTAGAGCAAGCCGCATAAATTCGGAATCGAGCGGCTCGCTCTATCTATTTGTTGGCGCATCGTGCCGAAAACCGGAAGTCCACTTTTCGGCACGATGCGCTAGAGCAAGCAGCGTTAAGTTAGGATCGGGCTGCTTGCACTAAGTTGTTGTTTGGTCGCGTCGTTTATGCGGAAAACCGGCGTCCACTTTTCCGCACGACGCCATAGCTATTCCGCCGCGCTGGCTGTTGGCGCCTCGCGGCGGATGGGCGCTTGCACCGACATATCGGCGGCAGCCATGCCAATCGTCTTGCCCAGGGACTCGCGGATTTGGCGCAGCTTGGATTCGTTTTCTACCTTCATCCCGAAAATATCCTTCACATAGAACACGTCGACCACGCGTTCCCCGTATGTCGAGATGTGGGCGGAGGCGATTTGCAGGCCTAAGTCCGTCAGGGTCTTGGTGACGTCAAACAAAAACCCCGGCCGGTCGTGACCATTAATCTCGATCACGCTGCAAACCTTCGAGGCGGTGTTGTCGACAAACACGCGCGGCGGCACTTCCATGGCCTTGGCGCGGGTTGGCACGCGGAGCACCGCGGTGCGCTCGAGTTCCTGATTAAGCCTAATACGCCCCTCGAGCGCCATGACGACGCGGGCCTTGATGCGCTCGAGCCTTGCGTCTTGAACGATCAGCTCGCCGTCGTAGTCTTGGAAATAAAATGTATCGAGCGCCATGCCGTTCGAGAGCGTGAGAATTTTTGCATCCACAATCGACACGCCCGACAGCGCCAAGGCGCCTGCGATTTTTGCAAACAGACCGGGGTGATCGGGCGTATAAATCAGCATCGAGGTCACCGCGCGCTTGTCCTCGACGGCGAAGGAAATCGCGATGTTCTCGCGCTTTTCCACGGCGGCGCGAATAAAGCGCGCATGACGCTCTTGGGTCGCTGTGTCATAGGCAAGCCAATAGGCCGGTGAGGCCGAGGCGACGACACGCTCGCGCATGGCCTCGGGCCAATCCGACAGCCGCGCCATCAAGGCCTGTTGGCTTGCCGCCACGCGGGCATCGCGGCTGACGGTGTTTTGTGCGCCCGACATGTGTTCATCGGCGCGGTGGAACAGTTCACGCAGCAGCGTCGCATTCCAATTGTTCCATACATTGGGGCCCACCGCGCGAATATCGGCACAGGTCAGGACCAAAAGAAGGCGCAGGCGTTCGGGCGATTGAACGGCTTCGGTGAAGCGCGCGATGGTTTGCGGATCATCAAGGTCGCGCTTGAAGGCCGTGTTGCTCATCAGCAAATGGTGGCGCACCAGCCAACTAACCGATTCGGTTTCTTCCGCGCTCAGCCCTAACCGCGGGCAGAGAACGAGCGCGATGTCTGCGCCAAGGTCGGAGTGATCGCCGCCGCGGCCCTTGGCGATGTCATGCAGCATGACCGCCATATAAAGCGCCCGGCGCGATTGCACCTTGTGAATCACTTCCGATGCAATGGGCAATTCTTCGATGAGCCGGCCACGCTCGATACGGTTGAGAATACCGATGGCGCGGATGGTATGCTCGTCGGTCGTATAGACGTGGTACATGTCGTACTGCATTTGCGCCACAACACGCGCGAAGTCGGGGACAAAGCGCCCGAAAACCCCCGCTTCACTCATCAAGCGCAAAATCGCCTCGCTGCCTTTGGGTTCAGTGAGGATGTCCATGAACACGGCATTGGCCGCCGCGTCATCGCGCAGGGCCGCCACGCGTTTAGCTTGGCGGGCAATCACGCGCAATGCGTTGGGTTGAAAATCAAGCTTGTGACTTTGCGCCACGCGGAAAATCCGCAACAGCTTCAGCGGAGTTTTTTCAACTTCCGTCTCGGTCAATGCAATGCGCCCGCCATCGACGACAAACCCATCGACCGAGCGGCGGCGCAACGCTGTTGGTAAACGCAGCAAGGGTTTGCGGCGGCCCTTCTCTTCCAACATAGTAATAAAGACGCGCGTGAGATCGCCCACATCGCGCGCGATCAAAAAGTAATGACGCATGAAGCGCTCGGTGGCGGTGGACCCGGCGCGGTCGGAATAGTTCATCTTCTTGGCGATTTCACGCTGGAGGTCGAATGTCAGGCGGTTGTCGGGGCGGCCACTGAGGAAATGGAGATGGCAGCGCACGGTGTTGAGAAAATCGTGCGATTTTGCAAACCGCGAGGCGGCTTCATCATCAATCAATCCCATGTCGGCCAAGCGGCGGACATCGGAGACGCCGTACAAATATTTCGCGATCCAATACAGCGTGTGCAAATCGCGCAGTCCGCCCTTATCGTCCTTTACGTTCGGCTCTAGCCGGTAGCGTGAATCGCCGGTTTTTTCGTGGCGGGCATCGCGCTCGGCAAGCTTGGCTTGCACGAATTGTGCGGCCGAGCCCTCGACGATCTCTTTTTGAAACCGCGTTTTCAACTCGGCGGCCAAATCTTGATCGCCCCAAATCCAGCGCGCATCCAGTAACGAGGTGCGCACGGTCATGTCGGCCTTGGCATGCAACATATTTTCGTCGATGGAGCGCACGGCTTGGCCAACCTTGAGGCCCAAGTCCCACAACGAGTAGAGAATAAATTCGACCAGTTGTTCGGAAAACGGCGTTTCCTTGTAGGGCAGCAGAAACAGTAAATCGATGTCCGATAGCGGCGCCAGTTCGCCGCGGCCATAGCCGCCAATCGCCAGCACAGAAATGCGCTCGCCCGTGGTGGGTACGCCGCGGCGGATCAAGTGTTCGATGGCGTGATCGAACAGCACGCGAATGATCTGATCCATTAAGAATGAACGGGCGGCTACGCAATCACCGCCAGAATGCCGGGACGTTTCCAGGCGGCGGCGGATCTCGTCGTCACCGGATTTCAAGACATGCTTAAGTGTATCAAGGAAGCGTGTGCGGCGATCGGAATCCGAGCCATCGCTTTCCGCGATCTCATCCAGCGTCGCAGCTAAATGACGGCGATCGATAATCTCGCGTGGTCTAAGGATGGTTCGCATTAAAATTACGAAAATAGCCGCAGCATTTCATTTATCGCAGCCGCACGCCTTGCTCGCGTGCGTCTTTGTCGGGCACCTTGATGACGCGTTCGGTTTGTTTTTGCGGTATGACCGGCAGCTTGCGCTCACCGCTTTGGTTGGCCATGGCGGTCAGACCCGCCATGGTGCCTTCCATGGCAAAGCGCGATTTGACCCGCGCGCTGATCACAGCTTGCAGTTCGAGCGTTTTGGCTTGGCCCACGAACAGCAGCGCGATCAAGAACGCGCCGATGGCGCTAGCGAAAGCGAGGACCTCGTTGATCCACTCATAGCCCGAGAAGGCCAGCAGCAGCGCCACCACCGAGCCGATCATGCAGACAATACCCATCCACAATTGAATGCGGGCGAGGGCTGGAATATCGGGCTTATCGGGATCAACCTCGAACATAATGGGCCTCCAATGGCCGGGGCACGCCGCCGCAGCGGGCGATGAGCTTTATGTAAGTATATCAGATCAAACCGCACTAGGCCTTGAGCATGGCCTTAAGGCGGTAAAGCATCTCGTGCGCCTCACGCGGGCTGAAATCATCGGGATTCAGGGCGCGCAAGGCCTCGTCCAGGGGCGATGGCCCGGCGGTTTGGGCATGACGCCCCGAGACCGGGCGCTGGGCGGCCGCAAATAAGGGCAGGTCTGCCGCCATGCGCTTGGACGACCCGGCTTGTTCGCTTTTCTCAAGGTTATCAAGCACTTCCTCGGCTCTGGCGACGACTGCGCCGGGCATACCGGCCAATTGGGCGACATGAATGCCATAGGAGCGGTCCGCAGCACCCGGCCCGATTTCGTGCAGGAACACCACCTCGCCCTGCCATTCGCGCACCTTCATGGTGTGGGGGGCCAGATCCGCCAGTCGCCCGGCCAGGGCTGTGAGTTCATGATAGTGCGTGGCAAACAACGCCCGGGTTTTGTTGATGTCGTGCAGATGTTCCAACGTCGCCCAGGCGATGGAGAGGCCATCATAGGTGGCCGTGCCGCGTCCGATTTCATCCAAGATCACAAACGAGCGGGCGGTGGCTTGATTGAGAATGGCGGCAGTCTCGATCATCTCAATCATGAACGTCGAGCGCCCGCGCGCGAGATCATCGGCAGCCCCCACGCGTGAAAACAATTTATCCACCACGCCGATGTGCGCCGATGTGGCGGGCACATAACACCCAGCCTGGGCCATGATGGTGATCAGCGCATTCTGACGCAGGAAGGTGCTTTTGCCCGCCATGTTGGGGCCGGTGACCAGCCACAACCGGCCCGCGCGATGGTCGTGCTTCGAGCCTAAATCACAATCGTTGGCGACGAATGACGAACCGGCATTGGTTTGCAATGCAGCTTCAACGACCGGATGACGCCCGCCCCCGATTTGGAATGCCAAGCTATCGTCCACGACGGGGCGTGAAAAATTTCTCTCTGCCGTCAATTGCGCAAGTGCTGCCGCTACATCGAGGGCCGCCAACGCCGACCCGGCAAGGGCAATTTTTTCTGCGTTGGCTAAAACATCAGCGATGAGTGTTTCAAAAATAGCCAGCTCCAGCGCCAGCGCTTTGTCGGCTGCCGAGCGAATGCGGTCTTCCAGTTCCGACAATTCCACCGTGGCAAAGCGCATGACGTTGGCCAACGTTTGGCGGTGAATGAATTTGGTTTTGTCGCCAACATTGGCTCGTGAGTCTTCAATCAGCTTTTCGCCGTGTTTGGCCGATAGCTCGATGTAGTAACCAAGGACATTGTTGTAGCGGATTTTGAGGCTGTTAATGCCCGTGACCTCGGCATAAGTGGCTTGCAGCCCAGCGATCAGTTTGCGGCTGTCATCGCGCATCAAACGCAACTGATCGAGCTCGGCTGAATAACCTGCCGCAACAAACCCGCCATCGCGGGCGAGCAACGGAAGCTCTGGGGATAGTGCCGTTGAGAGTTTGCCCACCAGGCCCGCGTGATCGCCAAGGTTTTGTAGGGCCTGGGTGATGGGGGCTGCGGGCGGCAGTAATGACGCTTGGGTACGCGCCACGGTATAGCGCAAACCGGGCGCAGGGCCCAAGGCATCGCGCAGGGCGGCAAGATCGCGCGGACCGCCACGCCCCAGCGCGATGCGCGACAAGGCGCGCTCGATATCGGGGCAGGCCCTCAAGGTATCGCGCACCTGTTCGCGTGTGGCCGAGGCCGCCACAAAAAATGCAATGGCATCAAGCCGGGCGGTAATGGCCTTGGGATCGGTCAAGGGGGCGGATAATCGCTGTGCCAGCGCGCGGGCACCCGCTGCGGTAATGGTCAGATCAATCGTTGCCAGCAAACTGCCGCGCCGTTCGCCCGCTAAGGTTTGAGTGAGTTCTAGGTTGCGCCGCGTGGCGGCATCAATCTCAAGGCTTGCCCCGCCGGTGTGATGCCTGAGTGGTGCGATGCGGGGCAATTTTCCTTTTTGGGTGAGTTCGACATAATCAACCAGCGCGCCTGCGGCGGCCACCTCGGCGCGGCTAAACGAGCCAAAGGCATCGAGCGTGTTGACTCCATAAAGTTTATGTAGGCGCGCGCGAGCGTTTTCTGAATCAAAGCGCGGCGAGGGCAGGATTGTGAGCGAGTCTTTCCACGACTCAAGCTGTGATTTCACATCAGCTTGGTCCATCATGCGATCAGAGATCACAATCTCGCTGGGCATGACGCGGCCCAAGGCAGCCGCTAGCCCGTCGGCCGCCACGGCCTCGACCTGAATGTCGCCCACGGAAATGTCGATCCAGGCAAGCCCAACCTGGTCGTTCGAGTCTGCACGCACCTGGGCGATGGCGGCGAGATAATTATTGGCGCGGGCATCGAGCAGTGTGTCTTCGGTGAGCGTGCCGGGCGTGATCAGCCGCACGACATCGCGTTTGACCACCGCCTTGTAGCCGCGTTTTTTGGCCTCGGCGGGATCTTCAAGTTGTTCGCAGACCGCGACCTTAAAGCCTTTGCGAATCAGCCGGGCCAGATAGTTTTCGTGGCTGTGAACCGGCACCCCGCACATGGGAATATCATCGCCGTTGTGCTTGCCGCGTTTGGTGAGCGCGATATCAAGCGCGGCGGCAGCCTTTACTGCATCGTCAAAGAACAGTTCGTAAAAATCACCCATGCGGTAGAACAGCAAGGCTTCGGGATGGGCCGCTTTGACGCTGTGATACTGCGCCATGAGCGGCGTTACGCCATCGGGCGCGGCGGCGGTAACCTGACTGTCATCGGTGGGGCGGGAATGGTTCATGGCGTTCCCGTTCTATACCACGGCCTTTTGTACGAAATGACAGTGTTGTCATGGCCTTTCGCCATGACCCAGCCATTGCATCAAAGCCCAGGGCCCGCGCACAATATGGTCACTCTTGTTTCCCAGAGGGACGCCAGATGGCCAAAACCACATCACGTAATTTCGACCGCGAAGCCCTGGCTTTTCACGCCTCCGGGCGGCCTGGAAAAATAGAGATTACACCAACCAAGCCCCTGACCACCCAGCGGGATTTGTCGCTGGCGTATTCACCGGGTGTGGCTGCCCCGTGCCTTGAAATCGCACGCGACCCGGCACTGGCCTATGACTACACCGCCAAAGGCAATTTGATTGCCGTTATTTCCAATGGCACGGCCGTTTTGGGTTTGGGCGATTTGGGCGCGCTGGCCTCAAAGCCCGTGGTGGAGGGCAAAGCGGTACTGTTCAAACGCTTTGCCGACGTCGATGGCATCGACCTAGAGGTCGACACCAAGGACGTTGAAGAATTTATCAACTGCGTGCGCTTTCTGGGCCCCGCTTTTGGCGGCATCAATTTAGAGGACATCAAGGCGCCCGAATGCTTCATCATCGAACAGCGCTTGCGATTTGACTAAGCGCAAACTTTCGGAACTGAAATTAGTGGTCAATGGCGCGGGGGCCTCGGCCACGGCGTGTGTCGAGTTGGTGAAAGCCTTGGGTGTGCGGCCTGAGAACGTGATCATGTGCGATTCCAAGGGCGTGATTT
>SHWP01000030.1 GCA_009693785.1 Rhodospirillaceae bacterium
GGCGGCCAGTATCACAGTGTCGAAGCTGGCGTTCACTGTCTCAACATCACCCGCAGCTCCGCCTAGTACTTTGGCATGCGAATCTTTTACCGTAATGCGTCCGCCAAAACCGATGATGTCACGCACATCCTTCGCCAAGACCGATGCATTCTTACCAACGTTGATTGTTGCCGCTGTGGGGGCCGCGTTGTCAGATTTATCCTGGGCGTTTGAGCTACAAACGCTAGCGGCTAACGTTACAAAAACTATCGCGTGCCAGATTATTTTCATCGCGTTATTCCTTCTCCAGTGCGGCACGGGCATCGTGCACCGAGCGCAACAACCGCCTGATCAAAGCCTCGCGTTTGACTTTGCGTTCGTCTTCGGCGGCATCATCGGGCTGCCACCTTTCGAATTCGGCGCGGGTGAGCACACCCTTTTGGGCGAGAACGCGCTCCATGGCATCGAACCGGTCGAACAACACCGAAACCTCAGTTGCCAGCGCCAAAATCATGGCGTGCATCTGGTCCATGTTGGCGTCGTCGAAATAACGCGGCCGCGTGCCTTGCGCCGGGCGCGGTGTTTGTATTTTGGTGTCCGGCATGAATGAGGCTACTTCGAAACCCCGGCATACCAGGCTTGCCCGCCGCCCCGTGTCGAGCCCATGAATTTTTTATTATCGACTTCGACCGCGCTGGTCAGCGCATTGGCTGCCGCAACGCCGGGGCCAAAGCCTTCAAAATATTTCGAGGTATCGAAACCGGCAGTGGCGGCCACTTCTTTTAGCTCTAGCTCGTGCATGGTGCCCCAATAGGGCTCGTTGTTGTTGTAAGTATCCCAATCGCGAACAAACTGGGTCCAGGCATCAACGCCCTTGTAGGGCGGCAATTCCGAGCACAAGAACAACCCGCCTGACTTTAGCACGCGGCGGGCCTCTTTAAAAATGTTGAACGTAGCGGTGCGTGAGGTTTCGTGCAGCGAGGCCAAGCAACAGACGAGATCGAAGCTTTCGTCGGCAAACGTCATGGCCTCAGCATTCATTTGATGGAAGTGAATCGGCACGCCCCACGATTCAGCGCGCGCATGAGCATAACGCAAGAGGGCGGGGCCTACGTCAATTGCGTGCAACTCGGCGTCGGGGAACATCATGGCCAGCCCGGTGGTCGAACCACCCGCCGTGCAGCCGATTTCCAAAATCTTTTTTGGTTTTAAGTCGGGGCGGGTTTGACGGATCATCATGGCGGCGGCCTTGCCGATGCCATCCATGCGCGCGCCAAACAAACCTTGCGTGTAAATGAACGCGCCGCGGTCATACAGTGCGCCAGCAGTCACGTCGTCTTCCATCAGGTCGGCCGAGTATCCGCCTGGCGTAGCGTGATGATCATTGTGCTTGATGTAGCCTGGGATTTCGAACCCCGGCTGCAGCTTCAGCGAGCCCTTGGTTTTTCCGTTAGCGATTTTCTTTGCCGTGGCGATCAGGCTGGGCAATTGGCGCTCAATGCTTTCGTCCACCGAGTTCCACATCATTTCCTGGATGGAGCGCTGGAACGAACTGGTCATTTGGTAATAAGGCTGGCGCACCATCTCTTTGCGGATCTCATGGCGGTCAGCGGGCGCGCGGCCGTGGGCGCGCTGGAATGCAGGCAACACGTGCTTGTCATAGACGGCCTTGTTGCCTGGCGTAATTTCGTTGAGCACATGCTTGCCAGTCTGGTTGAGAAAGGCCTGGCGCGCGGCCTCATCCAAGGTCGCGGTTGGCAGAACAGCGTGGGGTTCTTGCTTGAGGGCGGCCATGGCTGACCTCCTTTGAAATGCGAGTAAATTTCAGGCAAATCGTACCGCTCCAGCGTCCTCACGACAAGCGCGGCTGGGGCCCTAGCCGACCTGGCAACTGACAGACATAAAGGGCTCGAAATCGATCTTGAGCGGCTCTGCCCCGCCCGGGCCAGTGCTTGAGGCTGTGGGGAGTTGGGTTGCCGAATCGATCAAACTGAGCACATATCCGCTCGCTGGGTCGGAATGTATCTCGAGCTCCAACGGCGGAGCTCCGGGAAATGATAACCGCCCCGTCCCACCTTCGCTATGCAATTGCAGCTTAGCTTGTTGGGGCGTGCTGGCGTTGCCGATGCGCCCGGGCTGCAGCGTGGCTATGCATGATGCCGGAAGCGCCCGGCGCATTTCAAAGTTGGTGAAGTTCGAACCGGGGGCCTGTTCCCACCCGACGGAATTGTCGTCGAGGCGCCGGGCTTGTTCGCGGAACCAATAGCCCTTTGCCGATAAGCTCATGGCATACTCGAAATACAATTCTGGCCCGCGATTGCAAGCCTTGGCCGCCATGCTTCCGGTGAAGGCAGTCCCATCAAAGTGCAACAACAGATCGCAGCCGGGCTTGAAGCGGATAATGTCGGCCTCGGCGAGGTTTTTAAGCTTGTCCAGATTGGACTCAAGAGTTTCAGCGTTGGCAAAAAAAGATTTTGGATCGCGCAAGGGAACGAAACTCACTCGAATCGCCTTGGCGTTGTCATCAACACGTATCACTTGCAGCCGGGCACTATGAATCGTGGTGGGGTCGCCGTTTTTGTACTCGGCAGCGTACATGACATGTGCGCCCAACAGCGGCACGTTCACGTGTTGATACACGCCGTGAATACGAAAGTGAGGCGCGTATTTGCGCTCGGCGAATACTCCGCCAGACTGTGCAGCGACTTGGCGGAAATTGTCAAACTCGCCCGACCACCACTGCATGAGCTGTTCGTTATCGTGGTTTGCCGGGGCAGCCACGGCTGCGGGTAAGGATAAAACTGCGGTGAGGAAACCAACCCAAGCAAGATTTCGAAGCATCAAAGTCATGGTATTTATTCCTTGGGTAATCCAGTGATGCTGACCAATACGCCGTCGGGATCGTAGAATACCATTTCGGTATAAGTCCCAGCGCGCATCATGGGGTGATCGGTGGTTTTCACGTAAGGCGTCGGCGGCGTGAGAAACTTGTAACCGGCATTTACCGCCGCGCGGTATATTTGATCCAAGTGGTGCGTGTACAGCACCATAGCGGTTTGACCATAATACACTTGGCCAGGTTTACTGGGCGGCGCATCGGGAACTGGCGTTCCTGAAATTTCATAAAGCCCGATCAATCCATTTTCGCTTTGGCTCGATTGCAAATGCACGATACGCATGGTGCACGGTCCCAGGCCCAGCATTTGGCCCATGGCCGGTCCCGACACGGTTTTTTCTTCAGCCACCGTGAAACCAAGGATGTCGCGGTAGAGCGCCAGCGAGCGCTCGATATTCTTGCAAAAAATCGTCATGCGTTTCAGCGGCGTGGTCAGGGACTTGTCTGGCATGAGTAATTTTCCCGAGGCGGTTATTGAATACGCTGACCGGCCTTATACACCGCGTGAATACGCTTGAGGTTGGTCAGATCAGCGAGCGGATCAGCATCCAACAGCACCATGTCAGCCCATTTGCCGCGTTCAAGGGAGCCAAACTCTTTCTCGCGGCCAATAAAAATCGCGCCATTCAGCGTGGCGATGCGCAAGGTTGTCGTTGGCGGCAAACCCATCTGACCGATGCGCATGATCTCGTGATGAACCATGGCGGCATCGAAGTGATCGCTGCCGAGCGCTGCGATACCACCATGCTCCACCAAATTTTTAACGTTAGCTTGCGCAATGGCGATCATAGGCTTGGTCCAGGCGGGCCAGCCCATGCCTTCGGTATCGTCAAAAATGCTAAACGTCGTGGCGAAGGCAATTTTGCCATCCACAATCCGCTTGGCCAAAGCATCCGAGATAGGCGCCGTCACGACCGGATGCTCCGGGGTCGACATGCCAGCCGCGACCACGGTGCTTGCAATAACCTCATCGGTGATGTGAATTGTCGTGCGTACGTTCTTGGCGTGGACGTATGCGACAATGCGCGCCATGGCGTCGAGTGGAATCAGCGGTATGACTTCGCCCGTGTTCGCACCAAAGCGCTCAAAGCTAAATTTTTGAACATCGGGCTTCATGGCGATGACACGTTCAAGCCGGGCCTCGATCTCGGGCCAATCGGGCAGGGCATTCGGGTCTTGCCCCCGTCCGCGGAGCGATGACGCACCAAAGACTTGGCCAGTGGCGAAGATGCGCGGGCTAACGATCTCACCGGCACGCTCTTGAGCCCGTAGGCCGTATATGAACTCGGGGTTATTGCCCGCGTCGAAAATCGTTGTCACGCCATTGTCTAAATACGCGCGCAGACCCTTCAGACTTTTTTCAATGTCGGGTGCGGGTTTGTCGCCCCACGCCCCACCACCCTTCAGATGCACGTGAATATCGATCAGTCCGGGAATCAAATATTTCCCTTTGCCGTCGATTTTATCTGCGTTTGCAGCCCGAATGGGCGCACGGCTAATGCGATCTATCCGCCCGTCTTTAACACTGACCCAAGCCCCCTTCACGGCGGGGGCCCCGGTACCATCAATCAATGTGACATTAGCAGTCAGCAGATCAGCCGCCCAAGCTGGCGAAGTGGCGCATATGCCAATCAGACAAACCCAAACCCTGAAACGCAACCCCCAAGTCATGGGCGGCTCCTCTAATGGCGGATTACTCAGTTCAATATCTCTACGTCTCGATTAGATGGTGAATTACACCATGAGGCGCGCGCAACGTGAAGGAGCGTACCTTGCCATAGGGAGACAGCGATACCTCGGTGATGGCCGAATGAATTTCAACGCCAAAGGCCTTTGCCTCGCGCGCGTGGTCTTCGATGTGATCGACAAATAACGTGCCGCCGGCAAGGCCGCGATTGGGAAACACGGCTTTGTCACGCAAGGATTTATAGGCGCCCTTGGGCAGTCCGTAATGGATAATGCCGAAATAGGGCTCGGTGCGTTTCAGGCCAATGTTCTTAGCCCTGAGCTGCAGTTTATGGGGCGTGCCGACAAGTTTGGAGAAGCTAGGGTCGTCGATGAAATATTCATGCACCACCGATAACCCTAAGACCTTCTCGTAAAAATCCACGACCTTTGGCTGATCTTCCACCGGGCTTGAGATGCTTTGGGGCTCGGAAAATAATTTGTCCGTTGTGGTGGCAAAGTCGCGGAAGAAATCCTTCGGGCCGCTGATGAGGGCCGTGACCACTTCGTCGGGCCCCCACAAATGCCCCTCGATGAATTTTCCGTTGGGCAAGTCATACTCCGACACATCATCTTTCAGCTTAAAGCCTTTGGACTGGAGATGGGCGTTGGCTGCGTCAAAATCAGGGGCATAGAAATCGATCACCTTGAGGGCGTCGCAATCAAAACCAGAATTGCGATTACGAATAATGGTCGGTGAAACGGGGTCGAACTGGACCAAGCGCACGCCGAAATGTGTCCCGGGCGTTTCCAGCAACATGGTTTTAGCGCCATGACCGTCCAATCCCCACAACGCTTTGACGGCGGGCCTATCAAGCGATTGTTCGGCCACGGGTTTGAGGCCAAACACACCCTCGAACAATGCGCGCTGGGCCGTCAAATCGGCGCAAGAGACAATGGGGCCGTGGATAAGGCGAACGGACATGATGTGGCGCTCCAGGGCTGACGGCTGAGACTAAGCTATTGCCTCGGACCGGCGAAAGGAATTGATCAAGGCGTTGTCCATCAAGAATGCCCGATGCCGGTCGCGGTCGGCGGCAATGGCTTGCAGGTCAGCCAAAACCTCGCGGCGTTTAGCTGGGTCTTTCTCGCGGTGACGCCGGTAATTGGCATCCGATGTTGACTGGATATCGTCCACCGCCGCCGAGCGGCGCTGACGAGTGTAATGGTCAAGCAAGGCCCCAGCATCAGCGCTGTTATGAATTGCGATCAGCTTGGTGGTCAGATTAAAGGCATCGTGCAGGCCGCCATTCATGCCAAAACCACCGGCAGGACTATTCAAGTGGGCGGCATCGCCAGCCAGCAAAACACGACCAAGGTTAAAGGTTTCGGCCACACGCCGGTGCACGCGGTAAAGCCGCGCGGTCATCACTTGAAATGGCGACCCGGCCGGACAGATTTTCCCCAACTTCGATTGAATCGTTTCTTCAGAGAGGGTGTCTTCATCGACGCTATCGGGCGGTGGCGACCAACCCACCCGCCACATGAAGCGGGTGCGAAACATGCTGAAGGGTCCAAAATCTGACCAATAATAGTTCACTCCCAGCAGGCCTGGCAGATGTTCATGAAATGCAAAGGGGGTGCCCACGGTGAAAGACACCGCTGGGTACGTCTCGCCTGTAAATGGAATATCGAGTTTGGTGCGCACCGCCGAGGCCGCTCCGTCGGCGGCGATCAGCCAAGCGCCGGACATCGTTTCAGGTTTGCCATCGCGGATGAAGGTGGCTGTAACACTGTCGTGATTTTGCACCACGTCCGTCACCTCAGCACCGAAGATCAGCGTGCCCGGGGCCTCACGTTCTAACGCTGCCGCAGCCACCCGCACCAAGTTGAATTGCTCGCATTGCAGCCGGTAGGGGTAGCGCGTTTCATCGGCAATCAATCCAAAGTCGAAGATGACTGACTCACCCGTCTCATAAATCTTGTACTGCCATTGCGGCGCGGGGCGGCCCAGCTCAAGCAGCTTGCTCGTCAGCCCAAGGGTGTCGAGCAATTCCAAGGTCGGCGAATGAAACGTCGAGGCGCGCGGCTCCGAATGCAGGGCCTCGGCTTTTTCGAATACCGTGACTGCAATGCCCGCGCGCACCAATCGTAGTGCTGACACCAAGCCCACGGGCCCGGCACCGGCGATGATGACGCGCCCAACGTTGGCCATCTCGAGCGTTACAAGACGCGCCTACCAGGGCATCGTGGTGCCGTCGAAGTTGAAGAACGTGGCGGTCTTATCGAGTGTCAGCGTTTCCATAATCGTACTGAGTTCCCGAACTGCCAGTTCCGTAGTGCGCAACGGCATGCGCCCGCGTGCACCGGCCATCATGTCGGTATCGACTGGGCCGGGGTTGATCAATGCCACGGCGATGCCCTTGTCTTTCAACGGATATGAGATGTTCTTCATCACCATGTTCACCGCAGCCTTGCTGCTGCGGTAGAAAGGCTGGCGGTTGGATGTTGCTCCGGCGATGGACCCTTCGCTGGATGTCATCACCAAAACTTTTTTCTGTTTGCTCGCGACCAAGTGCTCGGTGAAGGCTTCGGTCATCTTCAACGGCCCGCGCACATTGGTGTTCATCACATCATCAAAGCTCGCGTAATCAATGGTGCCAAATCTTTGTTTCTCGGGGAACCCTGTGATGCCAGCGTTATTGATCAGAATATCAACGGCTGTGCCTTTGTACTTCGCAGCCAAAGCGTCGATGGCGGCCAAATCAGAAACGTCAAGGGCTTCAACGGTAATATCGGGGTCGGCCTTGGCCAGCGCATTCAATTCTGTGGCCTCGGCGGGTTTGCGCGCCGTGGCGATGACCTTGTAGCCCTTGGCGGCATATTGGCGGGCAAACTCGAGCCCAATGCCCCGGTTCGCGCCGGTGACTAATACTGTGCCTGCGTCAGCGGCGCTGACGCTGACGGGTGTTAGGCCCGCCAGGGCAATGGCCAGAGCGAAAAAAGAAATCATGCGCCGGATCATGATTAAGTCTCCTGAAATTGAAATGTAACAGTGGCTGGCAGGTAGCATGGAGCAAGCAATTTGCCCAGAGCCCGACCGCTAAACGGCCATGTTTGCCCTAACCCCGATGGGGGACTCCCGTTGGCAGTGGCCCTTCTTTATAGTCCGCAGGTACTTCCCACCGGCAGCCCCGGGTTTGGCACCAAGAGGACCGCATGACCATCCCCCCCCCCGCCCCTTCGTCGTTGGCCCGGCTGCTCAAGTTCACTGCGGGCATCGAACCGCATGAGGTGAAGGCTGTGGCCTTGTCCTTTACGTATTTCTTTTTCCTGCTCGGCAGCTACTACATCTTGCGCCCTGTGCGCGACGCGATGGGCACGGTCTATGGCGATGGCAACGATCTTGAGATCCTTTACACATATACGTTCCTCGCAACATTTGTCTGCGCGCCAATCTATGGAGCATTTGCCTCACGGCTAAAGCTCGCCACGTTCCTACCGTGGGTTTACGGTTTCTTCGTTCTCAATATCTTGATGTTTTACTTCCTGTTCGAGAACGCCGCCGAGGACAAGTTAATCGCAGGGATCTTTTTCGTTTGGGTCAGCGTCTTCAACATGTTCATCACCTCGGTATTCTGGAGCTTCATGGCCGATATCTTTTCACGTACCGAGGCTAAGCGCTTGTTCGGCTTCATCGCTGCTGGCGGAAGCGTCGGCGCGGCCGTCGGCCCGGCCATTACGGCCGTGCTGGTCACGGTGGTGGGCACCAATACATTGCTATTGATCTCGGCTGCTGGCTTCCTGGTGGTGATCGTCGTCATCCGCGCCCTCGAAACGGAAAAAGCTAAGTTGACGGCGGGCGGCGGCGACGTGCAGAAAACCACGCTCGAACGCAAACTTGCTGGCAATCCATTCGATGGATTCATCCTATTATTCAAATCACCATATTTGCTGTCTATCGCCGCGTTCATTCTGATGCTGACTTGGGTATCAACCATTCTTTACTTTCAGCAGAACGACTTGGTACGCGAAGCGTTCGAAAGCCGCGAGGCCCGCACTCAGGCGTTCGCGACCGTGGACACCATCGTCAATGTTGCGGCGTTGCTCGTCCAACTGTTTGGTACGGGGAGATTGGTCAAACGCTTCGGAGTCACTTCCGCTCTTGTATTGGTGCCCCTCGTGATGGCCGTTGCTTTCGTGGCCATTGCCGGTTCCCCGATCGTGTTTGTGCTGTTGGCAGTTCAGGTTGTGCGCCGTGTTTCGGAGTATGCGGTGGCACGCCCCGGCCGCGAGATGCTGTTCACGGTGGTCGACCAAGAAAGCAAGTACAAGGCCAAGAATGTCATCGATACAGTGGTTTACCGTTTCGGCGACGTCAGCGCCGCTTGGGTCACCGCTGGATTAATGACCCTCGGCCTCACGGTCGGGGGAACTGCAATTTTTGGCGTGGCTGTTGCTTTGGTGTGGGGGGCCATCGCGCTCAGCCTTGGACGGCGATATGAGGCAGTTCAGGGCAATCAGTCTGCGACGGGGCAGCCGATCACTACTGCCGCCTAATAATCAAGATTTCGGAGGACACCATGTTCAATCGCCGCGCACTCATCGTTAGTTTTGCCTCGCTGTCGTTGTTCGCCCATTGCGGCAACGTGACCATCAACAAACCCGTCGCGGCCCAAGAAGGTGCGCCCAAGCCTGCGCCCGTGCTGCCGTCGATGAAGGGCGAAACCATCGTGGTGGCCGGAGCCACAGGCCGCACCGGTAAGGTGATCGTGGAGTTATTGAAAGAGCAGGGTGTGAAAGTGCGCGCCTTCTCGCGCAATATCGACAAGGCAAAAATGGAAGTTCAGGACGTGGAATGGATTTCCGCCGATGTGAGGGACCCGGCGAGCATCAAAGGCATCGCCATGGGTGCCAACCGCATGGTCATCGCGCTGGGTTCCAACAGCTTCAAAGATCCCAATAACAAACCTGAGTTGGTCGACAATAAGGGTGTGGCCTTACTGGCCGAGGAGGCCAAGAAATCAGGTGTGAAGCAAGTCGTGTTGATATCATCAGCAGGCGTGACGAAGGCCCAGCCTGGCGGTAACGACTTCGCCAAAGTCATGTACACAGTCATGAGCAGCAAGCTTGAGGGCGAGAACGCTCTGCGCAAGAGCGGGGTTGGTTACACCATCCTGCGCCCAGTCGGCTTGTGGGATAAACCTGCCGGTCAGTTCGGCATAGCTTTTCTGCAAGGCGATGTGCCGGTCGCGGCCATGATCGCGCGTGCCGACGTGGCCGCCGTTGCCGTCAATGCGCTGAACAATCCCGATGCCAAGAACAAGACGTTTACACTGTTCAATGTGTCGCAGCGTCAAAACGATGCATGGAAGTCGGCCTTGGCGGAAGTCGCGGCGGATTAACTAAACGCCCACGTTTGCAATTAAACCGCGGCGCTTTCGTCGACAAAGATCAATATCGCGCCGCAAGCTTGCTCTGGTTTCAACCAGACGCTGTTCTCACCGCCAACCTGAAACAGAATACTTTTTTTGACCAAGAAGTCGCGAGTGGCGCCGATATTTTTAACCCGGATAGCGAAGGCAACGAAGCACGGAGGCGGGGGCGTCTGCACTCCGGCCGCAAGTGCGGCTAGTCCCTTGGGCGTCATCGCCACGAAGCGCTGGTTTCTGAGAATGATAAAGCGCCCCATCGGAAACGACTGCACCCGCGCACCCGGCAGCCGTTCGTAGCGCGCCACCGCGTCGTCCAAATCGGATACCAAGGCGCCAGCACCGCGCAGGCCTGTTGCGCCGTTGGCGTGGTTTGTCATTTTCGGCAGGAACACCAGCTCAGGCGTTTTGTGTTCGACCACACAAACGAATCCCTCTTTGGCGATGGATTCGGGGATTTGAAACCATTCGAAATCCGCCACCCCCTTCACTCCGCCGGCATTTACATCGCGCGACGCATGGCGAATCGGCGGCATGACCACGCCGTGTATTGCAAATCCTTCCCAGCTTTGCAGGGCGTTCTCGCTGCGTAGCGCCATGATGTGCAGGCCTTCATGCTTGGCCAGCCAGTTATCAAGGTGGTTACCTTGGCCGGGCGCATCGACTGCCGTCAGTTCAAGGTAAGTATCGGGGAAGATCACATGCGCCGAATGCTGGCCCAAGGGCACGGGGTTGCCCTCGGGGTCGGGTTGGGTCAGCGGCACCGGCTCGGTAACTGTAAAGCCAAGCCCCCGGAAGGTGGCCACCATGGCCTTGATGTCGCGCCCCACCAAACCGATGTGGTCGATTGTCGTTTCGCTTGCTTGGATGGGTGATGTCATGGCCAATTCATGCCAGAATCGCGGGTGGGGGCCAATGACCAACGACTCAAAAAATGGCGCAGCGGGCGGGGATTATCCCGCCGAGGGGTATGCCTGGTACGTGGTGGGCGTGCTGTTTCTTGCTTACACCGTGTCCTACATCGACCGCACTATCCTCACGCTCATGGTCAAGCCCATCCGCGAAACGCTGGGCATTAGTGACGTGCAGATCAGCCTGCTGCATGGCCTGGCCTTTGCGATTTTCTACACCGTTTTGGGAGTCCCGCTGGGATGGCTCGGCGACCGGGCCAATCGCACCAAGATCATCATGGCTGGTATTCTTGTCTGGAGCCTGATGACCGCCCTGTGCGGCGTGTCACGCTCGTTCGGCCAGATGTTTCTGGCTCGTATCGGGGTTGGCGTGGGCGAGGCGGCGTTGTCGCCTGCGGCCTACTCAATATTAAACGATTATTTCCGCCCGCACCGGCGCACGTTAGCCATCAGCATCTATGGCACCGGCGTTTATATCGGCTCGGGCCTGGCGTTGATTGTCGGCGGCGGGGTGATTGCCATTACGCCATCGCTTGAGTTGCCAGCCATTGGCCACCTCGAACCATGGCAAACGGTATTCTTGGCGGTGGGCTTGCCTGGCCTTTTGGTCGCAGCCCTGATGTATACGGTCAAAGAACCGCTACGCCGGGGTTTCATGAAGGGCACCACGGGCCAGCCCACACTGCGCGATACGTTCGAGTTCATCATGGCGCGGCGCGCGACCTACGGCTTTCACTTCATCGGGTACTCGATGCTGACAATGCTGTGGAGCGGCTGTGCGGCCTGGATTCCCACCTATTTCTTCCGAACCTTCAGTTGGACGCCCGCTGACGTGGGGCCAACCTTTGGCGGTGTCATCGCCGTTTTCGGCACGCTTGGCATTTCACTCGGCGGGGCATGGGCGGAAAAGCTTAAGGCGCGCGGTCATGCCGATGGCAACATCCGCATGGGTTTAATTTCGGCAGGCGCATTGTTGCCCTTGGGCGTGGCAGCCCCCTTGATGCCATCGCCCGGCGTGGCCATGGGCGTGTATGCGGCGTTCGTATTCTTCTCAAGCTTACCCTTTGGCGCGGCTGCCGCCGCCTTGCAAGAGATCACACCAAACCAAATGCGCGCGCAGGTCTCGGCGCTTTATCTTCTTGTCGTTAATCTGACGGGTATTGGATTCGGCCCCACCATCGTCGCCTCTATCACGCAGTATGGGTTTGGCGATGACGCGGCCTTGAAATATTCATTGGCGATCACGGCCGGTATCGCGGCCGTATTGGCGGCGGTCTTGCTGGCGTTGTGTCTACGCCCCTATCGTGAGAGTGTTATGCAAGCGCGTGCCTGGGCTTAGCCGATCAAAAGATCTTGTCGCGAGGCTGAAAAAAATATTGGACAATAGCGGAAGGACTCACAGTCATGAAAGAAGGCGTGCAATACCCATGTTACATCGGCATTTCTGACGTCAGCACGACGTCATTCGAACAAATGCGTGTCGAGGCGTTTTTCGAGGGCCAACCCTCGATCATGTTCGACGAACCGGCTGGGTTTGACATTGGCGACCCACCAGAGCTGCAAGGCCGCTCGCGCGGTTGGACACCGGTTCATGCGCAACTTGCCGCGCTTGCGGGCTGCACCTCGATCACCTGTACCGTCGTCGCGCGCGATATGAAGTTCAAATACAAAAGCATGCGCACCAAGATCCGTTCGCTGATTGATATCCGCGGATTCTTCTTCGACCTGCACTTGCAGCCGCAGTATCAGCAAATCAACTTTGACCTGTTTTTCGACACCAAAGAATCGGCCGCGCGCATGAAAGCCTTTGCCAACGAGGTGGATCGCCGCTGCCCGCAAATTGGCCTGTTCCACAAAGCCAAGATGCCGTTGGTCATGAGTTGGTATCGCGGCAACGAGCCCAAGCCTTTGCACGAAGATTGCTTTGATTTGCCCAAAGGTCCAACGCCTGAGGAGAAATTGATTGCCCAAGCCAAGGCCGAGGCAAAGAAGAAGAGTAAGAAAAAATAGCCGCTCATTGTTGTTGAGCTGAACAAATGTCAAAGCCCACTGTGTATATGGACCGCGATGGTCCTGTTGCGACCATCCATCTCAATCGCCCGGACAAGCGCAATGCCTTGTCCATGGCGATGTGGGCTGACTTACTCAGTGCCGTCGAGCAGGCCGATGCCGATGTGGCCGTGAAGGTGGTGATTGTCACAGGCGCTGGCCAGGCTTTCGCGGCGGGTGCGGATATCGACGAATTCGCACAAGTTTTTACCAACCCCAAAACCGCCACCGCCGTGGCCGACATCACTTACCGCGCGCAAAAGCGGCTGCATCGCAATGCCAAGCCCACCATCGCAAAAATTCGCGGCGCATGCGTAGGTGGCGGGTGTGGCGTGGCGCTGTGCTGCGATTTACGCTTTGCCGATACAACGGCCAAGCTGGGCATTACACCGGGCAAGTTGGGCTTGATCTATACTCTGGCCGATACCAAACGGCTGATGGATGTGGTTGGCCCAGCCACGGCCAAGGATATCCTTTACACGGGGCGTATTCTTGGCGCCGATGAAGCGCTCAAGGTTGGCCTCATCGATCGCGTCATTGCCCCAGCCGATCTCGACAAAGCTGTGGCTGACTATGCCGCAGAAATTTGCGCCGCCTCGCAATTCTCGGCGCGCGGCACCAAGGCGATTGTTCAACAGATTCTTGATGGCGCCGAAGATGACACCCCCGCCACGCGCCAAATGTTCATTGACGCCTTCGCCGAGGCCGACTTCAAGGAAGGTTTTGCGGCCTTCACTGAGAAGCGCAAACCGAAGTTTACGGCTTAATGATCTTCGCGTAATTTCCCGCCATGCCTGACGCCTCGTTCAAAGACTATGTGGTTGATCAGCTCCGTGCCCTCGGAGGGGCCTCCGCACGGGCCATGTTCGGTGGCTTTGGCATTTATAAGGGCGGTGTGATGTTTGGATTGATCGCCTCGGACGAGTTGTACTTCAAAGCCGATGAGACCAATCAGCCCGATTTCGCAGCCCGTAAATCTAAGCCATTTGTGTACGAGGGTAAGGGCAAGCCCATCAGTATGTCGTACTGGCGGGTGCCCGACGATGTGCTGGAAGACCCCGCCGAGCTCAAGACTTGGGCCATGAAGGCTTATGACGTGGCGCTGAAGAAACGAAAACCCGTAAACCCACAGCCGCGCCGGCGTTTCCATTCAGCGCGGCGTACACGGCGCTGATTATCAATCAGCGCCACCTCACCCATTCGCCGTGATAGTGCGCAGTAGCGAGTGTTGTGCTAGCCCCGCCCGGCCACATCGTCAGCGTTAAATCGGGAAACGCTTTTGCGTCTGGTACTTCTAGCGCCAACCAGGCTAAAGGCGCTTTGTTCGTCGCGCGTGCGCTGGCCTCAGCCATGACGGCCTTCAAGTGTGCATCGGTTGCGCGCGACACGTATTGGCGAAAGATGGAGTGATAGACCACCGTTGTTTGGCCTTTGGGCAGGTCACGCAATTCTTGTGCTAACCAATCGGCGGCGTCGGCACGCTCGAGGCGGAAGGGCGTTTGCAGGGCAATCGCACAGGCTTGCCGCAAGCGCTCCATGCGACGCACCTGTTCAGCCCAAACGTATGATTCAAGCCGCGCGCGGTCATCGGCATTGCGAATATCGATGGGATCGCGATCGCACGCCGCGCGGCTGGCGATAGCTATTTTTGCTGAAAGATTTGGCAGCGGGCCTTCCCATTGCGTCCGTAGCTCTAAAACCGACTCACCCCAACTAAACCCTGTCGTCGTAGTACGATATTTGTCCCACATGAGATTCAAGCCAGCGCTGGCGCCGATTTCCAACAGCCGTAGCGGATATAGGAATTGATCAGCGATGGCTAGAAAACCGCCCAACAGAATAGCTGACCGCGCCACTTCGTTGGTTTGCGGCGGCCGGGCGCAGTAACCGATGACGTAATCGGCGTGATCGGCCAGCATGGCCTTTGCCACGGGCCATACGCGTTCCGGCGCTGGTATTCCACCCGTTGTAGGAAACAGTGCGGCCAGGGCAGAGGCTTTGCCATCCAACGCCAAGCGATGAAGTGCGCTGAGAATTCTCAATGCGAAGGCGCTCGTGTCCAAGCCATCCCAGTGCTCAAGAATACCGCATACTGGTCCACCGGTTCTCAGATCGCTGATGCAGCCTTCTAAAATTGCCGCATAAGTGGGCGCATTCGCCGCCACGTTATATTTGAGCTGCTCGGCGAACATGCGCCCGGCGCGCTCAATCTCGGCGGGCGTCAAACTCATCACGGCGCTCTTTCTTAAAGGCCGCGCGCAAATACCGTTAACACCCTTATCGGCGCAACCGAATTATTCCGGGTGATGTGATCGGTAAAGGCGATGAGTCAGGTCCGCATCGTGCGGTTATCTTTTGTCCGGCTTAGTTGTTGGGAGCGGTTCGGTGCTTACCACCTGGCTCATCTCAATCACCCAACCATCGGGGTCGCGGAAAAACATGTTTTTCACATGTTTGATGGAATCAGCGCTTTTGGTCGTGGTCTCTTTGGGTAATTGAAGCATGGGCGTGTCCATGGCTTGTAGGCTTTTGTATACACCATCAACGTCATCGGTTTCGATCATCAGCACGGCGTCACCGACGCCAATTTGATCGGCGATTCCACGGGTCCGCGTGGGCATCGGCTTGTCGTATTGCAGCAGGCCGACCATCGCGACCCAGGGGTCGCGGCCCGCCATGATGGTGAAATTCGATTGTGCAGGCTTAACGTTGAGCGGCAAGGATGTGGGCCCATTGGGGTCGCGCGGGCCGCCGGTGTTCAACCATACTTTGAAGCCGATCTTCTCATAGAAGGCCACCGAGGCTTTGACGTCACTCACCAATAATGTTGTGCGGCGGACGACAGAGGTCGCCGCATCTGCCATTGAACTTGTCATAGCGGTCAGGCAGGCCATAGCCAGGAACAAAGACTTCATCGAACCCTCCCCAGGGTAAAGAACAGATAAAAAATCTACATCTTTGGCTTTTGCGCAGCGTAAGCTTTTTTGCCGTCTTGGGCGATGTCCCAAATTTTCTGAGCGTCGCCGCCAATTTTATCGATTAGTTGCCGCGTCACGGGCGCAGTCGCTTCGCGCCAACGGGCGCGCTGGTCAGGAGTAATAGTGTGTACGGTAAAGCCCATGCCGGCCGCACGCGCCAGGTCTTCGGTTACTTCTTCCCGGGTCCACTGCCGCGAAATATTCATCGGAATCCAAGACTCAATCAGAATCTTGCGTTGATCGGCAGGCAGCGCATCAAGCCAGCTTTTACGCAACACGATCACCGAGGTGGCAAAAGAGTGGTCGGTCAAGGTGATGTGCTTGGCATCGTTGGAAATGCCGGTGCGTACATACATGACTGTGCCGGTCTCGCCAGCTTCGATCAGGCCTGTCTGCAAGGACGACACGATATCGGTGAAGGCCAACGGAATCACATCGGCCTTGAGCGACTGAGCAAACAGCTGAGCCGCGTCGCTGGAGGAGACCCGGAAGCGGCGGCTCTTGGCGTCTTCTGGCACAATAATCGGCGTTTTAGACCACACCTGGCTAAAGCCAATTTCATCCCACGATAGGAAGTGCACATCCTTTTCGGCGAACATTTTGGCGTAGGCGGGAAACAAAAAATTATCCATCACGAAATCGGCTTCGGGATAGGCGTCGAACAAATATGGCGCATAAAGAACCGCCATCTCTGGCACCACCGTGGCCGTGACCGCACCCGACCAGTTCGCGATATGCACGCGTCCACGGCGGATGCCAGCCACCAAATTTTCTTCAGCGCCCAGCTCGCCGTAGACCAGCATTTTCATTGTGAGCTGGCCGCCTGAGTTTTTCTCGACATTGTCGCGGTAGGTCAGCCACTTTTGCTCGCCCCTGGTGTTGCGAAAGCCAGTACCGCCGGCAGTGACGTCAAGCGCGATAGCCGTGCTTGCAACTGCTATCGATAAAATCAACGTGAGCAGGACTCGCGTAACATTCGCCATGAATTCACCAAATGAAATTGTGTGTCTCAAGCCTGAAGCAAGGTCCAAGCATAGCCGTCCGGGGCCGAGAACGAAAAGGCCGCAGTGCCGAATTCGTCGGACTGAATTGCAGTCACGTTCTTGGCTCCGCCATGCTTGCGGTACGCCATCACAGCCGCGCGTGTGGCGATAAGATCGTTCATGCGGGCCGTGTATAAGCAATAGCCTAAGTGACCCGGCCTTGATTGCTCACGAAGGTCTGGTTGCGTCTGGGCATTGTGGATCATGAACACGCGCAAGCGGCCCGGTAATTGCGTCTCGGGGGTTTCGCCGCTCGCGGGGTCTTCAAGATCGAATTCGGTGAAGTGTTCGCCAGGCGCTAAGTCGAAGAAGTCAGAGGGCGTATAGCCAGGCTCATATTCGATATGGACCTTCTTGCCACGCCTAAACCCCAAGACGTCATCGTAAAAATCAAACAGCGATATGTCCTCGCCCGTCACCACCAAGCCCATGTGGCAACCCTCGCTGGTGCGCATCAGCGCATCGGCGGCCACGGTGCCATAACGGCTGATGTCGATGTTAAATCTCTGCATCGTCACGATACGGGCCTCGGGCAGGGTCATCTGAAAATTATGCGAGGCGCGAATAGGCCCAAAGAAAGGCTTCTGTTTGTAGCCGCGAGCGGTCGAGCGCACATTGATCAATGGGCCGCGCAGCTGGATGTCTTGACCTTGCTGCCGGGCGGTCTCGGCGTGGTTGAACCCATTCATGATGTCGTCGGTCTTGTGCACCGACCAGCGCGACCCCGTGGAGCGCAAGGGAGCGTGTCCTAGGCCCGTTCCAACCGGCATATCCCAACGCAACAACCGGATGAGCCCGTGCGTGGCCTTGCCATGATGCAGTCGAACGCTTTCGAGCGCGGAGGTTACTCCGTATAGCTCGGTCGATGCGGCGGCCTCCAGCCGTCCGCGCGGCCCCGGCACGTATCCGAATGCGCGCCAAAACGCCAAAGCCTGCTCAAGGTCGGAAACCCCGACCGCAATTTCATAAAGCCCACCGATTAAGTTCGACTTATTGCTGGCCATTGCGACCTGCCCCAGCTAAACGACTGAGCGTATGTCTCAGGCCTATGCCCGAAAGGCAAGGGCAGGCCCGCAGGGGTGGTGCGTGATATTTCCTGTTTTTCAGTCCGTTCTTGATTCCACCGCGCTTGGTGCCGAAGTGGCGCGCCGCTATGGCCTTGCGGGGCCTATACGCTGCCGGCTGATCAGCCGAGGCATGAACGACATTTATGAGGTGCGCAGCGGCGCGCAGCGTTTCGCCCTCAAGGTCGCGCGCGCGGGTAAGTGCTCCGACGCCGAGTACAGTTATGAGCAAGCTTTGGTTGTGCATTTGGCCCGCGCCGGATTTGTCGTGCCTGCTCCCCAGCAACTTAAACCCGGCGAACTCTTTTTCACGCTCGAAGCCCCCGAAGGCCCGCGGCAAGTCGTGCTGATGCGCTGGCTCGATGGCGTGCCGTGCAACAGCTCCATGACGCTGAATGACGCCCATCGGTTGGGCACTTACCTGGCGCGCATGCACGAAGCCTCCATGGGGTTTTCCTATCCAATTCACCGCTCCCCCAACAGCGAGGCGAAAACGCGCGAACGGCTGCCGATGCTGCTCGAAATGGTAGGCGATGACCGCGAGACATCATTGCTCTTACGGCGTGCGGCTGAAGCCGCCTATGCGCGTATCGAGGCCATCGACCCTAGCAGTGCCGGGCGCGGGGCCATTCACGGCGATTTTCAATACGCCAATATCATGACCATGGCCGATGGCGGCATGGCGGTGTTTGATTTTAGCGATTGCGGCGAGGATTTTTTCGCCCGCGACCTAGCCACTTTTTTTTGGCGCGCGGATTTCGATGGCGTCGGCGACAAGCTCAATGGGCCCTTCGTTGCAGGCTACGAATCGGTGCGGCTCTTAAGCCCCGCCGAGCGCGCCGCCCTACCGCTGTTTCGTGCGGCCCGCCACCTGCTGATTACAGCGAGCTTCGCGCATTATGTGAACCGTGTCGGGCCCATTCCGGGCTTTGATGGCAACTTGCGCTATTACCTCAGCATGATCCGGCTTTACTGCGCGCAGGCGGGGTTGATTTAAAGTCGGTCGCTTAACTCGACCAATTCATAAGCCGTCATCATGTAACCGCTGACGCTGCCCTTCAGGAACGTATAATTGCCATCGGCCGTGACCCAAACCTCGTAGATGGGGTGTTCGACGGGCAACCCGTGAACTTCCCCAAAACGAAAATGTAAGGCGTCAAACGCACCTGCCTTCACAGTGACTTTATCGCGATCCACCAACGATACCGAGGCTGACACCAACGAAATGCTGGGCCCCGTGGCACCGCGATGATCGGTCGAGGACACGACAAAGCGCGGCAGGGTTTGTGTTTGCGGCCCCTTCAGGTCGAATAATTTAGTCACCCAGCCGTCATTGAAAATGGCATGGCCGCCAAACATGGGTGAGGGTCCGCTCAAGGGCCAGCGTTGGCTCATGCGGCCCTCGACAGAGGTGAACGTTTCACATTCGGCTTCCGTGTCGGTAAATCGGAACCAGCCCGAGCCGCGAAACGTATCGCCCACGGTGATGCGGATGAACGCGTCCGTCGGCCGCCATTGCGGGTCAAGATTGAGCTGCTCGAAGCGCAGTACACTGGGCCGGTCGTCGATCTCGGCGTGGGCGATGAGCGAGCGCCGTCCATCATTATGGATCACAACCGTGAAAACCTCGCGGCCGCGCTCGTGCCCCATCCGGTCGGGCTTGTTTGATGTGTAGGCGATGCGTCCGCGGATGATTTTATGGTCGCGTTGCAAATATTCGGGAAGGGCCATCTGTACGTCCTAAACTTTTGGTGGCGTGACGTCTTTGAAGTCAATCAGCTCGTAATAAGTTTGCATATATCCGGCCACGCCACCCTTCAGGAAGGTGAACTCGCCGTCGGCTGTGGTCCAAATTTCATATGGCGGGTGTTCAGTCGGCAGTTCCTTCGAGCCGGGGAATTGGAAGTGATATGCATCGAAGGGGCCTGCTTTCACCGTTACTTTTTCTTTGCCGACGTAACCCAAGTGCATGTTGATGGCGTAGAACAGCGGGCCCGTAGCGCCGCGATGATCGGGCGATGACAACAAAATCTGCCCGATGTTCTGCACGCCGCCCTTGGCGATGTCGTAGTGTTTGAAGTGCCAGCTATCACAAGCGATGGCGTGGTTTTGAAAGGTCTTAAGCGGGGCTTTCAGCGCATACTTTTGCGACACGCGGCCCTCGGTGGCCGTGAACGTTTCACACTCCGCATGGCCATCGTAAAACTTCATCCAGCCCGTACCCATGAATTTGTCGCCTACCGTCAGGCGCATCATGCAGTCAAGCGGCAGCCAGTCTTTGTCCAACGAATAGACCGCATCGCGATGCACGCTGGGCCGGTCGTCGATTTCGGTATGCACCGTGATGGTACGCGAGCCATCGCCATGAACGACGAGAGTATAAAACTCGCGGCCGCGTTCTTGGCCCTTGCGCTCGGGCTTGTTGGAAATATAGGTGATCACGCCGTTATAAACCTTGTGATCGCGTTGCATGATCGATTGGCCTGCGGCCGGTGCTGCGGTACTCATGACATCCCTCTCAAAATTGTATTTGTTCTTTGGCGGGCTGCATCATACGTTTTAAGCCAGCAGAGGCAACGGCAACTCAACCCGCGCGCATGTCTTATCTTGCTCACTTCGAAGATCATCCCGCCGTGTTGCATCTTAAGCGCGCCCATGGCGAATCCCACAGGGCCTATTTGGCAATGCATGCCTCCATCATCCTGGCCGAGGCCTCGCGATTTGCCGATGACCTGGGCAATCCCACGGGCGCCATGTGGTTGATCAACACCACCGACCGCGCCATTGCTTTAAAATTGTGCCACGCCGATCCTTATTGGACCTGCGGCGTTCGCAAAGACGTTGCCTTGGTGGCATGGGTCCCTGGGCCCTACGACTTGCGCGCGGCCCATTGCTAAGGTGTTTGTGCTTAAAATCCCGCCGGTTTCATTGCCCATCTGGCGGCTTGCTCATAGGCCGCAGCGATCTGCAGCGCTGTTAGGTCATCCCAAGGCCTGGCAGTGATTTGCAGGCCCATGGGCAGGTTGTCCTTGGTCAGGCCCATGGGCACCGATACGGCGGGGGCCCCCACGTAATTGGCTATGGCTGTAAAGGCCGTAAGAGTTTTTGGCATCGCCTGCTGAAATGAGAACGCTGGGCAGGGTGTGGTCGGCGTGACCAACGCGTCCACCTCGGCGAACAGGACATTGGCGATGGGTTGAACGCTGCGGATGGCCTCGAACGCAGCCGCTAGCTTGGGCGCGCTTTGCTGCTGGCCAAAGGCAACGCCCTCGCGGAAAATTTGCGAAAACCCTGTTGGCTTTTCTTCCAATAATTTTGCGTAATACACGGCTAAGTCCGCCTCGATCACCAACATGGCTTTGGGGCGAATCTGGTTATGTTGATATCCCGCCAGCTTTACATCGACGATGGTTGCACCGAGTTTGCTGAGTTGCGTCAATGCGGCTTCATAACATGCAGCAATGTCGGCATGCAGCGGGCTTGCAGCAAACGTATCGAGATCGCGCAACCGGCCAAGACGCACCCCACGCAACGACTTCGGGGTCGTAAAGACAGCCGCTGAAGGCTTGGGCGATGAGCGGCTAAAGGGGTCGGCCGTATCGGGCCCGGCCAACACTTCAAGTATCAGCGCCAAGTCGGCCACCGAGCGCGCCATGGGCCCCACATGATCGAGCGACCAGGCCAGCGGCACAACACCGCGCGTGCTCACCAGCCCATGTGTGGGCTTCAGCCCCGCAATGCCACAAAACGATGCCGGAATGCGGATCGAACCCAATGTATCGGTGCCCAATGCGGCTGCGCATAAACCCGCGGCCAAGGCAGCCCCCGACCCACCCGATGAACCGCCTGGCGTGTAACCTTCGCGGTGCGGGTTGTAGCAATACCCATAGGCTTCGTTGGCCGTGGTGGCGCCATGCGCGCCCTCATGCATGTTAAGCTTACCCAAAATCACAGCGCCAGCGGCCTTGAGCTTTGCGGCCACAGCTGAATCGCTGCTGGCGATGTGACCACGCCGGGCTTCAATGCCTGCGGTGGTGGCAACCCCGGCCACATCAATGTTGTCTTTCAGTGCAATGGGAATACCGTCGAGCGGCCCGTGAGCGCGGCCGGCTTTGCGGCGTTGATCCGAGGCGTTGGCGGCGGCCAAGGCCTGATTTGGCATCACCGTAATGAAGGAATTAATTTTACGGTCGTGCGTTGCGATGCGTTGAAGGTAATGCTCGGTCACGGTGCGTGATGTGATCGCGCCACCGGCCAATAATGCATCGATCTCAGTGACGGTTTGGAACGCCAAGTCGTTCTTGTGCGGATCGGCGTTCATGCGTTTTTGAACCGCTCGTCAGAGAGTCGCTTCGGTTTCTGGCGTTTCTCGACCTCGGTCAAGTCCGCCAACGCGCCGGGTTTGTGCAGTTCGACAATCATCTCCACGCCGATGCGGGTTTTTAACAAGGTCGAAAACGCCTGCTTTAACCCCTCACTCGGTACGGCATCGGTTTCGATCATCACGACCATGTCGTCGCGGCCTTGGGCGTCGCGCGTGGCGCGGCAGAAAAATTCGCCTTTGAATTCTGGCCGCTCGTTCAACACACCGCCAATGCCGTGCGGGAACACATTGATACCGCGCAGCTTCACCATGTTATCAGAGCGGCCAAAGATGCCTTGGATGCGCCGGAAGTTCAGCGCTGTACCTGCGTTGCTAGCATAATACGCCGAGACATCGTGGGTGTTGAAGCGGATCATAGGATAGATGTCGTCTTTGAACAGCACCGTCGTGACAATATCGCCCGATTCGCCGTCTTTCACCGGCCGGCCCGTATCGACATCAAGAATTTCCACAAAGTGCGCGTCTTCCCACACATACATGCCGTTATGATCGGGTCCTTCACTCGAGATGATGCCGGTATCACCCACACCGTACCAATCGAAGCACTCGGCTCCACCCCACATCTCGGAAATTTCTTTTTTATTCTCGCGGCCAAAGTGGCCCGAGATCATGCGGATTTTGATATCACGCCCAGGAATTACGCCTTCTTCACGCGCCACTTGCGCGAGGCGTTTCACATAGTCGATGAAGCCCACGATCACGGTGGCGCCAAAGCGTTTCATCAATTGAATCTGCTGCACCGAACGGGTTTCCACGCCCGTGCCTGCCGACATGAAAGTGGCATTGGTGAAATGCAGCACGGCTTCACGCATGTAGTGCCCGGCATTCACCATGCCGTGTCCATAGACCGAGTGCACCACATCGCTGCCGGTCATGCCTTGCCAAATGTAAGCGCGTGCAACCAGCAAGTTTTGCATCTCGCGAGTCTTGGGCCCAAACAGCAACACTTGCGGTGTGCCCGTGGTACCCGAAGTGGTGTGCATCACCGCCGGAAAGTGGTTGGGGTCGGCAAAATCCAGCCCTCCGAAATCGCCAAAGGGAGGTTTTTCGGCCAGGCTATCCATCAGGTCTGATTTCGAGAACACGGGCAGTTTCTCGATATCATCAAGCGACTTGATATCGCCGGGCTTAGCGCCGGCTGCGCCCCATAGCCGTTGATAAAACGGAATTTGCCAGGCGCGGCGCACGCAATTCATGAACAAGCGGTTTTGCTGGGCGCGTATCTCGTCGCGGCTGATCTTGGAAAAGCGTGCGACGAAGTCCTCACCGATCGGGTGATCGGTGAGCATCTGGTTGAGGTCGAGGGCTGCGAAGTAGGGGGGAAGCTTGGGCATCTTAATAAGAGCGCGGCAGTCCGAGAATATTCTGGCCGATATAGGCCAAAATCAGATTGGTGGAGATGGGCGCCACTTGGTACAGGCGCGTCTCGCGGAATTTGCGCTCAATGTCGAATTCCTCAGCGAAGGCAAAGCCGCCGTGCACCTGCACGCAAATCTCGGCGGCGGCCCAACTTGCTTCTGAGGCCAGCATTTTTCCGATGTTAGCTTCCTCGCCCATGGCCTCGCCTGCATCGAATTTTTCGGCGGCGCGCTCGACCATCAGTGCTGCGGCTTTATACTGCGCATAAGCCCGCGCGATGGGGAATTGAATGCCCTGATTTTGGCCGATGGGCCTGCCGAACACTTTACGATCATTCGCGTAGTCCACCGACTTCTTGATGAACCACTGCGCATCGCCCAAGCATTCCGAAGCAATCAAGGTGCGCTCGGCGTTCATACCGTCGAGGATATATTTGAATCCTTTGCCTTCCTCGCCGATTAAATTGGCGGCGGGCACTTTCACGTTATCGAAGAACACTTCGGTAGTGGCATGGTTCATCATGGTGCGGATGGGCCGGATAGTCAGGCCCGCTTTCAATGCATCGCGCATGTCCAGCATGAAGACACTGAGGCCATCGCCTTTTTTCTGTACTTGATCCTTGGGCGTCGTGCGCGCCAGCAACACCATGAAATCTGAATGCTCGGCGCGGCTGGTCCAAATCTTCTGGCCATTGACGATGTAGTGATCGCCGCTTTTCACGGCGGCGGTTTGCAGCGCCAAGGTATCGGAGCCCGAGGTTGGCTCGGTCACGCCAAACGCTTGCAGGCGAATCTCGCCCTTGGCGATTTTGGGCAGCCAGTCTTTTTTCTGCCTTGGGCTGCCGTGCTTGAGCACCGTGCCCATGGTGTACATTTGCGCATGTATCGCGCCCGCATTGCAGCCGGATTTATGCGTCTCTTCCAAAATCGCGCAAGCCGCGCGCAAGCCCAGGCCCGAGCCGCCGAATTCTTCCGGAATCAAGGCTGCCAAAAACCCCGCCTTGGTCATGGCCTCGACGAACTTGGTGGGGTATTCGCGGTTGCGGTCGGTCTCGCGCCAATACTCTGCCGGAAATTGCGCACAAAGACTCCGCACCGAATCGCGGATGGCTTCAAGTTCTTCGGGCGAGATGGCGGTCATCGTTTTGTCTTTTAAAATGGCATTGGGCGTGGGTGGGGCAATCTAACCATCCACACCTACCATTCAACAACCCTCATGGCATGGGTTATGACCATACCAGGCATGTCCGGTATGCGGACGAGCCAACGCCAAGCGTTAGGCGGGCTTTTTAGCCTCTTGGCGGCGCTTCATCTCACCCGCGAACCATTCCGGCGCACGGTTGTAGGAGCCATCCAACTTATACATATCCACGCGCTCGATCTGTACCGTCGAGAACATGCCATTGATGGTGAACGGGTCGTCGTTGACATAGCGCTCGATCGTCGCACGGTCGTCGGTGTCGCTGATGGAAATGCCGCCGATACGGTTGTTGGCATCGTCCAAGATTGCGGCGGATACCACTGTTTTTGAATACTTCAACAAGTGCGCATTATGTGCCGGGTCGAATGTCTTGCGGATGGCTTCCACGTCGCGGTCGGTGGCATAGAGGCGGCGCACCAAGAACATCGTCTTGGCGCCCACGTCGCTGGTGGGCAACACCGGCACATTGTATCCGGCGGCTTGTTGGCGGCGTTGCAGTTCGGGGGAGAACCAAGCGGGCGCGCGGTTATAAGTGCCGTCGACTTTGTATGGATCGACCGGCGTAATTTTGATCGAACCGTAAATGCCCGCCTTCGTGAACGGATCATCGTACACATAGCGCTCGATATCGGCGCGGGTGTTGATGTCGCTAATCGACACACTCCCGCCGCGCTTGCCATCGGGCTCGATGATCGCCGAGGCCACGACGGTTTGTCCAAATTTGAGGAGATGTTGTTGATGGGCGGGCTCTTGCGGGGTGCGCAGGGCGGCGATGTCCTTATCGGTGGCATAGCTGCGCTCGACCATGAACATCAGCTTGCCGCCCAGCAGCGGCATTTCATTTTTCTTCTTGTCCTCGGCCATGACTGGCGTATGCAGCGCCATCGCCGTTGCGGAGGCGCTGATCAGTGTATTGCGGCGTGACCATGTCATGGTGTGCTCCTTTTAATATCCTGCTTTGGCCTCGATCTCGTTGTCGCGGCCCATCACCAGGACTGTGCGAAAATATGAACACACGATTTGTCCGCGCTGATTTTTGGCCGTGGTTTTAAACTTCACGATGCCTTGGCCCGGACGGCTTTTCGAGGGGCGTTTTTCCAACACCTCGGACTCGGCATAAATCGTGTCGCCCGCGAACACCGGGTTGGGCAGCATGATGTCGGTCCAGCCTAGGTTGGCGATGGCTTTCTGGCTCATGTCCGACACACTCATGCCCGTGACAATGGATACTGTGAGTGTGGAGACCACCAACCGCTGGCCGAATTCGGTGTGCTTGGCGTATTCGGCGTCGTAGTGAATCGGATGGGTGTTGTTGGTCAGCAACGTAAACCAGGTATTGTCAGTTTCAGTGATGGTTCGCCCCGGGCGATGCTCATACGTCGCGCCAACTTCGAATTCCTCGAAGTAACGTCCGCCGCGCTCCCGGTAACGCTTTTCTCCGACCTTCACTGCTACTGCGACCATGATTGTTCTCCTGTTTATCTCGGGGCTTTGACTTGCGCTGCAAATGTATCAGCAATTTCCTTGCGGGTGGCGAACCATACGCCTGGCTTTTTCAATGCGTGCTCGATGAAGGCGCGGAGTTGGCCAGAGCGGCCTGGGCGCCCGATGATACGCAAATGTACGCCCACTGACATCATCTTTGGGCTAACCGCACTCTCGGCGTAGAGTTCATCGAAGGTGTCACAGACATATTTTAACCACTGGTCGGGCGTGTGGGCGGGCGCCATCCACAACTTCATGTCGTTGGTATCCAGTGCGTAAGGCACGATGACAATGGGTTTTCCGGTGCTGACATCCCAAAACGGAATGTCGTCGGAATAGTCATCCATATGATACGTGAAGCCCTGTTCGACCAACAATTTGCGTGTGTTGTCGGTATGCAAATAACGCGACAGCCAGCCATAGGGGCGCACGCCGCATGTTTTTTGAATCGAGGCCACCGCTTTTGAGATAAACTCCCGCTCGCCTGCTTCGTCGAGGCGATGCTGATGGCTCCATCGGTACCCATGCGCAGCAACCTCATGTCCGCCAGCGACAATGCGCTTGGCCACATCGGGTGCGCGTTCCAATGCCAAAGCCGCCGCCGTGAAAGTCGCCTTGATTTTGTATTTCTCGAGCATGCTCAGTACGCGTGGCGCGCCGGCCGTGATGCCGTATTTGTAATTGCTCTCGTTGCCGTAATTGCGCACAGGCTTTGACAGCACCACCTGCAATTCGTCGACGGGTTCGGGGCCGCGGTCACCGTCAAGGATGTTTTCTTCCGCGCCCTCTTCGACGTTGACCACGAGCGACATAGCCAAGCGCGCGCCGCCCGGCCATTGAAACGAACTCATTGTATTCTCCTAATGGTATTCTTCGCCGCCCGAGACATTCATGGCCTCGGCGGTGATGTAATCGGCTTGGTCAGAGCACAAGAACGCGCAAGCCTTGGCGATATCTTCAGTGAGGCCAGGTCGACCGATGGGTATACGCGCGCGCATATCGGCCAAATATTGATCCACACTCTTGTTCTGCGCCCTGCTCATGAAATCATTCTGCCATGACCCCAGTCCGGTCGTGACATGGTTGGGGCAAATCGCATTCACGGTGATCTTGTGGACTGCCAGTTCCAACGCCGCCGCCCGCGTGAGACCCACCAAACCATGCTTGCTGGCGGAATAAGCGGCAGCTTGCGCAAAACCCGATTTCGCCGCTTGGCTGGCGATATTGATGATCCGCCCGCCGCTCTTTTGTTTGATCATCTGCTTGGCTGCGTGCTTGATGCCAAAAAAACAGCCGCGCAAGTTTACACCCAGCACCGCGTCCCAATGCTCTTGGGCCATGTCGACCAGGGGCCCGAACAAATAGCCGATCCCGGCGTTGTTCACGAGAATGTCGAGGCGGCCAAATTTCTGAACGGCGAAATCTATGAGGTCGGCCACGTCGACCTCATTGAGCATATCGCCGGTAAAGCCTGTCGCTTCGCCGCCTGTTTTTCGGATTTCATCGACGATTTGTTCCAGCTCTGCCTTTTGGCCCACGCCATGGGCGGGGGCAATGTCACCCTTCAGCGTCCCAATGTCGTGCAGCACCACCTTGGCCCCATCGGCGGCTAGCCGTTTAGCCATGGCCTCGCCCAGGCCATTATGGCGCCCAGCCCCGGTAATAATGGCGACCCTGCCCTTTAAGTTGTACATGGCGTTCTCTCCGCGCAACTTGCCCCAACCGGCTTAGGCCATGGTCACCATGCGAATCAACCGCGAATCGCATGCTGTGCCGGTCCATGAGCATCTTGAGGAAATACATGCGCCAGGGTCAAATGGTGGCAAAACAGCATGGCGGCACGGCATGGTTAAAAAATCTGCGAAGGACATCGATATCGTCAAGTTGGCCAACGCGCGGGCCAAGGGCAAACGCCCGTGGTTTTTCGATAACCGCGAGGCCGAAAGGGTCATGGCCATGACGTTGGCGGTCGCTAGCGAACTCGCTGTGACTCGCGAACGGCTCGATACGGTTGAGCGGTTGCTGGAGGCTCACGGCCTTCTCAAGCGCGAAAAGATCGATGCGTTCAAGCCCGAACCGGCCGTGGCCAAAGAGCGCGACGACTGGCGTCACGCCTACATTGCCCGTGTGTTGCGTATCGTGAATCAAGAGCTTGAGGCCATCAGCGACGAGCGCGCCAAGGCTGTGGCCAAAACCAAGTCTGGGGCATAGGCGAAACTCACCCCATATGTCCGCAACCGAATCTTTAGCTACGTCAACAACCGGCCTTGCGTTGTCTCGCTGGCAACTCGCCGCCTCCAGCGCGTTGTCACCGTTTGCATTGGTCGTTGTCTCGCCGATGCTGCCGGAATTCAGGCGCATGTTTGATGCAACCGAGGCGGACGTGCAGTACGTCATCTCGGCTTATTTGTTCGGGCTGTGCCTGGCCCAGCTTGTCCTGGGTGCGCTGTCGGATCGTTTTGGCCGCCGCGCCGTGCTGCTCACCTCGTTGATGGTCTATATCGCCATGACGGTGGTGTGCGCTTATGCGCCAACATTGGATATCTTGATCATGGCGCGTTTTGTGCAGGCATGTGGTGCGGCAGGAACCGCCGCCATCGCACGGGCGAGCGTGCATGATATACATCGTGGCGACGCAGCAGCTTATTACATGTCGTATATCGCGGCCGCGCATTCCTTCGCCCACACCTCGGCCCCAGTCGTGGGTGGCTTTGTCGGTGATGCCGTGGGGATCACAGGCGTGTTCATGGGGCTGGCAGCACTCGGCGTGGTGATGTTGGTATGGTCGTGGCACTCAATGCCTGAAACGCGGCCTCGCGCGCTGGGCCAGCGAGCGGTTAGCATCGCAAACCTCATCACAGACAACGTTTTGATGATGCGTTCCCCCATTTTCGTTTGTTACGCCCTGATTTATGGGCTCACGGGCGCGCCGTTCTTTGCTTTCCTTGCTGCGGCTCCTTCTTACTTCGCCGATCATTTCGGTGCGACCGGCGGGGCGTTTGGCGTGTATTGGTCGTTCATGTCGGTGGCGTTCTTGGCAGGCGCCATGACCAGCGCGCACTTAGTCAATCGCATGGGTAGTCATGCACTCATTAAATGGATGATCCTCACCGCGGGAATGATTGGCCTTGGCTGGCCGGTGTTGGTCAGTGTCGCCGGCGTGACAGTGTTCAATCTGATCGCCCCGCTTGTATTGTTGTCCGGGGTGTTGGGGTTGATTACGCCGTTGACACTCTCAGGCGCCATCGGTGCTCATCCACAGCAAACAGGCGCGGCGTCGGGGTTGTGCGGCGCCTTGACCATGGCGTGTTCGGCAGTGCTTACCATCGTCGCGGGTCACTTCTATGATGGCACGGGCTTGGGCCTGACCTGGCCACTGACCGTCAGCATGGTGGCGATGGTGGGCTCGTATCTCGGGCTGAGATTTTTCGAGCGGCCAGCCGCCAAGGCGGCCTAAGGTATACTGGCTTTTACAACCCAATCTCTGCGACCCATGATGCAAAATCCCGCCCTCGACACCGTTACGGATTGTGACCGGTTGGCTGCCAACCCGCCCGACCCCGACCGGGTGGCGCCCGGCGTGGAACGTGAGGATGTCGAATTAGCCAAAGCCATCGACGCATGCCGGGCCGCAGTGGTGGCCAGCCCCGATGTGGGGCGCTTAAGTTATCAGTTGGGCCGGTGCCTGTTTTACAGCGGCCAAATTAGCGAGGCCCTCACCAGTTTCAGGCAAGCGGCATCCTTGGGCTATCGCCAAGCGCACTTTATTCTGGGGCTGATTATTCAGCGCTGGTATGAGAATGTTCCCTACGATCTAGCCCAAATCGAGCATCATTGGCGCCTGGGCGCCGAGCTGGATCATGCCAATGCGCAAGTGAGTTACGTGCGTTCGGCCTTGCGCGGGGATTTTGAGGGTCTGCACAATCGAGTGTCCTATGCAGATATGCGCAGATTCCTAGAGCGCGCCAAGCCCAAGGTCGACTATCTTGGCAGCCTGCTGGTCGATGACCTCATGGCGGCCTTGGTTAAGGCCAATACATAAAGGAGGGTTTTATGAAAACATGTTTGCTCACACTCGCTACGATGCTGGCCTTGTCCGCACCCATCTATGCCGCCGATGAAGTGACAGAATGCGATAGGCTCGCCGCCCATCCGTCAGACCCGGATAAAATCTCTCCTGGTGTGCATGAAGCCGATGTGAACAAAGCCGCGGCCCAATCGGCCTGTGAAGCTGCTGTGGCCAAGGACCCCAACAACCGCCGCCTGCGCTATCAATTGGGCCGGGTGTATTTCTATGATGGCAATTTCACCAAAGGCATACCGCACGTGGAATTCGCCGCCAAAGCCGGTGGGCAACAAGCACAGTTCGTGATGGGCTACATTATCGACACCGCGCAGGGCGGCCTGACTAAAGACCCCTGCAAGGTGGAGGACCTGTGGGTGAAATCCGCTCGCCAAGGCCGGTTTGCGGCGCGCGTAAGCTATCCGCACCATGTCATGCGTGGGCTGTTCAAGGGCTGTACGCAGCAAGCGGGCAATGATGAGATGCAAGGCTTTCTCGATGCCGCCAAAAAGCAGGCCGAGGATTATTATCAACGGGTTCTCGTCTCGATGCTGATGGAAGAACTGAACGCCTATAAAATGAAGAAATAAACACCGCTCATGCACAACACCCAAGTTCAATTGGCCAAGCAACCCGAAGGCAACCCTAAAACTTCGGACTTTCAAGTTGTCAAAGCCGATGTGGCGAAACTCAGCGATGGTCAGTTTCTCGCGAGAAATATTTACCTCTCGCTCGACCCCTACATGCGCGGCGCCATCGCTGGGCGGCACATGGGCCATCAGCGCCTCAATCAGGGCGATGTCATTTATGGACGCTGCCTTGCTGAAGTGATGGAGTCGAAGCATCCCGGCTACAAGGCGGGGGAGAACATCGTCATCGAGTCCGGCTGGCAGGAATATTATGTTTCAGGCGGCGAGGCCGATGACGAAATCCGCAAAGTCGATGCGACTCTTGCGCCGCTCGCGGCCAACTTAGGCGTGCTCGGCATGCCCGGCCTTACGGCTTGGGCAGGGGTCGAAAAGCTCGCCAATCCTGCGTTGGGATCCACCTTTGTCGTTACGGCTGCTGCCGGGCCCGTGGGCGGCACGGCAGGCCAGCTTGCAAAAATAAAAGGCTGCCGCGCGGTGGGCATCGCAGGGTCCGACAAAAAATGCCGCTTGGTGGTGAACGAGTATGGCTTCGATGCATGCGTAAACTACAAAAATAAAAACTGGACCGATGAGCTGAAAGCCGCATGCCCCAATGGCATCGACACTTATTTCGATAACGTCGGTGGTCCGGTGCTTGATGCGGTCACGCAGCAGCTAAACCTCTACGGCAAAGTCATCATGTGCGGGCTGGTGTCGCAGTATAACCGCGCAAGTGACAGCCCCGGCCATGGTCACAATCTTGGGGTATTCGTGGGCAAGCGCGCGCAGTTACTAGGCTTGGTAGTCTATGACTATTACGCGCGCTTCGGTGAGTATCTCAAGGCAGCCGCGCCATTGTTGAAAGCAGGCCGTTTAAAATTCCACGACGACCGCGTCGAGGGCATCGACAAAGCGCCCGAGCATTTTGTGAAACTAATGAATGGGCTGAACACGGGCAAAGCGCTGGTAGCCGTCGGCCCGGAGAAATTATAGGACACGCACGTGAATCTGCCCAACCGCAACACGCAAGTTCAACTGCGCCGTCAACGCGACGGCCTACCTGATGCGGCTGACTTTCAGATGGGTGATGCCACCATTCCTGATCTCGCCGAGGGTGAAATTCTGGTGCGCAGCATTTACCTCTCGCTTGATCCTTATATCCGCAAGGCTGTTCGTGGCGATCATCCGGGCCATGTGGCGCTCAAACCCGGTGATGTCATTTACGGCCGTTCTGTATGCCGCGTGGTGCGAAGCCGCCATGCCGACTACAAGCAAGGCGATTTCCTCGTGGCTGAAACCGGCTGGCAGCACTACGCAGCCATCAGTCCCAAAAAAATCGTGCAACGCATCGATCCAGCTTTGGGGCCGCTGTCGACAGCCATTGGCGTGCTTGGCATGCCGGGCCTCACGGCTTGGGGCAGTGTGGCGCACCTGGCAACCCCAACCGTGGGCGATACTTATGTGGTCTCGGCCGCCGCGGGCCCCGTGGGCGGCACGGTCGGGCAATTGGCCAAGCTGGCCGGTGCGCGCGTCATCGGCATCGCCGGTGGCAAAGAAAAATGCGAAGTCGTCACACGCGGCTATGGGTTCGACGTTTGCATCGACTACAAAAAAGAGGGTTGGGAAGCTGCCCTGCAAGCCGCCTGCCCCAATGGCATCGACATTTATCACGACAATGTCGGCACGCCGTTGCTGTCGGTGCTGGTGAAGTATTTCAATCTGTACGCCAAGGTCGTGATGTGCGGCCGGCCCGGTGATTACCATTCGGGCGAATTCCAGGGCATCTCACTTGGCCCCTTCATCGGCAAGCGCGCGCAAATGAAAGGCCTCGTGGTTTACGATTACGAAAAGGATATGCCGCGCTATTTGCGTGTGGCCTCAACCTTGGTGCGCGAGGGAAAGTTGCGCTTCAAGGAAGACCATGCCGATGGAATCGAAAACACGCCCGCGCATTTCCTGAAACTCATGCGTGGCGAGAACATCGGTAAATGTATCGTCGCCGTGGGGCCCGAGAAGGGGTAAGTCGAAGGGTTAGCTCTTCGTCTCGTCTCGCAACAAATTCTGCAAATACCGCGCCATGGCCGCGCGCATGTCGGGGTCATCGAGCGCCCGGCTGAATTTCTCGCGCAAGGCTTTGATCTTGGCATTGCCCCGGCCCACGTCGATTTTGTCGAGCGTGCGGGTTGGCGCTTCGGTTTTAGTGCTCTCGGGTTTTGGTGTCTTTGCTTTGGCCATAACGGCCGCTTACCCAATTTTGATCGCAATAAAAATTCCGCCAATAATCAACGCCAAAAAACCCCACGTGACAAGTTCCAAGCGCTTCTCGATGAATGCACGGATCGGCGGGCCATAAGCGCGCAACAGCGCGGCAATCACAAAAAAGCGAACCCCCCGTGTAGCAATCGAGGCCAACGTGAAGGCCAGTAGATTAAAATGCGCCGCCCCACTGGCGATGGTGACCAGCTTATAGGGAATCGGCGTGAGGCCCTTGATCAAGATCACCCAGGTGCCCCACTCGGCATACCAGTCTTGGAACTCCTGCGCGCCGCGCTGCAAGCCATACAGGCCGATCAGCCATTCGCCCAAGGTGTCGTACAAAAAATAACCGATCCCATAACCGGCCAAGCCGCCAATCACCGAGGCCACGGTGCAAACTGTTGCAATCGTGAACGCACGTTCGCGGTTGGCTAGCACCATGGGCACCACCATGGCGTCGGGTGGAATGGGGAAAAACGAACTCTCGGCGAAAGATACCAGCGCCAACGCATGCAACGCGCGCGGATGTGCCGACAGTCGGATGAGAAAGTCGTAAATGCGGCGAAACATTATGCGGGGATAAGATTATTTAATCAGGAATAAACTCAGCGGTGGATAGAACGCCACGATCCAAAGCACAATCAGCATGAGGGCGATGAAAGGCAACACGCCCTTGACGATGGTCAGGAAGTCCTCTTTGAAGGCGCCCATGGCGACGATCAAGTTCAAGCCCATGGGCGGTGTGAGGTACCCAATTTCGAGGTTCACCGTCATCATGATGCCAAAGTGCACCAAATCCATGCCGTAGCTTTGGGCCATGGGCGGCAGCAACGGGCTGAGGATGAGAATCGCTGAACCAGAATCGAGGAAGCAGCCCACCACCAGCAGGAACAAGTTCACCAGCAGAATGAACATCACCTTGGAATCGATGAACCCCGTCAACCACTCGACAATGTGGTTGGGGACTTGCTGGTAGGTCATGAACACATTGAGCGACAAGGCGATGGCAAGGATGGGAAACAAACTTCCCATCATGGTTGAGGTCTCGCCCACCGTGCGCCACACCAACTGGCCCATGGAATCGATGGTTTTCTTGAAGGCCGCCAAATCGCCGCGCACGAGATAGATAAAGCCGTGTTTGTGCGCCAAGGTCTCCACCAGCATCGCCGTCAGCACTGCCACAGCGGCTGATTCGGTGGGCGTGAAATAGCCCGAGTAAATGCCGCCCAGAATGACGAAGGGCGTTAGCAATGCCCAGATCGAGCTGATAAGGGCGGTCCAAATTTCACGCCCCGACCACCACGTACCGCGATCACGTTTGAAATTGATGACAATCGAATACAACACAAACACGCCCAATAACGCCAACCCGGGCCCAATCCCCGCGATAAACAAATCGGCGATGGAGGCTTGAGTCATGATCCCGTAAAGAATCAAGGGAATGCTGGGCGGAATGATAATGCCCAAGGTGCCGCCGGCACACAGCATGCCGATGGAGAATGGCCGCGAGTAGCCAGCCTTGATCAGGGCCGGGTACATGATCGAGCCCACCGCCAGTAACGTGACAATCGACGAGCCTGAAATCGCGGCGAATACGCCACAGGCAAGCAACGAGGCCACCGACAGCCCGCCGGGCACCGGGCGCATCAAGGCGGTCATCAGGTTGATCAGCCGCTCGGCGATGGAGCCTTGCGACATGATTGAGCCCGCCAGGATATAAAGCGGTACCGACAACAGCACGTCGCGGTTGGAGGCGTCCCACATATCGTAGACGACGTTCATCAGCTCGCCGCCACCCCAGAAATAATAGGCAGCAAACGTCGACACGCCCAAAAGCACGACGATGTTTTGGCGCAAGATCAGCAGCGCGATCAGAACAAAGGGAAGGGCAATTCCAGCCACTGTGCTCATGAGCGGGGGCCCTTGGCGCCGCGCTCGTGGCCGTACCCGTCATGCCCGTGTAGGATTTCCTGAACCTGTTGCTCCGAGGCAATTTCAGCGCTTTCGCCCGACACCGCAGGTTTAATCGCGGGGAAAAGGCCATAGAGAAAATGACGTATGGCGACCAAGCCAAAGCCCACAGCAATCGTCATTTGCACCGGCCAGATCGGGTTGCGCAGAACGGGTGCTACGTCTTTCAGATCGAAGCTTTCCATGCTGACGCGCGTGGCCACTACGGCCATGAAGGCGCAGAACAGGGCAAAGCCGAATTCGCTGATGCGATCAAGCAGGGAGTTATATTTTTCTGGAAAAATGTTGTCGGCAAAGCGGGGGCGGTAATGGCTTCCGGCGGCTGACGCCAACCCAATGCCGATATAAGACACGATGATCATGCCGATCACGCCTACTTGCGGCGCGCCGAAGGCGCCCGAGCCGGTGAACTCGCGCTTCAACACGTCATAAATCAGCGCCCCGGCCATCACCATGAAGGCGCTGAAGCACAGAAACTGTTCGAAAATTCTCAAGCGATTCAGGAACGTTTTGGCAAACTGCATCTTTCCCCCGCGCTGGCCATGGTTGCTACGGCCCCGGCGCATCATACCGGCGTCTGCGATCAGGTCTCAAACGGATTCGGTTGAAGCGAGGCTTTTATAAGTGCGGTTGTTGTTGAGTGACCCCTCACCCCGACCCTCTCCCCTCAGAAGGGGCGAGGGAGAAATATTTTAAGCCCGTCTTTTTCAACCCTCGCCCCCGGCGTAGCCGCTTTGCGGCTCGAGTGGGGGAGAGGAATGCGCAGGCTTGGCGAGATATAATCGAGCCTAGCCGGAGCTGGGTGAGGGGGCCTAGCAAATATATCAGAAGCAAATTTAGGTCTTGTTTGCGAACGCGCGTTTGCCTGTTTGGATCAGGTCGTAAACCTCTTGGGCCCGCCCGCCGATCTCGCGCACGATGTCGCCGTGGGTCGAGGTTGTAGCCGCCACCCATTGCGCGCGTTGATCGGGCGTTAGCGTGTGGATGCGCAAGCCCTCGGCTAGCAAATTGCGTTTGATGTCCTCATTGTGGGCGCGCAAATCGTGCCGGGCGCGGTCCATGGGTACAAAGGCTGTCTGAAAGGCCAGTTGTTGGTCCGCTGTCAGTCTATTCCACCACTCAAGGTTGGCGATCTGGAAGCCTTGGTCGTAACGCTGATGAACCTCGGTCAGGTCCGTGGCGAAGGATTTAAGCCCATAATAAAAAAACGTCAGGCTCGACAATCCGCCGTCCACCAAACCCGTTTGCAAGGCAGGCGCAATGTCGGCGATGCCAAGCGCCACGGGGTTTGCGCCCACGGCCATGAGGAAAGCTTGCGCGGCATAGCTGGGCGAGCCGCGCAGCTTCAACCCCTTGGCGTCGGCGGGCGTCAGGACGGGCTTTTTGGCGTACAGATTGCTCCAACCCACCTCGGACCACAGCAGAAATTTCAGGCCTTTCTCTTGCAGAAAGCCGTCGAAGGGCGCGGCTAAAAAATTATCGAAAACAAAATCGACTTCTTCCGTGGTGTCGAACAGAAATGGAATCAGCGGCACGGCGGCTTCGGGAATAATCCCGGCCAAGCCCCACATGGTGATCCCGCCGATCTGCACGCGGTTACGACGCAGCGCGGTGAGCATTTGCTCCTCGCTGCCCGTTTCGCCGCGAATGTAGTATTCGACCGTGATGTCGGGGTGGCGGGCGATGTTGGCTTTAAATTCATCCCATTGATGATCCCACGGCGAGCCGACCATGGCCTGAGCGGTGATCTTTGCATTGGCGGTTTTCGCGCTGCGGGCTTGCGAAAAACTCACGCCCGCGAACGCGCTCGCTCCGGCCAGCATGTCGCGGCGTTTCATGACGGCGCTCCATTTGAGATAGATCAGTGTCGGTGCGATCACGCCCGTGTACAAGCCTGGATTTCAAAGCCCAGACCATTAAAGTGCCCTAGATTTTCCGACAAGGACCGCCATGACCTCAGCCTTATCTCATCTTCGAATTGTAGATTTATCGCGCGTTCTGGCGGGGCCGTGGGCCACGCAAATCCTGGCCGACTTGGGCGCCGAAGTGATCAAGGTAGAAAAGCCGGGCGCGGGCGATGACACGCGCGGCTGGGGCCCGCCCTTTGCCAAGGATGCTCAAGGAAATGATGTCTCGGCGGCTTATTTTCTCATGGCCAATCGCAATAAAAAATCCGTTGCCATCGACTTCGCCACCAAGGATGGCCAAGACCTGGTGAAAAACCTCATCGCCCAATCCGATGTGGTGGTGGAAAACTATAAAGCCGGCGGGCTGAAAAAATACGGCCTCGACTATACCGCCATCAAAAAAATTCACCCCGGCATTATCTATTGTTCCATCACAGGCTTTGGGCAAACCGGGCCCTATGCCAGCAAACCAGGCTATGACCTGATTGCCCAGTCCATGGCCGGACTGATGAGTGTCACGGGCAATCCGGCGGGTACGCCCGGCGATGACCCAATGAAAGTCGGCGTGGGTGTGTCGGATTTGTTCACGGGCGTTTATGCCGCCGTGGGCATTCTGGCGGCCTTGGCACACCGCGGAAAAACCGGGCAGGGCCAGCATGTGGATTTGGCGCTGCTCGATACCACCATCGCCATGATGTCCAACATGGCGCAGAATTATCTGGTCTCGGGCCACGTGCCCAGCCGTATCGGCAATACCCACCCCAATATCGTGCCCTTTGGCGCGTTCGCAGTGGCCGATGGCCACATCATCGTCACGGTGGGCAACGACACACAATTTCAACGCCTGTGCCATGTGCTAGGTGCGCCAGAGCTGGCCAGCGATGCGCGTTTTCGCACCAATGCCGACCGCGTGAGCCATCGCGCCGAGGCCAATGCTGCCCTCAAGCCGCTATTCGCCAAACGCCGTCAGGCCGAACTGATCGCGGCGCTTGAAGCCGAGTTGGTTCCGGTCGGGCCGATCTATACGGTGGATCAAGTCTTCGACGACCCGCAAGTCAAGGCGCGCGGGGTGGTGATGGCGACCGAGCCGGGCAGCGGCATTCAGACCAAGCTCGTGCGCAACCCAATCGTCATGTCGGAAACGCCGCTCAACCGCATACAGGCCCCGCCGCTGTTGGGCGAGCACACGGTGGAGATTTTGGCAAAGCATCTCAGCCTCACGCCGCAAGTGATTGAAGACTTAAAATCGCGCGGTGTGATCGGCGTGAGGGATTAACCCTCCGACCAGTCCTTCGCGTTGCGTTGGTTGATGGGCTCGACATAGGGCCCGCGATAGGGCTGTACGCGTGAGATGACCACGCAAAAGAAAACATGGCTGATGGTGAAACAGATCAGCACCGGCCATGGCGGCAGGCCATCGAAAATCGTGATCATCAGCCAACCCACCAATACGAACACCGCCAGCGTCATCCATACGATGACGCGCCTTGGATTCATCGATGGTCCGATGCGGGAATTTGGGCTCATAGCCCAAGCCTAATCCAGCCCCGGCGATGCGCCAAGGGCATTGGCGGCTCTATTTATGCGCGGCCGTGTAGGCACTGGCCACGTTGCCCCAATTGATGATCTTCATAAAAGCTTCCACGTAGGCCGCAGCCTTGGCGCCGAAGTCCATGTGGTAGGCGTGCTCGTACATATCGAGCGCCAGAATCGGCGTGGCGCCTGCCGCTGTCATGGTGTGGTCGGCGGCCCACACGTTAATCAGGCGGCCAACGCGCGGCACGTAAGACAGCAGCACCCAGCCTGACCCGCCACCTAAGGCCTTGCCCATGGAGCTGAATTCGGTGCGCCATTTTTCAACACTGCCAAAGTCACGCTCCAGCGCCGTGGCCAAATCGGCCTTGGGCTCACCACCCGCGCCGAGCCCCGCGAAATAAAGTTCGTGCAATATTGCCGAATTCATCGCCACCAGTTGCTCGCGTTTCAAGCCATTGAGCGTAAAGTTGGGCGCTGTGGCCATGTCGAGCGTGGCCAGCTGTGCGTTGATAGAGCTCAACCGCTTCACCGCGCCGCTATAGTTATTATCGTAATGGCTACGAATGATGTTCTCCGAAAAACCCGCGATGGCTTTGGGGTCAATCGAGAGCGGTTTGATATCGACGCCAGCCGGTGCGGGCGGCGTTTGCGCGTTAGCGGCGGGCACAAAACCTGCCAATGTTGTTGCTACGATCGTTCCCACCGCCCCGCGCCGATTCATATCCGTGGTCATGGCTGATGCTCCTGAAGGTTGTTAACCGATTGAGACTTTCCAAACAAAACCCAACGCCGCGGCAATCGCCAGCACCGGGCCGATGCCCACATGAAAGCGCAAGATCGCGATCATGCTGCCTGCGGCGATGACGAGGGCTGCGATATTCACACTGGCCCAATCCGGCACGCTGAGATGGATGGGCCCGAAGGTGCGCTCAGCCACCACGGCGAAGATCACATGGATGGCAAACCACACCGAGAGATTGAGGATCACGCCCACCACGGCCGCCGTGATGCACGACAGTGCAGCGTGCAAACCGCGATGGCCCAGCAGCGATTCCACATAAGGTGCGCCCGCGAAAATCCACAAAAAACTCGGCGCGAAGGTTACCCACACCGTCAGCACTGATCCGACGACACCGGCGACAAAGGGCGAAAGCCCAATGTCGGCACGGTACGACGCTAGATAACCAACGAATTGCAGCACCATGATGAGGGGGCCCGGCGTGGTTTCGGCCAGCGCGAGACCATCGAGCATTTCGCCGGGACTGACCCATCCGTATACATTGACAGCCTCTTGCGCCACATAGGCCAGCACCGCGTAAGCCCCGCCAAACGTGACAACCGCCGCCTGACTGAAAAACAAAGCGAGCTTGGCGAACACATGCTCGGGCCCTAGCCACAGCACGCACGCGGCTACCGGCACGAGCCAGATCAACAACCAGGCTGTTGCTACACGAACCGTGCGGCCGGTGTTGGGAATGATGTGGGGCAGTTGCCCCGCAGCGATAGCGCGATCGATGGGGGCTGTGGCGGACTCTGAGCCATGTTTCAGCGCAGGATTTGGAATCAGCGCTGTCATAAGCCTGTTGGCAACCATCCCAAACACCGCCGCTGTGATGATGATGACCGGAAACGGCACGTGAAACAAAAAGATCGCCACGAAGGCGGCGCCCGCCAGCACCACCATGGCCGTGTTTTTCAGCGCCCGCTTGCCGATGCGCACCACGGCTTCCACAACCACGGCCAGAATGGCGGCCTTGATGCCAAAAAACAGCGCCGCCACCCAAGCCTGGTTGCCGTAAGCAGCGTAGATCATGCTTAAACCCATGATCGCCACAAAGCCCGGCGCGATGAACAACAGCCCCGCCATCAATCCACCCGCCGTGCGATGCATCAACCAGCCGATATAAGTGGCCAACTGCTGCGCCTCGGGGCCGGGCAACAACATGCAGTAGTTTAGCGCATGGAGAAACCTCTCCTCGCTGATCCATTTTTTTTCATCCACCAGTATGCGGTGCATAACGGCAATTTGGCTGGCAGGCCCGCCGAAGCTTAAGGCTGCTACCCGCAGCCAAACATGAAAGGCCTCGCGTTTGGCAACGGGTGGTGTGTGTTCGCTCACGGCATCGCCTTACGGCCTGAACACGGGCCTGATTTGCACGTGAGCCCAATCGTGAGTCTCACCGCGTGCATGACAGATCCAAGCATAAAGTGCGTCATAGACCACCATACCATGCTTCAGCATCTCGTGGTCGTTTTGGTAAAGCACCGAGAGGCCCAGCGACACCGCCAGCAAGCCCGGCGCCTGCGGGGCAAGATCGAGCACGCCGGTATCGGCCCCACGCACGATCACCGCCAATTCGGCCAAGGCCGGTTGCGCAAGTTTATAGACCCGCATGATCGTATCGAAGGTGCAGCGCTCGCCTTCGTGTGAGAGTTCCACGCCGGGGATATCGAAAGGCGTTGCCCCCAGTGCGCGGGCCGTGGCCAGCACTTGGTCCTTGGCCACGAACAGAAATTCCGGTTCGGCGTCGATGAAGCGGGCAATCAGCCACGGGCAGGCAATGCGGTCGATCTTGGGGCGCTCGCGCGTGATCCACTTCATGGCGGGTCTCCCGGCACGCGGGCGAAAAGGGCCAAGAGCCTGGTTCGGATTAAAAGCAGGAAAATGAACAGAGATGTCAGCATAGGTCACCCTGATGTGGTTCCAACAGAACTTGGACGAGTGACCGTCTGAGAGCACCGGGTGTCTGTAGAGCCCGATTGAATGCAATAATATCTTTACGGCGCGCTCAGTGCAATGTTTTGTACGTGCTAGCGCATCGTGCCGAAAAGTGGGCTTCCGGTTTTCGGCAAAAACGATGCGCCAACATATAGATAGAGCGAACTTTCATAAATTTTCATAAACAAGGACGACCGATGATCGACCTGTATTACTGGCCCACGCCCAATGGGCACAAAATCCCCATCATGCTGGAAGAGTGCGGCCTGGCCTACACCACGCACCCCATCAACATGCTCAAGGGCGATCAGTTTGATCCGGCGTACCTCAAGCTCAACTCCAACAACAAAATCCCCACCATCGTCGACCAAGATGGCCCGGGCGGTAAGCCCTACACGGTATTCGAATCAGGCGCGATCCTGATGTATCTCGCCGAAAAAACCGGAAAGTTCATGCCCCGCGACATGGCTGCGCGCTACGAGGTGATTCAGTGGACGATTTTCCAGGTGGCCAACGTCGGGCCCATGTTCGGCCAGTGCGGGCATTTCATGCAGTATGCGCCCGAGAAAATTCAATACGGCATCGACCGCTATCAAACCGAAACCAAGCGTCTGTACCGCGTCATGGATAAGCGGCTGGCCAGCGTGCCGTACTTGGCGGGCGAGTATTCCATCGCTGACATGGCGACCTACCCATGGGTGAAGATCAACTATTTCCACGACATCAACATCGACGACTACCCCAATGTGAAACGCTGGCGCGACGCCGTGGGCGCGCGGCCTGCCGTCATCAAGGGCTGCGCGCTCTTGGAAAACGTGATGAAGCTGGGTAACCCCGACAAAGAAGCGTATGATAATCTGTTCAATAAACAGAAGACGGTGTAATTCCAGAATTCGATTGTCGCCCTGCTGGTATACCTACCTAATGCTGCGGGAGGGGTAAAGTATATCCCTCGTAGAGAAACTGAATGGGGGGCGTAGAAAGTGAAATCTCAGGCTTTTAAGCAAATCTCTATTTTTGTTTGGATCCTGAACTTGACTTCTCATCCGTGGGTTTTGCTGTTGCTCTTCCACTATAGCGAGCCAGTGCTACAGCCGCAGTTGGTCCGCCGACACTTACTATTGCTATAGTAATCCCAACACTAGAAATACCCCACATGCCTACGCTTGCAGCAAGCGCAAGGCCGAAGAGTGCCACGCTAGCAGCAATAATTTGTCCGCGGTTCATTCTGCGCTCTGATCCATCAATTCTAAGTCTTTCAGGCGATTGTCTGTGTTCCCTTTGTTGCTCAGTCCAGCCAACTATCTTTTGCCCTAATCCGGGAATGGCTCTTTCGTATTCAGCAAGCATGGTCGGTGGCGGCAACGGGCCACTCGACATCATTGTTAGGCTAAAAATAGCCTTTGTAAGATTGCTGCTTGAAGGGTTTTTGCCTGCATTTTGCAGAACTGAAATTATATCTTGCGTCTGTAACTCGTTGCTGGCTTGTGAAGCTTCATTGCCATCTTGTGGTTCATTAAAACTTGATACTATGGGCACCTGATCTTCATTCTTTTCCGCCATCTTGCTCTCCAAGTGACGTTTTTTCAGCGTTCTTAAGGGCGTCGTAAATTTGTGCAAAATCTGATTTCACATTTAGCCAGTCAGATCGCAACGCCTCGCTATCAGAAGGAAAGGGGTGCGTCTTCCAATCTAATGGGAATAGATTCATCGCTTGGGCAATTCCAGCGAGGTAATCCTTAACTACTTCCGAATAGCCACTCTCAAGCTCCGAATGATAGCTTTCTCCAAAACCAAGCCTCTTGACTTCAACTTGTTTTTCGAGGGCCTCTATAAAACGCTCGTGTACTGAGGAATTAACGAGACCAGCCAGATTGGTCTTCCCAACGCCATAACTGCCAATCAGCAAATTCATCTTCTGATGAACGCTATTCTCAGCAATTGCTTTAGCCAAGCTGGAGAAAAACTTCCCTAGCAACTCCCGCTCTGCCCGGTTGAACGCGACATGGTCATCCTCTAATTGATCGGCCAGATTGCCGGTTAACCGATGAGAATATTTTTCTGTTGTTTTCATTTCAATTTTTGCTGCGTCTTCACAGATCGCGTATGATCTAAAGCCTTAAAACTTATGTTAAGCCCGCATTCCCCGGATGAACATATGAGTTGCCAGGGAGCGCGCATCGATTCAGACATAGGCATCAGCAGTTTATGTCGTTGGATCGAGGGCAGTTATGGCGCACCCAGCGGGTGAAGTGGGTTCCGGTGCTCCCAGGCTCGATT
>SHWP01000031.1 GCA_009693785.1 Rhodospirillaceae bacterium
CAGACCTCCGCCGTCTTCGCGCCAGCCTCATGCTCGCGCAGCATTGCGATGATCTGCTCTTCGTTAAACCGTGATTGCCGCATCGTCCGTCTCCCTTCTTGGTGACGGACTCTACCTAAAACTGGAGGGAAACTAAGGGCTCAGGTCACAAGCATTCAATCGTTCTTATTTAGAGTTATAAGTGTTAGCTAATTTCTCAAATGTTATGTTTGATTAACTGAATTAGCTCATCCCACACCTTTCCTCTTCTTATCTACGTGGTCCTTGAACTGCTCGTAGAAGAACCGCTGCTTGTCTTTGTCGGCCATCGTCGGCGCTTGCAAAAACTCCGGTGAATTTTTTTCCATCCAGGCGCGCAGTTGTTTGGGAATATCGGCCACGCCGTTTGGCAATTTCTTGCCACGGCTGGGCAGCACCACGCCGCCGGGCCACTGGCCCATCTCCATCCACGGCAGCCATTGGCGCACACCGGTGTGCGAGGTGGTGACGGGCGCCGAGGTGAGATCGGCATTGTCGAGGTCGGCGCGCTTGGCGTGGAAGTGGTAAATGCCCGCACCCTCGTAGGTGTCGCTGGCGGCGTAGGTGGAATATTCCTTCACGCTGAGGCGTGAGGGCGATGAGTAGAACAAGTCATCATGGAAGGTCACGTCGCCGGTGTTTTCCATATAGCTCATGTGAAAGGGCCCCTTCGCGCCGTTGGCGTCGATGTGCCCGCCCGCCGATGCGTTTTGAATGTGAAACACTTCTACGGTTTTTTCGGTGAAGGGGTTGGCCCAGGTTTTCAACGGCTCGCCCGTGGCGGGGTCGCAGAAAATCACGCACTCGCGTTCCAAAAATTCATAGCCCTTGTCGTCCTTCACGCAGGCCGTGCACTTCACGCCCTGGCCCAGCATCAGCACTTGCGATTTGCGCCCGGGCTGGAAGTTGTAGACATAGCCCGACGTCCAGGAGACGGAAGTTTTGCCGCTGATGTCGCTGCGCGCCTTCAAGTAGCCCGTGAGGTTATCCCACGGGTCGTCGAGGTTGAGCTTGCGCGTGGCAGCTTGGGCGGGCGCAGCGATGGCCGTTGCGGCAAGGCCCGCGACTGATAAAGCGCTGAGTGCGCCGCGGCGTGATGAGGGGATGGTGGGCATGGATGGCTCCTCCGGTGGCGTTCGAAAGCATTGATGTCGTCCTGGGATTTATTCCAAGAGCCTGCCCTCGGGCCGCGTTTCACGCGGACCCGGGGGACCCAAGGCAAAACACTGGGCTGGTGTTTGTAACCCTGGATACTTGGGACAGGCCCAAGTATGACAAGTCATGTTTAAATGTACCCTGGCATATCATCTCCGCAGTTTGACGCCGTGACAACTCAAACCTCATCCCCCCTGATTTGGGTTCTTATCGACGACCGGCCGGGCAACGCGGGCCAGGCCTTGGGCGTGGCGGAAGCCTTGAACGTGGCGGGTGCGCGGCCGTTCATCGAAAAACACATTCGTTACAGCTCGCTAGGCAAATTGCCCAACATCGTGCGCGGCTCAAGCCTGATTGGCGTGACGGACGACAGCGTCGCGGCGTTGGTCGCGCCGTGGCCCGATGTGGTGATCGCAGCGGGCCGCCGCACCGCACCCGTGGCGCGCTGGATCAAGAAGGTCTCCCATCTACGCCAAGGCTTCGATGGGCAGGCGGGAAAGAATGTAATTCTGGCCCAAATCATGAACCCAGGCGCCGTGGGTGCGGCCGACTTCGACCTGATCGCCATTCCCAACCACGATTGCGAGCGCCCGGACGGCGACTTGCCCAACGCGCTGCGCATCACCGGCGCACCGCATCGCTTTTCGCCCGCAAGGCTCGCGGCTGAATCGAAGCTCTGGACGCCGCGCCTAGCGCACATGCCGCGTCCGTACTTTGCGTTGCTGGTGGGCGGGGCTACACGCCAGCGCCCGTTTCCCTCAGGCCTCGCAGCCGACGTGGGCGCGAAAGTCTCAGCCATGGCCAAGGTGGCAGGTGGCTCGGTATTGCTGTCGACCTCGCGGCGCACGGGGCCCGAGGCCGAGGCGGTGTTGACGGCGGTGATCGACGCGCCGGTCCAGGCATTTTTGTGGGGCAAACGCGAGGAGGGCGCGGACAATCCCTACGCAGGTTTTTTAGCGCTCGCCGATGCCATGGTGGTGACGGGGGATTCGGTGTCGATGTGTTCCGAGGCCTGCGCCAACCCCGGCAGTGTGTACATCTATGCGCCCGCCGATATGGTCTCGCCCAAGCACGCCCGCCTGCACCGCGAATTGTATGCCCTGGGTGCAGCGCGGCCTTTTGATGGTATGCACACACCCTTCAGCCACGCGCCTTTGAATGCTGCGACAGCCGTCGCGGGGCGGATCGAGGAATTGATAACGAAAAAACTATGACTTCCGTCCTTTTATTGTCACCCCCCGACTTGACGCCTAGTTTTTCTTGGCGATTAAAAGGAGCCTAAAAAAACTGGCGCACAGATCGGGGGCTCCATCTTTAATCTGGTCCAGTTCTGCATTTAACCCTGGATCGCCCGATTAAATCGGGCGATGACATGGGCGTGTTTTAGGAGCCGCGAACTTACCCATGCCCCGTTTTGCCGCCAACGTTTCAATGTTGTTCACCGAAGTGCCGTTGCGCGAGCGCTTTGCGTTGGCGGCCAAGTGCGGCTTCGCAGGCGCGGAGTGCCAATTCCCTTATGAAATTCCCGCCGGTGAGTTTGGCGATGTGGTGGCGATGTCGAACAAGCCCCTGGTGCTGTTCAACGCCCCGCCCGGTGATTATGCGGCCGGTGAGCGTGGGCTAGCGGCGCTGAAGGGCCGCGAGTCCGAGTTCAAAGATTCGCTGCACACCGTGCTGCAATACGCCGAGTACACCGAGTGCAAACAGGTGCATGTGATGTCGGGCGTGGTGGCCGAGGACGAGCAGTTGGCCGCCATCGATGTGTTGGTGAAAAACTTGGAGTACGCCGCCAAAACACTCTCGCCCGAGGGCATTCGCGTTTTGATCGAGAACATCAACATTGAAAACTACATGACCCGCACCCCCACCCAAGCCGCCGAGGTGGTGCGCACCGTGGGGCATAAGAACCTCAAACTGCAATACGATATTTTCCACGCCCAGACGCTGGAAGGCGGCATTACGGCCTTCATCGAGAACAACATCGACATCATCGGCCATATTCAGGTAGCCGGCGTGCCCAACCGCGACGAGCCCGACAGCTTGGGGGAACTCAATTGGGGCTATTTGTTCGATCTGCTTGACGCCCATGGCTATGACGGCTGGATCGGCGCCGAGTACACCCCGCGCCATGGCACCATGGAAGGCTTGCAATGGGGGCGGGATTGGGGAATTTCTGCGCCGGTCAAATCGACGGCACGGCCGCGCTATAAAACCAACAGCGGCAAAACAAAAAAGGGAGCGGGCGCATGATCACCCTGTATGGCAAGGCCAATTCGCGCACCTCGCGCAACCTGTGGGCGCTGGAAGAATTGGGCATTCCCTATAAGCACGTGCCGTCCGATTATTTGAAGGGCGACACCAAGACGCCTGAGTATTTGCGAATCAACCCCGCCGCCAAACTGCCCGCGCTGACCGATGGCGACGTGGTGATGACCGAATCGCTCGGCATGAATTTGTATATCGCGCACACTTATGGCGCGGGCAAACTGTGGCCCGACGACAAGGCGGCACGGGCCAAGTGCATTCAATGGACGTTGTGGGCGGCGACCGAACTCGAAGCGCTTGCCGTGGGCCGGTTGATCGAGCTGCAATATAAGAAAGAGCACGAGCGCGACCCGAAGGTCATCGCCGCCTTGGCCGAACGCACCAAGGCGCCGATCAATACATTGAATACGGCTTTGCAACGTTCGGCCTATTTGGCCGGTCCGTCGTTCACCATCGCCGATTTGAACGTTGCCACCGTGGCCGAATATCTCGCGCGCACCAACTTTGACTTTAGTGCGTGGCCCGCGGTGAATAAATGGTTGCCGGAATGCCTTAACCGTCCGGCCAATCAAAAGGTGATCGCCATGAAAGTGGCAGCCTGAGAAGGCAGTTCCAGATTTCGTGCTATTCCAGTTTTGTGATCGCCTCTGCCAGGGCATGACGGGCATAGGGCTTGCGCAGCAAGGTGACACCCGGTTTTAACCGCCCATCCGCCATCAATATCTCGTCCGAATAGCCTGAAACATGCAGCACTTTAAGATTGGGCCATTTTCCCCGCGCTTGTTCGGCCAGTTCGATGCCGCTTAAGGGGCCCGTCAACATGATGTCAGCGATTAAAATCTTGATGCCGGGGTTTTGCGCAAGTTCGCTGAGCGCGCCAGGCCCGTCACTCGCGGTGATGACGGAGTAGCCGAGCAGCATGAGGTTTTGCCGGGTGGCCTCGCGCATATCGTCGTCATCTTCCACCAGCAATACTCTCGCTTGGTTCGCAGCAGCAATTTTTTCCTCATCTGGCAAATCGGGGCCGCTCTTCGCGGGCACGCGCAACCGCGGCAGGTAGAGCAACACAGTCGTGGCAACCCCGACCGTGCTCTTGATTTTGAAGATGCCGCGCGATTGCTTGATGAACCCATACACCATGCTGAGGCCCAAGCCGGTGCCTTGGCCCACGTCTTTGGTGGTGAAGAACGGCTCGATGACATGCTCTAACTGATTTTCGGGGATGCCAATTCCCGTGTCTGTGATCTCGATGCAGACAAATTCACCAGGCATGAACTCGGCGTTCTGACGAACCATCTCAGGGGTGATGGTTTCGTTGCGGCAGTTGAGTGTCAGCGCACCGCCTCTTGGCATCGCGTCGCGCGCGTTGATCGCAAGGCTCAAAATCGAGCTTGCCATCTGGGTTCTGTCGGCCTCGCAGTTCCAAAGGCCTGAGGGCGTCCCGAACGACAACGCAATGTTCGCCGGCAGCGCGCGGCGCAGGATGTCCTTCATTTCCGATAGCAGATCTTCGAGCCGGATACTGGTGGGGCTCAGCGACTGGCGGCGCGAAAAGGCCAGCATTTGCTGAATCAGGCGTGCGCCCCGGTCCACCGCGCGCAGCGAACGGGCTGTGAGATTATGAGAAACGGTGTCTGCGCCAATCCGGCCCTCGATCAATTGCAAATTCAGCAGCAAAATCCCGAGGAGATTATTGAAATCGTGCGCGATGCCACCAGTGAGTTGGCCGACGGCCTCCATTTTCTGAGATTGGCGCAATTGCTCTTCCTTGGCGCGCATCTCGGTGATGTCGTGAACCAGAAATACCCGCCCGACGTAGTCACCGCGTGCATTTTGCAGGCCGCGGCCGGATATGGCGGTGAGGAGTTCGGTTCCGTCGGCGCGGCGACCGCGGACTTCCACCTCGATGGGCACATGCCGGGGTATGGCCATAATTTCTTGACGCCGGCTTTCAAAGTTCGGGTCGGCAGTGAGGAAAGTTGGCGTTTTTCCAAGGATATCCTCCTTGGCGTAACCGACCATTTTTTCATGTGCGGGATTGCAGTAAACGATCTTACCCTGCAGATCCGTGATGAAAACGCCTTCGCTCATTTGATCGATCACGGCGGCCTGACGCCTGAGCAATTCCTCTTGCTGGCGGCGTTCGCGGATGTCCCGGATGATCGACAGAAAGCCAATCGTATTGCCTAACCGATCACGCACACCTGTCGCTGATATTTCGCACAGCAGAGTGTCACCGCTTGAGGTCGGAAGCGTAAGCTCTGCCGTAGCGATCTTACCCGACAAAATTTGTTGCCGCAGTCGCGGCCGGGTCCACTTGTGGAAGTCTTGATCGTGGATCACATCCGTCAGGTGTAGGCCGATTAAAACTGATCTCGGCAGCCCGGCCATTTTCTCCGCAGCCGTGTTACAAGCCGTGATACGGCCCTCAAGGTCATGAACAACGACCGCATCAAACATTTGATCAGCGATAAACGCCTGCTTTTCCAGTTCGATTTCGGCGTCGCGAAGCTGGATCATTCGCTGTTTAAAGTTTCCAAAAGTCACCTCAAGTGGCATGAAGTCTCTTTGCCCTCCGGCGTCGATGACGGCAGTGGTGTCGCCAACGGACAAGCGCTGGAGCGCGGTACTGATATTGGCAAGCGATTCGACTATGCGACGCCGACCTATGAGGGCACCAGCCACTGAGAGAAGAGTGAATCCGATCAAGCAGCCGAGACTTGTAGTCAAAGCGGCGATTCGTGCCGTGACCGCGATCTCATGCATCGCGGTTTGAACGGCTTGATCTAAGAAATCGCGCGCGATATTTAGATCGGTGCGAAAAATAGCTTCCAATGCCTCTGCGTTGTCAGTATCGGCGGCCATGCCTGGCTGGTTTTTCGCAATAATGCGGGCAAAAACACCAGAAACGTAAACATCAAGATCTGAATAATGATTTTCGATCGCGGCAGTCAGACCGGACGTCATTTGTGAATCCGGGAAACTTGCGTTTCCTAGATTGACAACCCGCTCAATGCGTTGGGCCATAGCCGTACGGGCTTCAGCATACTCGGCTTTAAGTTTCTCGACATCACTGGCGTTCAATTGAGTGCGTGCTGCAAGGTTGGCACTCACGAATACGATATCAGATTGTTGATCTAGTCGGAGTTCAGCCTCATGTATCACCTCCTTGAGGAGATTGTGAGTTCCTAACAATGCATCTGCCCTCGATACGACCGTGCTATTGCGCTCGTAGGCCAACCAGGTTGCCAAAGCAGTTAGAAATGCAATCGACATGGCGAGTGCGGCCATGAGGCGAGTGGCGGAAATTGAACGCTGAGCCAGATTCGATTCATGCGCCCGGCTCGGCTTGGACACAATTGCATCCGGCTCGTTGAAAATATGTCCGTCTGGCGTCATCTTGCGTCCACTGTGTGCATGGCATTCAGATCGAGATTCATGCCTTAGAACTCTCGTTAGCAGTGATGGCCGATCTGGATCGCGGGGCAGTGATGCACTGGTTCCAAGCCCCTTGGGCAAGGCTTATATTCTGTGGTGTTGGCCTGGATTTCACGCGCTCAAAAGTATTGATTCGTGGGGAAAAGTAGGGTGCGGGGCCCATTTAACCCTGTTCATGGGTCATCTTTGCTCTTGAACTGTGAACTAAATCAAACCACTTAATTTTCTTCGAAAGCGAATATCGAAGGCAACCACAAGGGAACTACTCATGCTGAAAATTTACGGATCGATTATGTCGCGCCTCGCGCAATGTCTGGACGGCGGAGGAGGCGGGCGCGGCTTATGAGTTGACCTCGCTCGATTTCCGCAAGGGCGAGCACAAGCAACCTGCATTCCTGGCCATCAACCCGGCGGGCAAAATGCCAGCAGTCGTCGATGGCGATGTGGCCATGAGCGAATCCTTGGCGATCAACCTGTTCATCGCGCAAAAATACGCTAAGGGGAAACTCTGGCCCGCCGACGAGAAGGGCCAAGCCAAATGCCTGCAATGGACCCTATGGGCTGGCACGGAACTTGAGCCTGTGGCCTATGGCCGTTTAAGCGAAGTGCTGTTTAAGAAGGAAACCGAGCGCGATATGGCGCTGCTCGCCGATTTGGCCGAAAAGGCAAAGCCACTGGTCGCGGTACTAGAAACGGCGTTGCAAAGCACGCCGTATGTATGCGGCAATGCTTTCAGCGTGGGCGACATCAATGTTGCATGCGTGATGGAGTATTTGGTGCGCAGCAACTTCGACATTTCGCCCTGGCCCAAAACGGCGGCCTGGTACAAGGCCTGCGATGAGCGCCCAGCCAATAAGAAAACGCAAGATATGCGCGCGGCGGCGATGAAGGCTGCCGCGTAACTCACCTTATATCGATAAAGCAAAAGGGCCGGTGATGAACCGGCCCTTTTTTATTTCAAGATTTATCTACTTATGAAGTCGCGGGCTTGGTGGCGTTCAGCACGCCGAAACCACGCAACAGTTCGGGCTCTTGCTCGTTCAGATCGAACCCGGCCTTGCGGATCATGTCGGGCAAACCATTGGCGCGGAACTTAAGGCTCCACACTTCATTATTCCACCGGTGATCCCACCAGCTCCGGTATTGGCCATAAGCTGTGCGGCGTTGGACGCCGGTGAGCTTGAAGTCGAGCGGATAGTAAATGCCGCCCGGGCGCACAATACGCATGGCTTCCTTCACGTGGCCTGCTGTTCCCTCGGGATTGACCTCGTGGAACATGATGTAACTGGTGACGATATCAAAGTAGTTGTCGGGGAACTTGGTGTCCTCGCCCAGGCGCTGGGCGAAATTCACATCCAGGCCGCGTTCGACGGCGCGCAGGTGCGCGTAGCGGATCATCGGCCCGCCGGCATCGATGCCCCACACTTCGGCGTCGGGGAAGCGTTCCTTCAGCGCCATGGCTAACTGGCCGATGCCGCAACCGACGTCGAGGATACGCAACGCCTTGCCATCTTTCGGAATCGGCATGCGGCTAGCGGCACCCACATGCAATTCGTCGTTGGTGTTGCGGCCGGTATAAAAGCCGTTGGTGCCGTAGTGGTACATGTGTCCGGCGAACTCGCTGCCGACATAGCCACCCGGCTGAATGTGAATTTCGTGCTTCACATAGTCGGGGAAGATTGCGTTCGGATTGAGTTCAAGCTTGCCTGGGCCCATCTTGTCGGTGGCTTCCATTTCCGACAGATATTTATCGGCATTGTCGTCGAACTCTTCCTTCAGGCCGTTCCAGGATAGTTGCTGGCAGCTGATCCATGCACGAGTGCTGGTTTGAATCAGCGGGTCATCTTGCAGCAGGGCTACCGCTTCTTCCCGCTTCAAGTCGGCGTCTTTCGGTATGCCCTTGGCAGCGAGAATGGCATCGCCACGCATGTTAGCTGCCCGGCTGAGGTCGGTGTTAGCCCAAGTGCGGAACGACATCAGGAAGTCTTGGCGGCTTTCGAGGTCGAGGGTCGCGAGGCGTTCCATGCGTCCGAAGCGTCCGCGCGGGGCGAGTGTGCCCGCGGGCATGACCTTGGCATCGGTTTTGGCATAAGCCTTGCGGCCGGTGAAAAACGAAGACACTACAGCGGTTACCGCAGCGCTAGCGCCCATTAAAGTGCGACGATCCATGAGTGAATCTCCTTGCTCTACGATTTCTTATTTGTACTTGAATTCTTCGCCGAATGGCTTGGCGGTGCTGGTGTCGCGCGCCATCACGCTATAAACGCGCTTGGCCATGGCGTCACGCTCGGCACCCCAGGCGGCTTTTTGTTCGTCTGATGGAACAAACTGCTCGACCATATCTTTGGTCACCTTGCCCTTGGTTTCGAGCAAGTGCTCGATGATGCGCATGCGCTGGCGGTCGGCCCAGATTTCCGCGCCCATGGCGATGACGATGGTCATGAGGTTGTCAATATGGGGATTGCCCAGAAACACAGCGTTGTCGGAATCGGATTTGATGAAATCCGACGCTGCTTTTGGGCGGTCGCCTGCTCTCTTTTCGTCTGCCATGATCTGGCCTCCCTTGATTTACCCGGTCAAACACGCGGTGGTGGGTTAGCTGCCCGGTACGGACGTGTACAGCGTGCCTTGCTATGCAGGCAACGCACAATTGGTAACAATAGTTGTCTGGCTGCGCTAGTCATATTGCGGTGCAACATGACCTTACGGGGCTAGGCCTTTTGGGCCCCATAATAAAGCATGACCGTATGCTTGGCCTCGGCAAAAAACAGCCAGCGCTCGGTGATAATTCCCACCGACATGAGGAGTGCCGCAGGAACGCACCAGATTAATGGGTTTGTAGACGGCTGTAGAATTGCCGTTTCAATCATGACGCCTGGAATCAAAAACCCTGCCCAAATGGCAATGGTGCGCAGCCGCTGTGCGTGTTTGCGCGCGACCTGAAAACCCATTTCCTTCATCACATAATTCGCCTCGGTATGGGGCCATTCAATGCTGCGAACCTGAACACCAGATTCGGGTTTGCCTAGGCCCGTTGCACTGGCCGGTGAGCTGGGGCCCGAGGTTGAATCGACGAACGACCAATAGAGCCATTTCGCAGTCAAACCAGCCGCGAGTAGTACGAGACAGATGGGTGATAGGAATGGAATCGGCTGGGCGAAGAGTTGCGACAGAACCAACAACCACACCGCACCCGTCATGGGGCCCAACACAAGGTAGCAGGGCACCACGTGCTGATTGTGCCAATGATGAATCGGCTTGAGGCTGCGATAGATCATGGCCGTGGTGTACAGGGTGCCGAGTGCGCATACCGCCATCACTACGCCCAACACGGCGGTGGATGCGGGCAAGAAAATCCAAACCATGCCGAACAGCAGTGCGGGGATATACGTGGCCACGGCCATGATGCCTTCGCGCGACAGCCAGCTTGTGCGCCATTGTGAGAATGCTCGCCAGGCACGCTCGGGGTGGCCCAGGTGCAAGGTCGATGACAGCAGTCCGGCTGTAATAAGGCCAAGCGCGATGATCATGGTTGTCAGCGAGAACCACAGGCTGCGCGACAGGTAACCCAGCGTGGCATAAATGCCCAGCACGCTCAGCATGCCGTAACCTGCGCCAGATGAAGTGGTGAAGAAGATAACGGAAAGGGCGGGGTGCATGGTGCCTTAACTATCGTGACAACAAGCGATCAACCCAGCCGAGTAAACCGTTTGCGGTGTCTGCGGGTTTGAGTTCTGGAGCAGGCATGGAGCTGGCGGTGTCTTTACGTGAACGTGGCGGTAGGTATTTGTTGACGGGCTGGTAGCCCATCTCGGGCATCAAGTCGACGCCACCGCGCGATGCAACAAGTTTCGACACATCGGAATTGGGGTCGCCCAAGTCACCAAAATGCCGCGCGCTCGTGGGGCAGGTGAGCACGCAAGCGGGCACACGGTCTTCCTCGGCCAAGTTTTCGTTGTATATGCGATCAACGCACAGCGTGCATTTTTTCATCACGCCTTCGAACACGTCGAATTCGCGCGCACCATAGGGGCAGGCCCAGGAACACAATTTACAGCCGATGCAGAGGTCTTCGTTGACCAGCACGATGCCATCGGATGCGCGCTTGTACGATGCGCCGGTGGGGCAAACGGTCACGCACTCAGGCTTTTCGCAGTGCAGGCACGAGCGCGGAAAATGCATGGTGCGCGATGCCGATGCGCCGCAGCCTTCATGCCCTGCGACTTCATAGGTGTGTACACGGTTGAACCACACGCCGTCCGCACCCGCGCCATAGGCATTCAGGTCGGTCAGTGGGGCCATATGGCCGCTGGTGTTCCATTCCTTGCAATTGGTCACGCAAGCCTGACATCCCACGCAGGTGTCGAGGTCGATGACCAGGCCGAGTTTTTTGCCAGTTGTGGTGGGCAGGCTGGTCATTCGGCAGCCTCGCGAAAGCCCGCGCCGTATTGCAGCACATCGGGGCCAGTTGTTACGCCGGGCGGGGATTGCATGTCGTCGAAGTCATGATCGCTTTCGCCTTGCTCGTGATCGGCGGCGCGCTCGACCTTTACGCGCACATCAAACCACGCGGCTTGACCCGTGATGGGGTCGCTGTTCGAGCGCATATCAGGCAGCGTTTCCGAGATCACATGGTTGAGCAAAAAGCCGCGCGCGTTCTCGGGCGCATCGGGCTTTAAGGCCCAGGCACCTTTGCGTTTGCCAATGGCGTTCCAGGTCCACACGGTGTTTTTGTTCACGCCCTCGACCAGGCGCACTTGCGCCTTTACGCGCCCCGACCGGCTAGTGATCCACACCCAATCGTCATCGGCGATATTTTGCGCTGCCGCCGTGTCGCGATGCATGAACAATCTATTTTGTGCGGTGATCTGGCGCAGCCAGGCGTTCTGCGAACCCCAAGATTGATAGTGATGCATCGGCCGTTGTGTCAGCGCATGCAGCGGAAATTCGGTTGCATTGGACGCGGCTTCGTCGAAGGGCATGTACCAAATCGGCATCGGATCGAAATATTGATCGATGCGTGCGCGGTCTTTGTCGGGCGGTTGGGCTGGGCCATGTCCGCGCGCGGCATTGCGGAATTTCTGCAGCGGCTCGGAATAAAGATGCAAAATGATTTGTTCGGTGTTGGGCAGAAACCCCATGCTCTTCGCCCAGGCCAAGTAGCCGGCATTTGCCATTTTGAAATAGCGCGCATCGCGGGGAATCTCACCACGCCAGAAGCAGCCGTTGTCGATGTAGTTATCAAGCTGCGCGGCATTGGGCGCGCCATGGCCGTGTTGCGTGCCATCGCCGCGCCAGCCAGCCAAGGGGCCGATGCCGGGCGCGCGTTCGTGATTGATAATGTAGTCAGCATAACCGCCGGGATATTTCGGATCACCGTCCTCATCGACCATGCCAGGTAGTTTAAGGCGAGCGCCTAGGTCGAGCAGTACGGTTTGAAACCCGCGCACATCGCGGTCGGGTTGCAGCACGGGCTGGCGGATGGCATCGCAGGCCGCATCGGCGTCCGAGATCGGCCGGTCAAGCAATGAAATGCAATCCCATCGTTCCAGATACGTCGTGTCGGGTAGCACGAGGTCGGAATAAGCGACGGTCTCGGAGGCGTAGGCGTCGGAATAAATGATATGGGGAATTTTGTATTCACCGTTGGCGTGCTTGGCCGTGAGCATGTCGATGGTGCCCCGCGTGTTCATCGAGGAGTTCCACGCCATGTTAGCCATGTACAAAAACAGCGTGTCGATGGGGTAGGGGTCTGCGTTGACCGCGTTCTTGATGACCATGTGCAGCATGCCGTGCGAGGCGATGGGGTGATCCCACGTGAATGCCTTGTCGATGCGGATTGGTTTGCCTTGCGCATCGATCAATAAATCTTCGGGTGCGGTGACGAAGCCCAGTGGCATGCCGCCCAGTGGTTGATTGGGTGTTGTGCCAGCTTTGCCTGTGGGCTTGGGGCTGGGCGGGATCGGGCGCGGGTAGGGCGGCTTATAGCGAAAACCGCCCGGCACATCGATGCTGCCCAACATCATTTGCAACAGGTGAATGGCGCGGCAGGTATGAAACCCGTTCGAGTGCGCCGAAATGCCGCGCATGGCGTGCATCGCCACCGGCCGGCCGACCATTTTGTCGTGGCGGCGGCCCGCCCAATCGGTCCAGGCGATGGGCAGTTCGATGGTCTGCTGAAATGCCACGTGCGCGAGCTCTGCTGCGATGCGCTTGATGGTAGCGGCGGGAATGCCGCAACGCTCGGCCACGGCTTCGGGTGCGTAAGCATCATCCAAGTATCGTTCGGCCATCAATTGAAAGGCGGGCACGGCGCGTTTGGCACCCAGATCGAAGTTGCCGCGCAGCACGGGCTGCACGCTGGGCAGCAAGGCGTTCACCGCTGTCTTTGTTTTCTGGTCCCAGCACTGCGGATTGCCCTGGGGGTCGCGCGCGATCAGGCCATCTTCGGCGGTGCCAGGGGCTTGAATCACCAGCCACGGGGCGTTGGTATATTTCACCAAGTAATCGAGGTCCACCGAACCTGATTTCAAAAGTTCATGAATGATGGCCAGCACGAAAAGACCATCGGTACCAGGCCGGATGCCCAGCCATTCGTCGGCGATGGCCGAGTAGCCGGTTTGCGCTGGGTTGACCGAGACAAATTTTGCGCCGCGTGCTTTGAGTTTGCCCAGCCCGATCTTGATCGGGTTGGAATCATGATCCTCGGCCACACCGAACATCATGAAATATTTAGTGTGTTCCCAGTCGGGCTCGCCGAACTCCCAGAACGATCCGCCAATGGTGTAAATTCCGGCGGTGGCCATGTTGACCGAACAGAAACCACCGTGGGCGGCGTAGTTGGGCGTGCCGAATTGGTTCGCCCACCAGCCCGTCAGCGATTGCGATTGATCGCGGCCGGTGAAGAAGGCGAGTTTTTTGGGGTCCGTGGCGCGGATGTTGGATAGCCACGTCGTGGCGATACTCAGCGCTTCGTCCCATTCGATCTCGACGAACTCGCCCGAGCCGCGTTCCCCCACGCGCTTCAGGGGTTTGCGCAGCCGGGCGGGCGAGTAATGTTGCATGATGCCCGCAGCCCCTTTGCCGCACAGCACGCCCTTATTGACCGGATGATCGCGGTTGCCCTGGATGTAGCGAATTTGGCCATCACGCAGATGCACTTTGATGCCGCACCGGCACGCGCACATATAACACGTGGTGGTCTTGACCTCGTCAGAGACAAAGGGCGAGGTGTTCACGCCGTCATTCTCGTGCGGCGCAACAAACGCCATGGGCGTCCTCTCACATTGAAAACTCAAGAGAATTCCGAGACTAGGGGCTTTCAGCCCGATGTCAAACGGTCAATTTCAGGCACTGCTAAGTCACCCGGCACTACGGTGACGGGAATGCCGATTTTGCCTGCGAATTTTCCGGTGACGGCCTCGACCAACAGCCCTGGCTTTTTCCCGGGTGCTGCACCCAGAACCAAGATGCTGATTTCGGGGTGCTCGGCCACCAGTTTGAACAATTCCTCGCGCGTGTTGCCCTTGCGCACAAACATCTCGGGTACGCGGCCAATGGTTTGCTGCACCACGGCGGCGTGGCGCTTGAGCGCTTCTTCGGCGGTGTGCTTGGCTTCTTGTTCCATCAAGTTGCCGACGGTGGCGAATTGCTGAAAATCTTTCTCAATGTCGTACACATACAGCAACGCCACGCGCCCGCCGGTTTTCTTGGCGCGGTTGCAGGTGTAACGGATGGCCGCCGAGAGCTCTTCGCTGTCATCGACGACGACTAAAAAAAGGCGATTGGCTTCGTTGCCAATCAGCGGGTCGCGGGGGCGGGGGTTGATGTCGGCGGCGCTTGTGGCGGCCATGCGGTTACATCCTGCCCGGCTCGCTGGCGTAACCGGCGGCGGCCCAGGCAATAAAACCGCCCTCCATGCGCTTGATCACGCCCTTATATCCGGCTGCCACAGCCTTTTCCGCTGCCAAGCCGCAGCGCCGCCCACTGCGGCAATGAAACACCAAATGCTTGCCCTTGGGGTCGGGGATTTTAGCCGGATCGAACGTGGACAGCGGCATCAGGATAGCGCCGGGCACATGGGCCTCGGCCCATTCGTTGTCCTCGCGCACATCGACGATCACGGCTTCGTTATTATCCCGCCAGGTATTTATTTGTGCGGGGCTGACATAAAACACTTGGTCGGGCGGAAGGGACATGCGGGCTCCGAGGTTGTTCGTGCATGAAGTCTAGGCGGAAAAGGCGCGGCTGAGAACCCAGCCTTCACCCCAAATCCGGGATCACGGCCATCAGTTCGATTTCGATGTTGAATTCGGGCCGTGCCAGGCAGGCCACGCCAACAATCGTACCTGCGGGCGGCTTTTCCCAGTCCCACATGTCTAGTTCGCGCAGGGCCTTGGACAGGGCCATCACCCGTTCGCGCGTGAGGTTCACGATGAAATAGCGGATTTGGGTGACGTGGCGGGTGGCCGCACTCGCCTCTTTCAAGGCGATCTTGACGTTCTCCAGGGCCTGGCGCACCTCGGCTTCGAAGGTGGGCGCCATCACGCCCTTGGCGTCCCAGCCCACTTGGCCCGCCACAAACACCATCTTGCCCCGGGCGACAACGACTTGTGAGTAACCCACTGCCAGCGAGTTCGACAGCGTCGGCGGATTGATGTGCATCATGTGCTTGACGACCATGGGCGCTCTCCGTTGCAGTTGGCGAGGCGGCCATGATAGCAAAGCTTGAGTGACACGCCCGCGCTTTTTAGAGATTGCCGACATGCCCCACGATCATCCGCACGATCACAAGCACGACCATGATCATGATCATCACCACGATCATGGTCCGGCGCTGACCTTTAAGCTGCATACCGTGCGCATGTACGTGGGCGATTTCAGTGGAGCATTTACATTTTATTCCCAGACCCTAGGGCTGCCGGTGGTCACCGGCGATGCGGCTGGGCCCTATGCGCTGTTTAATACCGGCGGTGCGCAGCTGGCCTTAGAACGCATTCCCCACAACAGCCCGGCTTACGACGAACTGGTTGGGCGGTTTGCCGGGATCAGTTTTATGGTGCCCGACCTGAACGCCCTTTATGAAAGCTTGGTGGCCAAGGGCGTGGAGTTCATGGCCCCGCCACAAAAACAAAGCTGGGGTGGGGGCATCGCCCACTTCCGCGACCCGGCGGGGAATATTCTTTCGGTGGTGGGCAAACTTTGACGGCTTAGCAGCGCTGCATTATTTTTGATCACCATACTTATGCCCTGTATATTTTTCAGGCATATTCTTTTAATGCCGCGCCTGTGGATAAGTTAACTATCTGATTTGAAACACGTATTTATCGTTGTTGCACCACACAAAAACCGGCACGGAACTTGAATAGGAGTCCTGTGAGGCGGTGCGGCTCGGGGTTGGCCGTGCCCAAAACACGCCATCACAAGAGGACCGCAAATGACCAAAACAGGGATTGTTGCCGCAATATCTAGCGCGCTCGCGCTGCTGTCGGGCCTCGCGGCATGGGCCCAAGAAGCCGCACCGGCGGCTGCCGCCGAAGTTGTGCCCACCATCAACAGTGGCGATACCGCTTGGATGCTGACATCCACCGCGTTGGTGTTGCTGATGACCATTCCGGGTCTGGCGCTGTTTTATGGCGGCATGGTGCGCAAGATGAACGTGCTGTCGACCACCATGCATTCGTTTGCCACCTGTTGCTTGGTCACGGTGCTGTGGATGGTGGCGGGCTATAGCCTCTCGTTCACGGCGGGCAACGCCTACATCGGCGACCTGAGCAAAATGTTTCTGGCGGGCGTTGGCGTGGGGGCGATTTCCTACACCATCCCGGAAACCGTGTTTGTCATCTTCCAGATGACGTTTGCCATCATCACCCCGGCCTTGATCGCAGGCGCATTTGTGGATCGCATGAAATTCTCGGCCATGTTGTGGTTCATGGGCGCATGGTCGTTGCTGGTTTACGCGCCCATCGCTCACTGGGTGTGGGGTGGCGGGTTCTTGGGCACGGCGGGCGTGCTCGACTTCGCGGGCGGCACCGTGGTGCACATCAATGCGGGCGTCGCGGGCTTGGTCCTTGCGCTGATGCTGGGCAAACGCACCGGCTATGGCCGTGAGCCATTCCCGCCCCATAACCTGACCTTGAGCATGATTGGCGCATCGCTGTTGTGGGTGGGCTGGTTTGGGTTCAATGCAGGGTCGGCGGTCGCGGCCAATGGCTTGGCTGGCATGGCCATGGCCGTAACCCAGATCGCGGCGGCAGCGGCAGGCCTGTCATGGATGTTCGTGGAGTGGGCGGTGAAGGGCAGGCCCAGCGTACTTGGCATCATTTCGGGCGCGGTAGCGGGCCTAGTGGCCATTACGCCTGCGTCGGGTTTCGTCGACCCCATGGGCGCCCTCTTCATCGGCTTGATCGCTGGTGCGGTGTGTTGGTGGGCGGCGACCTGGCTCAAGCATAAATTGGGCTATGACGACGCGCTCGATGCCTTTGGCGTACATGGCGTGGGCGGTTTTGTCGGCGCCATCCTGACGGGCGTATTCGCGGTGCAAGCCGTGGGCGGCGAGGGCAAAGCGGGCCTCATCGATGGCAACCCAGGCCAAGTTATGACCCAGCTTTATGGCTGCGGAGTTGTGATTGCCTATTGCGCGGTGGCCACGTTCATCATCGCCAAGGTCATCGACCTGGTGATCGGCTTGCGTGTTGAAAAAGATGTGGAACGCGAAGGCCTGGACATCAATCTCCATGGTGAAGCGGTCCTTTAGCAACCTCCCAGAACGTTGGCTATTGACGGCGGAACGGCCCGGTCGCAGGAATGCGGCCGGGCCGAATCGCGTTAGGGGACCGGCCCAATGTAGAGTGTTCAAGACCGGGTTCGATCAAGGGGGAATGAGCAATGGCCGGGGGCGACGTTCTTTTTATTCTCATGGGCGCAGTCATGGTTCTGGCCATGCACGCCGGGTTTGCGTTCTTGGAAGTCGGCACGGTCCGTAAAAAGAACCAGGTCAACGCGCTGGTCAAAATTCTGGTCGATTTTGCCGCCTCCACGGTGGCCTATTTCTTCATCGGCTATTCGCTGGCTTACGGGGTGAGTTTCCTCGAAGGCGCCAAGATCATTTCCGGCGGTGCGGGCACGAATTTCGCCCCCCAGGGCTATGACCTGGTGAAGTTTTTCTTCCTGTTGACGTTCGCCGCCGCCATTCCGGCTATTATTTCGGGTGGGATTGCCGAGCGCGCCAAGTTCGGCCCGCAACTCATCGCCACCTTCGTGCTGGTGGCCTTGGTTTATCCCTTCTTCGAAGGCTTGGTGTGGAATGGCAACATGGGCTTCCAGACCATCATGGAAGGCATGTTCGGTGCGAAGTTCCACGATTTCGCGGGCTCGGTGGTAGTGCACGCCATGGGCGGTTGGATCGCGCTGGGCGCGGTGATCGTGTTGGGTGCGCGCAAGGGCCGCTATAAGACCGATGGCTCGCCCATCGGTATTCCACCTTCGAACATTGTTTGGCTCGCTTTGGGGGCGTGGGTGCTGTCAGTGGGTTGGTTCGGGTTCAACGTGATGAGCGCGCAAAAGCTTGAGGCTGTGACCGGCTTGGTGGCCATGAACTCGTTGATGGCCATGGTGGGCGGCATCCTCTCGGCGCTGGTCGTGGGCCGCAATGACCCGGGCTTTGTGCATAACGGCGCGTTGGCGGGCTTGGTGGCGATTTGCGCAGGCTCGGATGTGATGCACCCTGTGGGTGCCTTGGCGACGGGCGCGTTGGCGGGCGCGTTGTTCGTCTATGCCTTTAACCTGTGCCAAAACAAATTACGCATCGACGATGTGCTGGGCGTGTGGCCCCTGCATGGCCTCTGCGGAGCTTTGTGCGGCATTTTGTGCGGCGTGTTTGGGCTGGAAGCGTTCGGCGGCATGGGTGGCGTGACGTTCATGGCGCAGTTGGCAGGAACCGTGATTGGCGTAGTGATCGCAGCAAGCAGCGGGTTGATTCTCTATGGTGTGCTGAATTCCAGCATCGGGATTCGCCTCTCGGAAGAAGAAGAATTCGATGGCGCGGATTTGTCGATCCACAAGATCGGCTCCGCGCCCGATGAGGACATTACGCGCAGATAGCTTCACCCGGACTTACTGCTGCGCGGAATCGTCGTAGGTTTCCACGTCGCGGTGGCGGTATTGCAGCGCCACCATGGTGGCCTTGATCGGGCGTATCACCGCAGCGGTGACGCCCATGATGAACATCGGCCAAATGATTAAGTGAACCCACATCGGCGGCCTGAATGTCAGGTCCACCAACAGCGCCGAGCCAGCAACAATCAAACACAGCGGCAGAATGATGAAAAAGGCCGGGCCATCGCCGGTATCGTGGCCAGCATAACTGAGGCTACAAACATTGCATTTCTCGGCGATTTTGATGAAGCCATGAAAAAGGCGGCCTTCGCCACACCGGGGGCAACGGCCTTGCAGGGCGGCCTTCAACAGTGGCGCGGCCTGGTGATTCTTATTCATGCCTTAAGCCCAAAGCAGAAGGGCCGGTTTTAAAACCGGCCCTTCTTGTGGAAATCAATGAACGAATGTTCTGACCGGTTCGCCCAGGACCCAATAGACCCACACGAACAAGAACAGCCACACCACGTCGACGAAGTGCCAGTACCAGGCACAGGCCTGAAACCCGATGTGCTTGTGGGGCTGGAATTGGTTCTTTGTCGCGCGGACGCCGCAGACGATCAGGAAACACGTGCCAACGAACACGTGGAACCCGTGGAAGCCCGTCGCGAGATAGAACGTTGAGGGATAGATGCCGTCGGTCAGCTTGAACAGGGCGTGGCCGTATTCATAGACCTGGCAGCTCAAGAACATCGCCCCCAGGGCCGCAGTGAGGAACAGCCACAAAGCCGCGTTTTTATTGTCGCCGCGCTCCACGAACAGGTGCGCGCGCGTCACCGTTCCACCCGAGGTCAGCAGGATGATGGTGTTGTAGAAGGGCAGTTCCCATGCATCAAGCGGAACGATCCCCTCTGGCGGCCACTGCGTGACCGAGGTTCCGGCCCCCAAGCTGTGATGAAAGAACGCCCAGAAGAAGGCGGCGAAGAACATCACTTCCGAGGCGATGAACAGCGCCATGCCCATGCGCAGACCATGACTGACTTCGTCGGTGTGGGCGTGTTCGATGACCGACTCTCTGGTCACATCGCGCCACCACAAGCGCATCGTCATCAGCACAATCAGTAGGCCCGGAACGACTTTCCAAACGCCAATCTCGGCTCCGAGGATGGGCACCTTATGGAAAAACATCACGGCGCCAAGGGCCATCATCAGGGCCCCTAAGGCACCAAGGGCCGGCCATGGGCTGGGATTGACCATATGATAGGGGTGTTTTGCGGTAGCGCTCATCGAACCCTTCCTTACAACGTCAAACTTAGTTCATCCCACCAGCTGATGCCGGTGGAGCTAGGGATATCACGGTCTGTTCGGCGCGATCGGGCAGCAGCCCGTCGATCGCCTTGAAAAATGTGTAGGATAACGTGATCGCGCGAACCTCTTGCGTGGTGCTGTCGTCCAGCATCGCGGGATCGACAAACAACGTTACCGGCATGTCGACGGATTGGCCTGGTTGCAAGGTCTGCAAACTAAAGCAGAAGCACTGCAGCTTGTTGAAATACTGACCCGACTTCTCGGGCGTCACGTTGAACGTGGCGATGCCCGTCATGGGTTCATCGCTCAAGTTATGGGCGTGGTAGCTGATGGTCGTGGTCTCGCCCATTTTGATCGTGACTTGCTTTTGATTGGGTTTGAACTCCCACGGCAGCTCTTTGTCAGTGTTGGCGTCAAAGCGAATGGTGACCGGAATATTCGAGATATGATCGGGCGCTTGCGTGGCGACCTGGGGCGAGCCATCAATGCCCAACGAACGGCAGACCAGGCGATAAAGCGGGGCAGAGGCAAACGCCAAGCCCACCATCGCCGCCACGACCGTCAGCGAGATCGTAGCGACCCTGGTGTTCTTGCGGTTGACGTTTGCGGTGCTCATACCCAGCTAACAGTCCGATACCGTTACTCAGCCGGTTGCAGTTTGCCCGAAGCGCCGAAATGGGGCACTTCCTCGAAGGTATGGAACGGCGCGGGCGATGCCACTGTCCATTCCAACGTCGTCGCGCCTTCGCCCCATGGGTTGGCTTCGGCCTTTTCACCAGCGAACATGTTGCGCGCGGCGAAGATCAGAAAGAACACCGATGAGAGGCCCGTGATAAACGCGCCAACCGAGGACACATAATTCCAGTGTGCGAAAATTTCGGGGTAGTCGATATAGCGGCGCGGCATGCCCGCGAGACCCAGGAAATGTTGCGGGAAGAAGGTGATATTGACGCCGATAAAGGTCGTCCAGAAGTGCAGCTTGCCGGCCCACTCGGGGAACTTAAAGCCGGTCATCTTGTCGACCCAGTAATAATAGCCGCAGAAAATGGCGAACACCGAGCCCAGGGACAGCACGTAATGGAAGTGAGCGACCACGTAGTACGTGTCGTGAAGCGCGACATCCATGCCTGCATTGGCCAGCACAACACCAGTCACGCCGCCGACGGTGAACAGGAAGATGAACCCAATCGCCCACAGCATCGGTACGCGGAACGAAATCGAGCCGCCCCACATGGTGGCGATCCATGAAAAGATCTTCACGCCCGTGGGCACTGCGATGGCCATAGTTATGGCGATGAAATAGGCACGGTAGTTTACGCCCATACCGACCGAGTACATGTGGTGTGCCCACACGACAAAGCCGACTACACCGATCGAGGCCATGGCGTAAGCCATGCCGAGGTAACCGAACACTGGCTTGCGCGAGAAGGTGGAGACCACGTGGCTGATGATGCCGAAGGCGGGCAAAATCATGATGTACACTTCGGGGTGGCCGAAGAACCAGAATAAGTGCTGCCACAGCAACGGATCGCCGCCGCCGCGCGGATCGAAGAAGGTCGTGCCGAAATTGCGATCACACAGCAACATCGTCAGCGCACCGGCCAGCACGGGCATGGCCAGCAACAACAAGATGGCTGTGATCAGCGTTGCCCATACGAACAAGGGCGCCTTGTGCATGGTCATGCCAGGCGCGCGCATGTTGAGAATGGTGGTGATGAAGTTCGTGGCGCCCAAAATCGACGAGGCGCCTGCGAGGTGCAGCGCAAGAATGGCGAAGTCGACGCTCATGTCGGGCTGCCCGGCGATGCTTGAGAGCGGCGGATAGAGTGTCCAGCCCGTGCCTGCGCCATTGCCCGCGACCATCGAGAGCGTCAGTAGGATCAGGGCCGGGGGCATCAGCCAGAAAGAAATGTTATTCATGCGCGGGAAGGCCATATCCGGCGCGCCAATCATCATCGGCACCATCCAATTGCCGAAGCCGCCGATCAGCGCGGGCATGACCACGAAGAACACCATCAGCAGAGCATGGGCCGTGACCAGCACGTTGTAGAACTGCTTGTCGGTTACGAACTGCATGCCCGGATCCATCAGTTCCAGGCGGATGATCATCGAGAAGGCGCCGCCAACCAGTGAGGAGACCACCGCGAACAACAAGTACATCGTGCCGATGTCTTTGTGATTGGTGGAATAAAGCCAGCGGGTGATTCCCGTGGGGTGATGATCACCATGATCATCACCGTGGGCGGCGTGAGCGGCTGAACTCATGTGTCGATCTCCAAAATCGCGGATGGCGCGAAGCGGTTAGCGGCTTAAAGCGGCCAGTTGGGTTACGGCAGGGGCTTGAGCCGCCTGCTTTTCCTTCGCCACCCAAGCCTGGAATTTCTCTTTACTCACGACGTCGACAACGATCGGCATGAACGAATGGTCGACGCCGCACAATTCTGAACATTGGCCGTAATAGCGGCCTTCCAGATCAATCTTCATCCAACTTTCGTTGGTCCGGCCTGGCATGTTGTCGAGCTTCACGCCGAAGGCGGGAATGGTCCACGCATGAATCACGTCGGTGGCGGTGAAGAGCACGCGAATGGTGGTGTCGACTGGCAAGATGACGTGCTTGTCGGTTTCAAGCAGGCGATGCTGGCCTTTCGCCGTGTCGATTTGGTCGTCGGGAAGAGAGAGGGAGTCGAAGGAAATTTCCTGATCAGGATATTCGTAAGTCCAGAACCATTGATTGCCGATGACCTTGAGCGTCATTTCAGCTTCGCTGGTGCGATCCATGTAGTACAGCAATCTGAAAGATGGAATCGCGATAACCACGAGAATGATGATCGGAACCACGGTCCAGGCAATTTCCAGGACGGTGTTGTGGGCGTTCGTCGAGGGAACTGGGTTGGCTTTTTCGTTGTAGCGGAAGATGCAAATTAGCAGCAGCGCGAGCACGAACAACGAGATGATCGTGGTGATCCACAATAGCTCGGTGTGGAAGTCATAAATCATGTGTGCGACGGAGGTGACCGGGGTCTGCAGATTGAGCTGCCACTCCTTCGGAAATGATGGCGTCGGCATGTCTTGCTGCGCCATGGCCGCCCACGAGAGGACGGCGGTTGAAACGAGGGAGAAGAAGCCCAATATCCTACCAGTCACAGAAGGTCTCCATTTCAGGCCGTGGTGAGCGCCGGTTTAAGCGCCGTGGCATCGCCATTCAACTAATTTTTTTAGGTTTTTCAAGTTCTAGCGGTCCATCCGGCAATCGTTAAATTCCCCCATGCCGGACCGGTAACTGCCCTGCAGCGTACCCCCCACGGGCCGGGTTGGCGTAAAGCGACCCCGGGGCCAAAAACACCTTCTAAACCCTCACAAAAAGGGGGCTGTGGATTGTTTTTGACCCCGCATGCTGCAACTGACTCGCAAGTTCGACAGTGGACACGGTTTGATTGGCGGCAAACTTAGGGTTAGAGAAGTACTATCTTTCTGAGGGCACCCCCGTTTCCACCAGCCGAGGTTTACTGAACGTGACCACACAACCACCCAAAATGACCCCCGCCAATCGCAAGAAATTGATGCTCTTAGCCATCGCCCTGGGTGCGGTGTCGGCGTTTATGTACTTCAGCATCATTATTAAGACTGCGACCTTGGGCCCATAACCAGCGCGCCCCTCAAACCCTGAATTCAAGATTTGGTTTCGCGATGGATACAGCGACGGTCCTGCCTCACGTCAACGCGGCCCTCAACGTCACGTCCACGGTGTTGCTGCTGGTTGGCTTTGGGCTGATTAAAGCAGGCCATCGTGAGTTGCACCGTAAGGTTATGCTCGCGGCCGCAAGCGTCTCGGCGGTTTTTCTCGTGTGTTATGTGGTTTACCATTTCACCGCACCCATCTTTGTATTCCCAGGCACTGGCTGGACGCGCCCAGTCTATTTCACGATGCTGGCGAGCCACGTCGTGATGGCCACCGCCGCCACTCCCTTGGTAATTTTAACCCTTTGGCGGGCGCTCAGTGCCTGGCGGGCAACCGGCAACCTGAACGCGCCCGAAGCCTTTGCCCGCCATCGCGCCATCGCGCGCTGGACCTGGCCGATCTGGATTTATGTGACGGTGACCGGGGTTGGTATCTATGTCATTCTTTACCATGTCTTCCCGACGCCAGCCTGAGGACATGTTTCAGCGGCACGGGGCTGAGCAAACTGCATTGTAGGCTATGGGCGATACACCGCTGTGATCGACGATCTCGACATCACCGAACGATCTTCGGACGGGCACCTCGACGTGGCCGTGGATGGACGTTTTGCGGGCGTACTGACGCCTCACTTCAGGCATGAGTTGTTCGGTTGGACGGCTTTGCCATTGGTGGCCTTGGGGATTGCTGGGCTGCTGGCGCTGTTGATTGCCTTGTTACGCGTGCCTGGCGCCGAAGTGGTGTTGCCGTGGTCGAGCCAGTCTTTTTTTGAGAAGGGTCTGGTTGGTCACGTCACTTTTGCCTTTGTCATTTGGTACATGGGTGTTCATGGCGCGTTGACCGTGTTGGTGACGGCCCAAACACTTGGACCCAACAATGACGAACTCACTGGCGCTGGTATTTTAATCGGCCGAACTGGCCTTTACGGCGCGGGGTTAAGCCTTTTGCTGCTTCTGATCCCTGTCCTTGGCGACCTCGGCGTGCCATCGCCGAACAACTACATCCCGGTCCTGGTGCATCCGCTCTATTACGCGGGTCTTACGTTGCTTGCTGTCAGTTTGGCGTTGCCGATCTTGCGGTTGCTCATGATTTTGCGGGCGCGCCGCGATGTCGAGCCCGTGACGTTGGGTATCGCTGGCGCGGGTGTGATTTACCTCATCGCGCTGGCTTGCGTGCTGATTGCATGGTTGGTGCGGCCTGCGGGCCTCGACGTTGAGGCCCTCAATGATTATGTCATTTGGGGCGGCGGGCATGTTCTGCAATTCGCCAACACTGTGTTGATGCTGTGCGCGTTCTATTTGCTCACCCGTGTTACGCTGGGCGAAACGCCGGTCTCGGGCCGCGTCTTTTCGTGGATGACGTTAATACTGGTGGCGGGGGCCGCGGCGGGACCGTTGCTCTATGTGTCCTACCAGCCTGGCGACCCGGCGCAACGGATGATGTTCACCGATCTCTACTGGTACGTGTTGCCGCTACCTTCGAGCGTGGTTTTGCTGGGACTATTGGCGTTGCTGGTTCGACGCTGGCGCGACATCGCTTCGGGGCCGCCTGAAGTCACCGCCATGGTGGTATCGCTGTTGCTGTTTGGGTTTGGCGGCGTCATTGGGTTTTTCGAAAGCTCGGTCGATACCCGCACACCAGCGCACTACCACGCGGCCTTGATCGCCGTCACGTTGACCTTCATGGCGCTTTATTTTGCGCTGTTTCTGCCGTTGTTGGGTCTGCGTACCGAGCGGCGCAAATTGCGCACGTGGATGTACTGCTTGTTGGGGGCGGGGCAGTTCTTGCATTCCTTGTCGTTGTTTGTCGCGGGAACCATGGGCGTGGCGCGCAAGACTGCAGGTGCGGGCCAGGGCCTCGATAGCTGGCAAAAAATTACCTCGCTCAGCGTGATGGGGGTTGGCGGGCTAATTGCCGTAATCGGTGGCGTGATTTTCGTTGTTTTAGCGGGGAGATTGCTCTTGGCCCAAGGGCGCGAAGGTGTTACCGCAGCCCTCTCTGAGGCGGGCGAAAGCCCCCGTCCGGCGGAATAAGTCCAAAGCCATGCAACTCAGAAGTTATATCGAACTGTGCAAGCCACGCATTGGCTTCCTGATCGCCATCACGGCGATGGCGGGCTATGCCGCCGTGGCCAAGCATGTCGATGGCCTGCAACTTGCGATCCTGTTTGTGGCCATGTTGCTGGGCTCGTTTGGATCGGCGGTGTTCAACCAATACTGGGACCGCGATATCGACCGGCTCATGCCACGCACCACCCTACGCCCCTTGGCGGCAGGTACGCTGGGCGACCCCACTCACACGGTGTGGTTGGCCTTGGCCTTGGTCATGACGGGCTGCGCCATCGCGCTGCTGGCATTCAATTGGCTGGTGGCCACGCACTTGGCGCTTGGCGCGTTTGTATATGGCATCGTCTACACCATTTGGCTGAAACGATATCACTGGACGAACATTATCATTGGCGGTGCGGCCGGCAGCTTTGCCGTGTTGGCCGGTGCCGCCGTAGTGGACCCGACGCAATGGTTGCTGCCTTGGCTCATGGCGGTCACGCTTTTTCTCTGGACGCCCTCGCACTTCTGGTCGTTGGCAATCCTGATTAAAGACGATTACGCCAAAGCAGGCGTGCCGATGTTGCCGGTAGTAAAGGGCGATGCGGTTTGCGCACGCTGGATTTTTGGCAATACCATCGCTTTGGTGATCTCGGCTGCATTGCCCTGGGCCATGGGCGAGCTGGGTTGGGTGTATGGCGCGCTGTCGCTGGCCTTTGGCGCGCGCTTTCTCTGGTTGAATTGGCTGCTGGTGCGCGACCCCTCACGCCTATTGGCGCGGCGTAACTTCCTGTTCTCGATGCAATACCTGGCGGGTGTATTCCTGGCCATCGTCATCGACCGCCATGTGCCGATTGCACAGTGGTTGTCGTAACCATCTGACACTAGCTCATTTCTGAATATCGGGCGTACACTCCTTCAACTATCACCGGTAGGGTTTCATGCGTTCGATCATGCTGGCTGCCATCTTGTCGTTTGCTGCCGTTGGCGCTTCGGCCACCGAGACGCATTGCCAAGGCAACGAGAAAAATCTCGAAACATATTTGAAAATGCACGACGTTTTGTTCATGCAGCGCGATGCCGAGCGCGCGGGGGAATACTACGCGCCGGAGTTCATCAGCCACAATTCTGACGAGGGTGGTGGCGGCATCGTGAAGATGAAACCGGATGACCTCAAGCCGATGTGGATCAATTCAAAAAAGAATCAGCCCGACCGCGTCCTTATCAACGATGTCATTCTCTGCGCGGGCGACGTGGTTGTGGCGCGTGTGACGATGACAGGCACACATACCGGGCCAATGTTCGGCATGCCCGCGACTGGCAAAAAATACAGCACCTCGGCTACTGACATTTATCGTTTCAAGGACGGCAAGGTAGTGGAGCGTTGGGGCAATAATGACGGGATTGGCATGCTCAGCCAGTTGGGTCTGCTGCTGCCCTTCGCCCAGGCGCAAGCCGCTCGCGCAGAAAAGAAATAGCCTTCAAACCGCCCGATCAGGAAGGGAACTGATATGCCAAAATTATCAAAAGCCGCTATCGCGCTTTGCACTCTCTTTACCGTGCCATTGGCGCAGGCGGGCGAAGTGCAATGCAAGGGTAATGAGGCAATGCTGCAACGTTACCTCGGCATGTTCGATAACGTCTTCAACGGTCGCAAGATGGAGTTGATCGACGAGTACACCGCACCCGATTTTTTCAGTCATGATTCGGCGCCGGGCAATCCGCAGGGCCGCGAGGCGATCCGGTTGCTGGTCACGAACATGGCGAAGTCGTTCCCGAAGCGGCATCTGACAAACGATCTCATCATTTGCGGCGGCGATTTAGTGGTGGCCTATCAGACCGTCGAAGGCACTAACGACGGCCCGCTGTTCGGTGGCCTACCGCCCACGGGCAAGTCGTTTAACTTCAAATGGATCGATATTTATCGTTTCAAGGACGACAAGGTGGCCGAACGCTGGGGCGCGGGCGATGCGCTAGGCATGATGCAACAAATGGGCTTTAAACTAGTGCCGCCGCAACCGGCTGAAGCGGCGAAATAATTAATTCAAATCCACCGCGTATTTTTTGAGGTCTGTCAGCTCGCAATACTCCAGCGCACCTTCGTGGGTGGCGGCAAGCACGACCTTGGGCGCGGCTTTGGCTTTGAAGGCTTCTTGCCAACGCGGTGCGCACAGGCACCACCTGTCGCCCGGTTTGAGCCCATCAAACCCGAACTCGGTGTGCGGTGTGCTGAGGTCGTTGCCGCGTGCCTTGGAGAACGCCAGGAACTCGGCCGTGGCAAGGATGCAGACAGTGTGTGAGCCCACATCTTGCGCACTGGTGTTGCAGCAGCCGTCGCGGAAAAACCCGGTCAGGGGTTTCATCGAACAAGGACTGAGCTTGCCACCCAATACATTTTTAGATGGGCGCTGCCCAGACCGTCTGGCATCTTCGTCGCTCATGTCCCGCATAGGGCGTACTCCATTATCGCAGGAAGATTCATAGCCCCTTTTGCCGCAAAACCAAGCCTTCTGGCGGCGTTGTGATTGGGCTCTGCTCCCGATAATCTGGCCCTCGCACCGTTTGGGGTCATTGCATGGTCGGATATTTGCTGCGTTGTTTGGCTGTGCTGATAGGGGTCTGCCTGTCGCTGATGCCCGCCCACGCCGCCGAGAAGATCTTGCGCATCGCAACAATTGCTGCGCCGCCGACCCTGGGCAATCCTTATGGTGGTGTGGGTCCACCGTCCAGCTTCGTTTGGAATGCGTTGTTCGACACTTTGGTGACTCCGGGTGATAATGGGGATTTAGAACCCTCGTTGGCGTTGACATGGAACGCAATCGAGCCGACGCGCTGGCGGTTTACGCTACGCCCCAATGTGGTGTTTTCCAATGGCGAGCCCTTCGACTCCACTGCCGTGGCTGCAACATTGATGTGGCTGCGCAGCGACGAGGGCCGCCGTACTAACGTGGGCAGTGAGGTTTCAACAATTGTCGATGCCAAAGCAATTGATCCGCTGACCGTCGACATTATTACCAACCGCCCGGATGCGATTTTGCCCAAGCGGCTGACAGCTGCATCAATCGTCGCGCCCAGGGCGTGGGCGGAATTGGGTGCCGAGGGCTTTGCGCAAATGCCTTCTGGCACCGGGCCGTTTGTGCTCAAAAATTGGAAGGAGAACGGCAGTCAAATCCGCCTTGAAGCAAACCGAAAATCATGGCGCGCCCCTCTCATCGACGGCATCGTTTTCGTTGTGACTTCGGATGCCGTGACACGAACGCAGACCATGCTGGCGGGCCGCCTCGATATTTTGAATGTCATCTCGCCTGAACTGGCCCAACAATTCGAGGGCACTGCATACAAAACCGTGATCTCGCCAACCCCGCAGGTCTATGGCCTCGCCTTTAACACAGCCAAGCGGCCCAACAGCGCCGTGGCCGATGTGCGCGTGCGCCAAGCGCTCAATTATGCCGTCGATAAAGTGGCCATCACCAAAATCGTCATGCACGACACCATGACACCGGCAAGTCAGGGCTCAACCCCTGTCACGTTTGGATTCAATCCGGCCCTCAAACCCTATCCGCATGATTTGGCGATGGCGCGGAAATTGTTGGCCGACGCGGGGCACGGCAATGGCCTGAAGTTAACAGCCGAGATCGTCATCAACGGTCTGCCAGGCGATGCGGGATTCCTCGATTTAATACAACAAAACTTGCGCGAGGTTGGGGTCGATTTGGAAATCCGCGCTATCGTGTTTCCCGATTGGTTGCGCAAATACAATAGCGGAACGTTCGAGACAGACATGTTTGGCCTGTCGTGGAACGGAGCGCCGTTTTACGATGTCGTGCGAGCTGCGTCGTATCATTCCTGCCTTAAGCCCAACCCATTTTTTTGCGACCCAGCGATTGTGCCGCTCTTCGAAGCCTCGGACGTGGAATTCGACGTCGAAAAGCGCCGCGCACTGCTTTACGACTTATCAGCGAAGTTGAGAGACCTTGCGCCGACCATTTTCCTGTTCGAGGTGACCGATATCTCGGTCGTCTCACCCGAGGTCAGCGGCTATCAGCTGAAATGGCGTGTGCCGGTCTATGAAAAACTCGATCTAACGCGAAAGTGAATAAGCCAGTGCATCCTAAAGCTGGCGTGCATCGTAAGTGTGTTATGACGAATGACGCCACAAACTCTATCCGGAATGCCATGACGCATATTCGTTTTCGCCAATTGTGTGCACTTGTGCTGGCTGCCTGCATTACCAGCGAGATGTCTGTCCAGGCTGCGACCGATGACAGTTCAGAGCAGGCCGCGCCTATGACCTTACAGGTTCAGAACGTCACTCCGCCTCTGCCCGATCAAATGCCCGATATTGATCCGATAGCTCTTTATGGCGGCGATATTATTTTTGATGTGTACCGCAAGGGCGAGGGCGAATTTCGTGCTCATGCTCCACATGGCAAAAAACAGTCCTGCCCTTTTTTGCCGGTTTCGCAAAATATCAAAGTCGACCACATCTGCTTGAAGGGCGGGGGGCAAGGCAAGATCGGCCCCAAGGCCCATGCCCGTAACTACGCACACCAGGCGCCGGACGACATTGATCGCCTTTTGAATTAGCGGATTACCGCGGTGTGACACGGCGCGGTTTGCGGCAGTGCTGGGCGCTGTCGCCTCACTCATTTTGTGCTCCCTTGTCGGCCGGTTACGACCGGATGACGGTGACCGGCTCTAGCGGAGGTTTCGGCCGATGAACCAGCGGAACCCCCTTGATCCATAATCTTAATGCTTCCCAATGTATTCCGCCAACAACCTTCACTGTCATCAAGGGGTATCTGAAAAAAATTTGCCAAAGACCCGAAGTTGAAAGGGGTTGTTTGCGCCCTGCGAATGAGGCGAACAACAACGCGCCTTGCGTGTCGGATTCGTGAATGGAGATGGCCACTTCGTCACTTGGCGGCTTGATACGGAAATCATAGGTCATGCCCATATCGATGAAGGGCGAGACATACATTTCCTTGGCGCAGGAATGGGCATCGACTTCGCCGTTGGTGACGTTCACCGGGAACAGATACGAATGGCGGTGGTGAAAGGTATTGGTGACTTGATGCAGAATCGCGGCAAGCCTACCGTCGCGATGGTAGCAAAAATACACGCTTAAGGGGTTGAACGCGTACCCAAGAATGCGGGGATAACACAGCAAGCGGATGGGCCCACCTTGGGTGTCGATCCCGGCTTTTTGCAGTTCACTCTCGACCCAGGATTTGAGAGGCGCATCTTGGCTGGGGCCATGGTCGCGGTCATAAAAGGCCAACGCGCTAAAACGATTGTAGCCAAAACCCGTGATAGTACGATCCAAGACTGGCAGTTCGTCCAGATCGATCAGCATCGAGAAGACGCGGTACGCAAGCTTATGTTTGCGCGGGCGCACCCGGCGATGCATCACCGTGCCTGTATAAAAACAAGAGGCGAACTCACTCACGCTGCGACCGGTAAGTATATGCGACCGGACTCTTCGGCTACCGTCCAGGGCCGCCGCGCGCCACCCAATTCCTCGCCGACAGCCAAGCCCGCTTGGAGTCCATCTTCATGAAAGCCATGGCCAAAGTATGCACCACAGAACCATGTGCGGTTCACACCCTGGATAGACCAAAGCTGTTTTTGCGATTCCAAAGCAGCGAGATCGAAAATTGGGTGTTCGTAGTCAAATCGCGCAACAATAGATTCAGGTTCGGGTTCGCGGTGGGGGTGGGGGTTCAGGGTCACAAACACTGGATAGCGATAATCGATGTTCTGCAGCATATTTATCCAGTAGGTCAGGCAAACAAGACGTGTATCGCTGTCGCCTGATTCCGAAATGTAATTCCAGCTGGCCCAGGCACGTTTTCGCTTGGGCATGAGCGTGGCGTCTTTGTGTAAAATGGCGTGGTTGCGTGCGCCTTCGGGTACGCAACGCCTTGAGGGAACTGCCAGAGGAACAGGCGGCCGTTGTTCAAATGTCGTTTTTTGAAGACAAAGCACACGGCGAGATCGCCAAGCAACTTTCGCTGCCATTAGGAACGGTGAAGTCACGTTTACGGCTCGCCATGCGGCGAATTCGTATGGCCCTAGGAGAATCGGAAGAATGAAGCCTCTTTTGCATCATCTCGGTGAGGAGGCAATCCTCGCTTATGCAGCGGGTACTCTTGATGAGGCCACATCAATTTTGGTGGCTTCTCACCTCTCGCTGTGCCCTCAGTGCCGGACTGTTGCCAGGGCCGCCGAGGCTGTAGGCGGCGAGTTAATGGAAGCTTTGGAGCCATCCGTGCAAGTCAAAGCATCGGCCAATGATATTCTTCAAATGGTCAGCAGTGCGCAGATGGAGTCACGCCCTGATATGCGTGTGGATCCTCCCGCCAATAACAATCAGGCTGATCCATTGTTGCCCAGGCCGTTGCGCGACTATGTGCCTGGTGGAATTGCGACCTTAAAATGGCGATGGATGGGCCCGGGAGTCCGGTTTGCTCGGATTTTGAGCAGCATCGAGGGTGCCAAGGTCGGGCTCATGCGAATTGCATCGGGAACACGCATGCCACACCACGGCCATGCCGGTGAGGAATTCACCATGGTTCTCGCGGGTGGCTGTCAGGATGCGTCTGGTAGTTACCGGCGGGGCGATGTCGAATTTGCCGACAATAACGTGACCCATCAGCCCATCGTCGATGATGATGGCGATTGCATTTGTTTGGTGGTGACAAGCGGCGAACTAAAGCCAACAGGCCTTTTTGCACGCATACTGCAGCCCTTAATGCGGGTGTAGTCCGTACGCATCAAAGCGTAAAAGGCTTAAGCTGCGTTGGCCTGCGTGTTTGTGGGAATCACATACCCAGAACCGCGAACGGTTTTGATCACGGCAGGACGCCGCGGGTTCGGCTCGATCTTGCGCCGGACGCGCGTGACCAGGATATCGATACTGCGATCAAGCGGGTCGCGTGTACGGTGCATGACCAAATCCATCAGCATGTCGCGCGACATGATCTTTCCTGTATTGCGCGCCAAGTGCGATAACAACCGGGCCTCATAGTCGGTTAATGCGACTTTCTCGCCATGCGGTGAAACCAACATCGTGTTGTCGGGATCGAGGCGATAGCCGTGAAACATGATTTCGGCTTTTGTCATTGCCATATCTAAAGCCACAGGTGTTGCGGCGGCGGGCACGCGGGGTGTCGTCAAAAGGCGCAACACGCTACGAATGCGCGCCAAGAGTTCGCGTTGATCGAAGGGCTTGGTCACATAATCGTCGGCGCCGCAATCAAGTCCGGTCACACGGTCGACAGCATCGTTGCAAGTTGTCAGGATTACGATGCCAACATCATAATTCGCTCTAAGATAGCGCGTCATCGTCAGGCCATCTTCGCCGGGTAATTTCAGATCCATGATCACGAGATGAGCCGGATCATGCGACATTACCTCGCGCATGGCCTTACCATCGGCGACAATTGTCGCCCGGTAACCTTCAGCCGTGAGATAAATCTCAACCAGCTCGCGAACAAATCGATCAACATCCACGACCAAAATATGCGGCTTGTGTAAATACACGGTTCCCTCGAACGTCTGTCACTGCCCAGAACCACAAATCGCGGTTAATGCCGCAATGGGTAGTTCAACCGCAGATATTATCCAGGCGTAGAAGGCTTCATACAACTGATAGGTGAAGAACCCATACTTTAGAACAGGGGGATCAATACTTTAGTATTGGGTCAGCAAAAATATAATGGCCCAGGGATCGAATTTGATCCCCGGGCCATTATCAAATTTCGGCAATCTTCGCGCTCAGAACTTCGCGGATGCCCGTACGCCAAAGGTCTGAGCTTCTGGCGGCGCCAGAATAATCAAGTTCACGCCTTGAGTTACCGCCGCGTTTGGATTGGCGTTACGCAAGATGTTCGACGGCACTTTGTTGTCGAAAATATTCTTTCCATACAACTCAACGCTAAAGGTCTCGTCGGTCACGCCGACTTTAGCGTTAAAGCGATTGGATGGTTTGAGCCATGCCTTGTTGGCGGCCGTCGCATACTGCTTACCGGTATAAATGTAATCGACATGGAACGTGCTGCTCCAATCGCCAGCGATGGGCTGTTCATACGTCGTGCCCAACGTGCCGCTCAAAGCCGGATAGCGCTCCATGCGGTTACCGACAGGATTGAGCACGCCACTGATGGCGACGCACTCGGCGCAAGCAGTCCGGCGGATGCTGGTCGCGGCCCAATTAAATGTCGCATCGAAGGTCAAATTTTCCGTGGCCCTGAACGTGCTCTCCAGTTCAAGACCCCAAAGGTTCGTCGAACCATTGGCCAATGTCAGTGTGATGGAAGAGTCTGTGGTTGCGGCCGCCGTCGCACGGTACAAGAAATTCTGGTTGATCTGGCGATCACGCCATTGCCCGTAGTAGACAGCGGCAAGAATGCGTAAACGTCGATCCATGAAGTCGCCCTTGAGGCCAGCTTCATATGTGCGCAACGTTTCCTCGGGGATCGACAGCGGAACAGACAATTGAGAGACGATTTGTGCCTGCTGGAACGCCGTCAGCGATAAGAAATTGATGTTGAACGTGCCAGGCCGCGTGCCGCGCGCGAATGAAATGTAAGCGTTGGCGTTGTCGTCGATCTCATAGTTCAAGATAACGCGAGGCGAGAACGACTTGAATGTATTCTCGGCGACAAAACCGTTGGCGATGCGTTGAATGTGCTTGATCTTATCCCATTGATAGCGGGCTTCGCCGTTCAACGTCAGCGCGTCGGTGATATCGTAACTTGCCGAGCCAAAGATACCGTCGGTATGCGCGAGATAGTCCGTGGGAACGGTCAGCGTCGTGAATGGCCCACCAACCGGCGGACGCGACGCGCGTACCTGAAAGAAAATACTTTCAGCGTAATGATTGCCGCCAATCATGAACTTGAAGGCCTCGGTCGGAGGCGAGGTCAAGCGAACTTCGCTCGACCAGTTATTGATGTCGTAGGGCAGGTACACAGTGGAATAGTAGCCCGATGGTTCTGGCGGCCGGTTATAAGTCTCGGTCAATGCGGCCCAGCGGTTGTGATTCCGGCCTGCGGATGCGCTGAGTGTGTAATCGCCCAATGAATAATCGGCGATTACGTTGGCTTGGTATTCGCGTCTGTGCAGTCCAAGTTCGGTGATAAAGCCATCCGGTTCGACGACCAGGCCCGAGGTCAGTAACCCCGGTGAAACCGGCGGTGTTGTATTTTGTGCAATCCGGTTGAGCGGGATCGCGCCGATTCCGCCGCAGATATAGTTCAATCCATTGACCGGGCGGCCATTGCCTCCGGCGTTGCAATTATAGTTAGCTTCCGTGAGCGCACCTTGAGCTGAAGGACCGTCTTTATCTGTCCACGCCGTATAAAAAGCCCTGATTTTTAGGTCATCACTCGGGTTTGCGACGAGATTGAGGGCTCCAGACCAAGTCTTTTGAGCGCCCAATTTACCGACCCGGCCGAAATTGTTGTAACGGCCATCGGTCGAGTAATACCGGGAAGAGACACGTGCGGCGAGTTTATCGGCTGCAAGCGGCATTTCCACGTTAGCATTTACTTCGACGGTGCCGTGTGTGGCTGCCGACGCGGTTATGCTTCCGCCGAACTCGTTGCCGGGCTCACGGGTCACAAAATTGATTGCACCAGCGAATGTCGCGCGGCCGAAATAGGCGCTCTGCGGGCCTTTTACGATTTCAACACGCTCAATTTCGGTGAGGCCGGGGATCGCACCACCCGGAATGGGCACGCCATCGACAAACGCCGTTACGCCCGGGCGGTTAGGGGAATCACCAGGGTACATACCGCGCATCGCGAACGTGTGGAACCCACGGTCATTGCGATTGGCGGCCGAGTTTTCATAGCGAAGGCCGGGCACGAAATCGTTGAGTTGGTTGTAGCTAAATATTCCGCGCTGCCCGATTGATTCGGCAGTGATGGCGGATATGGCCACAGGAACCGAGAGCAACGATTCAGATGACTTACGAGCCGTAACGATAATTTCTTCGATGCCTTGGGCAAACGCATCTGCGAATGGCATCATGAGGCACGCGGTGATCGCCGCCGACGCTAGCAAAGTTGTCTTGTGCAATAAAATTGGATTTTTCAAAGCGATTCCCCTGGGAGGTCACATCGAGCCGAAAATAGTCTGGGCTGGCTGTGCGTGCCAGGCCCCTAACACCCCGTAATATATGTATCATATGTATATTACAAGCGAAGAGGAAATGGTGCCGGATAAGTGATTCGAACACTTGACCTACCGCTTACAAGGCGGTTGCTCTACCCCTGAGCTAATCCGGCGACGCCTACAATTTAAGGCTCGGCTTCGCGAGTGTGCAGGACCATAAAACCCGCCCCGTCAAAGGGCAAGAGTCCCGCGTCCTCAGCCTGCGTCAAGCTGACGGCGACGCTCATACAAGGCCACGGCAGCTGCGTTGGAGACGTTTAAACTTTCTGAGGCCGCATTGATCGGTAGTCGCGTGATCTCATCGCAGCTTTCGCGCACCAGGCGGCGCAAGCCTTCGCCTTCAGTGCCCAGCACGAAGGCTACGCGTCCTTTCAAGTCCACCGACGACAATAATTTCTCCCCATCGGCTTCTAGCCCGACCACCCAGAATTGTTTGTCCTTCAGAATTTCGATGGCGCGGGCGAGGTTGGTGATTTGCACGAACGAAATGCGGTCCAAGGCCCCCGAGGCAGATTTCGCCAGCGCGCCTGTCTCGGCCGCCGCGCGCCGTTCAAGTGTGACGACTGCTGCCGCGTCAAAGGCCGCCGCAGAGCGCAAGATGGCGCCAACGTTGTGGGGGTCACTGACCTGGTCGAGCATCACCACGCAATAGCTATCGCGGTTTTCAGCCATCGCGATGATGTCTTCCAAGTGGTGGTCGATAGGCCGGGTCAGCATCGCAACCCCCTGATGCACGGCCTGCTCGCCAACGATGTTCTCGATTTCTTTGCGGGAAGAGGCATGAACGCGATTAAGCACGCCTTGTGGAACGGTCGAATCTTCGCGTAGGCGCTCGACGGCTTCGGGTGTAGCCAGCAGCCGCAAGACGCGACGCTCTTGATTGGCAAGGGCTGCGGCCACGGCATGATGCCCGTAAAGCCAGACTTCGCCTGAGGCAACCGGTGGCCGCTCGCGTTTAGGCTCGTTGCTGTGATGGCGCTCCTGCTTGGGTAGATTTTTGGGTGGATTATGATGATGGCGCTCGCCTCTCGGCTCGCTTTTTCCACCAAGCTCGCGTCTCGGCTTGCGCTGGGCCGACTCGCTTTTGGCATCGCGAGGACCATTGGGCCGGTCGCGACCGTGCCGCATATTCGATTTCATGAACGCTCTCCACTGTGTGGGTGGGGCGTAAACTGCCTGTTTGACGTTGACAAGCCAGGCTATCCCCCCTATCCCCCTTGCCGCGCGAGAAGGCCTCCACGCCCTTGGTTTTCCTGGGTTTTGTTAGGGAATACGGGGGGCTAAATGGAGGGGTGGCCGAGCGGTCAATGGCAGCAGACTGTAAATCTGCCGACTTCACGTCTACGAAGGTTCGAATCCTTCCCCCTCCACCATTTTTTAAAGTGCGCTTTCTCGCGTTTTTAACCTGTCAAGTCGCGTACTACAGCCCCATAAAAACGTGCAAAATCAAAAACATGCATAAACGCGAAAAAATGTTGCGTGTTTTCAATATGGTTAACAGAGGGGGTATTTTTCGTAACTAGCAACGCCGTTGCTACTTTTTGATTTTGAAAACTAGCAACGGCTCTTTAGTGGGGAAGGACTGTTGCTGGTGTCGTTGCTGCTTTTAGCCCGCATTTCCCAGATGGCTCCACTAATTGATGCGGATTGACGCTGATTCACCCGCCGGGTTCGCCATCAGCCTCGCCTCCAGATGCGTACAATACATTGATTCTTGTGGCAGAATCTGAGAACGCGCCCTTGCGGCTTGATTGCAATATACCAAGACGATGCAACCACGCGGACGGTGGCGACGTTACTACAATGTCAATTTTGGAGGTTTTGCTCATGCGTAGAACATCACTTATCACCGCGTTAAGTGCGGTAATCATCTTTGCTGCGACTATTCCATCGATGGCTGCGGGACGCGGCGTTGGTGCCCAAGGTAGCGACCAAGGCGCCATCCATGGTCAAGGTCTCGGCGTCGGCGGCACGCCCCCAGGTCAGGGAACTGCGAATATCGGCGTTGGCGCGTCAGGCAAGGGCCAAGGGACGGTCCACGGTCGTGGCGTCGGTGTCGGCGGCACGCCCCCAGGTCAGGGGACGGCAGAAGAGAAAGACGGGGGCGACGAGGACGAAGACGGCGGCGGGAACGCGCTGGGCAAGACCGTGGCGATCGGCGGCTTGAGAATTGAGGGTTATGAATCCCATCTGCGGTTCTCGAATTTTGGCAAAACCTCCGGTTCAGCTCACGTGATGGTGCTGAACAGCCAAACCGGCGCCGAACTGACAAGTTGGAGTAGCAGCGCTATCGCGGGGCATGGCGCTCTGGAAATCCCGTTTGCAGACATTCTGGGTGGAGTTAAAGTCCCGGCAAGCGATGGCGGCACAGCGGTTTCTCTGACCGCTGCAATCATGGGCGACTTCAAAGGCCATGTGCAGCATGTTGCATGGATGGCCGGGCCGGGGGTGCTCAGTAATCTCACAGCGTGCGAGCGCCTTGAGACTCCCAAGGCCGCATTGGGTTACGTGGCTGGACCGGGACGTTCGGACGTCACGGGCATGATCCGTCTTCTTAACACCGGCACGCAAACCGGCGCTGTGACCCTGACGCTGCGTGACGCCGCCACGGGCAAAACGCTGGGTACATGGATGTCGCCGGACTTAGCGCCCATGGGCGCCTGGGAAGGCAGCGTGATCGCCATTGCCTCGGAAGCTTCACCGGCAGTGCCGGTGGATGCTGACGCTCTTACGGTCACTCTCAATTCTCCGACAAAGCACGTTGCCCTTTCCTACTTGGAAACCGCTGCAGCCCGCGCTCTCACGGACCTGGCGGCACTGCCCAACGATCTGGTAAGCGTTGGGTTAGGCATCAGAAAAACCCGCTTCGAACTGCATTAACCCTATCTAAGTGTCACATATGGTTACTTAAATTGGGTAGATGAAACTCTGGCGTTCAGTTAGAGATGCGCCAACAATGGTTTGCGCAACGAACCAGCGGTCTTATATGGCTGGCGCAAACGGGCCCTGCTTCGGGCCGGTGGAATTCAAGAAATGGGGTGTCCGATGAACGGACGTCGTGGAATGTTTTCAAATTCTTTCAAGGCCTTGCTTTTGGCCGGTGCGGCGGTGGTGTTGGCCACTGGCCCAACCCAGGCCGAAACCCTGCAAGAAGCACTGGGCCTGGCCTACCAAAACAACCCGACGTTGTTGGCCGCGCGCGCGCAGTTACGCGCGGTCGATGAAACCGTGCCCATTGCCCTCTCGGGTTGGCGGCCGTCGTTGAGCGTCAACGCCAACGTGGCGCGCACACGTTCGGAGACTCAGATTATTCGCGGCACTAACTCTGGCGCTGTGTTTTCAGCCGGTACCACGCTGCGAACCTCGCAAACCGCCGTGGCGCAATTGCGCCAACCCTTGTTCCGCGGCTTTGAAACTGTCGCGGGGACCAGCCAGGCCAAGTCGCAAGTCATGGCCCAGCGCGCCCGCTTGCAGGCGAGCGAAGCCCAGGTGCTGTTAGACGCGGCCTCGTCATATTTGGATGTGCTGCGCGATCAGGCCGTGGTGGAACTGCAACGCAACAACGTGCAAGTGCTCACCCGCCAATTTGAGGCCACCAACGACCGCTTCCGTGTCGGCGAAATTACCCGCACCGACGTGGCCCAGGCCGAGGCGCGCCTCGCGGGGTCGAAGTCACAACTGATCCAAGCCGAAGGCGATTTACAAAAATCCCGTGCGGCCTATGCCAATTCCGTCGGCAAACCGCCCGAAACCCTGAGCTCGCCGCCGCCGGCCATGGGCCTGCCAAATAGTGTGGAAGAGGCCATCGAGACTGCCATTAAAACTAACCCTGCGTTTGTCGCCGCCGACTACATTGCCCAGGCCGCCCAAGACGGCATTGATGTGAGCCGCTCGGACTTGTTGCCGACCATCGACCTTGAAGCCCAGTTCCAAAAGGGTTGGGATACAGTGGCCGATAAATCCCGCGCAGAAACCGCTCTGGCGCGTGCAGTGCTTACGGTGCCGCTGTATCAGCAAGGGGCTGAGTACGCGCGCTTGCGTCAGGCCAAGCACACCGCCGGGCAACGCCGCCTTGAGGCCGATCAGGCCCGCCAGGATGCGCGCGAGAATGCGACGTCTGGTTTCGAGAATTATCAGGCGGCCACGGCCAGCATCGTCTCGCTGAAGTCGCAGATCGCCGCTTCGGAGATCGCGTTGGAAGGCGTGCAACGGGAAGCCGAAGTGGGCTCGCGTACGGTGCTTGATGTGCTGGACGCCGAGCAGGAACTGTTGAACGCGCGCGTTAATTTGGTCCGGGCGCAACGCACCCAGGTGGTCGCGTCATACCAATTATTGGCGGCCATGGGCCGGCTTACGGGCCAATCGATCGGGCTGCAGGTCGAGCTTTATGACCCGGCGGCACACTATCAAGACGTGCAATACCAGGTCTTTGGCTCGTCCACCGCCGCCGATAACGATGCCAAGCGGGGCCAATAGAAATACGGTCCTAAACGTTCATTTTGGCCCCGGAAAGCCCTTAACCGACATTCCCCGGATGAACCCCGGCTTCAGGCAACATGGTAGGCGTAAGGGCCGCCTATTACAACTTCGGGGGTACTTTCCTGGATTTTCCGCCAAGTCCCTTCTGAACGCAGACTTCTCAGCCCGCCGATACCCCTGTTTCC
>SHWP01000032.1 GCA_009693785.1 Rhodospirillaceae bacterium
TATGGGCGTGTAGCCGGGGCCATAGTTGGTTAGATTTGCGGGGTCGAACACATCAATAAGGTCGATACCGGCCGTATTCAACCACTCCAACGGAATATAACACCGTTTCAGATTTTCGGCGTCGGCGCGGCAATCTTGCACATGATTTAGAATTTGCAGCGCTGCGCAGAGGGCATCGGACTCAGTCTGGCCTTGCGCTTCCCGATGTAGGGCCAGCAAGAATCGTCCCACGGGCACGGCGGAGTAGCGGCAATAACTCATCAAGTCTGCGCAGGTCTTAATCAGCGTACCGCGCGCATCGTTACGAAACGCGACGAGTAAGTCGGTGACGTTATTGAGCGCGATGTTATGGGTGCGCATGACTTGGCTCAGAGCAGTTTCATCAAGTGACGTTTCAAGCGCGTCCAGGGTGGCTAATTTTTGAATCACGGTCAGCGTATTGGAATCGGCAATATCATCGGCGGTGCGCGCGAAGGCGTAATAGGCCCGCACGGCGGGGCGCACGCGTGCAGAGAGAAACCAGCCGGCGACCGGGAAGTTCTCGGCGGTTGCCCTGCTTTGTGGCGCCAGCGTGTAAGAAGTGTTGGTTGAGGACGTCATGCAGCCTATTCTAAAGCACGGGGGCCAAGCGGGCGACAAGCGATATGGGTGAAGGATTAAGCTACATCGCCGACTTAGTGCGGCGCGAGGACCGCGACCGGTTCCTGACCGCATTGTTCGTACCAAGCGCCCTGCGCGAGGACGTGCTGGCGCTGTATGCCTTCAATGTGGAACTGGCGCGCATCAGGCAGAATGTCTCAGAAACCCTCATCGGGCGGATGAAGCTGCAATGGTGGCGCGATGTGATTTCGGCCATTTATGAGGGTCGCGATGCACCTAAGGGCAACCCCGTCACCGAATCCTTAGCGGTCTGTATTCAAAGGCACAAACTCACCCGCGGCCATTTCGACGCAATTCTTGAAACGCGCGATCAGGAGATGCAAACCGATGATGCCGGGTTCATGTTTACCGATGTCACGGGACTTGAAGGTTACGCGTTAGGTACGTCGTCAACCTTGATCCAATTGGTGCTCGGTATTCTAGGCGCCGACAGTCCACTCACCCAAGGCGCGGCACGGCATGTGGGCATTGCTGTGGCCTTTACGGGAATTTTACGTGCGGTGTTGATCCATGCCTATGACAACCGGCTTTACCTTCCTAAGGCCGTCGTGACAGGTGCTGGGCTATCAGGCGTGCAAGACCTACAAACACAAAACAATGCTAAGGCCGCAGCCAAGATGATTGCTGACATCGCGAGTGTGGCAATGGCGTATCTCGACAAGGCCAGTACCATGAAAGTCGAACGAAAAGCAGTTCCCGCGCTGTTGGGTGCGACGATTGCCAGACAGTACCTAAATACGCTTAAGTCTGCGAACTATGACCTCAGCCATCCAAAGACCGTCGTCATGCGGGCTAGTGTGTTGCGGCTGACCTGGAATGCGTGGCGGGGAAAGTTCTAAATTACTCTGCGGCCGCGCGCACTAAACCTAACCACGCATCCAAATCCGCGAGTGCTCGGGCCGACATGGCCTTCTTGCGGTCGCGGCCCTTGAGCGCGCGGCCACGGATATCGCGTACATCCATGTCGGGGAACAATCCAAAGTTCACATTCATGGGCTGGAAGGTTTCAGCTTTTGCACCACCCGTTATGTGGCTGAGAATCGCGCCCAAGGCCGTGGTGAGTGGCGGCAAGGATGGTGCTTGTCCCAATCGTTCGGCTGCGGCGAAGCGCCCCGCCATCAAACCCACTGCGGCACTTTCCACATAGCCTTCGCAGCCGGTGATTTGCCCGGCGAAGCGAATACGCGGCATGGATTTCAACCGCAACGCGGCGTCTAACAATTTAGGCGAGTTAATAAAGGTATTGCGGTGAATGCCGCCGAGCCTCGCGAACTCGGCGTTTTCCAAGCCCGGGATCATGCGAAAGATGCGCGTTTGCTCGCCGTGTTTGAGTTTGGTTTGAAAGCCCACCATGTTGAACAGCGTGCCCAACGTATTGTCTTGGCGCAGTTGCACCACGGCATGGGGGCGCCGCCCAGAGCGCGGGTCGGTTAGGCCCACGGGCTTCATGGGGCCGTAAGCCAGTGTATCCATACCGCGTTCGGCCATCACTTCGATTGGCAAACAGCCCTCGAAGTACGGCGTGTTTTTTTCCCATTCTTTGAATTCGGTTTTTTCACCTACTTGAAGGGCGACAACAAAATTTTCGTACTGCTCTTTGGTCATGGGGCAGTTGATATAATCGGCTCCGCCGCCTGGTACTTCGGCGCCCTTGTCGTAGCGCGACTGAAACCAGGCCACCTCCATGTTGATGGAATCGCGGTGCACGATGGGGGCAATGGCGTCGAAAAAGGCCAGCGAATCTTCGCCGGTCTGGGCGCGGATCGCCTGGCTAAGATCAGGCGAGGTGAGGGGGCCCGTGGCGATAATCACCGAGTCCCAATCTGCTGGTGGCAGGCCTGGCACCTCGGCGCGCGACAAGCTCACCAGCTTATGACCCAGCACCGTCTGCTCGACCGCCTTGGAAAAACCCTCTCGATCGACTGCCAAGGCGGCTCCTGCGGGAACCCGGTGGGCATCCCCACAGTTGAGAATTAACGAGCCCGCCCGGCGCATCTCCTCATGCAATAGCCCCACGGCATTGTAGTCCACGTCATCGGAGCGGAAAGAATTAGAGCATACTAACTCCGCCAAGCCCGCCGTGTTATGGGCCTCGGTCATGCGGGTGGGGCGCATTTCATGCAAGATAACCGGAACACCTGCTTGGGCGACCTGCCAGGCGGCCTCGCAGCCTGCCAGGCCGCCACCGATCACGTGAATGGGGTTGTGGATTGTCATGGGCCATACATAAGGCCTTTGAAGGCGGAAGGAAATATCGTCAAGCGGGTGGAAAAAGGCTGCATTTGGGTTATGTTGCCTCCACCGATTCACCTGATCCCGGAATGGCTTAAGCCCAATGTCAAACCAGAAATTTTACGTCGTCGGCGGCGAATACGCCGATACCTCATTCACCGAACCTGCAACCGGCACCCAACTAGAGCGCCGCGGCCCCTATGACGAACGCGAAGCCAAGGCCATTTGGCGTGAGTTGACTGGCAAGACTGTCGATAACGCCATGGTGCGGTATTTCTTGAAGTCGTCCGAGGAATCCAACGAGAAAGTTTACTGGGTGGTCGGCGGCGAATATGCCGATTCAAGCTTCACCAAGCTGGCTTCTGGGAAAGAACTGGAAGTTTTCGGCCCCTTCGAGAAGTGGGAAGGTTTGGGTTTCTGGCGCGCGCTCACATCGCGTTCGGTCGACGACGCCATGGTGCGCTACGACATCCGCAAGAACTACAGCGCCGATTCTGGCCTACCAACGGGCCGGGCAAATGCGGGCCCAGTCACCAAAACAGTCAACATCGCCTTGTCCGAAGGCCGCACGGCGACGGTAATGCTTACGCGCCCGGGGGCCATGAGCCCTGCCGACGCCAAGATTTTGCTGAGTGAACTGGAAGGTGCAGTTTCCCGGCTTAAGGCGCAACTCCAATAACAATGGCTAAAGTAAAGCGACCTATCGACCGCCGTGCTGCGCTTTCGTTCGCTGCCGCCATTGCAGGCGGCATGACTGGCTCGCCCGCAGCAGCCCAACCCCAGCCGCAGTTGGAGAAAAAAGGCGCGCGCGGGCGTGGGTCCGACGCGCTGCTGTACCGCCAGATCGAAGAAGTGATGGAAGAGACCGCGAAGATCTGGAATAGCCAAAAGTACGGCAATCTGCGCGAGGTCTGGGACACCGACGACAAAGAACCCTGGTATGTACCCGAGGAAATCGCCGAGCCGTTCTTTACCTGGGAAGAACTCGACAAGTATTGGAACCGGGGTGGCGATCAGGGCTTGCGGGCCTTCCGCTGGCAGTTCTCGAACTTGCGCGTGAAAGATATTGGTACAGGCCTAGCGCTCGCTATCTTCGACCATTTTTATGAATATCAATTGCCGTTTCCCGGCGCGGTACCGAGCGCCGGGAAAGACCGCTGCCTGGCTATCTTTCGCCGCGTCAAGGGCAAGTGGCGGCACATCCTCTATGCCCAATGCCCGCAGGGGCCTGAAGCCTATGTGCGCATGATGCGCGAGAAAATGGTGACCCCCGACTTCGGAACCTTCCGCGATAACGTAGACAAGAAGCCCAAGCCGAAGTCTTAAGGCTGGCCCTTCACTGGCAATTCGACGCACTGTTGAGTGGTGCAGAAATGCACGTCGCCCGTGCGCTGATCCACCCGATACATGAAGGTGTTCTCGTTGGTCTGAGCGGGGACCAGTGCATAGCGCGGTTGCAACGTCGAGGCATAAACCCAAGCGATCATGATCATCACGGCCGCTATGATAATGGCGCGGCCCACACTACGCCCGCTTGAGGGCACCGGCTTCATTACTTTCTTTGGTGCTGCGGCCGCATCTGGCTCGTTGGCCATGTTGCCGCCTTTTTTAAGTAGGAGGGGCTGTTGCCCACCCTTACCAACTTCTCCGCCACCAGCCTTGGGTGCATCTGCCATTTGTGCTCACTCCCTCAAGAATTGCGCTCACTATACATGAAAGGCTGGCCTTGTGCCGCAGCAAAAAGAAAAAGGGCGCTGTCAATGACAGCGCCCTTGATCCATCAGGTTTGGTGCAGGGTTTAGAACTTGTACTTGGTGCGCACGGCCCACTTCGATGGTTCGTCAAGGAACGAGACTGGGGCCAAGAACGCGGTCACAACAGAGGCGCCTGTGCAGTTTTCGCATTCTGCAGATATGGACCAGGTGTTCTCGGTGCTTTCAAGCGAGATACCGGCATTCACGCGCCAGTAGCTGGGCTGGAAGCCGTTGGCTTGATTGGGGCCCTGGTTTGAACCCGAGACCCAGTAACCCTTGGTGCGGCGCGCATTGACGTTCGGCACAATTTGAATATCACCCGAGAGTGGGATGGCGTAGTTGGCACCCAAGGCGACGTTGAGTGACGGTGCGCGCGTTGGAATAGACAGATCGCCGGTTGGCGTCACAATGGCGACGTTACAAGAGCCGGCTCCCACGCCACCCGCAGCACGCGAGGCTTTGCAAGTTGCTTGCTGCGCGACGATTGAGGCCGCCGGATTAATATACCGGGCATGCTGCGTGCCAATCCCAACGGTCAGGTTAAGGCCATCGGTTGGAACAGCCGTCGCTTCGATTTCAACACCATAGTTGCGGATATCCGCGAAGTTGCCGGTGATGAACACTTGCTGCAGCGTGGTTGGATTAAATGACGCTGCAGGAACTTGAACGGAAGCGACATCCATATAGTAACCGGTCGCGTTTATGCGCACGCGGTTGTCAAGAAACTCCGAGCGCATACCCGTTTCGTAGTTCCACACGATTTCCGGATCGAACGGTTGGATCGTACCGGCGTTCGTGCCGCGTGCGTTCCAGCCACCGGACTTAAAGCCTTTGGTGGCCGAGGCAAAGAGCATGACGTCCGTATCGATCTGATAGTTGATCGAAAAGTGCGGGGTCCACAGCTTGGTCTTGCGTGAGACTGGAATTCCCGCCGCGAGAATATCGCGGGTCGAGAAAATGTTGCAAGTACCGGGGCTGGTGGCTAGGCCCGTGTTCGGATTGAACAAGGGCTGCCCAACTGGCGCCGTACACGGCACGATGATGCTGCCGTTGGCCAGCCTGACATTTGGCGCGGTGACGTTAGGCTCGAAGTCGACCTCTTTTTTTTCGTCGGTGTAGCGGATACCGGCGGTGAGGGTCAGCTCTTCGACGGGGTTGAAATCAAGCTGTATATACCCAGCAGCCGATTCCGTCTTGTTACGCAATGTGCGGTCGATAGCGACCGTCGTAACTCCGGCGGCATTGGTCGAATTGTTGTCGGCGAAGTCGGTGATGTTGTCTTCAAAGAGATAGAATATGCCGGTGACGTACTTCAGCTTACCATCCGCCAATATGCCGTTGGCCTTAATTTCCTGCGTCAACTGGTCGTAATCGCCATCAGTGGCGTTGGCGATGCCACCCGTTGGGAAGGTGCTTGCTAGCAAGCGGTCGGTCAGGAATTCGTGGCTTAGGCCGCGGAAACCGGTGATAAAGTTAACGTTGAATGCATCGCCAGCACTGGCCTGAAAATTCGAGATCGCCGAAATCACCTTGGCTGTATTGTGCAGCCCAAAGGTGCCTTTCTTGCCTTTCAGGAGATTGGTGAAAGCAGTCCCCGTGTCGCCTTTGCGCATACCGGACCGTGTGATACGGTCGCCGGTGGTGGGGTCGTATTGGTTGGCAATATTGGCGATTGAGGTATCAACGTATTCAAGTGAAGTGTCCCACACCAGGTCGTCTGAAATATTCAAACGAAGTGCGGCGCGAACGCCTTTCGAGTCTTCATCGTTGATGCGTTCATTGGTGGTCAAGTTTTTGACGTAACCGTCGTCATTGACATAGTACCCAGACAATTTCGTCAGGACTTTTTCGCTAAAGGGAACGTCTACCGATGCGCGAAGAGTGACTTGCTTATATTTGCCATAGCCAGCCTCGGCATAGCCGCCGAACTCTTCTTGCGGCTTGCGGATGAAGACGTTGACCGCGCCGCCTGTCGTGTTGCGGCCGAACAGTGTGCCTTGGGGTCCGCGCAGAATTTCAACACGTTCGACATCGAAGAAGCTGAAGTTGTTGGCGTTCTGACGGCTGATATAGACGTCATCAACGTACGTGCCGACAGGTGGATCGAAAGTCGGGATCGATTCCGTATTATTCAATGCGCGCAGCGAGTAGGTGTTCGCGGTACCCAGGCTGGTATTGTTCGAACCCGTCATGTTTGGAACGAAGTTCACCAAGTCCAAGGTCTTGGTGACTTGGCGTTTTTCGAGTTCGGCTGCAGTGAACGCGCTAATCGCGATAGGAACTTTCTGCAAATCTTCCGAGCGCCGTTGCGCCGTAACCACGATTTCTTCAAGCGCGCCTTGTGCCTGGGCCGCTTGTTGTTGCGCCTGTGCAAGTCCGGACGTGGTTGCAATTGCTAGCAGGGCCGCGCTGCTCAGTAGTTTTGTCGAGTATTTCATTGTCGTCTCCCGTTCCACCCCAAAGTAATGGGCTGATTTTCAATCTGATTTCGTGGGTGTCAAGGATTTGAAATGCCAATGGTAGCTTAATGAACGTACTGTGGCGCTTAGGCAACACCCACACTATGCTGGCAGGGGCAAACAAGGGGAAAGTATGCAAAATACAGCTTCTGATACTGTCAGTTCGACCCGGTTAAGTCGCCGATGTGGCTTGCAACTTGGGTCCGCCGCGATTGTGGCAACTCTGGCTGGGGGCGCGAGCGCATTGGCCGCCCTTAATCCTGTAGCGGATGCCCCCCAAGTTTACCGCAAGCTACGCTATCGAGCCGGGCAGGGGGTCGTGTTTTGGTGGCTTGAAGGGACGAAGTTCGGGCAGTTGGGTGCCGAGGTTAAGCCCATTTTTGACATGAAGGTTGGGTCGTGGATGCGCATCGACGACAAGCCCGACGGCGGTTACGACGTCACCTCTCTGGAGATCGTGTTCTATACCGAATTCCAGACCAACACATTATTGCGCCAGTGGGCTAATCCGTACAGCCAGCAGACCATCGAGGTAAAGTATGCGCCCGTCGGGCCGACAACCTTGCGCCACACACCCGCCGGCGAAGCCATCACGCCAAAGGAACTCGGCGGAGCCCAATTGAATGCCTCCATGAAAGTCGGCCCCGCAGTAATCAAGGGCGAGGATGTGTGGATCAACCATGACGCCACTGCCGCAGTTACTTCGCCCGATGGTAAAAGCCCGGTGTTCCGCGTCAACGATTGGAGCATGTATCATGGCAAGGCATCTGATATGGCCGAGGGTGGCCCTGCCTTTGCGCCTGCCACATGTTACTTACACGAAATCACCAGCTGGGCGCGGTGGATGGGCATGGGCGAGCAGCCTGGCAACCTGACATCGCGGGCAGTTGGCCGCAAGGTAGAAACCTACGGCGAGATGCCTGAAGTTTGGCGCGGCTTCATCGCTGATTTCTATCCTGACATTGTGAAAGATCCGATCGCCGCACTTGATCGGCCCACGGCTAAGTTTGACCGCTGACGGTACAGAGGAATTCGGCGCATGAAATTTTTCTCGAAATTGGTTATTGCCGGTGTGCTTGCATTCAGCGCTCAGGCCCATGCCGAGTTGGACACGGCCTCGGTCATCAAAGATCTCGATTTGCGTGAAAGCAAAGTTGCCGCCCGTGACATGCCGGGCTGGAGCAAGCCGAAGAAGGTTGTGGTTTTCTACGACACACCCGAACGGCTGGAATGGTTCAAACAAGTGGCGCCTGGTGTTGAAGTCACGGGGGCCAGAGGCCCGCTTGAAGCGATGGGCGCTGCCGCCGATGCAGACGCCCTTGTTGGATTGTGCGCGCCCAAGCTGATCGAAGCGGCTAAACAGGTTAAGTGGATCCACGTCGGTTCGGCAGGCATCAACGAGTGCGCCACCAGCCCGAAGTTACATGAGGCGGGCTTGCTGGTGACGAACATGCAGCGCGTCTACGGCCCGCCCATCGCCGAGCATGTAATCGCGATGGCTTTTGCTCTAGCTCGGAATTTCAGGTTCTTCGAGGACTTGCAACGCAAAGCCGAGTGGAACCAATCCGCGTTGCCGTCAAAGCGGTTTGTCGAGTTGGGAGGCAAGACCATGCTGGTTGTTGGGCTGGGCGGTATCGGAACTGATATTGCCAAGCGGGCCCATGCCCTTGGAATGAAGGTGATCGCCACGCGCAATTCCAGCCGGGATAACCCCGACTATGTTGAGTATGTCGGGTTATCGAATGAACTGATGACGCTAACCCCGCAGGCAGATTTTATCGCCAACGCGACACCGCTCACGCCTGAAACAAAAGACATTTTCAATGCCGCATTCTTTGGCAAGATGAAACCCACAGCCTATTTCATCAATATTGGGCGGGGGCAGCAAGTCGTGCAACCCGACCTGATCGCCGCACTTGAGAAAAAGGTCATCGCGGGCGCGGCTTTGGATGTGGCGAGCCCAGAACCGTTGCCATCTGATAGTCCGTTGTGGAAGGCGCCAAACCTCATCATCACGCCCCACATATCGAGTAATTCTGACTTGCGGTTTGAGCGGTACTGGATCGTGCAACGCGAGAACTTGCGCCGCTACGTGGCTGGCGAGAAGATGTTGTCGGTGGTTGATGTGAACCGAGGATATTGAGGGGCAGATGATGAAGTGGCTATTAAATTTAGCTTGGCTTGGGTTTGTCGCCGCTTTTTCGTTCCCAGCGCATGCTGAGATGGTGATGGTTTTCGGTGGCTCGGGGCGTATGGGCGCAGAAATCGTGAAGGTGTTGCGTGCCGCCAATCATGAGGTTGGCGTGTTCGTGCGCCCTACGTCGGATCGCTCGCTGCTGATAGATGTTCAAGTGACCTATGCCGAAGGCGATGTGATGAAGGCCGATGACGTGTTGCGGGCGATGAAGGCCAAGCCTTATACCGTCGTTGTCAACGCATTGTCGGGACGTAACAATACTGGCTCATTCTACGATACCAGCCAGTACAACATCACAGCCGCCGCCAAAGCAACGGGGGTGAAGCAGATCATGTTCATGGGCTCGCTGGGCGCTGGCGAGAGCCGGGCGGTTTACCCTGACAACCGCTGGGCCATGTTCAAAAATGTGCTATTACAAAAAGACCGCGCCGAGAAGGACATCATGGCCAGTGGCGTGGGTTATACAATCGTCCGCAACGACCAAATCATGCCCGAGACCACGCCCGCCACAGGCACGGCGCGCCTGACCGAAGACCAAAAAGCCATGGGGGCGATCACCCGCATTGACTTGGCAGCGTTGGTGGTGGGCTGTGTCGCCGCGCCGCGTTGTATGAACAAGATCTTCCACGCGGTTGATACGATCAAACTTACACCCCAAACCACGCCTGCGAAGTAGCCAGACAGGAGCAAGCCATGAGCAAATTCTTAGTAGCATTATTGGGCATCGGCCTTGCAGCAGGGGCTGCGCTTGCTCAGGGACCAGCCTTAACGGACAAAAAGGCGGTAGAGCGCGTTGTGTCTGGTACGCTTGAATGCCGCACGCTTGAAGGCGCCAAGCCTTGTGGCAGCGATACCTGGACGCTGAGCGTGCAGACCGATGGTACGCGTATGCTACGGGCGTTCACCCAGCAGCCCGACCGGGGCATGCAAATTAGTATTGTATTGCGAGTGGCAGCCGATTTCCGGCCCTTGGAAGGTTTTACGCAAACTTACTCCGAAGGTAAATTTCTTGGCACGGGCTTTTTTGCGGTGAATGGCAATGTCCTAACAGCGTCAGTCAAGACACCCGAGCGCCAGTCGATTGAAACCATTGACGTTCCGCAGAACTTTTCATTGCTGATGCACCCGGTGTCTGCCGATGGCTGGCACTATGGGTATTACGACATGGCGAAGGGCGGTGTTCAGGAAAGTACACGCTGCGTTGTGGGCGGCGCCCGCGAGAGCGTGCGCTGCGCCATGACCAAGACACCGCTAGAGTTTGTCGCCAACGAACGCATCACGGTGCCAGCGGGGACTTTCGAGACGCGACATTTCAAATTCGGGCCGAACACGGAAGTTTGGCTGGCCGGGCCTGACAATGTGATGATTCAGCACGAATATCGCTCGTTTGGGACGCGCTACCAACTGACTGAACTCAAGGGCAAGATCGCGCCATAAATGAAGGAAGGGCATGAATCCATCGATGATGAATTTCTGCGGCAATAGTTATTCACCTTGGATTCATTTCTCGTTTTCCTGCTGGTCAAGGTCGTCTCGACTGCCAGCGTTGTGGTTGTAGCGTCGGTCGCAGCCGAGCGCCTTGGGCCCTTTTGGGGCGGTTTGGTGGCGTGCCTGCCGGTCTCGGCCGGTCCAGCTTATGTTTTATTGGCGATGCAACACGACGCGGCTTTTATTGCCGGCAGTGCGCTCTCAAGCCTTGCTTGTGGTGTGGCGACCTGGGCCTTTTTGCTGACGTTTATCCGGCTGGGACAACACTTCTCCATCGCGCCCAGTCTATTTGGCGCGTTATCAGTGTGGTTGGCCGTGGCGGTATCGGTTCGATTTACGCCCTGGAGTGTCGAAGGCGCGGTATTGATCAATATCGTAGCGTTTGCCCTGGCGCTGAAATTCACCCCGGTTCCCAAACTCGCGGCGATCTCGCCGCGCCTGGCGCAGCGCTGGTTTGAATTACCGTTGCGGGGCTTGATTGTCGGCGTTTTCGTGGCGCTGGTGGTGGCCCTGAGCGATGCCATCGGGCCGATGGCTACGGGTATCGCGGCGGTGTTTCCCATTACGTTGTCGAGCCTTGCGGTGATCATGAGCCGCAGCTTTGGCATGGCGGGCGCCACCATGGCCCTGAGTGCGGCGGTAAAGCCACTGATCGGCATTGTCATTGGGTTGCTGGTGCTTGTCCTGAGTGCCGAAAGCCTTGGTGCGTGGTCGGCCATGGCACTTGGTCTGGCTGCGTCAATGCTATGGCCGTTGGGCTTAATTCTGCAGCGCAAATTGGCCACATGAATATGAACCGAACCTCTTGATCTCCGATTGAGCCAGGATCAGGCTAGGGCGTTCATTTCAAAGAGGGGGGCAGTTATGTCTGGAATGGTGTCGATGTTGTTATCGGTCACACTGACGACAACCAGCGTCTTGGCGCTAATCTATATCGTGTTGTCGGCACGCGTTATTCAAGGCCGCCTGAAGTACCGCATCAGCTTGGGGCATGGCGGCAACGACGACATGGAAAACCGAGTGCGCTCCCACGCCAATTTCTCCGAGTACGTGCCGCTGCTGCTCATCCTGATGGGGTTATTGGAATTGGGCGGGGCGAATAAAACCGCACTGGCCTATGCAGGGGCGCTGCTGGTGGTTTGCCGCATCTTGCATCCCATTGGTATCCCGCGCCGCGTTCCCAATGCGTTCCGTTTCATCGGTACGGTGGGAACCTTTTCGTTGATCATCGCGGGCAGCGTGTACGGCCTGATCATGACGTTGGGATAGGAGTTGATCGTGCGTCTCAAGGCCATCATTGGCGTCTTAGCCGTTTTGATATCGGCGCCGGTTTACGCCGAGACTGAAGCCGATGTGGCTAAGCTTGTGAGTTGGATGACGGGCGAGTTCAACGCCAAGGCGCAGTTTGCCGCCCTTGGGCCTGAAAAAGCCCGGCTGCGTGTGGCCTTCTCGACCAAGCTCGACATGCCCAATATTCCTGGCACTGTGACATTTGTGGAATGGCGCGACCCCGATGCCAATGGCCCCGTCACGAGCCAGCGTATATGGACCTACACGGCCATGGCTGATGGGATCGCCATGCACTTCTACACGTTGAATGCGACGGCGGAAAAGGTTCTCACCGGCATTCATTCCAGCACCGATCCGCGCGCCGCAGCTGCCAAGGCGCTGACGATCGCCGACCTGAATGCTTACCCCGACAACTGCACTTTTATGCTGAGAAAAAGGGGCGCCAATTTCGAGGGCCAGAACGGCAGCACCTGCACGATCTTCAATCGCAGGCTAGGCACGAACATGAATCCGATGGTGCTGATGCACATGGATGCCGACGGATACATCGAGGACGGCACGTTTGTGTATGAAGCGGTCGGAACCACACCTGCCAAAACCGAGCGCATCGTGCAGGACTTCAAGCGGGTGAAGTGATCACCACCGCCACCTCTGCCGTTACGCGGGACTTCGCCACCAACCGCCTGCTGCAAGGCTTGACCGCGATCTGCGCGCTGGTATGGGTGTGGGCGGCCATCGACCCGGTCTATCGCATGGACTGGTTCTTGGAAAACATCCTGCTCTTCGTGGGATTAGGCGTTCTTGTGCTGATCTACAAAACCCATCCGCTGTCGCAATTAGCTCATGTCTTCATCGCGGTGTTTTGGGTGCTGCACACGGTCGGCTCGCACTACACCTACTCCGAAGTGCCGCTCGGCCGATGGCTGCAAGACATGTTTGCGATGGAGCGCAATCACTATGACCGCATCGTGCATTTCACCTTCGGTTTGCTACTCGCTTATCCGATCCGCGAGTTACTTATGCGTGCTGCAGGTGTGCGTGGCTTCGTCTCATACATTTTTGCCTTCACGGTGGTGGTGGCCAATAGTGAGCTCTACGAGTTGATCGAATGGGCCGTGGCGCAGATCGTCAGCCCTGATGCGGCCATGGCTTATCTCGGCACACAGGGCGACGTGTTCGATGCCCAGAAAGATACGGGCCTAGCGCTGCTGGGAGCGCTGGCGGCTTTGGCGATCACCCGCCAGATGGAGCGGCGTTAGCGGCGGTCTGTGGATGACGGGGGAATTGTTTCACGTGGAACAATTTGTCGACTCGAAAATTACACCGCCGCTGTATGATGCAATGCATTATTCTTGTCCGGGCGATGGCGCCTGTTATGCCTGTTTTAACAGGGAAATTAACAGGCATCGTATACCGCTGCGGTATAATTATTCAGCGCCGGTATGACGCAGCGCAGCATACATGAGGCGACGATCGAAGGCGCCTCATCACATGCTGCGAAAATGATCCGCCACAGTCCACACACCGATGATGATGATGAACAGTATGCCCGCGATGAGTTTGAGCGGAACCTAGGTGAGGTATTGCTGCGCGAGATTGCCAATCAACACGGTGGCCAGTTGGGTTTTATCCCCCAGTTCGGCCAAAAAGACCGATACAAAGATCGCGAAAAATCGAGCATGAGTCCTCCGATACTGTCACGCTGAGGTGTGGCGGCGCGCTATCGCACGCCAAAACCAAAATCGTCGAATAACGTCACGCTATCGGCCTTGGTCCAAAGGCCGACTTGGCCTGCACCCGCGATGGAATTGTCGGTAGCGTCGATGACGCGTTGCCCATCGAACACCACCGCAAAGGTGTTTCCCGTAAATTCGACCCGCAAGCGGTGCCACTGTCGGGGCGTGACTTTCACATCGGCACTTTTGAACGCCACGCGCCGCCCATTGATGGTGTGATAAATGGTCACGTTGTCTTCCAGCGCGTTGGCGCGGGCGATGTAGTAATTATCCTTATCTTTCGCCCGCCAAATCACGCCACCGGCTTGATCTTCATTGCCAGCGATCGCTTTGAATTGGACCTCGACATAGCCATCGGCAAAGTTGGTGCCGTCCTTCATGCAGATCGGAAATGTTCCCTCCGCCGATTGCTTGAGAACGTTGGTGCCTGAAGGCGCGCTGGCATCGGCCTCGACTGTCCAAATAGATTTTCCGCTACCGGTTACAGCCGCTGTCCACCCGGGCGGTGGTTGGCCAACGGCTGCGTCATCAAACGACAGTGTATCGGCATGGGCAGTGGTGATACTCGCCAATAAAATTCCGGCAAAAATCCAATTCATGGCGATGCTCCCTGTGCCACGGAATGGTACAGGGAAGCTGAGGACTGCGGCGATTTATTGTGCTGGCTTTACGCCCCAATCGGCAGGCGTTCGCCCAGGAGGCGCCCCAGCGTCAGCGCAGGCGTGAGCATCATCCCTGGGGCAAAGGCGTTGCCCAGCGTCGCGCCGCTGCCCAGCACTTCGCCCACCGCATAAAGGTTGGGTATCACCGAGCCGTCGGCCCTTAGTACCCGTAGGTCTTTGTCCACCACGATGCCAATCGACGATGTGGCCGATGTGCCGTAGTGAATCACGGCGTAGTAGGGGGCCTGGGTCAGTGCGCGCGGCATATGCTTGCGGCCGAACTTATCACTACCCGACTTCACACTTTCATTATAAGCGCGCACGGATTGTTCGAGGCCCTTGGCGTCAACGCCGGCCTTGGCGGCCAGTTCGGCCAGTGTATCGGCGCGGTGGAACATCGGGTGTTTGTTGAAGTGTTGCGCCAGTTGGTCGCGCGTCCACTTGGCGATGGCCACCGGCGCGTTTTGGAAAACGCCATCATCGAACACAACAGCAAAGCGGAATTTATCAAGCGCCACCAAGCCGCGCTCGCGATTGTACGTCAGCGGCTCGTCTTCGCACACAAAACGCTGACCTGCGTTATTCACCCAAATTTCCCAAGGTTGGCGCTCTTGCGGTGCGGTGATGAAGCGCGCATAGGGCCGGGCCGGGAATTTATCGGTGGTGAGGATCGAGCCCGAACCGGCGCGGTGCAGTTCCTTGCCGCGCAATTTGCCGCCCACGGCCGTGGCTAGCTCCAGCCCATCGCCCTGCGCTTGGGGGTAAGAGCCCGCCGCATAAGTGGGATTACCGATCAAGCGCTCGAATAACACCGGGTTCATGGCGTAGCCGCCGGTGGTGATGAGGATATGGCGGCCCTTGAATGTTAGCTCCTGGCCATTCGATGTGGCGCGCACGCCCTCGACGGCGCCATTGGCAGCGGTGAGCAGGCCCGTCACGCGGGTGCTAAGTTGGGTGACCACGCGGCCGCTGGCCAGTTCGGGCTCAAGTTCCTTGACCACAACTTTCAAAATGTCGCGGCCTTCGCCCTTGCCCCAAATGTAGCGCGGCGTGGTGTAAGCCGGCCGGCCCGGGCTATCGCCGGTAACGGGGTGATCGGGCAGGGGCGTGAGGCCGTTATCTAACAGCCAATTGATCGTGGCGGGCGCGTTATCGACAGTGGTGCGCACAATGCTGGCATCGGCCAGGCCACGGGTGATGCGCATGACGTCATCGTAGTGCTTGTCGCGCGTGTCATCGGTGATGCCCTTGGCGGCTTGCGTGCGTGTGCCCGCCGCCGCGACCTGCCCATTGGCTAAATGCATCGTGCCGCCCACTTGGTCGGCCGCGTCGATCAGCAGCACCTTGGCGCCACGGCGCGAGGCGAAAATAGCCGCCGGTAAACCCGCCGTGCCCGCACCAACGATGACATAGTCCCAGGCAACTGTTTGGGCGGCTGCGGCCCGTTCACTCGCTGTCATAGTGCTAAGTCCTGCCGCCACGGATGAGCCGAGGAAAATCCGTCGTTTCATGGCCGATGCGCCCTTGAGATGAGTGTGAAGTGACTGCACGGTAAAGCGTAGTTTTGTGCCGGGTTAAAGGCGGCGCGCGGGGTGCTTTCGTGGGGCGAACGGGGCGGGGTAGGTTGTGTCTGATCACATTTATATTTATAATTAATATGTATGATATATCATTATATGATGGACTTCGAATGGGGCGAGGCCAAGTATGCATCTAACCTGCGCAAGCATGGCGTTGGCTTTCGTGGTGCATCGCGGGTGTTTAATGAACTCATGATGATCCGCAAGGATACCCGCCGCGACTACGGCGAAGATCGCTTTATCGCCGTGGGGGCCTACGACGGCCTGATCGTTAAAATCATTTACACGCAGCGCGGTAATCGCGTGCGTATCATTTCGGCCTGGAGGGCCAGCCGCCATGAAGCAAGGGCGTATCGTGCGATACACGGCTGAACAGTTGCGGAAGCTGCCTAGTGACACCGACTGGGCGCGGGTTAATGCCATGACCGATGAGGAAATCGCGGCCAATGTGGCCTCCGACCCCGATGCCTGGGACACGCCGCCCGGCTTTTGGGATGATGCGATGCTGGTATACCCGCCGCACAAGAAGGTCATCACGCTGGGCGTCGACGATGACGTGTTGGCGTTCTTCAAGCGGCAAGGCAAAGGCTATCAGACGCGCATGAACGCTGTGTTGCGCACGTTCATGGTGCACAAATCCATGACGGCAAACCGCAAAAAATCTGGCGGGGCGAAACCCGTACACGGTTTAGCCGAGACGCAAGCACCATATCGCGCGGGTAAGAAAGCAAAACGGCGAACAGCTAAGCCTTGAGCGGCAATGTCATGCCCAAATGACGGCCGAGCACCATGGCCGGCGTGATCATCATGCCCGGCACGAAGGCGTTACCCAGCGTCGCCCCGCTGCCTAGCACTTCACCGGCGGCATACAAATTAGGAATCGGCTCGCCATTGGCACGCAATGCGCGCAACTCTTTGTCGATCACCACACCGACCGCCGATGTGGCCGAATGGCCGTGGTGAATGATGGCATAGAACGGCGCTTGGACGATGGCTTGCGGGCGATGCTGACGGCCGAGGGGATCTGACCCGCCCTTGATCGACGCATTATAAGCGCTCACCGTGGCTTGCAGCCCTGGGCCATCAATGCCCGCTTTTTTGGCGAGTTCGCCAAGTGTATCGGCCTTCACGAACATCGGGTGCGTGTTGAAGTGGCTGGCCATTTTATCGCGCGTCCAGTCGGGGATGCCCGGTGGAGCAGCGTTGAAAATCGCGTCATCAAACACAATCGCATATCTCAGGCGCGGTTGGGCCAGCAGCGCGGTTTCGCGCTCGTTGGCCTGGAGTTCATCCTCGCGCACGAAACGCTGACCCTGGTTATTCACCCAAATTTCCCACGGCGGCCTGCTTTGGGGCGCGGTGTTGAAACGCGCATAGACTTTCGTTGGCCACTTATCAGTTTCGAGAACTGAGCCATTGCCCGGCCGGTGCAGTTCGGCCCCGCGCAACACGCCGCCGATGGATGTAGCCAGCGACAAGCCATCGCCCTGCGAGTGTTGGTAAGACCCCGCCACGAAGGCTGGCCTGCTGACCAAGCGTTCAAACATCGCGGGGTTCATGGCATAGCCGCCCGCCGTGAGCAGTACATGGCGGCCACGGAACACGAGTTTTGGCCTGCCACCTGCGCGCGTACGCCTTCCACTGATCCAGAATCGATTGTCACCAGGCTTGAAATACGGGTGCTGAGTTGCGCGATCACGCGCCCCGAAGCGGCCTCACGCGATAATTCCTTGTTCATCACCGCCAAGATATCGCGGCCGTTGTTGGCACCCCACAAATAGCGCGCCACCGTATAGCCACGCCGCCCGGTGCTTTCGCCTTTGATGGGATGCTCGGGCAGGGGCGTAAGACCATTGTCGAGCAGCCAATTGATGGTCGTTCCAGCATGATCGGCCGTCAGCCGAATCACATTCGGATCGGCCTTGCCATTGGCCAGCTGCATCGCATCGGCAAAATGAATGTCGGGGCTATCGACAATGCCCTTAGCCTTTTGGGTGTGCGTGCCAGCTCCGCTGATTTCACCACCGGCGATGTGCAATGTACCGCCGACATCGGGGGCGGCATCGACCAGCAGCACTTTCGCCCCGCGCCGCGAAGCAAAAATAGCCGCCGGTAAGCCTGCCGTGCCTGCGCCCACCACAATAAAGTCGAAGATCGTCTTGCTGACGTTTTGTGCCCGGGCATGCGCCGCCCACAGCGAGCTTGCCGCCATTGACGAGCCGATGAGTGTGCGACGGTTGAGCAAAATCATGACGGCGGCACTCCGCTTACCAATTGCGCTTAGCCATGTAGTACTTCGCCGCGTCGGTGCTGTCGCTCGGCAAATAGCTCAGTTGCAGGCCCGGGTCGTACATGGGCTTGTACTTTTGATACACCGGCATGACCAGCGCCATGGGGATATCGGGCAGCCGGAACGTTTTGCGGAATTCGGCGATGGGAATGGTGGTGGGAATGAGTTCCTCATTGGCCGACTTGGCCATGGCCACTTCGCGCCCGCCGGGGCCATAGATGCTGGTGCCGCCCGCACCGGAATAGTCAGCCCCCGCATTGCCCGGTGAGATCGATTGATTGACCGTGATGGTATAGTTGCGGTTGAACAGCGACGATGACTGTGAGTCCGTCGCGTTAAAGCCGCCCGATGAAAACCGCACCGCAATTTCCATGCCCTTCAAGGTGATGGCGCGGTGAATGTCGGGGTCGTAGGGCGAGGTGAGAAGCGAAATATTCCCGATATCAGTGCGCGCCACCGGCAACACGGCATCGGCGCCATACATTTCGATGTAACGCGGCAGCACATCGAACGCCGTGGTGGTGAACATGGTCCAGTCGTTGCGCAGGCGCACGTTATGCTGCTTCCAATGCTGGGCGACAATCGAGCCATCGGGGCCGATCAGCACACCAATCAACAGCAAGTGGCCGGGCCAGTCTTTGTCGCGGGCATAGGTATCAAACGCAATGTAGCAGCCATACTGCTTGGCCTTTTTGCCCAACGCTTCGGTTTCCTTGCCGGGAATGTCGATACACACTTTCAGCGCTTCCTCGCGCGTCCACGGCGCCCAGCCCATGATCGGCTGCTCGTGAAAGCACAGCAGATCTTGCGGTCCGGCAAACCCGTTTGCGGCGTCGATCAAGTCCAGCATGTTGTTCAAATTCTTGGTCATCACCGGCTTGGGGTTAGCTGGATCGGCCGGATAAAGCGGTGATTGAACGGCTGTGACGCGGATGACGTCTTTTTTCAACGCCACGCGTTCGTATTTGCCATCGGGGGCTACGCTGATGTCGTTATCAACCGCGGCTTGCGCGGACGCCGGTGCAGCGCCGAGGGTCGCGGCCGCCAAGCCAAGTTGTGCGGCATGGCCCAAGGCCGTGCGGCGAGGGACCTCCTCAGTCGTGTTGTGTGTCATGGTGCTGGTCCTTTTTGATACGGTTGCCTTCAGGCCACCTTGATAACGATTTTGCCAACCTTCTCGCCGCCTTCCATATAGCGCAGGGCGTCGAGCACTTGATCGAAGGTAAACACCTTGTCGATGATCGGCTTTACTTTGCGCGCGACGGCGGTTTGCACCAAATCTTCCAGCATCTTGCGGCTGCCCACCAGCACGCCCTGAACCTTCAGGCGGCGCATGATCATGCTGCGCGGAAAGTCCTTCAGGCCCACGGCTTGGGTTTCTGCCCCCGCAGGTGCCACGGGATTAGCGCCAATCACCATGACCCGCCCGTTGGACGCGCATGATTTGATCGAGCGCTCCATCTCGCCGATGCCCACGGTGTTGAACACCACGTTCAATCCCTTACCACCTGTTTGTTTCATGGCTTCTTCGTTCCAATCGGGTGTGGTGCGGTAGTTGATGGTGAAGTCGGCGCCCAAGGCTTTCATGCGCGCGAGTTTTTCGTCGCTCGACGAGGTAATGCCCACCCGTGCGCCGGTGAGCTTCGCCCATTGCATGCAAAACACCGACACCCCGCCGGTGCCTAGCGTGAGAATCGTCTCGCCAGCTTGCGGCTTGGCTTCCACCATCACGGCGTTCCACGCTGTCAGGCCAGCGTTGGGAAAGGTGCAGGCGTCTTCATAGGACAGGCTATCGGGGATTTTCACCAACCCATCGGCCAGAACCGCGGTTTGTTCGGCGCAAAAGCCATCGGTGTTCACGCCGAAGTCCATTTTCGACATGGTGGCGTCATCCCATGGGCCATCGACCCACAACGGAAAGTGCGTGCAGATCACCCGGTCGCCGGGCTTCACGCGGGTCACGCCCGGGCCCACCGACAACACCTCGCCCGCGTTGTCATCGAACGGAACATAGGGGAAGCCGCCCTTGCCGCCATAAATGCGCACGCCGCGCAACAAGCTGCGGTCGCGCGCGTTCAAACTGGTGGCATGAACCTTCATCACCACTTGGCCCGGGCCAGCCACCGGTGCGGGGCGCTCGGTCATGCGTAAGGTCAGGGTTTTGTCAGCTGACTCGCCACCCGCATACACGCGAATGGTGCCCGCAGCTTTGGCGTTGCCTGCAATGCTTGCCGCCGTGATGGCTGCTGTTGTGCCGAGCACGCGCCTGCGTGTGATGTGAGTCATCATGATGGTCTCCCTCCCAGAACCCCTAACGGCATGATTTGAGCATTATTTTCTTAAGCGTGATAGTCGAACGGATTGAAGGTTTTCGCGCCCAACGCCTTGAAATCGCGCACATTGCGGGTGGCCACCGTTAGCCTGCGCGTGATGGCCGTGGCGGCGATCATGGCGTCCAGGGTTAGTTTATCGTCCCTGCGAGCGATAAGTTTTGCCCATAACACGAACGCATCGGCGTCCATGGGAAATGTTGTGTATGTCTTGCGTGCCCGATCAACCCAAAACTCGATCAGGTCCGCGCGAGCCGCATCTTTTAACCTCATGAGCTCCGCGCCACGCTGCATTTCGCCAAGGGTAACGGCAGATATCGCCAAGGTGTCTTCGCCAAGTGAATTCAGCCATGCAATGACGCCGCCGTGAGGCCGCGGGCGAAACATTTCTGATACGATATTTGTGTCGAGAAGGTACACGCCGCCGGTCCTAATCGAGGATCGCTGGCCGTGGCAATTTTATGGGGCGGCGTTTGCTTAAAATGCGGGCGAATGCAGCGTCTTTTGGTGTGTTGAGCAACAATTCTTTTAGCGAAGGCTGATGGGGCCGCGAGAGGCGTTGCCACTCCTCCATCGGCACCAGCACGGCCATGTCCACACCCCGCCGCGTGACCACTTGCGGGCCCTTACTAAGTGCGGTGTCGAGCATCTCGCTGAATTTTGCCTTGGCGTCCTGCACGGGCCATTTAGTCATGGGCGACTTATTCATGGCGGACCTTCGTCGTTTTAAGATGACTAGTTATATGACTAGTCAGCACCAGAGGCAAGGCATGACGAAACAGCCACCCACGCGAACGGAACCATCTAATGGATGTTGAGCATATGCGCTTCGGAAAGCACACTTTATGACATGCAAGGCCGGGCCTGCTGGCTAGAATAAGAGCCTACACTTGGGAGTGCGACCATGAAAAAAGAAGTGAAAATTCGGCCGTTTTGGTATTCAGATATTTGGCTGTTTCCAAAACTCATCACCGTTGTCACGACGCTCGACGCCAAAGGCGGAATCAATGCCGCACCCTATTCGCACATCATGCAGTACGACGTGATGGCCAAGAACCCGCGCATGATCATGGGCTTTCGGCAGGACTCGCACACGTTTGAGAACATCTGCGCCACCAAGGAATTCGTCATCAACTGCCCGCCCGCCGATTATGTGGACGACGTGATGGAAACCGCGCGGTTTTATCCCGAGGGCGTGAATGAGTTAGAGCACACGCGCTTTACGGCTATCCCATCGCTGAAAGTCAAACCGCCCAGCCTGAAGGAATGCCCGCAAATCGCCGAGTGCGTCGCTGATGAAATCGTGAAGCTGGATAAAAGCAGCGGCATTGTCATCGCCAAAATCGTGGCTCTGGTGTTCGATGAAGGCCTGGAGGAGATGGACCGGGCCGCGCGTATTCGCGCGATGAATTTACCCGTGGGCTTGGGCGATGAAGCAAGGCGGGATTATTTTTTCGCCACCACCGAGAACATGACCTGCCACACCTTGAAGGAAACGCCCCAAGGTTATGCGGCCGCGGGATTGAAAATCGAGCTGCCCTGGGATGACGACGCCATGCAGGAGCTGATGAAGGTGCCGCCCTTTGTGCGCACCATGGTGACGCGCCAGGTGGAACGGTACACGCAGAAAAAGGGCGATGCGCGTGTGACCGCCGCGCACATGACGGCGGCCGCCAACGACTTAGGGATGGATGAGGCGTTGCTCGCGCGCTTTCGCGGCAAGAAAGATTAGGCCGCGCCGCCAACCGCCTTTAGTCGGTCGCGAAGCAGTACATCAGCCCCGCGCCGCCGGTGGCCACCAAGTCGGGCTGGCTGCAACTCCTCGACGGGTGGGCCGAGTTCCAAGCCGTGCGGTTGTGGTGCCCCAGCTGGGCCGAGCCGTCCTTGTTGCTGGTCCAGTTTTTACAGGTGTGATCCTTGTCGTCGGCGTAGGCGCGGCCATCGGCTTGCGAGCCGGTGAGCATGTCGTGGCGGTTCACGTCGCCCGGCTTGGCAATATCGGGCGCGTTATCATGCCCGTTCACTTCATGCCCGGTTTCGGTCAGCGCGGTGTTGAAATAGATGCGGTTGCCCGCGCGCGCTTCTTCCAATGAATCGCCGTGCAAGTGGCTTAAATTCTGCGCGATCATGTCGCCCTTGAAATTATACCACGGCCCTTGGCCAATGCGGTCGCGCGCGTTCACGCCACCAGCCCCTTGCGTGCTGAGATAAGCGCGCCAGGTTTTCTTGGCCGCGCCGGCGGCTTGAGCCAGCTTTTGGCAATAGGCATCGGCGCCCGCAAGCCCGCCCAAATTTGCGCCATCCCCTTTGCCCACGCTGGTGACAAAAAAGCTCATCAGCGGATTGGGCTTGGCGGCTTCTTGTGCGGCCAATTTTGTCAGAGGCAGCGGCGAGGCCATCGCGAACACCGTTACGGCCAGGATGATTTTAAATTTTGACATGGTCTGAGTCCTTCCCCTGCGCTGCTTATTTCACGTCGGTGGCGAAGCAATAGAACAGCCCCGCGCCGCCGGTGGCCACCAGGCCCTCTTGGCTGCAATCGCGCGTGGGGTGCACCGAGTTCCACGAACTGTTAGGCCCGCCGGTGCGGTCGGAATGGCCCACTTGCGTGCTGCCCTCCTTGTTGCTGGTCCAGTTCTTACAGGTGTGATCGCTGGGATCGGTGGTGTAGGCGCGGCCATCGGTGCGCGAGCCGGTGAGGATGTCGTGCTGCAGCGGCTGCGTGCCCACGCTGTTGATCTGGTTGCCCTTCTCATCGCGCGAATGAAGAATCATGATGCGGTTGCCCGCGCGCGCCTCCTCCAACGTGTCGCCATGCAGGTGGCTTAAGTCTTGCGCGACCATGACGCCCTTGGCGTTGTGCCAAGGCCCTTTGCCGATGCGATCGCGCGCGTTGATGGCCGGCTGGTTGCCCATCGCTTGCGTGCTGAGGTAGGCGCGCCAAGTGGCCTTGCCAAAGCCCGCGGCGGCAGCAAGTTTTTGGCAATGCGCATCGGCGCCCGCGAGGCCACCTAAATTGGCGCCATCGCCAGTGCCCACGCTGGTGATGAAGAAACTCATTTTCTCGCCGGGCTTGACGTCTTGGTCCAACGGCACGCCTTGCGCAAAAGCTGGAGCCGCCAGTAGTGAGAGCGCGCTCGCCGCCAAAAAGACTCGCATGGTGATCATGATTCCATCCCCTCCGAACAACCGCATTGAGGTGGCATGTTATCGCCCGCGCGGGCAGGGGAGAACGCTTAAGATGATGGTGCAGCGCGGTAAACACGCGCCCGACTCACGGGGTGGACGGGGCAAGGGGCCGAGCGGGACGTTAAAGTTCGGCGATTTCGGTTGCGATATTCTCGCGCGCGCGCCTTTCGGGGTCGCCTTGATAATGCGGTGTGCGGAAAATGCTGGTGCGCGCTAGCTCGCTTTTGAGGAACTTCTTTCGCCCCATGCGGTATATGAAATCGACATAGGCACTGAACTCGGCACGCACGGCGGCAGCGTAGAGTTTATAACCCTCGGGTGCTGCGGCAAGTATGCTGCGGTCGATGTCCCAGAAGAGGCGGCCGTCGGGTGTGTCCGCCCTTCGCCGCCGCTCGTTTCGATGAGGGCTGTGGCCACACGGATATCCTGGTCACTGGCATCGATGCGCCCAGCCGCGAATGCCTCGCGCAAGCGCGCTGCGCTGAGCGCTTCGTTATTCTTCGCGCCCGGTTCATAAACGATGTCGTGATAAACGCAGGCGAGGTAAAATCCGCGTGGGGTTTGAACATGCGTAGTCACGGCATCAGCGGCTGACAGCACGGCAAGAATGTGCGCCCAGGTGTGGTAGTGCCGCTGGGTTTGGGCATAGGCAGCGAGAATGCTGGGCCACTCAGTCTCGGCGATCGCAGGTTTGCCGACCAGCAGCGCGCAGGCTGTGTGAGGCAAAGACGACATTCATCCCACCAGCAAATCGCCCACGTCGACACCCAGCGCCTTGGCCAAAACCTTGGCGGCATCGAACGCGCGGATTTCTTGTGAGATTTCAGTGTGATTCATCATCAGGCGCATTTGGGCACAGCTTTCAGTCTATCTCTCTAATGTCATACTTGGGCTTGACCCGGCTAGCTTTTCTTAAGCGCCGAACGCACTTAGAAAAGCTATGGCAACGATGCGCTCGCCTTCAACCACAACGGCAGCGAAGGTGTTTCGCAGGACCAAAGCAACGCCCCCTTAACGATCAAGCCGTGCGGCAGGACGGTCCAGCGCGCCGATGGGGTCGGCGGCGATGTCGGGGTGCGCTTCGGCCATGAGCGTGCGCCACTTCTCGGGCATCTCGGCATAGGTTTTCACCTTGGCCCCGATGCAGCGCGCCGTCAGGTTGCCGGGGCGATCAGTCATGCCCATCCACTTCGACCAACTGGTTGATTCCTGCAAATGCGATGTGGCGGGAATGAATGGTTTGTCCTGGTCCAAAACATCAGCCGCGCGGCCATGAAACGTCGCCCACTCGTTCACCTGAAACGGCGGGCCCGCGTTTGTTTTCTGCGTCACGCTGACAGTCGACTGCGTTTGCGCCCAAACGTCATCGCCCGCCACGCTGGCTTGGCTGTCGAACATTCCGGCGATGATGGCACCGCCCACTTCGCGCGGAACTTCCACTTTTCGGCCATCGGCCTTAAAGGCAATTGTTTCCGGCCCCAAGGGGCCGTGGGTTACATCCACCGTGGCCTCGGTGTAGGGGTTCTTCCATTGCCGCAAGCGGGCCCCGGTTTCCAGGTCGGTATAGAACACGACCTCAAGGCTGGTGAGATTGAAGGTGCCGTCGGGCTTGTGCGCAATGCGGGCGATGGTGCCGACCTGCATGTCGAAGAGGGGCCGCATGGCGGCGTTGACCTGGCCCAACTTTGTGCCCTTCATCCACCAGAACAGCGGGCCGTTATCGGCGCGATACCGCAGCTTGATGTTGATGAGCGCGGCATCGCGCACGGGATCTAACACGCGAGGCGCTGTGGCCGCTGCGGCGGGGCCGGCGGCGGCAAGCGCGCCAACTGCGCCCAGTGCAGTGCGCCGATTGAGATGCAAGTCCATGTGAGACTCCTGAGGTGCTAGGGCGAACCAGTGCGGTGCACTTCGATAGATTATGCGTGCTGCTGCTTGGGACCAACACTTATCATGCAATTCTAGGTCTTTTTATGCGACGTCATAGTCGGGCTTGGGCGAGGTCGAAGGCCGTCTGCATGCGCGGCCACGCATCGGCAGTGCCGCCGAAAGCTTTTTCCAAACGGATTGCCATTTCGGCGGAAATCGCGGCCTTGCCGTTGACGACATTGGACAGCGTGGGCCGCGCGATTTTCAACGCATCGGCTCCGGTGGTGACGCTCAGGCCCAACGGCTCAAGACATGTATTGCGGATCAATCGTCCGGGGTGCGGGGATTTTACTGCTGTGGAGCTTGCGCATCCAACGTTTTCCCTGCAACAGGTGCAGGAGGTTCTGGAACTGTTGGGGCTGGCGATGTAGGCACCGCGGCAGGCGTGGCGGCTGTTTCATCGATCTTTGTGATGGCCGGTGGCGGCTTTTGGGTGGTTGCGATGGGTTGATTCCACTTCTGAATCCCACCCCATAAGCTTGTGCTGACGTAAGTAGCGAGCAGCACGCAGAACCCAAGGCCTATTATACCAAGGCCAGAAACGTCTTTCTTTTGCAATCTCGTACGGACGGCGAGATAAGAGCCAGCCATCGCCAACAGTACAACAAAGCTGATCATGAACTCGACTGGATGGTCCTTGAACGGCTCAGTGCCAAAGCCGATGAATTTGATGATGGCCGCTAATACAGACATGATCCAGCCGAGGATTATACCAATCAAGGTGGTTAGGAAAATGGCGATGGCAAATCCCACAAAGGCCCAAGTCATCTCCCGTGCGCTGTAAGTGGTTCTGAAGTTTTCCTCTTTGGCGTCCCAAAAGCGGCATACCCCGGAATCGTGCAGAATCCATATGACAGTCGGGTAGACAATCAACGCAACTGGGGCATACGTCGTGATGCTCTCAGCGAAACCCTCAGCCAATGCTTTGACTAATGTGAAAAGAAATCCGATAAAGTCGGCAACGTAATCCATGAAAGCGCCCTCGTTCTTATTCAATGCGAATATTAGCACTGTCGAACGCTACTTCTGTTGCATCAAAGCGGCGGAATTCTATATAAGAAAGTAGAGCCCAAGGATTCGGCTAACGGCGAATCATGAGGATGAAGACATCGAATAGAACTGATAAATTTTGATTCACAATTTTGGTTCTGCTTGCAATCTTTCGGTCATAGGAATCCAGAGTATTTAGGAATCAGTTGAATAAGTTGACTTCTTCTAGACTAGGCTATCTCGTAGTTGTTCATTCTACCCCAACCTCTCCCTCAAAAAATCTCCCGTATAACTGCCCTTGGCCTTGGCCACTTGCTCCGGCGTTCCCACCGCAACAATCTTCCCGCCTTTCGCCCCACCCTCGGGGCCTAAGTCGATAATCCAGTCGGCGGTTTTGATGACCTCGAGGTTGTGCTCGATCACGATCACGGTGTTGCCTTGTTCCACCAGCGTATGCAGCACTTCCAATAGTTTCTTCACGTCCTCGAAATGCAGGCCGGTGGTGGGCTCGTCCAAAATGTAAACCGTGCGGCCGGTGGCGCGCTTGCTGAGTTCCTTGGCCAGCTTCACGCGCTGTGCTTCGCCGCCTGACAAGGTGGTGGCCTGCTGGCCCAGGTGGATGTAACCCAGGCCCACCTGATTGAGCAGGTCGAGCTTTTCGCGGATGCTGGGCATGGCCTTGAAGAATTCCACGCCTTCTTCCACCGTCATGTCCAGCACGTCGGCGATGCTTTTGCTCTTGAAGTGAACCTCTAATGTTTCCCGGTTATAGCGTTTGCCCTTGCACACATCGCAGGTGACATACACATCGGGCAGGAAGTGCATCTCGATTTTGATGACGCCGTCGCCCTGACAGGCCTCACAGCGCCCGCCTTTCACGTTGAAGCTAAAGCGCCCCGGCTGGTAGCCGCGCGTTTTGGCCTCGGGCAATTCGGCGAACCAATCGCGAATGTGCGTGAAGCAGCCGGTGTACGTTACGGGGTTGCTGCGCGGCGTGCGGCCGATGGGCGATTGGTCGATATCGATGACCTTGTCGAGGTGGTTGAGGCCCTCGACTTTATCATGCGGGCCGGGCAAATCGCGCGCGCCGTACAGCGACTTGGCCAGGCTTTTGTAGAGGGTCTCGAGCACCAGAGATGATTTGCCGCCACCCGACACGCCAGTCACACATGTCAACGTGCCCATGGGGAAGCTCACATCCACGTCTTTCAGGTTGTTGGCGCGCGCACCTTTGACGACGATGGACTTGCCGTTGCCCTTGCGGCGGATTTTCGGCACGGGGATTTTTTTGCGCCCTGTTAAATATGCCGCCGTGATGCTGTCTTTATTCTTCATCACTTGCGCGGGTGTGCCCTCGGCCACCACCGTGCCGCCGTGAATGCCCGCGCCAATGCCCATGTCGATGAGGTAGTCTGCGGTGCGAATGGCGTCTTCGTCGTGTTCCACCACCAGCACCGAATTGCCGATGTCGCGCAAATGGCGCAGGGTTTCCAGCAGCCGGTTGTTGTCGCGCTGATGAAGGCCGATGGAGGGTTCGTCGAGCACATACAACACGCCCGTTAGGCCCGAACCGATTTGCGACGCTAACCGAATGCGCTGGCTTTCGCCGCCCGACAGCGTGCCGGAATTGCGCGCCAGCGTGAGGTAGTCGAGGCCCACGTTGTTGAGGAAGTGCAGGCGTTCGTCGATTTCACGCAAAATGCGTCGCCCGATTTCCATTTGCTTGGCGGTGAGAACCTTGCTTAAGGACACGAACCACGCGGCGGCATCGGAAATGCTCAGCTCGGAAATTTCGCCGATGTGCTTTTTGTTGATTTTTACGGCCAGGCACTCGGGCTTTAGCCGGTAACCCTTGCATACCTCGCACGGATGCGAGGTTTGGTATTTCTCCAATTCCTCGCGCACCCAGGCGCTGTCGGTTTCTCTCCATCTTCTTTGGAGGTTGTTCAGCACGCCCTCAAAAGGTTTTTTGGTTTCGTATTTACGCACGCCATCATCGAACTTGATGGTGATGGCTTCCTCGCCGGTGCCGTTCAAAATGGCGTCTTTCGCCTTAGTGGGCAGTTTTTTCCAGGGCGTCTTGGGGTCGGCCTTGTAGTGGTGGCACACGCCGCGCAGGGCTTGCAGATAATAGGGCGAGGGCGGGTTGGAACTGCTCCATGGCGCCACCGCGCCATCGTCGATGCTGGCATTGGCGTCGGGCACTACTTGGTCGGGGTCGAAGTGCAGGGTCACGCCCAGGCCATCGCAGGTGGGGCAGGCGCCGAAGGGGTTGTTGAAGGAAAACAGGCGCGGCTCGATTTCATCAATCGTGAAGCCCGAGACGGGGCAGGCGAACTTGGCCGAGAACACAGTGCGCGCCGCGTCTCCTTTGGCATCTGCGTTTTCAGCAAACGCTATGCCATCGGCCAAGCCCAGAGCGGTTTCGAGTGAATCGGCCAGGCGCGATTGCAAGCCCTCGCGCAGCACAATGCGATCCACCACCACTTCGATGTCGTGTTTGACCTTCTTGTTCAGCGCGGGCACGGCGTCGATTTCGTGCAAGGTGCCGTCGACCTTCACCCGTTGAAAGCCTTTCTTCTGCAAATCTTGCAGGTCTTTTTTGTATTCGCCCTTGCGGCCGCGCACGATGGGGGCCAGCAAGTACAACCGCGTGCCTTCGCCCATGGCCATGATGCGATCGACCATTTGGCTCACGGTCTGCGCCTCGATGGGAAGTCCGGTTGCTGGCGAGTAGGGCACGCCGACGCGCGCCCACAGCAGGCGCATGTAGTCGTGAATCTCGGTGACCGTGCCGACGGTGGAGCGGGGATTGCGGCTGGTGGTTTTCTGCTCGATAGAAATGGCGGGCGACAGGCCCTCGATGGAATCCACATCGGGCTTTTGCATCAGCTCCAAGAACTGGCGCGCATAAGCCGAAAGGGATTCCACGTAACGGCGCTGACCCTCGGCATATATAGTGTCGAAGGCGAGCGAGCTTTTGCCCGAGCCCGACAGGCCCGTGACCACTACCAGCTTGTTGCGCGGCAGATCAACGTTGATGTTTTTCAGGTTGTGCTCGCGCGCGCCGCGAACCTTGATATCGGTGAGCATTTACGGGGATTTTTCCAGGTTTTCAGCGGGCTTCACAAGGTGTTTGACGAATAGAACAAAACGAGTACATTCATAAACGGATTGGCGCACGGTGACAAGGTGGGCTGACTGTTCACTAATCCTCTCCCAGGGGAGAGATGATTTGATTGTGGATAACTTGATGCTTTTTGGTGGCGGCTTAACTCGCTAAGGTCCGCCAAATTTTTCGGGAGATCGAAACATGGCTGGCAGCGTCAACAAAGTCATTCTGATCGGCAACTTGGGCAAAGACCCCGAGGTGCGCACGCTGCAAAACGGCGGCAAGGTGGCCAACCTGTCGCTGGCCACGTCGGAAAGCTGGAAAGACAAAGCTACCGGCGAACGCAAGGAAAAGACCGAGTGGCATCGCGTCGTCATTTTCGGCAACCTTGCCGACATCGCCGAGAAATATTTGAAGAAGGGCTCGAAGGTTTATGTGTCGGGCTCGCTGCAAACCCGTAAGTGGCAGGACAAAGACGGCCAAGACAAATACTCCACCGAAGTGGTGCTGCAAGGCTACGGCGGTGAACTGACCATGCTCGATGGCAAGGGCGGCGGTGGGGGCGGTGGCTCGGGTGGCGGGAGTGGCGGCGGCGATGAACCGGCCATGGATCGCGGCGGCTGGGATTCCGGCGCGGGCAGCGGTAAAGGTGGGAAAAGTTCGAAAGATGAAATGGATGACGAAATTCCATTCTAATCGGTGATCAGGCGAGAGTTGCAAATTTGGACTCTGAATCTAAAGACTATCCAAGGCCACCAGAGGAGCGGCCTAGCGATTTTGCAGCAGATAAGCTGTTTGGCGGTAAATTATTGAATGAAATGCCGCCAGATTGGCGTGTTTACGCGCGAGAAGTTTTGGATTGGCAGCTTGATAAGTTTAGGGGCAAAATTAATCGTAACTCTGAACCAGTTTATAGATTTCTTAGCTTCGCCAATGCTGGTGGGATTGCTTTAATGATAGGAATGGTCCCATCGTTCCTTGATTATAAGCTTTCTACTCTGCCGCTAATGTTTGCAGCTATCACATTTACCTTAGGTATGATTCTTCTTGGAATCAGGCTAGTTATCGATCTCCACCTGGATACGCATGTTTGCCAAAACCTTATCAACGACACACGTTCTGTTTAAAATTTACGATCAAACCTGACGATGCGTATGCGCGTTATATGGATGCTTTGAACAGTCCTGGACGTAAACTATTCACTCGAGCGCCTTTAAGGCTATTGTCCTTCATATGTTTTATCTTTGGCTGCTTAATCGCTATTGGTGGAGTGGCCTGGACAGCTGGTTTAAATAATTAGCCAGGGGCGGCGATGAGATGGACAACGATATTCCGTTCTAGTTGCTGCAGCGCGGTATTTCTGCGAGCTTTTTCGATCTAACTGAGTTTGGTCATGGCAAGTCATGGGTTTGCCACAGTCAGCCCGATTCTCGCGGTTTTTAGCAGACAGATGTCACACAAGAAGTAGTAGCGCCTCGCGGTGGCTAAAAAGCCCATTTTCCGTTATCTAGATCGCTTCAAGACTATTACTTAAGTCATTATTATAAATATAAAAGTTATCCACACCTCACCTTTCGTTACGGCCACTTAGATCACCGGAAGGCCATTCAATCTGTTGTGTTAAGCTTATATGGCATCTGCTACACTTTTGAGGCTGTGCGGGGGACCAGAACGGAACTTTCGTAAGGGATGAATCGGGCAGCATTTCGCGCCCTCGTTCCCTTGTGTGCAGCGCAATAAATTCGCTTTGTTTTGACCCGTTTAAAGGCTAGTTTCGTTGACCGACACCGCCGATCTGCCGCCCGACGATACCAACGGTAAAATTCCACCTGTGCCCCCCACTGGCCCGGGTTCGTCAGGCCCCTCCGACTTCGACATCATGCCGATCACCATCGAAGAGGAGATGAAGCGCAGCTACCTCGATTACGCCATGAGCGTGATCATCAGCCGCGCGCTGCCCGATGTGCGCGACGGCTTGAAGCCGGTGCACCGGCGCATTCTCTACTCGATGAAAGAGAGCGGCTACGAGTACAACAAGCCGTTCCGCAAATCCGCGCGCATCGTCGGCGACGTGATGGGTAAATATCACCCGCACGGCGACCAATCGATTTACGACGCCATGGTGCGCATGGCGCAAGAATTCTCGATGCGCCTGCCGCTGATCGATGGGCAGGGCAACTTCGGCTCGATGGATGGCGATCCACCGGCGGCGATGCGCTACACGGAATCGCGCCTGGCTAAGCCGGCCCACTCGCTGATCGACGATATCGACAAAGAAACCGTCGATTTCCAACCCAACTATGACGAAAGCGAGCATGAGCCGCTTGTTTTGCCCGCGCGTTTTCCGAATTTGCTGGTCAATGGCGCGGGCGGCATTGCGGTGGGCATGGCCACCAACATACCCCCGCATAACTTGGGCGAAGTAATCGACGCCTGCTGTGCGCTGATCGATGACCCCACCACGACCGATGAAAAGCTGATGGAGATCGTGCCCGGGCCCGATTTCCCCACAGGTGGCATCATCCTGGGGCATGCGGGCTGCCGGGCGGGTTACATGACTGGCCGTGGCGCGGTGGTCATGCGCGGGCGCACCGAGATCGAAGAACTGGCCAAGGAGCGCCAGGCCATCATCATCACCGAGATACCCTATCAGGTGAACAAAGCCTCGATGATCGAAAAGATCGCCGACCTTGTGCGCGAGAAAAAGATCGAGGGCATCTCGGAGATGCGCGATGAGTCCGACCGCCATGGCGTGCGTGTGGTGGTGGAAGTCAAGCGCGATGCCGTGGCCGAGGTGGTGCTGAATCAACTGTTTAAGTTCACGCCGCTGCAATCGAGCTTTGGCGTCAACATGCTGGCCATCAATGCGGGCCGGCCCGAGCTGATGACCTTGCGCCAAATGCTGGTGGCGTTCATCGCCTTCCGCGAAGAAGTGATCCGCCGCCGCACGGTGTACGAGTTGGGTCAGGCGCGCACACGTGCGCACACCTTGGTGGGCCTGGCCATTGCCGTGGCCAACCTCGATGAAGTGATCATTCTGATCCGCAAGGCCTCCGACCCCAACGTGGCACGCGAGCAGCTAATGGCGCGCGATTGGCCCGCTGCCGATGTTGAGCCGTTGGTGCAACTCATCGACGAGCCCGACCGCAAGGTTGTGAAGGGCATCTACAAGCTTTCGGAAATTCAGGCCAAGGCGATCTTGGACCTGCGTCTGCACCGTCTGACAGGCCTTGAGCGCGACAAAATCCATGCCGAACTGACCGAGATCGGCGGCCAGATTGTCAATTTCCTCGACATCCTGCGTTCGCGCGAGAAGCTTTACGGCATCATGCGCGACGAACTGGTGGCGATGAAAACTGAATACGCCACGCCACGGCGCACCACCATCGAAGACTTGGAATTCGAAACCGATATCGAAGACTTGATCCAGCGCGAAGATATGGTGGTAACGGTCACGAACTCAGGCTGGATCAAACGCGTGCCGTTGTCGACCTACCGTGCGCAGCGCCGCGGCGGCAAGGGCCGCGCGGGCATGGCCACCAAGGAAGAAGATTTCGTCACCTCGTTGTACGTGGTGAATACCCATACGCCGGTGCTGTTCTTCTCCACGGCGGGCATGGTCTATAAACTCAAGGTTTATAAACTGCCGCTGGGCACGCCGCAAAGCCGTGGCAAAGCCATGGTGAATTTGCTGCCGCTGAAAGAGGGCGAGACGATTTCCACCGTCATGCCGCTGCCCGAGGATGAAAGCACCTGGGGCCAGCTCAATGTCATGTTCGCCACCACGGCGGGCACGGTGCGGCGCAACGATTTGTCAGATTTCGTCAGCATCTTCCGCAATGGCAAGATCGCCATGAAACTCGACGGCGGCGACCGCCTTGTCGGCGTGGCCACCTGCGATGAGAACAACGACGTGCTGCTGAACACTCGCCAGGGCAAGTGCATCCGCTTCCATGTGGGAGAGGTGCGCGTGTTCACCGGTCGCAATTCTGTCGGCGTGCGCGGTATCAAGCTCGCCGAAAAAGATGAAGTGATTTCCATGTCGATCTTGCGGCATGTGGACTTCGATACCGACAGCCGCAACGCTTACCTGCGCATGGCCAAGAAGCTGCGCGAGGGCGAGGATATCGAAGAAGTGCCCTCGAAGGATGATGAGGCCGCCGAGGCCGGGGATGCCAACAAGGTTCTCACCGACGAGGAATTCCAGCGTTTCGCCGGGCAGGAGGAATTCATCCTGACCGCCACGCTCAAAGGCTTTGGCAAACGTACCTCGGCGTATGAATATCGGGTGAGCGGACGCGGGGGCTCGGGCATTACCTCGATTGCCACGAGCAAGCGTAATGGCGACGTGGTGGCCAGCTTCCCGGTCAAGGACACCGATCAGATCATGATGATTACCGATGCGGGCCGTTTGATCCGCATGGGCATTACCGATATCCGCATCGCCGGGCGCTCGACCCAAGGTGTGACACTCTTCTCCACCGGCGAAGAGGAGAAAGTCACCTCGGTCGCGCATTTGCCGGGTGATGAGACACACGAGCAGACTGTTGAAAGCACGGCCGAAAACGCCAGCGAGGAGTAGGGTCATGGCCAAGGTTCCAAAAACCGGGCTCCCAGACAACGGCCGCTATCGTACCGGCATTTATCCTGGCACCTTCGACCCCACCACCAATGGCCACTTGGACATCATTAGCCGCGCTGTGAAGGTGGTCGACAAGCTCATCATCGCCGTGGCGGTGAATGCGGGGAAGGGGCCGCTCTTCTCCCTTAAAGAACGCGTCGAGATGTGCCGCACGGAAGTGGCCAAGCTCAAGATGCCGGTAAAGGTGCCCATCGAGGTTGTAGCCTTCGACAACCTACTGATGCATTTTGTGCAGCAAGTGAAAGGCACGGTCATCATCCGCGGCCTGCGTGCGGTGTCGGACTTTGAATACGAATTTCAAATGGCGGGTATGAACGCACGCCTCAACCCCGATGTAGAAACCATGTTCCTCATGGCCTCCGAGCGCAATCAGTTCATTGCCTCGCGCTTTGTGAAGGAAATCGCGCGATTGGGTGGCGATGTGTCGACCTTCATCCCCAAGGGTGCCAACGAACGCGTGATGGCGAAATTCAAGAAGAAGTAGCGGATGGCAAAAATGAAAACGGCATTTGGACTCATCATAGGTGCGGCAATGGTGGTCTCAACAACTGTTGCAGCTCTCGACTACAAAATGGTGCCCGGTGCGGGTGGCGTGCCGCTCAACACCGTCGAAGCGGGCGATAAAACCAAGCCTGCCATTTTGCTGGTACATGGCTTTGCCCAAAGCCACATGAGCTTCAAGAAGCAGTTGGAATCGGCTGACCTCACGCGGGATTATCATCTCGTTGCATTCGATCTGCGCGGGCATAGTAATTCCGGCAAGCCTTGGAAACCCGAAGACTATAAGGATTCGAAGATTTGGGCTGATGACGTGGCCGCGGTGATGGATGCGACCGGCCTGCAAAAAGCCGTTGTGGTGGGTTGGTCGTACGGCGGCTTTGTCATGGCTAACTTCATCGAGCATTACGGCACATCGCGTGTGCTGGGCCTGAACTTGGCGGGTTCTGCGGGTGGCATGGTCATACCGCCATTCCCCACACCTCCGCCCGGGGCCGACCCTGCGATCGCCAAGCAACGTGCTGCAACCGCCAAATTGCAGGTCTCGGGCAATATCGAAGAAAACATAGTCGGAGCGCGTGGCGGCATCGCATTCCTAACCGCAGGGCCGGGCGATGAAACCTGGCAAGGCATCTCGCGCGCGGGTGGCTTGTTGCTGTTGCCGTATGTTCGCGCCGCCTTAGCTGGCCGCAGCCTCGACAACACTAAAGTTTTGCCGATGATCGCTTCTCTGCCCGTGCTGGTCACGTATGGCAGCGCTGATGGTGTGATCGGGCCTCAGCAATTGGATGCCCTGAAAAAAAGCCTGAAGAATGCCAAGTACTCAGTTTACGACGGCGTTGGTCACTCGACGTTCTATGAAGCGGGCGAGCGCTTCAACAAAGAACTGGCCGAGTTTGCGAAGTCGGTTCAGAAATAATTAGCCCAGCTTCACGGCCGTTCCCGTCGCGGTCACCATCAATAGTGTCCGGCGGTCGCCGCCGATGGCTTCGGTGTCAAGGTTGACGCCCACGATGGCGTCCGCACCCAACTGCTGCCCTCGCTGTTGCAGTTCGGCCAGGGCCATGTCGCGGGCTTTGGTCATCTCTTCTTCATAAGCCGCCGACCGGCCACCGATGATATCGCGTACGCTTGCGAAAAGATCGGTGAAGATATTGGTGCCCATGATGGACTCGCCTGTGATAATTCCGAGATAAGAGACGATGCGCTTGCCTTCAATGCTGCCGGTGGTTGTGATGATCATGGGAGGGGGGCCTTGCGATGGGTATGTCCTGACAGGACTACTGTTGGGAAATTTTCTTGGTAGGGCTAATATCGTAAGCCAAAATGAAAGTCTTGTGAGGGTGTTTTCGCTCTCTTGTGGCGGTTTTCCAATAAGGCTAAGACAGCAGGCATTATCTCAACCCATCCGCAGGAGCGGACCTAAATGAAACTTGCTCGTTGGCTTTCCGGGGCTTTGAGTGTCGTTGCGCTCGTAGCCTGGGCCGTCGGCGCCCAGGCTCAGGAGAAACTCGACATGGAAAACACGCTTTATCTAGATTTGGATTATGGCCGCGTCGTCATTAAGATGCGCCCCGACCTGGCGCCCAAACATGTCGCGCGGATCAAGGAGCTGGCCCGCCAAGGTTTTTATGATGGCTTGGTGTTTCACCGCGTCATCGAGGGCTTCATGGCTCAAACCGGCGATCCCGATGGCGATGGCACGGGCGGTTCAGGCCAAAATATCCCAGCCGAATTCAACGCGGGTAAGCATGTCCGTGGCGCGGTGTCCATGGCGCGCGCAGCCAACATTAATTCCGCCGATAGCCAATTTTATATCGTGCTAGCCGAAGCACCGCACTTGAACGGCCAATACACTTATTGGGGTGAGGTTGTGTCCGGCATGGAATTCGTCGATCAAATCCGCAAGGGTAACCCTGCCGCCAACGGCAAGGTGCCATACCCCGACCGCATTATCCGGATGCAGGTTGCCTCCGATGCAAAAGACGACGCGCCAAAACCGAAAGCAAAGTAATCCAGGCGAGCGATCGCTTCATAGGGCCGCCAGGGTAATTTGGCGGCCTTTTTATTGAGACTTAAATGCTTACGATCAAGACATAGCGATTAACACTGATCGCAGCTACAGCAGAAGTGGCCCGTGCCGACATCGCCTGACTCGTTGCCGGTCGCTCGACCGACCAACGCCCCACTGGTGCAAATGCCACGACCAAACTAACATTCAACCCGGACCACACGATGGGGGCCGGTCACGACGACGCGCAAGCATCTGAAGCGGATCGTCAAGGACGCGGCCGCTTAATGATTTGGGAGCGCGGGGTCTGAGCGGTGATACTCGCGGGCGTAAAACATTCGGTGGGCGGTTTGTGTCAGCGCGCTGACGCCTTCGAGTGTGGCTGGGTCGGGGGCGTTCAGCGGTGTGAGCTCATAGGGGCCTGGCGTCATGGCATAGCCCAGCGTCTTGTTTCCCGGCGCGATAATCGCGATTTGGGCGCCACCCATGGCGATTGAGAAATTATGCTGCATCACAACCCTGCCACTGCCCTCAGGCACGCGGCGCAGATCCCGCCCGAAAAAAGGGCTGTCATAGGTTAGTCCCAGTAAACCTAGCAGCGTTGGCGTCATGTCGATACTGGAGCCCAAGACGGGATTTCGTTCGGGTGTGATGTTACCTGGCGAATAAAACAGCAGCGGAACGCGAAACGATTGCACGGGCACTTGCGCCGCGCCAAAGACGCGGGGACCATGATCGCCGATGAAAATAAATACGGTATTGGCAAACCAAGGATGCGTTCGGGCTTGCTCGACGAAATTCCCAAACGCCCAATCGGCATACTTAGTCGCATTCCAACGGTATTTCTCGTCAGGGTTTTTGTCGATGCGCCCGGCTGGATAAAGGTAAGGCCGGTGGTTAGATACGGTCAGCAGCGATAAGAAAAATGGCGCGGTGGAACCTGCATCCACTGCCGCGTGCTCATCAAGCCGCTTCAATGCTTCGGCGAAAAGATACTCATCGGCAACGCCCCAGATAGTTGTAAATCCGGGTTCGGCGATGTCGGCTTGGTCCCATGCCTGATTAAATCCAATGCCCGACCAGAAGTTGCCCATGTTGTCGAAGACCTTACGTCCGCCATACAAAAACGCGGTGTCATAGCCATGGTCGTGCAGCAACGCAGGCAGCGAGTTCATGCCAACTGAGCCTGGCCTGCGCGCGGTCGATATGCCCGGTAAGGGCGGAAAAGACGTGAAGATGGCCTCAAGCGCATTCACCGTGCGATTGCCCGTCGCGTAGATATTGGTGAAAAACAAACCCCCTTCAGAAAGATGATCGAGGTGAGGCGAAGTTACAGGACCGCCAGCGTTGTCGGTTGAATCGACATAGACGCTGCCAAACGACTCTTCCAAACCCAAGACGATGTTGAGTTTTTTTCTGGCTGCGATGGCGTGACATGCCGCATTAGGCTACGCGATGCGTTTGGCGTTATAAATTGCGTGTTGTCCTGTGCAACAGCGGAGCGGGCGCGGCTGAGGGCTTGTGTGTCGTCCATGCTGAGATAAAGGCCGGCATAACCCTGATTGTTGGTGATCGCGGCGGTCAACAACCGTTCCATGCCGTTGGCAGCGATTTCAGTTACTTCACGACTACCACCAGGGCTGAACGGGCCGGCCCACACGGTTAAACCTGCCAGCAACGCCATCGTCACCGCGACAACAGCTGACTGAACAACACTATTATCTAATGCCGGTGCTGTTAGCGCGTTGTTCAAGTGGCGAAAGACGGTCGCATGAATGAGTAAGGCAACAACAGGTACAGGAATAAGAATCCTCATATCAAAGGTCTCGCTAATCGTGCCGATCACCTCGCGCGGGAAGATCAGGTAATTTACCGCAATGGCATTGAATCGTGAATCGAACTCATTCCAGAAGATCACTGCGGCGACTTGATCAAAAACGAGAACCATGAGCAGCACAAAGAACAGCCCATGAGCGGCTTTTGTCCATAAGGGGCGGCGCCACAGGGCAGGGAAAAGATAAAGCCCGGCAGCAAATGGCAAACTCAATAACACTGCCATTGCGGCATCGTTGACGAGTCCGAGTGGAATAGCGGCGGCCAGCATAGAGAGTAGAGATGGGTCGTCGAATCCGGCGATGAGTGACAGCACGATCCGGACGCAGCTTTGGGCTGCAATATAAATCAGCAGGCAAAATAACCAGAATTTGGACCATGGCTGGCGCAGGGAATCGAGCATTCGGGCGCTTGTCCTTCGTGAGAATCTGACTGTAATAGTCACCAGGCCATTTGGACATAGATACAAAAAGCGCGTTCAAATTGGCGCTGTCGGCAAGATTTTAGGGTTCGCGCAATGCCAAGTGCCCGTTATGCTGCCATGCCAGCCTGGGTGGGAGGGTACACAGCATTTGCCGTAAGGCGGGTGTGAAGATTGAGTCGGGAGGGAAACGAGTCTCATGAGTTCTCAAAATTCAAGCGCATTGGGGATGGAATTTCGACGTGGCTGGACCATTGTTATGGTCGCCTGTGTTGGTATGGGCTGTGGATTGTCCGCCATACCAATTTACAGCATAGGAACATTCACCAAGCCATTGATTGAAGCCTTCGGGTGGTCGCGTGCGGAGGTTCAAGGAATCTATAGCTGGATGACGATCGGAAACTTGGTCGCGGCCCCCGCTTTGGGCTGGCTGATCGACATGCAAGGCGTGCGGCGTATCGCGTTGTGGTCGGTTGTTGGCATGGGCGTGGGGTATGTTGCGCTTGGTTTGATCGCCGGGCCGTTGTGGAGTTTCTATATGCTGGCCTTCTTCACAGCTGTTATCGGCGTGGGCACAGTGCCGATCACCTGGACGCGCGTGGTGATCGATTGGTTCGATGTGGGGCGCGGGCGCGCATTGGGCTTGGCGCTGACAGGTTCGGGCATTACCGCCATGATCATTCCCACATACACCAACTGGTTGATCACAGAGTATGGCTGGCGCATGGCATTTATTGGCTTAGGCCTGCTGCCAACTGCCGTCGCATTTCCGATGGTCTACTTCTTTCTGCATGACCGAACCGGCATTCGACATGACAAGAATGCGCTGCCATCAGCACCAAAGGTCGTGGAACAAACCGGGCTTGATTTTCGCGCCGCGATTTCCGGCTACAGGTTTTGGGCCATCAATGTTGCTTTTTTCCTGGTCGGGGCCTGCGTCGCAGGCCTCATCGCCCACCTCGTGCCCATGCTAACGGACCAAGGCATCGAGCGCGGCACAGCGGCACAAATTGCAGGTGTCATTGGCGCTTCGGTGATCGTCGCGCGCATTGGTTCGGGCTATCTCATCGACCGGTTCTGGGCACCGGGCGTTGGCATGGTGCTGCTCTGCATGCCCGCAATCGCGTGCCTCATTTTGATGAGCAATGCGGGTAGCGTTCCGCTGGCATTGTTGTCGGCCATGTTGATTGGCATCGCGGCGGGCGCCGAATTCGACATCATGGCGTTTCTTGTCAGCCAATACTTTGGCCAGCGGCGCTATGGCGTTATTTATGCCTGTGCATACACGGTGTTTAAGATTTCAGCCGGGGTTGGCGCACCGCTGTTTGGCTTTGCCTTTGATCGAACGGGGTCCTACGGCACGATCTTGATGCTGGCCATCGGCAGCTTAGTCGCCGGCTCGGCGTTATTGTTGGTGCTAGGGCGCTATCCGGCGAAAGCCGAAGCTACGGCCGCAGCCTAGTTCTTCTGACGCGCTGGGAAATTGGTGAGCCCGGATGGA
>SHWP01000033.1 GCA_009693785.1 Rhodospirillaceae bacterium
CAAAGACTACCGCCTCACCACCGCGCAAATTCTTTACCACCTGCCGGACTATCCGAGCTTACTGCAGGAATTCGTGTGGCAGCACCTCGACCTAGCGCCGCGGTATCCGGTGTTAATGAAATTCCTGGATTTTTGGCAAAGCAGCCTTGACGGCAAATTGCATTCGGTGCGGGTCGCCTCAAGCCAGATCATCACGCCGGGCGACATCCGCCATGCCAAAGAGCGATTAGTGCTGCATTAGCCGTTGCGCGGTGATTGCCATAAAAACCACTCTTGCTTGGCTTTTCTTTCGTGCCGCGCCAGCCTAGGCTTTAGCCCATGTTCGTTCTGTGGGGAGGCCTGCGATGACTCGTGACGTTGTTTTTCGTGCATTTAACCGGCGCCAGATTTTGGCCGGCACGTCGGCCAGTGCGTTTGCACTATTCGGGAGCTCACCCTCGGCATTTTCAGCCACGCCCAAAAACATTGTCGTGATTGGCGCCACGGCGCAAAGTGCGCCCGAGATCATCAAACAAGGTTTGGCCCAAGGCCGCAAGGTCACCGCACTGGCCCGCCGCCCAGAAGCCGTGGGTGCGCAACATGCAAATCTAACCATTGTGAAGGGCGATGTGCGTGAGCCCGCAACCATCGAGGCGGCGCTGAAGGGCGACGAAGTGGTGATCTCGTTGATTGGCCCGCGCGTTGACCCACGCGTGGAATTGGAATCCATGGATCTCTACACCGTCGGTGTACACAACATCGTCGGTGCCATGAGAAAGAAAGGCAACAAAAGGTTGATGGTAACAAGTTCCATCGGGGCAGAGCATGTGGTCACGGAAAAACCCAAGAGCACCGAGTTGCGCGACATGTGGTTGTGGAATGGCCGCAAGCTTTATGCCGACATGGCAGCCATGGAAAAAATGATGCCGAGCTTCGGCCTTGAGTATGTGATCTTGCGCCCGGGTTTCATGATCGAGCGGCCTGCGGCCCATAACCTCAAGCTTGCCATTGATAGCACCGCGCCCAAGGGCTCTGGTCCGATCATCACCTTTGCTGACTTCGCCGACTTTGTGCTGAAGGCCGCTGATTCAACCGAATATGTTGGCAAGGCCGTGAGTATTTTTTCCGACCAGAAAACCGAGTGGGGCAAGAACCTCGACTTCGATGCGATGCTGAAAATGCGCGAGGCCCAAGGCCCCATGGAGAATGGACCAAAGGCTGCGAGAAAATAGCGCGCCTTAATCCGCCAAAAGACCAAGCGCCAACCCGGTAATGGCAGATGCCGCGATGGCGCCAACACCATGTCACCGCGCACAGCCAGCACGCCCAAACTGTAGGTGATCAGAGCCGCCACCTCGCCGGTGATACTGCGGTCGGGTTGGGTGGCAAGCCCGGTGACATAGGCGCTCGCGAGCAACACCAGCACACCTGCGAAACCAACGATGAGAAAAACACTATCGCCGAGGGTTGCTGCCAGACCACCGAAAAGCCCGATCAGAGTGAAAGTGCGAATGCCCGCCGCCCGCCGAGCCTGCGGGGCGTTCGCGAGCGCGCCAACCGCGTTCGACCCCAACCATGAGGCCGATGCCAAGCGCCAAGGCCAGCCGCGCGTAGATGTCGAGACTATCTGTCATGACTGTTCATGTGGCCTATTCTAGGTATTGGCAACATGATCCAGCGCAAGATGCAACCGCTTTAGCCCATGCTATTGGGCAAATAGAGCACGATGCCCGGAAAAGCCGTGATCAGCACGGCAAACAAAATCATGATCAAGAAGAATGGGAACGAGGCGCGCGCCACTCGGCCCATACTTTCGCCCGTGAGGCCTTGTACCACGAACAGGTTGAATCCCACTGGTGGGGTAATTTGTGACATCTCTACTACGATGACGAGAAAAATTCCAAACCACACCGGATCGAATCCAGCGCGGGTCACGAGCGGTAGCACAATGGGCAGGGTCATGACGATGCACGATAGTCCGTCGATGATGCAGCCCAGCAGAATATACAGCGCCACGAGCAACATGATCAGAAAGAATGGGCTAAGTTGCAGTGCTGCGATGGCGGTGGCGATTTGTTCTGGCAATTGAAGAAAAGCGAATGCCTTCGACAGAAACAACGCACCGGCCACAATCAGGCCAATCATGGAGCAGGTTTTTACTGCGCCTAGGACGGCGGTTTTAAGGTTGGCGACACTCAAGCAGCGTTGCAATGCGGCAATCACCAGCGCGCCGAATACGCCGACCACGGCGGCCTCCGAGGGTCCGGCAACGCCCGTGTACATTGAGCCAATCACCAACGCGATCAACATCACAATAGGACCCAGGGTAAGCAGGGCCTGAAGTTTTTGCATCCAGTTGGTTGCGGGCTCGGACGCCGGCACAATACTGGGGCGCAACACGGCCACAGCCGAGATGTAAGCCATGTAGGAGGCAGCAAGAATTAGGCCTGGAATGACCCCAGCGATGAACAAGTCGATGATCGAGACCTGCGCCAAGACGCCGTAAACAATCATAATAATGCTGGGTGGGATCAGGAAGCCGAGGGTTCCAGCGCCACACAGTGAGCCCATTGACAGGTCGTGGTTGTAGCCGCGGCGTTTCAACTCTGCCAGCGTCATGCGCCCGATGGTGGCGGTCGTTGCCGCCGAGGAGCCCGATACGGCGGCAAACAACGTGCAGCCAATGACGTTCACATGCAGCAACCGGCCCGGAATGCGCCGGGTGAAGGGAGCCAACCCCGTGAAGACATTCTCAGACAGCTTGGTGTGAAACAATATCTCGCCCATCAAAATAAAGAGGGGCAGCGACACCAACTCGGTCGCCGTTAGGCTGTTCCAGATGTCGAAGGCGAGCAGGGTACCCACCGGCATATCGCGAAACACCGACAAGCCGATGGCGCCTGTGGCCACTAAGGTCAGACCAATCCACAGCCCCGCCCCCAGGAACCCGGTGAGAAGAACAATGAATAATCCCAATGGTGCGGTCATGGGTTCAAGTTTCCGCCGCGTGGCCGAGATCAGGCGGCTCACCCCGCAAGAGGCGGATTAAACGCGCCGACATAGCCAGCGTGAGAACGCAAGGACCGGCAGCAAGCAGTAGCTGCGGAATAGCTAGCGGTGTGGCGCTGGAAAAATACGATACCGTGCCCCGTTCCAGCGTTCCCAAGCCGAAGCGCACCAACGCAAAGCTGATGAAGGCTGCGACCAAGAGCCCGGCGATAGTGCAAACGATATCGAGTATGCGCCGCGCGGACGGGCTCAATCGTTCACTCGCGAGCGTTACACGAATGTGTCCGCCTTGGCGCAACGTCCACCCCGAGCCAAGAAACAACGTAATGACGAGCATGTAGCCGGAGTATTCAACCGCGATGCTAAGGCTGGTGGCGAAAAAACTACGCAGCACAATTTCCGCTAGGCCCAGGGCAAACAAAGCCAACATGAAAATCCCGGCCACGGCGGCAGCTGCATCGCAGATGCGGTCAACGAATTTGAGATAAAGATTCATGTTCGCCTACGCTTTGCGCCCGACCGTAGCAAGGAATTGATCAATTAGCGGCCCGGACTCTGGCACTTGCTGAATATAGGCTTCGACGATGGGCTTGGCCTCGGCGCGCATGGCCGCCATTAAATCCGGCGAAGGTTCTTGGGTAATCATGCCATTGGCTTCGAGGACTTTCAGTTTGTCGAGGTCATCGGAGCGGCTGATCGCCCAAAACTGCGGTTCCAATTCCTTGGCGAGCGCAAGAATGCCCTCGCGGTGTGCGGGACTGAGCCGCATCAATGACTGCTCATTGACCGCCATGATCGTCGATGACCACGTGTGATTGGAGCGGAACGTGTATCTGAGAAAATCCCAATACTTTTGGGCAACCGCAGTCGTCGTGGATGTCATAACGGCATCAAGCGTGCCCGCGGCAAGCGCTGCGACAACATCCGTTGTCGGCATCTGCACGGGCGTCATGGTTAGACCGCGCACCAAGTCAGTCGATAGTTTGTCGTAGGTGCGCATCTTTAGTCCGCGCATATCTGCGACGGAATTGATCGGCTTAGAAAAATAGAAACACTGGTTGGGCCACGGCGCGATATACATGACGCGCATGCCGTGGCGAGCATAAGCCGCGTCCACGGCCGGGCGGATAATACTGTAGAGTGTGGCCAATTCGTCGATCGTTTCAACGAGATAGGGTAGAGATTCGAGCCCCAAGATCGGCTCAGTGCCGACTTGCTGGAAGCTTGATGCATCTGCCATGTCGACGATGCCCTCTTCGACCGCGCGCATGGTATCGGGGCCTTTGATGCCCAGCACCGCACCTGGATTGACATGAATGGTCAGTTCGCCATTTGTGATGCGGTTGACTTCGGCAGCAAAGCGTTGCGCATCGAGCACGTGAAATTCACGCGGACCCCACGGCTGCGACAGATCCCAATGCGTACCGCGCTGTTGATCGCAGGCAGCAAGCGAGACTGCGCCCAGCATGGTGACGGCCGAGCGGCGAGAGACACTGCGCGATGTTGTGAATGGCATGATCATGATGGCTCCGCTGCCAAAATCTAGATCATTTTCGCGCGCAGTGGAAACAATCACGTCAGAATGGCCTGCGCCGGCACCCCTATAGCGTCTGTGCGATCCACGCCAAAATATCGTCGGTGACACGGGCCTCAAAGCCTTCGAATGAGTGCGGTGCGCCACCCGGCCCGCCATAGAAAATGTACTTGGCGCGCGGGCCCGCCGCCTGAGCGAACTCGATCAGGAACGCACCCTGCATGAGTGGGTCACGCGAGCCGCCGAAAGCGAGAATTGGCACACTCACCTGCTTGATCAACTGTGTGTGCATGGCCTTGGACTTTGGGCCCCAATAACTGAGGAAGGCATCGGCATAGTAATAGGTGAAGCCCGCGCCGGGCGCCGACAGAAACATGGGCTGGCGCGGGTCTTCGTCGTAAACGGTCTGCGGTAAAGGCGCGTCGATAAGATGGGTCGACCCCTGACCATCGCGCACCGCCTCTTCGGCCTCAAGCACGGTACGGGCGTAACGGTCCTCGCCCATGGCCAGGCGGGCATGCTTGGGTAAATCGCGCGTGGGTGCCAGATAAATCATCGCCTTGAACCGGGCATCCTTGGTTTGGGCCAGATATTCTGACAGCCACAAGCTGCCAGCCGAATGACCAAGGCCAACCAAGTTTCGATACCCGCGCGTACTCATCAGCGCCGACCAGGCGGCAATGTCATGCGGTGCATCTTCGAGCTTGCCGCTGACCGTGCCCCGAAAACCCGACCCGCGATGCTGCATGGACAGCACAACATACCCTTTCTGAGCGAGACGTTGAGCCAGCCAATGGGAGGTTGAGCGCATGACATCGGCCGCCCAACCATGCAGCACCATGAAAGCGGGGCGCGCCGTGTCGCCGCCATTGGCCGGGCGGTAGAGAACACCGTCGAGTTTAACGCCATCGGCGGCAGTCGCGGACACGAGTTGCGTTTGCACACGCGGAATAACTGGCAGGCCGCCCTCATCAAGCCAGCCCGATATATCGTTGGCCAGCGTGTCTCGATGGGCGGATAAATCTCGCGCGAAGCCAGGATAGGAGATGGCCTCAATGCGCTTACTTAACAACGCCGCCGCCTTGAGAGCATCTAGCCTTGCCTTGGGCGCACGCGGGTCATCGCCGCCCGATAGTAACAGCAGGGGCTTGTCGAGATTAGCAAGATGGGCCGTCAGGGAGGTTTTTGCGGTGGGGCCGTACCAATCGAGAAACACCCGGGCGGTAAAGATCAGCCCATTACCAAGGTCAATCAGCGGGCCACGCCCGCCCTCGTTCACGGCCTTTGACGCCTGATCGACCATTCTCCAGTAACGTTCTTCGCCCGCTTGCTTGCGCCATGCTTCGGCCAAGTCTTCACTGGGTGAGATCATGATCAGGGCCTTGACCCGGGAATCGCCCGTTTCGATGACGTAACGCGCGGCCACCAACGAGCCCAATCCGCTGCCCGCGAGAATGATGGAACCGGCGCCACGAGCCGTCAAAGCGTCAAGCGCTGCTTTCACGTCGGTTACGGCTTCGTCAAATCGGCTAAACGTATAACGCGCGCTCAAACGCGTCTCGAGGCTGAGGTTGACATAACCCCGCACAGCCATGGCCTCGGGCAAAAAGCGCGATGCTTCGCTCGACTTCAACGGCGAGACGCCTGGGCCATCGGGGATATAGACGATGGCCGGGCTGAGCGGATTGAAACCGCTGGCCGGTGTGGTCAACACGGCAGGTAATTGCAAACCGTCGGGCGTGGCGATGGTGATAATGTCTTGGGTGACGGCCGGACGGTTAGCCGTTGTTTGCGCGCCCGCAGAGGCCGCCAGAACACAAGCCCACGCGATGACCATGACGTACAACGCCTGCCCGCGCGCCGGTCCTGCCCGTTCTTGGCTTCTCGCCAACGTCATGCCACCCAACCAGTAGTCAAATCGTAAGAGACCAAGTTAGACCGTTGCCCCCGGCAGGTTAAGCCCGAGGTTCAACTCCCGGCCCTGAAATTGTTGTTATAGTGCGGCAAGATTATGGTGAAACCGGCCATGACCGCGGCGTCACAATTGCCATGAAGCGTTCCCTGCCCTCGCCCGGATTGTCCTGGCTGCCCCATCGCACGCCGTTCTCAGAGCGCTTTGGCGATGTTTACCGCAGCCGCGAAAGCGGCTTGGCTGAAATCCGCCATGTGTTCCTCGATGGTTGTGGCTTGCCCAATGCTTGGCGGGATGCCGGGATGTTCGTGGTGGGTGAGACTGGATTCGGCACGGGTTTGAATTTTCTTGCTACATTCGACCTCTGGCGGCGCACGAAGCGCGGCGATGGACGTTTGCATTACATCGCGGTCGAGGGCTATCCGCTGACCCACGACGAGTTAAGTGAATGCATCGAGCGTTGGCCAGAGTTGCGTCAAGCCGGGCAAAGCTTGTTGCGGGCTTACTTACATCCACAGCCGGGATTTCAACGCCTGTTTCTTGATGGCGGCAAGGTGATTCTCACGCTGCTATTTGGCGAAGTGCAGCCAATGCTCGCCGCTTTGGAAGCCCATGTCGATGCGTGGTTCTTAGACGGCTTTTCGCCCGAGAAGAATCCCGAGATGTGGCGGCCTGAAGTATTGGCTGAGGTAGCGCGGCTATCACGGCCCGGCACCCGGCTTGCGACCTACACAGTGGCGGGTGACGTGCGCCGGCACCTCGCCTCGTTGGGATTCGATGTGATCACAGTGCCTGGCTTTGGCCAGAAAAGCGAAATGCTGCGTGCGACGTTTAGCGGCAACGACTCAACTGCCGACCACCAAGCACCTTGGTTCGCGCGCGCACCAGTCAAGCAGGGTCAATCACACCATCGTGGTGGGCATGCCGTGATCGTCGGTGGCGGACTTGCTGGCACCAACGCCGCCCATGCGCTGCACCGACGGGGATGGAAAACCACCACCATTGAGCGGTGCGCACGCCTGGCTGATGAAGCCTCGGGCAACAGTGTCGGTGTGCTCATGCCGCGCCTGACGGCGGCAGCCAATCTTGATGGACGTTTCTATGCAAGCGGTTGGCAGACCGCGCTCAACTTGCTTGAGGATTTTGCCGATAACGGTGTTGCGTTGTCGCGAGACCGCTGCGGCGCGTTGCAGCTGGCGGCCGATGGCAACGAGGAACGCTTGGCCCAGATCGCAGATCAAGGCGGGGTTCCCGAACCATTGCTGTTTCATGTTGGCGCCAGCGAAGCATCCGACATTGCTGGATGCGCCATCCCTTATGGCGCGCTTTATTTTCCGCAGGGCGGGTGGCTAAACCCGCGCCTGTTGTGCGAGGCCCTAGCCAAGCCGTCACGCGTGATTGTTGAAACGCCAGTTGGACGTGTGCAGCGCGCGAGCGGTCTTTGGGAGGTATTGGACGAAAGTGGCCAAAGCCTGGCCATGGCCGATATCGTGATTTTCGCCAATGCCATGAGCGCCACAGCCGTCGCTGAATTATCATGGCTACCGCTAGCAGCCCGGCGCGGACAAATCTCGTTCGTCACTTCGTCACAAGACAGCGCCAAACTTCATTGTGTGCTGGGTTACGGCGGGTACATCACGCCCGCGCATCGGGGACGTCATTGCCTCGGGGCCACGTTTGACTGGACCGACGACGCGATGGCCGAACAAGCGGTGAGCGATGAAGATCATGAGCGCAATTACAACGATCTGGCGGCGGCACTACCTACGTTCGCACGCGGGCTTCCATCCACCGCCGTCGAAGGGCGGGCAGCAATTCGCTGTACAACACCCGACCACCTGCCCGTGGTTGGGCCCGTCCCCGATCAGGCCGCCTATTTGCGTGATTTCGCCGAGCTGCGGCATGGCCATCCGTGGGCGCGCTTTCCTCGCGCCACATATCATTCAGGGCTCTATGTCTTGACTGGGTTGGGTTCACGCGGGTTGGCGGCCGCGCCACTGGCTGCCGAAATTCTAGCGTGCCACATCACGGGCGAACCATGGCCGGTGGAACGCGACATCGTGAACGCGTTGCATCCGGGACGATTCTTGATCCGCGATTTGAAACGCCTCAATGTTTGACAAATAAAATCGCGCCACAATTTCCCCATCATTCGTCCAAATTTCCGCCGTGGTTTGCAACCATGGCCCATGCTGGTCTTGGGTGGCTTTGCACGCAAGTGTGCATGACATCATATGAAAATTTGGAACGACAATTCCGTTGTGCGCCTTGTAGCGCTGATGGCCGCTATGGGGGCAAGCCTCTGGGGTTGGCTAGAAATCTCATTGCGTATGCTGCCCCAGCCAATACCCGCGCCTGTCGCTCGTTTGTACAGTGAGCCACAAGCAGCTCAGGAGCCCGAAGCTATTGCAGCGCTCGTAGTTCTTGACCAATCCGAGAACATCAGAGCAACACGTTAGTTAAGCGTCGCCCCTAATTGGGCCGGCGCGACGGATCGGTGATTTCAAGTTTAATCCCGGACGTGTCTTCGGCCCTCAAAGCCCCGCGCTTGACTAACTCGCCACGCATTTGCAGCATCGCTTCAACCGCGTGCGCAAATCCCTCGATTGGAAAAACAATTCGCTGCTTGAACACTGGCTTGAGCCGGCCTGCTTCATCGCGCTGAGAAATCGCCAGGGTCATCAAATCAATACGCACTGTTGACCCCGACACCGTGATTTCGCCAATGGTGTCAGCGTAAATTTCTTGATCCATCGTTCCTCGATCCTTCGAACAAAATTCTGCCAGGCCGCACCTCGCAGCATGCTTCCTTTTGCCACGGCGCGTGACACAGGCAAATGCCGCTAAGGCGGTCTATGAAAAGATGGGGAATGGCGGAGAAGGAACTGGGGTCAGAGTCGAAGAGTGTCCGCATTGGCGCGACGGGTGGAGATCAACGTGGAAATCTCGACCCTGACCTCAGTTCCCCCAATTGTCCCGGGGGGCGGGGTTGTCTGTTGCAACTCATTCGACCGGATTCGGTTTTTAAGGACTTCCCCCGCCGCTTCGACCTGTGAGGGCAGCGAAACAGGCGGGGGAAGAAAAGCCTTATGTCACCGGGGTAGGAACTGACTCGTGGACAGCGACAGATAAGGCTTGGTCACTATGGTCTTCCTGAACACGGTCTCTGGGTTGGTTCTTGCGCGTAAGGTTGCTAGCTCCTTAGGTGGCGTGGGATTATTTCCCACGAATGCGTAGATCATATCCTGATAATTGAGCCAGTCAAGAAAAAAGTGGGAATATTTCCCATAATCTGTTATAGATCATGCCATGAGCTCAATACGCATCCCGGCGGGCTGCTAGGCGATGGCTGACGCAAACGCCCCGACCCCACCCAAGGCCTTGATTTCGGCCATTAAACAGCTGTTGCGTCCGCTTGTGCGCATGCTGATCGCAAAGGGTTTGGGCTTGCCTGCTCTGATCGATCTCTTGAAAGAGGTCTATGTGAGCGTGGCCGATCAGGAGTTTCCGGCAGCCGACCGCAAACAGACTGATAGCCGGGTAAGTTTGTTGACAGGCGTTCATCGCAAAGATGTCAAACGCCTGAGAGCATTGAAACTTAAGGAATTTGTGGCCCCGCGCTCGATTGGCCTGGGGCCTATGGTTGTGGCGCGCTGGGTGAGTACACCGTCGACCCTCGACGGTAATGGCCAACCCCTCCCTCTCCCCCGACAGGCCGAAAAGCCCGGCGCGCCCTCCTTCGATTCGCTTGTGGAAAGTGTGTCCAAGGACGTGCGCCCACGGGCACTCCTGGATGAATGGGTGCGCCTGGGTGTGGCCCGACTCGATGCTCAAGGCCGAGTCGTCCTCAATCGCAACGCCTTCATTCCGGAAAAAGGCTTTGACGAAAAAGCCTTTTATTTGGGCCGTAACATCCACGATCACTTGGCCGCCGCCAGCAACAACCTGCTGGGCACAGGCAACCCCCTTCTGGAACGAAGCGTTCATTACACCGGATTGACCGAGGAATCGGCCAAGACCGTGGCGGAAGCCGCGGAACGCCTGGGGATGCAGTCTTTGCTTGCCGTTAACCGTTTGGCCCTAGATCTGGCCGATCAAGATAAAGGCAAAGATGATGCCTGCCACCGGGTCAATTATGGCTTGTATTTCTACGACGGTCCCACCACTTTGAACGGGTCCTCCGGGGGCGATTCGGTCAAATGATTCAAGACTCTGGCAGAGTTTGGCAACGCATGGCGCGCGCAAGTATCGCGGCGCTTTTGCTTGGCCTTTTGTCGGCCTGCGCCAGCACCTCCCAGCAAACCGCGCGCCTCGAACCAAAGCCCGGTGATGGCATTGGCGGCACTGGCATCGCGGGCCAAACCGTCGTGGCGGATGTGCGCAACGGCGATGGCATCGGCGGCACGGGAATTATCGGCACCATCTCGGGCTTCGGCTCGATCATCGTGAACGGCCTTGAGTTGGAATACGACCGCGGCACCGCGGTTGAAACCGACGGCCGCCCGGCCGCGCTGGAAGAACTGAAAATCGGTCAGGTCGTGCAAGGTGTTGCACGGATGAAGGGTGCCAAGCTCTATCTCGACACGCTTGAAATGCAGCATGCCGTGACCGGACCGATTGATCGCATCGACCACGACAAAGAGACCCTCACGGTGCTTGGTCAGACCGTGCGCGCCAACTTGTCGGGCGATAAAGCCGCCATCGACTCCTTCAAGACACTGACGACGGGCGACATGGTAAGCGTGTCGGGCTTGCGCCAAGCCGACGGCACCATCATTGCCACTCGCATCGATCAGCAGCCCGACGATGGCCGAATCATCGTGCGTGGTGTCGCTCAATCCGCCTCTGCTGACTCCATTAAGGTCGGCGGATTGACCGTGCCATTGAGCAAAGAAACAACCATCGCACCGGTGAAGGCTGGCGGACGCGTGTTCGTGTCGGGCCGCATGATTAACGGACAATTCGTGGCTGACGTCATTGTTGGTGCTGCGCCGCTGCCCTTTGGTACGGGCGTAAAAGACGTGTCGATTGAAGCTTACACACCCAACACTACTGGCGCGGTTGTCATTGAAGGCATCACCATCGACGGCGCAGCGCTGCCCGCTGGAGCCACGGCTGGCGACCGGGTCGTAATCAGAGGACAAATCAGCGGGGCTGACCGCGTCACTGCAACCAGCATCGACAAGGTGCGTACGTTCGTGACCATCTTGAAAGCGCGCGGCTCGTTGCGTCCTGCGTCGATCCGCCCAGACAACAACAGCCGCCCCGAGCGCATGGCCCCACCGCGCCCGCCGGAACGCCCAACACCCGAACGCCCGCAACGGGAACGCCCTGAAGGCATACCGTTAGTTTAAGCAAGCTTTGCTTGCGTTTTATGCGGCACTTTTGAGCGTGCGCATTTCTTTCTTCGATAGAAAACACAGCGCTTCGATTTTGTTGCCGTCGGGGTCTTTCACAAAGGCCGCATAGTAATTGGCCGTGTAATCGATGCGCAGACCGGGCGGGCCATCGCAGCGTCCACCGCGTTTCAAAGCAGTCGTGTAGAATGCATCGACAGCAGTTTTACTTTTGGCATTGAAGCAGACATGCACGCCATTGCCGGTGGTGGGCCGCTTGCCGTTGAATGGCTTTTGCGCCCAAAACGCAGGAAAGCTGATTCCCCAGGCATAGCCATAACTTCCCCCCATGAGGCGGCGATAGCCAAGAGTGCCCAGCACCGCGTCATAGAACGCCTTGGCGCGGCCCACATTGGCAACACCCACCGAGACATGACTGAGCATGGGAATTTTGGTCATTTGCCACCTTCTATAAAATCACGATACCGGTTTGCCGCCTGGGCGCATGCGATAGGTGAATGTCAGCCCGCCACCAGCGTTGGGACTGTTACGGGAGAATCCCTTCACGCCATAGAGGTTGAACGACCACGCCTCGGTAAACCGATAGCTAATGTAAAACGTGCCTTCTTGCGGATCAGACGAGGTGCGCAATGAGCTTTGGCGATAGTCGAAGGCCAGCCCCGTCGCCACCCGATCATCCCAGGCATATTGCAAACCGAGGCTGCCGAACGTGACGTCGCGCAAAACTAAGGTCTTTGGCGATCCATTCAATTTATGACCCAAGGTGGCGAAGGGCATGACATTGCCCAGGGCAAACGAGATATCGGTTTGAACAACGCCATCAAGTTCACCTGTGCCCAGGCCTTTCTGAAAGCTCGCCGTTGGAATTTTCATGCGCGCGGTGAGGTCGATGTAAACGCCGCGATCATAGAGTTGCTCGATGCTGTAAGTGGCTGAAAGGCTGGTATCGGCCAGGCCCGAGACATGACGGCTGATGCCACTGCCCAAAGCACCCGCCCCGGCGCCATCGAGAATCAGTGCGGGTCCTGCCACCGCCATCCAGCCCCCTGAAAGTTTCAGTGTGTACGGCCCACGCGCGGTTTGCAGTGTCACCGGTACATAGGCAATTTCGGTGGTTTGGGTGTCGCCGAACTTTCCGGCGCTATAGTCAAAGCCGGTCGTGACCCGGGACGACCAGAAATAGTCCTGGAACGAATCTTGCGCATGGCTGGAAAAGGCCCCGGCCACCCCGAACCCAACCGCCACAACAACCCAACATAACAATCGCCCGGTGAAACGCATGGACTACTATAACAGGGCGGGGCAGCCCGCCGCCAAGCCCCGCCTGTAGGGGTCGTCAAAACATGCCTTGGGAAATCTTGCCCCCACGCGGCCTAGCCCGATAAGGTCATGGCATGAAAACCCGCTTCCGCCCGAGCCGTTCTGTCATTGCCCTCTTGGGCCTAATGGCGTTTGCCACATCAGCGCACGCCGCGACCGTGCGCATCGGGTTGGCATCGTTACCACCCGGCAACGGCAATCCGTTCACATCGAGCGCGCGGACCGCGTGGTACACTTGGCGAGCGATCTTCGACACCCTCACCCAGCTGGGGCCCGGCATGACGCCGGTTCCAGCCTTGGCGGTAAGTTGGAAAAACACCTCGCAGCAAACCTGGGTGCTTAACCTTCGGCCCAACACCACATTCTCCAACGGCGAGGCAATGAACGCGGATGCGGTGATCAAGACTATCGCCTATCTGCAAAGCCCGCAGGCTGCTCAAGAGCCATTGTCGCGCGAAGTCGAAAATATCGCTGGCATGCGTGCGCTTGATGCGCTGACGATCGAAATCACCACCAAGCAGCCCGATCCCATGTTCCCGCGCCAAATCGCGGGGCTGCCGATTGTGCCGCCAGAAGCCTGGGCCAAGATGGGGCGCGATCAATTCGCGCAGGCGCCCATCGGCACGGGGCCGTTTGTGGTTGAGAAATGGGACAGCGCGCGCGTGACTTTGAAAGCCAACCCAAAGTCATGGCGGGCGCCAAAGTCTGAGAGTGTCGAACTTGTGGTGTTACCTGAAACCTCGACGCGCGTGCAGGCGCTGTTGTCAAACCGCGTCGAGCTCGCCTCGGAGATTGGCCCCGAAGATATCGAGGTGATCGAGGCCGCGGGCTTTAAATACTATCAACGCCCCGCCAGCGCGGTGGAGGTGATGGCCCTTAACAATATCGTCGATAACCCGTTGAAAGATGTGCGGGTGCGTCAGGCACTGAACTATGCCGTCGACAGACAGGCCATTGCAGATTCCCTAATGCACGGTTTGGTGCCGCCCAGTACTCAGACAACGCCACGCTCCAACCCTGAATACGATCCGTCGATTACGGGGTATCCTTACGACCCCGCTAAAGCCAAAGCGCTATTACGCGAGGCGGGCTACCCTGATGGCTTTTCGTTCATCTTCGAGATGAGCCAGGGCACCACCGGCATCCAGATCGCTAACATGTACCAAAAGGTTGCCGAGGATTTGGCGCGCGTCGGCGTGAAGATGGAAATCCGCCCCGTGCCCTGGAGCCAATATGTACGAGCGATATTGCAGGGCGAATGGAAGGGCCAAACCGCCTTCGGGTTTGAGTACGAAACCATGCCCACGGGCGAGACGATGCGGCCGTTCCGCTTGCATTCATGTACATGGCCGTACCCCTGGTACTGCGACAAAGAAATGACCCCTCTGATTGCCGAGGCCAAAAGCACGTTCGACCCCGCACGCCGTTTGGAACTCGTGCATCGCATCTTGCGAGCGTACCATGAAAACGCCGCAGCCTTGGTGTTGGTCGAACCGCTCGGTCTTGATGGCGTTAGCCCGAAGCTTCAGGGGTATTCGCAGCTCAACGGCATCATCCCCTACCAAGACTTAACGGTTGCCAAATGAAACGATTAATCGCCGCTGTTGTGGTGGGCGTAGTGGCGGTGAGTTGGTTATGGCTTGCCCCAACAACTGCCGATGCCAAAACCTTGCGCGTGGGCATGACAAGTTTGCCGCCCGCGAAGGGAAACCCCTATTACACGACGGCGACCACATCCTACATGTTTTTCAACGTCATGTTTGATGCGCTCACGCAGATTGACGAAACCGGCACGGTTCGCCCATGGCTGGCCCTGGAATGGAAGCCCCTGAACGAGACCACGTGGCACTTCAAGCTGCGGCCCAATGTGACATTCTCTAACGGCGAGCCATTCGATGCCGCCGCCGTAAAAACAACCTTCGATTTTCTACTCAGTGACGCGGCGGTGGCGCAGTCGGTCCCGCGCGATATTGCTTTCATCGCGGGCGTTAGCGTGGTCGATGCCTTGACCGTCGAGATTATCACCAAGACGCCCAATATTCTGCTGCCGCGTTATGTGTCGGGGATCCACATCGTTGCCCCAAAACAATTGACGACGCTTGGGCTTGATGGGTTTGCACAGAGCCCCGTGGGCACAGGGCCATTTAAGGTCGATAGTTGGGGCGCCGATAAGATTCTGATGTCGGCCTTTCGCGGCTCCTGGCGGCAGCCGATTATCGATAACATTGAAATGCTCTCGCTGAGTGACGCGGCCGCGCGGGTGACTGCGCTCGAAACAAAGCGCGTCGATGTGGCGCCCAATATTAATCCCGATGAGGCCGCGCGCCTCAAGCCGCTTGGCATACGGTTTCATCACCGCAATCCGACGCGAGTATTGGTGGTGGCCCTTGATGTGCTGCGCGATGGCTCGCCCTTCAAAGATGTCCGGGTCCGGCAAGCTTTAAATTATGCCGTCAATCGCCAAGCCATTATCGACTCCTTGCTTGGCGGACTAGAAAAACCGGCCAGCCAAGCGGCAACGCCAGCGACTGTGGGCTACGTGCCCGGATTAGAGCCCTATCCCTATGACCCCGATAAAGCCCGGCAGTTGCTGGCCGAGGCTGGCTATAAGGACGGGTTAAGTTTCATGATGGAAGTTCCGGGCGGACAGTTGGCCAACGATAAGGCCATTGCCCAACAAATCGCCGCTGACTTGAGCCAAGTGGGCGTGCAGATGGAAGTGCGTGAAATTACGTTCCCACAACTCGTCCGCAACATGTCTCAAGGCAACTGGAAGGGCTTGGCATTGCAAACTGATTTTTCGAGCGCGCCAGCACTCGATGTCATCCGTGCGCTTTACCGGCATTCATGTAGCTGGCCAGGCAAGTGGTACTGTGACCCGGAAATCCAACCCACGCTCGCCGAAGCAGAACGCACGTTTGACATCGGCCGGCGCACGGCGCTGACCCAGCAAGTTGTGAAACGTTACCGCGACATGGCTTCGAGCTTGTACCTCTTCCCGGTGGTGAGTCTTGATGGCCTTTCACCACGAGTTACACGCTGGGAGCCGTGGAACGATAACTTCATGTACCATTTGGCTGACGTGACGGATGAGTAAGCAGGTTAGCGGCCGGCAAAATCAGCAATGGCGGATGGTTCCCCAGGGCACGCCATAGAATCCCGCTCAGCGTGTAATTCGTCGAAAACCCAGGAAATCGCACCTGCTATATCAGGAAAATTACAGGTGAAATTTTCTCAAACATAATAAGATCAATGAGTTATGATTCAATTTGAGGTTGTTATCTAACATATTGATTTATATAGATTAAATAAACTCATTTATTGGGCCTGGTCCTGCGCCGCCCGCTCAGCGGCAAGGCAGGACATGGCCATTAAATCCACCGGCCCTTCCATCAGATGAAAGAACCGCCAACCATCGGGCGTGAGCCGCAACAGCGCCGTGACGCGCACATCGGCGCCAATTGGTTTGCGTTCGACGCCGGGCGGACCAGCCAGTGTCGCGATCCAGCGCATGTCGTAGGTGGCGAGCGCGATATCGAGCGATACGCGACGCGCGCGATGATTGACCGTGCGCGAGGTCAAGCTACTCATGATCACACGTGACTTCGACCAATAGGCATTGATGGCGGGCCAGCCGATCAAGGGCTCATGTGCTTCTTCGGGCATCAACAGCGGAGCGGGATCATTCGCGTCCCACAGCGCGCGCTTGCCGTCGAAGTTCATGCCTTCGGAGTAGGACACATAGCGTTCGATCAGCGGCGTGATCTCGGCGGTGAGGTCGGTGCCCATAGGATTCATGATCCGCCCTCGCGTCGGGGCATGCCTGCAAAACCCTCAGTCGCGATTTTTTCGTAGTAGCCTTGCAACTCTAACAATGGCGCCAAGGGGGCCTCGGCATAGTGAAACACCCGCCAACCCTCAGACAGTCGGCGCATCATCATGGTCACGCGCAGCGTGCCGCCCAAGGGCAGGCTGTGGCCGTCACGTTGCTCGCGCCAGCGCAATTGGAAAAACGCCATCCCTAAATCTGGCCCGAGGCGGCGCAGATGCGGGTTCACTGGTCTGTAATCAAGCGAGTGCAACCGCGCACATTTGCGTTCGATGACACCCTTCACGGCCGGACCCATCGCGGAATTCGCATGACCCGCATCCAGATACCAGCTTTCCGCGTCGGTATTATCCCACAAGGCGATGACTTTGGCGGGCGCACACGCACCCCAAGCCTGGGTCCAAGCCTTCACGATATCTACGAGAGGAGCGGTATCCTCTTCTGTCATCTCAATCGGCTAAGTCGATAAGATGATAGGCAATCACCGTTTGGTCGTTGCGGTAGTTGCGCACACGTTTGCTTAAGCCCTCGAACATCACGATATCATGCAGCCAAATCACCGGCGCTTCGTCGTGATAATAAGCCAAAATGTCCTGGGTGAGCTTGCGGCGCGCGTCGAGATCGCCCGTGGCTAGACCTTGTTCGATCTTGGCGCTGACCGCCTTGTCGCAATACCAGGGCGCAACGCCCAAGCAGGAATGCATCCGCAAGGGCCGCAGCGCATCAAGCGTGCGTTCGGCCGAGAAATTCATGTTGAACGCATCGCCGGTCCACTCGCCCTGTTGCACGCCGCGCAACAATTGCTGCACGGTGATGGCACGGATCGTCATGGTCACGCCCACCTTGGCCAAGTCGGCGGCTACTTGCTGGTAGGTCTCTGACAACGCTGTGCCGCCCGCGGGTGTAACTTCGATGGTGAACGTGAATCCGTTGGGATAACCCGCCTCGGCCAATAGAGCTTTGGCTTTTTCAGGGTCATGCGGATAAGGCGCGATAGCCGGATTGTAGCCAAAGCCGCTGGGCGTGGTGGCTTGGCTGGCAGGCCGTGTCAGGCCGCCGAACAACGCTTGAATATACGCCTCTTTGTTGACGGCATAATTCAACGCTTGGCGCACGCGCTTGTCTTGCAATGGATGATTGGCAGGCAGCTTGCTGAGAAGGAAGGTGGCGGCCAACACGCTGTTGGTGGCTGTGGTGTAGGATGTTGCCCCGGCCGCTTCCAACGACAAAATATTCTCGCGGCCCATGGCCACGACGATATCGACTTGATCGGATAAAATCGCCTGCACCCGTGCCGAGGTTTCTGGAATGGCAATCAATTCGAGCTTGTCGACCTTGGGCGCCCGCCAGGCTTGCTTGAAGGCATCGAGCTCGACCTTCGCCGAGCTCCAGTTCCTGACGATGAACGGCCCCGTGGCGATTGGCTCGGCGGCGAAGCCCTCTTTACCCAGGCGTTGGAATTGTCCGGGCTCGACGATCACCAATTGTTCGACGGCCGCAGGCAACAACGGCTCGGCCCGGTTTGTTTTGATGAGAACGCTATAGGGATTCTCCACCTCGGCGGATTTAATCCCCGCCAACTCGCGCGCCGCGGCATCGATGGCGGCCCCAGGCCGGGTGAGATGCTGAACCACAAACACGACCGCATCGGCATTAAACGGAACGCCGTTAGAAAACGTCACACCTTCGCGCAGCTTGAAGCGCCACGTCAGTGGATCGACTTGTTCCCACGATGTCGCCAGCAGAGGTTTAACCTCTCCGTCGTTGGTGACGGAGGTCAGCCCCTCGAAGATTGCCCGGAAGGTGTAGATCGTGGGCACGCCAGTGCCATTATAGGGATAACCGCGGTCTAAAGGCAGCGCGACCACGCCAACGCGCAGGGTCTTGAGTTTTGCCGTGGGCCCAGCCGTTGACGCTGCTGGCACAGCCGCTGGCGAGGATGGCTGTTCCGAGCCCATGAAGCGCCAAGCGGCGAGCGCCGCCAGCACGGCGAATGCAATGACGGCTAGTGATTTACGCATGTACTACCCATAAGCACGCGGCCTTAGATTTTCGCCAACTCTTGGCGCAAGCCTGCGATCAACTGCGCATCAAGGTGTTTGGATTCCGCGTCGAGAATCAGGCCAAAGGCCATTTTCTTCAAGGCCAGGGCATCAATCCCCTCGGCCGCGCCCTCGATCCAGGCTGCATCGAGCACGATGTCGATCAACCGGTCGGCGGCATGTAGCCGACCCCAGATATAATCGTTCTGACGGTAGGCGAGACTAAAGAAGCCGCCGAAATGAAAAAACTGTACGCCCTTCAACGTGGACCAGGCCGGGCCTTTGCGCAGGGCTTGCGAATCATCGGGACTGAGGCGGTCAACGCGAATTTCGTCGAACTCATCTAAGTCGCGCCAATTGGTGGTGGAGAAGGTCAACACATCCCACACCGCAAAGCCGATGTGGTGTTCCAGTAGGTCACGCCGCACGATCTCGGGCAGCGGCTCGCCGCCCGCACCGTCGATCAACGCGACCAACAGCGCATCGGCCCGTGTGTTGTAGGATTCCAGCGCCAGATCATCGCCCAGGGCCGCCATGCCTTTTTCAACCACAGGCACATAGGCCTTGGCGGCTTCGGGCGAGGACTCATCGGCCGATTCCAGCACCTTGACCATGGCCTTGATTTTTTCGACCGTGGCCGAGGTGATGCCCCCGCGCATGCTTTCGCTCACCGTGGAGCGCGAGGATAAGGGCTGCAAGATACCGAGGCTGTCATAAAGCCCGGCTTTGACGTGGTCGAGTTGCTCGGGCTTGAGCGCGGATAATTCGGGCTCGTTGAGCCGGTGATAGAACTGATTGACCGCGCGAATCACAAAGCGCATGCGCCGCTGCCGGTAACGGATATCGAACCGCAGCAGCAACTTCACCCACAACGCGAGCGCGCCTTTATATGGATCAACGGGATTGAGCAGTTCACCAGCGGGTGGCGTGGCCCCTGTCAAGGCGGCCCAATGTTTCACGAGGCTGGCAATTCGCAGAGCTTCTTTGGAATCACGCGCATGCCCGCAAATCTCGGCGATCAGCGCGGCCACATCTTCAAGCACCGCGCTAATCTTCAAGCGAAGGTAGCCCTCATAGGCAAAGCCGGTTTCGGCGCGTGCGCGGCTGTTTGCTAATTCGCGAAAGCGTGTGACGTCGGCCGGCGTGACCGGGCCCTTCAAGCCGTCGCCGGTGATGCTCTCGGCGATGCTGCCGATATAAAGCCTGGCGCTTTCCACCACCGTTTGCAGGCGGCGCACTTCATTGTTGTGCGTATTCACCCATGTGAGGTCATCGTGCACCGGCTCGTTGCGCGGAATATCCGACAACGCGCCTTTCCAGGTTTCAATCCAACCTGGGGCGCGCGGCCGGGTGCGGCGGTCGGCACTGCGCGGATGCGGATCGATATACAGCAAGCGCCGGTCCACATGGCGATAAGCGGGCCGTCCGCCGATGGCGGAGATGGCTTGGGCAAAGGGTTTGTTGTTGAGCACGCTGCCATCGATGAAAGCGGCCTCGTTGGGGTTGAGGCCCGCCGTCATGTAGGGGCGGAAATTTCTGTAAAGAAAATCTGTGCGCGTACTCCACCCCAGACCGCGCTCGGACAAGAGCTGGTCGATCTCGTTGAACTGCACGGGCGGAAACGCGCCAGGAAACGAGGAGGTCGAGCGCGCGGCAAACACCAGTGCTGGCAAATTCTCGCGGTGAAAATCGCTTTCTTCGGTGCCCTTGGGCCAATGCCGGTATCCGAAGCGCAGCGTTTGGCGGTGCTCGCGGTCGCGAATCACCGGCGGGTCGTGAATTTGTGTTTCGGTGATGTAGCCGTAAAAGTCGGTCAGCGTGATGAACAGGTCGAGCGACAAACCCGGCGGCAATAATGAATCGCCGACCTGACCGGGATCACCCATGTTCGAGAAGCCATCGAACAGCACGTTACTCAGATGAAGTCCATCGAAGGGCGGCCTGAACCAGCGCGAGCGCAGAAACATCGAGAGATTGTCGCGTACCTCGCGGTTACCGCCGATGTCCTTGCGGTAACGCCACAGGAAATACCACACGAAGGGGCGGAAATACCATTTGCGCCACGGACCGGCCTTGACGTGGGAAGGCATGAGTTCGGTGACGCTGCAGTTCTTCAGCCAGAACTCGCGCAGGTGATCGATATTAAGATCGTGGGCCAAGGCGCGGGCGAGAATCACCCCATTGATGCCACCTGCCGAGGCGCCCGCGATGATATCCACCACCACGCGCAAATCGAGCTGCTTGCCAATCAGGCGCAATAGCTCGAAGTACGCTTTTTCCGTGTCGGCGGGGTCTTTGCGGGGCGGAACGACGTCATCGTACTTGGCGTTGCGGTCTTTCTCGGCCGCATAGAGGTGATAGTCGCGTGAAGCGCGGACGAGCTTGAGAATTTCCTTGGTGACGCCGTGCATGTACACGGCCAGCGAGACGCCACCGTAGCACACAAGCGCGAAACGCAGCTCTTTTTCTTTCACCGCTACAACCCCAACCCCACGGCAACGCGCCTGCCGGTTATCATATCACACGATCATCGTCGCCGTGTGAACAGGGTTTGACGGAAATTACTCCGCCGGTTGACGGTCGGGGCTATCCCCGCTGTAGCTGGGTGTCGGGAATGCTTTTTCATATTGGGCTAGATCGGAAGCCACCTGGCCGGGAGAAGTCGTCCGTTTAGCCAACAGCATATAAAACACCGGGATCACCAAAAGCGTGATGAAACTTGCGAGGGAAACGCCGGTAAAGATGACCACGCCAATCGATTGGCGGCCCTCGGCCCCAGCGCCCGAGGCAAGAACCAGAGGCACAGCACCCATCACGGTGGCCAGCGCGGTCATGATGATAGGCCTGAGCCGGATGGTGCATGCTTCGATCAAGGCCTCACGGAACTCCATGCCTGCATCACGCAACTGGTTCGTGAACTCGACGATCAGGATCCCGTTTTTAGCCGCGAGTCCGACTAAAACGATGATACCGATTTGCGAATAGAGGTTGAACGTACTGCCGAAGATCAACAACCCAAGCAAAGCCCCCGCGACGGCCAGAGGCACGGTCATCAAGATGACGAGCGGGTGGATGAAGCTTTCGAACTGTGCGGCCATCACCAGGAAAACCACCACCAGCGACAAGCCAAAAGCCAGGAACATGAGCGTATTGGTTTCGCTCAATTCAGCCGCCTCGCCCCGCCAGGTTACACGCGCACTGGCTGGCAGCGTTTGTTTGGCGACCTTGCTGATATCACTGACCGCCTCGCCGAGCGTGTAGCCAGGCGCGGGATTGGCCTGGACAGTGATCGAGCGCATGCGGTCAAGGCGGTTGAGCGAATCGGATCCGGCGAATTCTTCGATAGTAACCAAGCTCGACAGCGGGATCAATTCGCGCGTGGAGTCGGAGCGCACATAGATATTCGTGACATCCGTGGGTGTCCGCCGGTCGTCAAGCTGGCCTTGAAGCATGACGTAATATTCCTCGCCATGCTCAGTAAAGCTGGTGACCTTGCGCGAGCCCAGCATCACGGACAGCGTCTGGCCGATCGCACCGATGGAAACCCCCAGGTCTGCAGCCCGGGTACGGTCGATGTGAATTCGCATCTGCGCTTTCGTCTCGTTGAAGTTCGAACGCACCGCAAATAGCCGCGGATTCTCGCGCAGGGCATTGACGAGTTGATCGCGCCAGACACGCAAGTCGTCATACGTCGGTCCGCCAATGGCGATTTGCAGGGAACCGCCGCCCCAACCACCGCCCATGGCCCCACCCATGCCGCCGCTAGCGCTGGGAATCAGTTGGGCGCCGGGAACGCGGCGCAGCTTCGGGGCAATTTCAGCAAGGATTTGTTGCGCTGTGCGATCACGATCTCCCCAGGGCTCTAGCCGCAAAATAAGATTGCCGCTGTTGGTCGCGGAGCCCGCCACGCTTTCGCCCATGGGCAGCATTTGCAGAATGCGGGCCACTTCGCCCTTGCCGAGATAATCCTTCAAAATATCCGTCGCAAGTAACGCCTGACGGTCGGTGTATTCAAGGCTTGAGCCCTCGGGCGCACGAATCATGACATTGATTGAAGCGCGGTCTTCGGTCGGAATGAATTCCTTCGGCACCAACATGAAAAGAACGACCGTGCTGGCGACAACACAGCAAAACAAACCCACGATCTTCCATGGGTGATCAAGCCCAATGTTGAGTGTTTTGCGGTAGAAAGTCTTCATCGCCTCAAAGGCGCCCATCGAGGCCCGTGCAAGACGCGTTTCATCGAGTTTATTGGTGAGGATCTTGCTGCAGAGCACTGGCGTTAGGGTCAGCGCGACAAACATCGAAAACGCCACTGCGGCCGCCATGGTCATGGCGAATTCCTTGAACAGGCGCCCGACGGTGCCGGTTTGCAGGGTAATCGGCACGAAGGCTGCGATCAGCACGAGGGTCGTGGCGACGACGGCCATGCCGACCTGACGGGTGCCCCGGAAGGCAGCCAGCAACGCAGGTTCGCCACGTTTCATCCGCCGGTGCACGTTCTCCAGCACGATGATGGCGTCATCGACCACCAAGCCAATCGCGAGCACCATGGCCAGCAACGTCAGAATATTCAGCGAAAAACCCATCGGCCACAGCACAATGAATGTGGCCGTGAGGCTAATGGGAACGGTCACGGCCGGAATGAGCGCCGCGCGCAAGGTGCCCAGAAACAGATAAATCACGACCAACACCAGCACGGCGGCCACGCCCATGGTGAAAGCCACTTCACGCAAGGCCGCAGCGATGTAGAGCGAGGAATCTTGCGAAATCGCGATATCAAAGTCGGGCGGCATGGTCTTCTTGATCGAATCAAGCTCGGTCTTGACGGCGGCGACCACGGCCAAGGTTGAAGCGCCAGGCCGCTTGACGACGCCAATGCCCGCCGAAGCCTTACCATCTGTGCGGAAGGTTGAATTTTCGCTTTCCGCGCCGATCTCGATCTTTGCAACCTCGGCCAACCGCACGAGGTAATTGTTGGGCCCACGGGCGATGACGAGTTGAGCGAAATCCTCGGGCGTCTGGTAGCTGCGCACCGTGCGCAAGGTGAAATCGCGGCTTTCGGATTCTAAAATTCCAGCGCCCAGCTCGACGTTCTCGCGGCGCAGGGCATTTTCAATATCGGTGACCGTGACTGCGCGCGCGGCCATGGCGCGGCGGTCAAGCCACACACGTAGCGCGCGTTTGCGTTCACCGCCAAACCAAGTGAAGGCCACACCTTCGACCGCCGAGATGCGATCGCGCACATTGTGATCGACATAGTCAGAAATCTCGACGGGCGAGCGATTGGACGAAAAAATGTTGATCCATAAAATGGGCTCAGCGTCTTGATCGGCCTTTTGCACGACCGGCGCCTCGGCATCGGGGGGAAGGCGCGAGGCGGCACGGGCGACTTGCTCGCGCACGTCGTTGGCCGCGTCATCAATATCGCGGGCGAGGTTGAACTCAATCGTGATCCAGCCCATCGCGTCGCGACCGGCCGAGGAAATCGACTTGATGCCCTCGATGCCGCTGATTTGGTCTTCGATCACCTGAATGATTTTTGTCTCGACGATATCGGCCGAGGCGCCAGGATAGATCACGCGCACCGAGACGACGGGCCGTTCAATATTGGGGGTTTCGCGGACGCCGAGTTGAGTCACCGCAAAAACACCGAACACAATCAGCAACAGGCTGGCGACAATGGCAACCACCGGGCGCTTGATCGAAAAATCCGATAAGAACATGGCTTGTAATCCTCGACGCTGTTCTCGGTTCTAGTGCGTAGCCTAACCGGGGCTACGCGTCGTCCCCCGGAGATCGGCCGAGGGCGGACTCTTATTGATTTGATCCTGATTGAGAATTTCAACCTTCGAGCGTGGGCGCAGATCCATCGCCCCTTCGACAATCACGATATCGCCATCGTTCAGACCTTCCAGCACTTCGACCGCACCGACACGGCGCCGCCCAAGCGTGACTTCAACGCGATTGGCGGTGTTGTCTTGGTCGACGACAAAGACAAAATTCTTGCCGGCTTCGGGGTTCAAGGCCTGTTCGGGAACCATCAACGACTGGCGGCGGCCCTTGATCAGGTCGACCACCATCAACATGCCGGGCTTGAGCCGCGCCTCGGGGTTGGGGATGCCAGCGCGAATGCCAACCGAGCGCGTGACCGCATCCACGCGGCTATCGACCGAGACCACCTGGCCTTTGAACAGCTCGCCCGGATAGGCAGTGGTCGTGGCTTCGATGTCGAGGCCGGGCCTGAGCGTAGCGATGAATGTTTCAGGTACGGCGAAATCGAGCTTGATGGTCGAGATGTCATCAAGTGTGGTGATGACGGTTCCGGGCGAGACCAACGCACCCACGCTGACCTTGCGCGTGCCAAGCACGCCCGGAAAGGGCGCGGCGATGCGGTAATCGGCGACGCGGGCGCGGGCGGCGGCAACGTTTGCTTCGGCCTTGCGCATTGATGCGGTTTGCTGATCGACGCGCGAGCGCGAGACGTTGTTGGTTTTCACCAAGCCATCAATGCGCTCAAGTTCACGGCGCTGCTCTTCGAGATTGGCCAGTTCAACATTCAACCGTGCATCGGGCTCGCCTGCGTCAATGGCAGCAATCTCGGTGCCCTTTGGCACGTATTGGCCGTCGTCGAAATCAATCGCGCGAATAATGCCAGGCACCTTGGCGCTGACGATGATGGATTCGTTGGCGAAGGTCGTGCCAATCGCTTCGATGTGTTCGTCGAACACTTCGGTGCCCACGCGTGTGACGAGGACTGGTGATGGCCGTCCGCCACCCATGGCGCCGCCCATTCCAGGCGGGCCGCCGCGCCCCATGCCAGGCGGTGGGCCACCCGCGCCTTGCGGCCGGCCCATCCCTGACGGCGCGCCCGACGGCATCGCCGATGGGGTTTGGCCCTGGGATTTATCCGTTTTGCCGGGCATCAGCATGGCCAGCAGGCCAGGCTGATTTGGCGACAAAATCGACGTGTAATAGTAAAGCCCGCCCGCCAACACGGCGAGAACGGCCAGCACGCCTAGAACGATTCGAACAACCTTCATCGCCAATCCCACCCGGGCCCCAAAACAGCCGCGCCCTGGGACGTCAAACTGCTGAGCCGGTCAACCTGTTACACTTGATACGGTATATAACTGCGCTTGGGTTTGCGTACCACCAAAGAGGTGTAACCCACTGTAACAATTCAATGATGTTTTTCTTTATTGGCCAAGCTTCATGGCTGTTTTTACAGCTTTTTCAGGTCCTTAAGAGCATTATATCCTAAACCTGAGGCAATTGCTGCATTTTCCAATTCAGCCACCGTTCCCGGGGGTAATGGAATGCCCAATCGTATGCGAATATCGCGGGTTTTCGCTTCGGGCTCCCCGGCAATCACCACCGCTTCGCCGGTCATGGTCGGGGCGTCTTTCAGGTAGGCGATCAGTTCGTCAAACTCGTGATGGATTTTTGCGCCATCGCCCAAGCGGGCGGGGTCGACCACGAATGAAAACATATTATTGACGATTCCGCCCAGCCTGGGCGTCTCGGGTTGGATGGTGCCGTTGCCCGACAAAGCCCCAGCCAACATTTCACACGCGAGCATCAAGCCGTAGCCTTTGTGCAAACCGAAGGGCAACAGCGCGCCTTGTGGCGGGCCAAAATATTTTGCCGGATCGGTGGTGGGCTGGCCCGCGGCGTCGATAACCGCATTGTCGGGTACGGATGTTCCGGCTTGCCGCGCCACAGCCACTTTTCCCAACGCCACAGCGCTAGTGGCCATATCAAGCAAGAATGGCGCCGTGCGCGCGGTGCCGGGAATTCCGATGCAAATAGGGTTGGTGCCGAATCTCGCATCCCGTCCGGTGAACGGTGCAACCATGGGCTGGTGATCAACCACATTCACAAAATGAATCGAGACCAACCCTTCAGCCAAAGCCATTTCGGCATAGGCCCCGACGCGGCCAATATGATGGGCGTGGCGCAAGGTCATGAGCACGACGCCGGTTGTCTTGCAGCGCGCCATGGCCGCTTGCATGGCCTCGCGCCCAACAACAATGCCAAAACCCCTGCCCCCATCGAATTGCAAAATCGCGCCGGCATCGTTCACGCAAGATACGCGCGTACCGGGCTTACAAAGGCCTTTTTGAATGTGGTCCACATAACGCCCAATCAGTTGCACGCCATGGCTGTCGTGGCCCATGAGGTTGGCATCGACCAAATGGTCGGCCACAGCCTTGGCTTCGGCGGCGGGCGCTGAGGTTTTTTCAAGTATGGCGGCGACTAGGCCACGTAAAGAGACATCGGTTACAGTCAAGGTCATCGAAAATGGTCCAAGGGAAATAGACAGGCCCTTACTGGCAGGGTGTATCATAGCGGGCTAGCGGCAGACCCATAACCCGCTTTAAACGTTGAGGATCACAGATGCGACACGTGGCGATCATTGTATTGGCGCTGATGGCTTTTGCGGCTTCGCCCGCAGCCGCGCAAAACAATCCTTTCGGCGGGCGCGGCGCGCCAGCACAACAGGCCCAGCCGGGCTTGGGTGAAGAGGCCGCAACGCCACCGATGATCAACTTGCCTGCGCCGGTCCGTGCAGTATTTCGCCAAGTGGCCGATTGGCAGCGCGACTTGAACCGTTTCCTCAGTGGCAAACTGCGCGAATCAAGCGCCCAAGGCGGCTGGATCGCCCCATTCACAGTATTACTGGCAAGCTTTCTGTATGGCGTGTTGCATGCCGCCGGGCCCGGCCACGGTAAGATGGTCGTAGCCTCGTACTTCACGGCCAAACAAGCGCCCTTGAAGACCGGTATTCTGATGGGCTCGGTTATCGCGCTGACGCAAGCGATCGTCGCCATTAGCGTAGTTGGTGTGTTGTTTATCGTGATTGGCAGAACGCAGCGCCAAGTGATGGACGATGCCAACTGGCTAGAGTTGGCGAGCTACGGCGTAATTTTTTGCATCGGTGCCTACATGACCTATTGCGCGCTGCGCGGCCGTGAATCTTTTGCCCACGACCATGGCCCACCGGCCAGCACCTTCGATGACGGCACGGCGCAACATGACTCGCATGAACACCATCATGGGCATGATCACGGTGGTCATGATCACGGCGGGCACAAACACCACGATCATCACGAGCACGAGCATCATGACCATGGCCACCATGGCCACGATCACCACGACCATGGCGGCGTTTCGGCACGCGAAACATGGTTAGCGCACACCGGCCGGGCCTTGGCGGGCCGTGATGGCGAAGTCATCGCCGTTGGCATGGTGTCAGGTATTCGGCCCTGCACGGGCTCAATCTTGGTTTTGCTATTTTCGCTCGCCAATGGGGTTTTTTTGCTAGGCATTGCGGCGGCATTGTTCATCGCCTTTGGTGTGGCGATTACCGTTTCGGCTTTAGGCATCGGTACGATCGTGCTGCGCCGGACCGTGGCCGGTGGCGGCCATGCCAACCCTGCGCCGTGGCGCGCGAAAGCCAATCGCGCGCTGACGCTTGCGGGCTCGCTTGGTGTGATGATCTTAGGTGGTCTGTTATTCGGCGGCGCGCTTGAGATGAACGGACTTATTTAAGTCTTGCACGACAACTGCACGACCTGCGGGGTGATGAACCCGTTGGGGTTTGAGATTTCATCGCCAGTCCCGAACGACCAGGTGCACTTATCTGCGCTTACGCCCTCAAGGATCAACGGCTTGTCGCCGCCCAGGATGATGTCGACATAGACCGTGGGGTCGTAAAGACTGAAGTGGGCTTTGACGTTGGCAAGCTCGATCGGGGCGGCAGGCAACAGGTCGAACACATACACCAGTTCGCCCTTGTCGGTGCCGATGGAAAAATTCTCAACCCGGTCGAAAACCGTCTCGACGTCGTTGATGCGCAAATGCGTGAAATACCCGTAGTCGCGTAACGACGTGAATACCTGCTCCTTCATCGCCGCCGTTTCTTCGGCGTCAAATGTGCCGTCTTGGTTTTTATCGAAGTCCCCCGTTAATACTTGGCTGAAAAAACCATCGAATTGCCACCGCATGCCAATGCTGGCCAGCCTGCTGTCTTGAAAGCGCAGGGTGGAGGCCCCCGTCACCCAGACATGGGGGTGGGCCACGGCGGCAGGGGCGCCGAACCCAAGGATTGCCGCCACCCCCAGACCCGCCAAGCGTGCCGCATTGAACTGTTTGATGGCCGTCAAATCCATAGGTCACTGTAGTTGATAACGTGGATTAACCTCAAGCTTGGACACTAGAAACGCCTGCATCTGTTTGACCTAGCGCCAACATTGGAAAATAATGCTTATATAGGCGAAATCGACGCACCCCGACCCAAGGGTTGCGCCCCGAATTGTGGAGACACCTATGCCCGGACGAACCCTGAGCGCGGTCAATACTCAAGGCCATAATGACCTGGAGATGAATTTACACTTGAACCACGACGACGTAGCGCGGGCTAATTTCCTGGTCGCGTTCAAAAAGCGGGTCAATTTGGCGATGGGCGCTGAAATTCGCGCTAACTTCAACGAGCGTATCGCACCTGAGCTTGAGAAAACCGCCGGCCATAAACTGAGCGATACCGACAAGGCCGACCGCAAGATTGCCAAGGCCGCGATGGAAAGCACCCACCTGTACAAGGCATGGGCGGTGCTGACATATATTTCACAAGGTATGATGTGGGAGATCGTCGACGGCGTGCTCGATCACGATCTCGACCGGCTGCAAAAAGCATTCGACACATATAACGCACGGCCCAATAAACTGGGCTCGTTGAAACTCAATCCGCAACTCAAAATACCAAAAAATATTTCCAAAACCGAAATTCACCGCCAGCCCGGTGGTTTTTGTTTTGAGAAAAATGACACCGACATCACAGCAGGCGCGCGCTACAATGGCGGCGGCTTGATGTACAGTTCGGGTAAGGGCCGCAAGTCTGTTGCCGGTAATTCGGGCGGCGATTTTGTGCTGAGCGTTTTGAAAGAACGTTACCCGGACTTCAAACCCAAGCGCATATTAGAATTGGGCTGCGGCACCGGTCGCAACACGCCGTCATATAAACAACTTCTACCGGACGCCGAGGTGCACGCGGTGGATATCGCGCCAAGCCTGCTGCGTTGGGGCCACGCTTACGCTGAAAGCGAAGGCCAAGCCGTTCATTTTCATCAAATGGATGCCACCGCGTTGGACTTCCCCGATGAGTCCTTCGATCTCGTCGTCTCGCACATCTTGGGGCACGAGACCACGCAACGTGGACTGCCAAAATGGGTGGGTGAAGCCTGGCGTGTGTTAGCGCCGGGTGGCGTTGCCTTCCATGTCGATGTGCCAATCCAAACGGGCTATCTCAAACTCGCCGATCAGGTGATGAACGATTGGCAAGTGCGCTTCAACGGCGAGCCCTTCTGGATGGGCTGGGCCGATGCGAACCTGAAACAAATCATGCGCGATCATGGCATACCCGATGAGGCGATATTCGCCGAACACATCGCGCGTGATGCAGGCGGCGCATGGTTCTGCCACGGTGCGCGCAAACCCAAGACGTGGTCGAACATCAAACGCCGCGCGGCATAACTGTCCAAAGATCGACCCCGCCCATAAAAAAACACCCCGCGAGGGGAGCGGGGTGAGGTGGAGGTTGGAACTGTCAGCAGCAGTGCTTTCCGTCGCGGTGGTCAGCATAAAATAAGTGTTTCATAGCCCTGCTCGTGCGGGGCCTGTCAGAACTGACAGGTAGGCGTCCCTAAAAACTCAGAAACCCTGATTAAATAGTGCTCTAGCGCATCGTGCCGAAAAGTGGGCTTCCGGTTTTCGGCAAAAACGATGCGCCAACAAATAGTTAGAGCGAGCCGCTCGATTCAGAATTTACGCGACTCGCTCTAGGCGTAGATCTTAAATTCGTCAGCGGCTTTGACCAAAGCCGCGCGGATGCCCGGTTCCATCGACGAATGTCCCGCATCGGCCACGATCCGGTACTGCGCACCAGGCCAGGCCTGGGCCAGCCGATCAGCGGTGATAATCGGGCAAACCATGTCATAGCGGCCCTGCACAATGATGGCGGGGTGTTTCAGTAACGGCGCGATATTGGCCAGCAATTGCCCCGGCGACAGAAATCCCTGATTGATCATGTAGTGGCATTCGATGCGCGCCATGGCCAAGGACCCATTTTGATTAAGCTCGTTGGGTGCGGAGCGGCGGCGCGCGAAAGTGTCCTTGGTGGCGGGCGCGGCGCCTGCCGGGATCAATCTCGAACAAGCGTTCTCGTAAGCACACCAGGCCGCAGCAGCAGGTTTGTGCGCAGCTGGATCTGGATTGGTGAGGCGGCGGTAATAGGCGGCCAAAATTTCACCGCGCTCGGCCTCTGGGATAAAATTCGTATAGGCGCGGTGGGCTTCAGGGAAAATCCGCCCCATGCCATGCACGAACCAATCGACTTCCTCGGCACTGAATAAAAATATTCCGCGCAAGATGAACCCAACGCAGCGCTGCGCAAACGCCTCGCCATAAGCCAGTGCCAGCGTTGAACCCCACGAACCGCCTAAGACAATCCAACGCTCGATCTTTAACTTCTCGCGCAAGGCTTCGATGTCGGCGATCAGATAGGCCGTGGTGTTGTCTTGGGTCTCGGCATCGGGTTGCGAACGCCCCGACCCGCGCTGATCGAACAACACGATACGATAATGGGTGGGGTCGAAGAAGCGCCGGTAAGCCGGGGCAATGCCCGCGCCGGGCCCCCCATGCAGGAACACGATCGGCACACCCTTGGGGTTGCCGCATTGCTCCCAATACAGCCGGTGGCCGCCGCCCACATCAAGCATGCCAGTCTCGAACGGATCGAGCGGCGGATAAAGCGGGCGTTCGTCGGCCTCACGTTGCAGCGGCAAGGGCGGCGAACCGGAGTGTTCCAAGGCGGCGATGGCGGCGGCTCCGAGGGATTAAGGTGCAAACAATATCATACATATCGACCGGGCGCCGTCCGGGGCAAGACCATTCACGGGATAGCCTAGGAATGGCCCTTGCCATCGATGGCATTGCTTTCTAAGCACGGGACCGCATTTGTTGGGATACGTAGCAATCACATGATTCCGATATTTTTGATCACTTTTGTGTCGTTAGTTGGCTTTGGCCTGCTAATTCCGTTGCTGCCGTTCATCATCGAACGCACCGGCGTGGGTGCCGAAGTCATCACCATCGTGCTGGGGCTTTACTCCCTGGCTCAGTTGCTCGCGGCTCCGCTATGGGGTTGGGTTAGCGACCGCTGGGGCCGCAAGCCCGTTCTGGTCATCACCAGTTGGGGGTTGGCGGCCTCGTACATGATCATCGCCTACTCCGACAGCTTGGAGATGCTGATTTTCAGCCGCGTTTTCGGTGGCATCATGGCTGCCAACATCGGCGCGGCACAAGCCTACATGGCCGACATCACAACACCGGCGACCCGCGCAAAGGGCATGGGCTTGCTGGGTGCGGCCTTTGGGTTAGGCTTTATTTTTGGCCCTGCCATTGGCGGTGTGTTGGGCGGTAACGACGCCGCCACAGCAGATTTCTTTTTGCCCTCGGTCGTTTCGGCAGCAATCACCGTGGTGGCCGCATTGGCCACTCAGTTTTTCTTGAAAGAAAGCGTGACGCCCGAGATGCGCGCCAACCACGCGGCCGCGCCCAAGGTAAAGTTCCTCGACAAGGTGCGCATCGGCCTTGGCCGCCGTACATTGCTCTTGCTGATGGGTTGTGGATTTTTAGCTGTGACTGCTTGGGCGCAGTTCGAAACTATTTTTGCGTTATGGGCCGATGCAAAGCTGAATTATGGCCCGCGCGACATCGGCCTGGTGCTGACATTTCTGGGCGTCGTTGGCGCCATCGTGCAGGGCGGAGCCATCGGGCGGCTGACCAAGAAATTCGGCGAACGCGGGTTGTGCATTGCTGCGGTAATAATGATGGGCATCGGGTTTGCCGGGCTATCATTCGCCTTCGACCTGACAACGACATTGCTCGCTTGCGGCTTGCTCTCGGCAGGCTCGGGGTTGTTTAATCCCAGTATTTCGAGTCTGGTCTCGCAAGAAGCCGCCGAAACCGAACGCGGGGCAGTGATGGGCGCCTATCAAAGTGCGACATCCTTAAGCCGCATCGTTGGCCCAGCGTTTTCCGGCGTGGTGTTTGCAAGCTTAGGCGCCGTGGCGCCCTTCATGGTCGCCGCCGGGTTGATGATTCCAGCGCTGTTGATGATTCTGGTCCGCCCGCACCCTGGACAAACGCCCGCTTAAGTTGGCCTTGCCTTGACTTCTATGCGGGCTCCTTGAAGACTTGATGGGTATTGGAGAGAACAGCATCATGCTTGAGGCAACTGGCCTGTGTAAAAAATACGGCGAACACGAAGCCCTTAAAAGCCTGAATTTGTCCGTTAAGCCCGGCGATATCTATTGCCTGCTTGGCGCCAATGGCGCTGGCAAAAGCACCACCATCAATTTGTTTCTCAATTTCATCGACCCCAGTGCCGGCACCGCCACGGTGAACGGTATGGATGTGACGCAGCATCCCTTGGAAACAAAAAAATTCCTGGCTTACATCCCCGAGACGGTGATGCTCTATGGCAACCTCACGGGCCTTGAGAACCTTGCCTATTTCGCAAAACTTGGCGGCCACAGCGAATATACCGAAGCCGACCTTAAGGGTTTTTTGAAACAAGTCGGCCTGCAAGACGAGGCGGTTCATAAACGCGTTGGAGCTTACTCGAAGGGCATGCGGCAAAAAGTCGGCGTGTCGATTGCGCTGGCCAAACGCGCCAAGGCCTTATTGCTCGATGAGCCCACATCGGGGCTCGACCCCAAGGCCAGCAACGAATTCTCGGAATTGTTGAAGCAATTGCAGGCCGGGGGGGCTGCGATTCTCATGGCCACGCACGATTTGTTCCGCGCCAAAGAAACCGGCACGCGCATCGGCATCATGCGCGAAGGCAAGCTGATGCGCGAATTGTCGACCGATGAGGTCAGTCACGCCGACGTGGAACGCATTTACCTGGAGCACATGCACTAGAAGATTTCGCTTTTGACCGGGAGGCCGCGATGAGACTCTTGAAGCGAATTGCAATTGCAGTAGCGCTGATCGTGGTTGTGCTGGCCGGAGGCGGCTACGGCACGTTCTGGTACATGAACCGCATCCCGCCGCAACTGATCGAACCCAATTACTTCACCTATTACAAAAACCAAGACACCACGCCTGTCGGCAAGGTGGGAATTTTCGTCTCAGGGCTAATCATGCCCGAAAGTTTCCGCATCGAGGATTTTTATAATCTGGCTCTGAAGCCGCAGCAGTACATTCCCTGGCCGATCCGGAATTTCGCGATGGCCGATCGCGGCGTGGTGCTGCTCGACCCCGACAAGTTCTATGAGTTTAAAGAATTCAAACCCGCCACATTGGTGGATTTTCACGGCAGTGAATTTGATATTGATGGCATCAAGTACCTCGACAAGCTGGCCGAGGGTAAAGTGCAATGGGTACCGCCCAACCCCACAATGCACATGGATCACGGATATTTTCTGTATCCCGGCCGCAAGAGCGGCATGCCCACTATCGCTAACAAGCTGACCACCAAGGCCAAGGTATATTATTACGGTAAGGGCAAGGGGTTCATGGATGGCCGTTTGCCGCATGAGGCAGGCGAATGGGCCATCGTCTCGGCGGCGATGGATAAGATCAAAGCCAAATATGGCGACGTGCCGTTCCGGTTTGTCAGCGCCGAGAGGCCAGGCATGGCGCGGCAATATATGCGCGAATTGTTGGATAGCGGCGTTGAGACAGTGGTGATGGCCGCTCCACGCCCAATTTATTCGCACCATGAAGAGTTCAACGGCTCGATCAAACACACCATGCACTACATCGAGGAGTGGGAGCACGAGCACGGCAAGAAAATAAAAATGATCATCACGCCGCAATTGGGCGAATTCCCGGTGATGAAAGAGGCGTTTCTGAACATGTTGTGCGACCGGCTGGCCACCTTCCCCAAGGATGCCAAGGTGAAAGTCGTGGTCTCGGTGCATGGTATGGCGTGGGACAACGTGCCCCATGAAGCCTGGATCGCGTTGGCCCCGCCCTATCGTGACGGCATGGTGCAGGCGGTGAAAGATGAGCTGGCCAAATGGCCCTTCACCAAAACCGAGACCGTGCAGGCGCAAGACCACTTCGCCGATCCGCACTCGGACCCCAAGGGTAAGTACCTGTCCACCAACCGCGCATTCTGGGAGGGCGTGAAGGCGGGCTATGACTATGTGGTGAATTTGCCCATCGAGTTCTTCGCCGAGAACACCGATACGATGTTTTCGCACGCCATGTTCAACTTCGAAGGCTTTCCCGGGTACACCATTTATGACCCAGTCGATTACCCCGATTGGAGCGTGCCCTACACCCGCACGTTCAAAATCGAGAATACTGAGGTAATCTACAATGGCTTGCCGGTCGGCAAATATAACAAGCCCATTGTCGAAGCCTATGTGCAGGCCATTGAGTCGGTATTGTCGAAAAGCATGAAACCGGTGAGCCAAGTGGCTGCGGGAACACCCTAACAACCCTTGCCGATACGGCCTTCACCCCGCCCCGGAATCCGATAGGATCGGGCGGGGTTTTCATTTCGGGGGCGCCCAACGTGGCTGTAGCAATCAAACGTTATTTCGTGCCCATCAAGGGCGCGCAAATTCATGTGCGCCGGGCCGACCCGGCTTCGGGCCCCGGCCCCGCCGTGATTTTGCTTCACCCATCGCCGCAGTCGGGCACGTTTTCGATTCCCATGGCGTTGAAACTAGCGGCCAAGGGTTTCACAGCCATTGCGGTCGATCTGCCGGGTTATGGATTGTCGGACCCGCTGGTGGGCGGATATCCAAAAGGCCTAAGCCACGAGCACGGCCTTGACCCCTACTTGCCGCCCTATGTGCAATTGCTCGCCGCGCTGAAAATCGACAAGGCCGCGTTTTATGGCAACGCCACGGGCGCGGAGATCACCCATATCTTTGCCTACAACCACCCCGAGCGCACGGCCGTTGCGATGCTTGATACCGCAGGCCATGTGTCCGACGAGGAAGTGGATAAAATCACCGATGGGTATTTTCCCGACACCACGCCCAGGCGTGATGGCGGGCATTTGCTGATCTATTGGGACATGGTGCGGTTCTTATCCATCTTCGCGCCGTGGCAGTACACCGATAAGGCGCACCGCTTGCCGCTTGATCAACCGCCCGCCGATAAAGTTCACGAAAAACTAATTGAGTATCTGCGCGCGGGCACCAATTACGCCGATGCCTACCGGCCCGCGTTTTACACGGCCAAAGGCCCATTGATTTCACGGGTGAAAGTGCCCGCCACACTGACTCGCTGGGAAGGCAAGGCCAACATCGCCGAGATCGACGCGCTGATTGCTTATGGGCTGCCTGCCAACTTCACCATACTTCGCCCTGGCCCCACCATGGACGAACGCTTGGACGCAGGCGTCGATTACTTGGTGAAAAATTATCTAAAAACCGGCAAGCCCGCGCCCACCCAACCCGAGCAAGTGGATCGTAAGTCCACACGCATTCAAAAAATCTGGATCGATGTGCCCGGCGGTCAATTACTGGCCCGGGTTTGTTTTGCTGGCGCGGGCCGGCCAATCTTGGGTCTGCACGACCCGGCTGGATCATCGCTGCGGCTGGAGGGCATTCTGGCCACCTATGCAGGCAAGCGGCCCGTGATCACCATCGACAATCCCAACAGCGGTGAGTCCGACAAAATTTTAAAGCGTGAAGAGATATCCACCGAGGCCTATGCCCGCCACGCCATCGCCGCTTTGGATGTGCTTGGCATCAAAGAGGTTGATGTGATTGGGCGATATTCCGGCGGTCAGGTGGCCATCGAGATGAGCGCGCAACGGCCTACTCTGGTGAAGCATATCGTCAACCTTGGCGTGATGATGTTCACCGAGGCCGAGCGCGCCGACATGTTGAAAAACTACACGCCGTCCATTGCGCCAAAGTGGGATGGAAGCCACCTGATCACCGCGTGGATGATCATGCGCGACATGAATTTGTTCTGGCCGTGGTACAACCGCACGAAGGCGGGCATCGTGCAGCGTAACGCCGCCATTGATGGCGCTTCGGTGCACCCGCGTGTCGAGGATTTGCTGAAAATCGGCGATACCTATCAGAATGCCTATGCGGCGGCGTTCAACTACCCCATGGCGGACAAACTGAAGGCGCTGAAGGTGCCTTACCTGGCCGCCGACTCGCCGGGCAGCGGAACCTATTCGCGCCAGGCCATGGCGAGGGCCACCGCCCCTCACATCGCCACGGCCGACTTGCCCGATGATGCGAGCGCTTGGCCCGCTGTGTTTGATTCATTTTGGTCCAAGTAGTCATGGCCGAAATCACGATCGCCAAACATTTCTTGCCGTTGAAAAACGGCCAGCAGGTTCACTACCGCCGCGCGGGGTCGGGCCCACCGATCATTCTCATGCACCCCTCGCCTAGCTCGTCGCTGGGTGTAGTGCCCGCCATGAACGTGTTTGCGCAGGCGTTCACTTGCATTGGCCTGGATACGCCCGGTTATGGGCTGTCGGATGAAATCGTTTCAGACCCCACCATGCTGTGGGGCTATGCCGACGCGCTGATTGAAATTCTCGATGCGCTGGGGATTGGCAAGGCGATTGTGTATGGCGCGGCCACGGGCGCGCAAGTCGGCATTCAGTTCGCACGCAAATACCCCAACCGCTGCCGCTTGTTGATGCTCGACGCCAATGGCGATTTCTCAGGCGAAGCGGGCGAGCATATGGCCAACGGCTATTTTCAAGACATCACGCCGGTGCGCGATGGCTCGCATTTGATTCGCATATGGGATATGTGCCGCCAGCTTTCGGTGTTCTTCCCGTGGCAATCCATGCTGGCCGAAGATCGCGCCCAAAACGATGTGGCCCCGCCGGACGCCACACACCGCAGCGTGCTCGATTACCTGCGCGCCGGGCCCAATTACAAGGGCGCGTACTATCAAGCGATGTTGGTGGAGACCTGGGAGAACACGCGCCAAGTCACGATCGAAACATTGATGACGCGCAACTCCGGCAGCGTGTTGTTGAAACACACCGATGCGCTATTGGCCAAAGGCTTGCCGCCCAATTTCACTATTTTGCCCTGCGCACCGGCGACGCGCTTTACCGTACAATTGGCCGCGCTTAAAGAACGCATGAGTAAGGACGCGCTGCCCGTAGCCCCGCCCTCGCCGCCCGATCATCAGCCCGGTCAGAACCGCGTGCAAAACTTCTACATGAATGCGCGCGGTGGAAAGCTGCGCGCACGCGGCAACATGTCTGGCCAAGGCCGCCCACTATTGGCCCTGCATGATCCAGCCGGATCGTCGAAATTGGTCGAGCCGATCCTCGCGCCGTGGCTGGGCAAGCGGCCGATCATCGCGCTCGACCTACCGGGCAATGGTGAGTCCGATAACGTGATCGACCCGGCCAACATTACCTCGGCGGCTTATGCCGAGATTGTCAACGAGGCGCTGGCCACCTTTGGCGTTTCTGAAGTCGATGTGATCGGGCGTTATTCCGGCGGGCCCGTCGCCATGGAGATGAGTTTTCAAAAACCCGCCCTGGTGAAACATTTAATCCTGGCGGGCATTGGTATCTACGAGGGCGCGGAACAGAAAGACCTGCTCGATAACTACACGCCATCCATTTCACCAAAGTGGGACGGCAGCCACCTGGTCACGGCTTGGGCGGTGATGCGCGATCAGGGTTTGTTCTGGCCGTGGTTCAATCGCACGAAGAACGGTATTCTGTGGAACGACAACGCCATTGACGAGGACATGATCCACTTGCGCGTCACGGAAATGCTGAAAATCGGCGATCAATACCAAAAGGCTTACGCGGCGATGTGGGCCTACCCCATGCGCGAGCGGTTGCCCAAAATCAAAGCGCCCTGCTTGCTGGCCGTGCCAAAATGGGAACCGATCTACGCCAAAAGTGCTGAGGCACAAAAGATCGCGCCGCAATGCAAGTTGGCCGATCTGCCGCCCGCCGTGAAAGATTGGCACACGGTGATTGAGCCGTTCTTGGCGGCGTGATCAACCCGGTTGAATGGCCGAGGTTTGCACAACCGTAGTGCCGGAAGGAACATACTTGGCCGCGATCTGGCCAATCAGATAACGATCACCGGGTGAGCGGCTGAGCAAATAAGCCCCGATGTAAGACTCCAACATGTTGGTGCAGATATCGGGGAAGGTGTTCCACACCTCTTCATTCGTCCAATCGGTTTTGACATGCCGCTCGAAGGGATTGCCTTCAAGCTCGTCTTGAATGGACTCAACCACTGGCACCGAGATGAGCGCCACGCGCGACACGCGCAAGGCACGGTCCACCACCTTCACGGCTTCTTCCTTGGCCATGTGCTCTAAAATGTCGCCGAAGATCACCACGTCCACGGGGGCGAATTGCGACCAATCCAAGTAACGAATGTCGGCGACCACGACCTGATCGTATTTTTTCTCAAGCTCATAAGTACGCACGTAGGGCGCCCACACTTCCACGCCCACCCATTGCTGGCCGGGCTGGCGGAAAGAGGTGTAGGTGCCGATACCCGGCCCCACATCGATGATGCGCTTGAGCGGCGCGACATTATTCAGCGCGGTCAGCATCTCTTTGGACCAGCGCTTACAGCCGTAGTTGCTTTTGGGCATGGAATTGACGGCCTTGTTGTCTGCGGCACCCAAACGGCGCAGCCCTGGTTTACTACAGGCGGCAGGGAAGGCCTGCAACCAGGCGGGTTCTGCCCTTTAAAAATTACCGTAGGATACTGAAAACATTGGCTATTTCTGCGCTGACCAGGCCTCTTCGGGCTTGACGAAACCCTCCCAGCACCCAAAATAACACTGGCCATGCTGCTGATCAGGTGGCCATCAGATTTTCGTCTCGCTCAAGGAGGAGACACATGACGCGCGTATCCGTTTTTTCGAGCCCGCTGCTGTTGGGGTTCGACCATATCGAGCGGGTGCTCGACCGGGTCAACAAGACCGCGGCTGAGGGTTACCCCCCCTACAACATCGAGCAGACGGGCGAACACAAACTGCGCATCACCTTGGCCGTGGCCGGGTTTGCCGACGATGACCTGTCGGTGAACGTCGAGGACAACCAGTTGGTGATACGCGGCAAGCAGCAGGACGACACCACCAACCGCGTGTACTTGCACCGCGGCATCGCCGCCCGGCAGTTCACGCGCGGCTTCGTGTTAGCCGAGGGCATTGAGGTGCGCGGGGCCGAAGTCAACAACGGGCTGTTGCACATCGACCTTGAACGCCCCGTGCCACAACCCAAGATCACCCAAGTGAAAATAAAAACCGCCAATGGCGGTAAGCCCTCGGCGCGAACCATCGATATCGATCCGGACCGTTGAGATTGAGCATGACAAAACCCGATCACGATCAACCCGAAGACTTTAACGATGGCGCAGCGCCAGCGATGGCCTCTGCGACCGTTAACTTTGCGCAGCTTGGCCTCAATCAGGTCGCCTACATCCGCCGCGCCGTGATTAACAACGTTGATGTGTGGAGCATTCATGCCGCCACCGGCGATGCGATTGGCGCGGCCCGCACCTTCGAGCAGGCCTGGGGTGCTGTGATGCAAAATAACTTGGCGCCAGTAAGGGTGCACTAGGAGCATTTTCCCGAGAAGTGGCCTTCCACTTGGTGTGGAAAATGCGGCCAACAAAGAGCAAGTGTTGACGAGCTAGTGCGGGCCAACTGGGGCTGATATAAACACCACGCTTATTGCCGTTTGGTTCAGTCCCCGTAGCTCAGCTGGATAGAGCACCAGATTCCTAATCTGGGGGTCGTG
>SHWP01000034.1 GCA_009693785.1 Rhodospirillaceae bacterium
CACCCTTAGCCACGAAAGCCACCGCGGTATTTGCAAAACATCTAGGACAGCGCGCGAAGTCGCACGGCACGCATGCATTTCAGCGGCATAATTTGCGGTTTGTTGATTCTGTCGAGGACAGTAAGAAACTCAATCGGCTGCGCGGCGGGGCGATCATTATGGCGGGCAGCGGCATGTGCGATGCTGGGCGCATCCGCCACCATTTGAAAGCGCATCTCAACCGCTCCGACACAACCTTGATCTTGGCAGGCTATCAAGCCCCCACGACACTTGGACGCTTACTGCTCGACGGCGAAAAGATCGTGCGGATTCATGGCGAGGACATCGCAGTACAGGCGCGCATCAAAATGCTCGATGAATATTCCGGCCATGCCGATCAAACACGGCTACTCGAATGGTTCAAGAACCGCCTGCCCTTGCATCACGATGTGTTTTTGACTCACGGCGAGGAGAACTCGCGCACCGCACTCGGCGTGAAAATCGCAGAACTGGGCACAGCAAAAAAATTCATCCGTCTGCCTGTGATGGGCGAGACTGTCAGCCTGTCTAAGCGCGAGGGCGCCAAGACAACACAGGTCCGCGCGGTGATTAAGCCCGCCGACGCACAGCGCGATTGGCATAACGCTTATGCCGCGACCGTGATCGCGCTGAAGCAAAAATTGAATACGCTCGGAGATAACCGTGATCGAAAGCGGTTACTACAGCGCATTGGGGCGTCTGTCGGCGAAAACAAACAACAGCGCCGGCGGCGTCGGAAGCGTTAAGTCTTGGGGTGCAGTGTATCCCAGTTCTTTTTTTCTTCCGCCGTGAAGTCGTCGATGATCGTGCGGTAAATGTGCTCGATCACATCGGGGTTGACCCCATGGCCCGTGGCCTCGGCGCGAACCTTGTCGACGATCTCCTCAACGCGGGCCGGAACAACCACGGTCTCTTTGGAAGATTTGAATTTCGCCGCCTGCTTGACGAAAAAAAGGCGCCGACATAACAGCGGCGCGATTTGGGCATCGAGGGCATCGATTTCGCGGCGAACGTCGGCTAGGCTGGCGCAATCAACTCGCCAACTTTCCTTGTCGCCACCCGGATGTTTCCCCTCTCCGCTCATCGAACGCCCTCAGTAGCTATATTCGGCGAAAGCTTTTGTCACATCGCCTCTCCATGCCCCATGGAAGGAGGCGAGCATGCGCTCGGCTGGGGTTATCCCCGAAGACGCGATCTCCTGCAAGGGCACAAGAAAGCCGGTTTCATCGCTGCCCGCGCCATCAAGCTTGGCGCGGCGGCGCAAACCCGCCCGCGATAGTTCCAACACTTGCAAAGCAATCTCTTGCACCGTGCGGCCATGGATCTTGGCTTGCAGGGCTTGGGTGGGGACGTCGCGATACAATTGCGCGCGCTCGGCCGCCGTCCAGTTTTTGATGATGTCCGCAGCCGCATCAAGCGACACAGAATCGTATAACAGCCCAATCCAAAAGGCAGGCAAGGCACACAGCCGTGCCCAGGGCCCAGAGTCCGCCCCGCGCAATTCGATGTAACTTTTCACCCGCACTTCGGGGAAGGCCGTTGACATGTGATCTTCCCAATCGGCCACGGTTGGCAACTGGCCGGGATAGGCCGGCAATTTACCCTTCAGAAAATCGCGAAACGATTGGCCCGAGGCGTCGATAAAGCCGTCGCGGTAAACGAAATACATCGGCACATCGAGCACATAATCGACATAACGCTCGAAGCCCATGCCGTCTTCGAACGCAAAAGGCAGCATGCCCGTGCGGTTGGGGTCGGTGTGGTGCCAAATGTTGGCGCGGAAACTCTTGAAACCGTTAGGCTTGCCCTCGGTGAAAGGCGAATTCGCCCACAGCGCCGTGGCCACGGGCTGCAATGCCAGCGACACGCGCAGCTTTTTCACCATGTCGGCTTCGGAGCTGTAATCGAGATTTACCTGCACAGTGCAGGTGCGCGTCATCATGTCGATACCCATGGTGCCCACCTTGGGCAGGTACTCGCGCATGATTTTGTAGCGTCCCTTGGGCATCCAATGGATGTCCTCGCGCCGCCAGTTTGGCGTGAAGCCCAAACCCAACATGCCAACGCCAAGTTCGTCGCCGACCGTTTTAACCTGCTTGAGGTGGTCAGAGACTTCCGTGCAAGTCTGATGAACGCTGTCGAGCGGCGCGCCCGATAATTCCAGTTGCCCGCCCGGCTCGAGCGAGATGCTGCCTTTGTCTTTTTGCGTCAGGGCGATGATGTTGTCGCCCTCGAACACGCCCTGCCAGCCAAAGCGCGTCAGGCCCTTCAAGAAAGCCTGAATGCCATTCGGCCCGCCATAAGACAGGGCTGAAAAATCAGCCATCCGATAAGGGAATTTTTCGTGTTCGGTGCCAAGCTTCCATTGCTCTTTGGGCTTGCAGCCAGCCTCCAGCACACCAATCAGCTGCGCCTTGGATGTCACGGGGTCGGATTTGTTGGAACGAAACGACGTCATTGAAGCGCGCGAAACCTATAAATGAAGGCAGGTGGTTCATTCAGTTAGGGTGTTGCGACCCAAACCGCCAGAGGGGTCTAGCGGATTTTAGCGCCAATCTCCAACCAGAGATTGCCAGCACGCCAGTGCTGCGATGGCCGCTGTTTCCGCACGCAAGATACGCGGCCCCAACCCAACGCGGCTAACAAAGGGTAGTTGGGCAAGGCCGTCAAGTTCCGTTTGCGCGAAACCGCCCTCTGGGCCCACTAAAAACCCGCATGGCAGGGATGCAAATTTGCCCAGTCCCGTTGCCAACGGCTGACCGGTACCTGTTTCATCAAGCACAAAAAGCTGCCGATCCTTCGGCCATTGCGTCATCACGTGTGCGAGAGTTGCCGGTTCGCGAACCTCGGGAATATTCAATCGTTCACATTGTTCGGCCGATTCAACCGCAATCGCACGCAAGCGATCCAAATTTACACGCTCGGCATTGGTGTGTTGGGTGATAACTGGCCACAACACACTGGCCCCCAACTCGGTCGCTTTTTCAACAACCAGATCGATTTTCACCCGCTTGAGGGGTGCAAAGGCGAGCCAAAGATTAGGGGCATGCAACTGCGGCTTTGATTGCGTACGCGCACGCAGAGTGCAGGTTTTTTTTGCGGCGGTTTCGATGACCGTCAGCCACTCGCCATCGCGGCCATTAAAGACCTTCACGCCATCATCGGCCTTCAGCCGCATCACGTTGACCAAATAGTGCGTGTGCTCTGGTGTCAGCACGATGCAGGCTTGGGGGCCAAGCGGTTGGTCGACAAATAGACGGGGCTGACGGCGCTCGGACATACAAATACGTAATGCAATGGCGATTGAGGTTGGCAGGTCTGAACTCTACTTTAGCCGCCCATGAGCCAAGCCCAAACCGCAAAGACCGACATTCCCGCCGAAAGCTGGGTCGAGAACGCCCTGCCTATGGCTACGCGGCCTTATGCGCGTCTCATGCGCCTCGACCGGCCGATTGGCACGTGGCTACTGCTGTGGCCGTGCTGGTGGGCGTTGGCCTTGTCCGGACCGGGTCTGTTCGCCTGGCACATTTATGTGCTGTTTGGCATTGGCGCCGTGGTGATGCGTGGGGCAGGCTGTACCTATAACGACATCATCGACCGCGACATCGACGCCCGGGTAGCACGCACGGCCTCACGCCCCTTACCCAGCGGGCAAGTTACAGTGGTTCAAGCGTGCGTTTTCCTAACCGCACAGCTTGCCGTGGGCTTTTTGATCCTGGTGCAATTCAACACCTTTGCGATTTGGGTTGGTGCGTCATCCTTGCTGCTGGTGGCGAGCTACCCCTTCATGAAACGCATCACCTACTGGCCCCAAGCTTGGCTAGGCCTCACGTTCAATTGGGGCGCGCTTTTGGGCTGGGCCGTGGCCAAGGGCGAACTGGAGTGGCCAGCGTTATTGCTCTATGCGGGCGGCATCGCGTGGACATTGGGCTATGACACGATCTACGCCCATCAAGACCGCGAAGACGACGCGCTGATTGGAGTGAAGTCCTCGGCCTTGGCGTTGGGTGCGCGTTCGAAGTCTTTCATCGCTGCTTGTTATGTGCTGGCTATCGTTTTGTTCACTGTAGCGATACAACCCGCAGGTTGGGCGGCTACATCCTTCCTGATCATGGCGCTGGCTGCCGGTCATGCGGCTTGGCAAGTGATCACATTGAACATTGATGATGCAGCAAATTGCCTCGTCCGGTTCCGTTCGAACCGCGATTTCGGCGCGCTGGTCATGCTGGCGCTGTTGTTCGGGCAAACATCATGAAGCCGTCAGTCACGCTTGAACCCTTCGCCACAACCGATATTGACCGGTTGATCGGTTGGATTCCCGATGCGGCATTCATGTTGCAATGGGCGGGCCCCACCTTCACCTGGCCGCTGACGCGTGATCAGTTAGAACGCGATGTCACGGCCCTTAAACCCAATGGCCCGCAGCGCATGTACCGCGCAGCCGATCAGGCTGGCGTTGTCGTCGGCCATATTGAAATCAAGGCCATCGACCCTATCCATTCGAACGCCATGCTGGGGCGCATTTTGATCGCGCCGGATCGGCGCGGCAACGGACTTGGATTACCGTTGGTAAACGCCGCGTTGGAGATATGTTTCTCAGAACTGGGACTACACCGCGTGGGATTACGGGTGTTCGCCCATAATACCGGAGCTATTGCTTGCTACAAACGTGCTGGCTTCCGCGTCGAAGGCAATGAGCGCCACACCAAGCGCGCACTAGACGGCACATGGTGGGATGCCTGCACGATGGCCATTCTTGAAAATGAGTGGTGCGCGTAGCGAACTAAAGCAACACTACTCGGCAGCCTGGGCCTGAGGTTGCGGCGGTGGCGGTGCGGGCGGGGCCTTCTTGCTGTCGAGATATTGATCGATATTGACGGAATCGACTTGCTCGGGGCGCAGGAATTGTTCGGCGTAATCTTTGTAAGTACCGGTACTGAGGAATAGTTCGAACAATTCCGGATCGACGTGCCTGTCCTTCTTCATGAAGTACAAGATCTTCACGCTTTCCGACAAGGTCTTGGCCTTCTTGTAAGGCCGGTCGGCGGCGGTCAACGCCTCGAAGATATCGGCAATCGCCATAATGCGCGCGGGCAGCGACATCTGCTCGGCCTTGAGCTTGTTGGGATAGCCCGTGCCGTCCATCTTTTCGTGGTGGCCGCCGGCGTATTCGGGCACGCGGCGCATGTGCTTGGGGAACGGCAGTTCCTTGAGCATGTCGATGGTTAGCACGATGTGGTCGTTGATCTTGCGCCGCTCGTCATCATTGAGCGTACCGCGCGCGATGCACATGTTGAGAATTTCGCCGAGATTGTACTCGGCCACGCTATGTTCGGGCAGATCGGCGAGTAATTGCTCCCAGCCCTCGGCGGCGGGCGGGGCTGCCTCGAACAGTTTGGTCTCGGCCCAGGCCAAGCCAAGCTTGCGGTCGAGATAGCGGTACCATTTTTGCGCGGCGATCTCTTTGACCTTGTCTTGCTTGTCCTTGGACATAAATTCACCGCCCAAATTGGACTCGGCGATGAACTTCCATTGGGCATCCAGTTCGGCGCAACGCTCCTTGAATTTCTTACGCTCAACGCGCGCACTTTTACCCTTGGCGATGGATTTCAGCATCTTGATCTCGGCATCGCGGCGCAGCACCTCGAAGCGCATGCGCACTTCGTGGATGCGATCGTAAATTGTTTGCAGCTTGGTGGCCTTGTCGACCACGGACTCAGGCGTCGTCACCTTGCCGATATCATGCAACCAGGCCGCCACATGCAGCTCGTACCAATCGGCCTCACTTAAAGCGAAATCTTTGAACGGCGGGTCGGAAGACTCCACGGCTTTTTGAGCCAGCATCTTCGTCAATTCAGGCACGCGCTGACAATGGCCGCCGGTGTAGGGCGATTTGGCGTCGATGGCGTGCGCCATCACCTTGATCAAGCTGTCCATCAGCGCTTTTTGCGCTTCGATCAGTTGCTGATTGTCGATAGCGACCGCGGCCTGTGAGGCCAGCGCGCCGACCAATCGCTGCACGTCCTTGCTGAAGGTTATGATGGTGCCCTTGCCATCGGTGGCGTTGATGAGCTGCAGCACGCCAGTGACGGACTCGGAATAATTCTTTAGCGGTATTGTGAGAAACGATTTGGAGCGATAGCCCGTGCTTTGGTCGAACTTCTTGGTGCCTGAAAAATCAAACCCCTCGGCCTCGTAAGCATCTTCAATATTGATGGTCTTACCCGTTAACGCCACATACGTCGCAACGTTGTTGTGGTTGGGCTGCTTGGTTTCGGGGTTGTACATTTTCAGTGGCGGGAAGTTGATGGGAACCCCCGTGGTGCCGCCCATGGCGATTTTCAAGGTACCGTTGCGCACATTGATGAACTTCAGCGTGTCGTCTTCTGTCTTCAGATACAGCGTGCCGCCATCGGCCTTGGCGATGTCGATAGCTTCCAGGAGAATGCGTTCGGTCAGACGGTCGTGATTGCGCTCAGCCGAGAGCGCCAGACCAATATCAATCAGCCGTTCAAGACCTGATGATTCTTCCCGGGGTGTGCCCGGGTCCGATGCAAAATTCGCCCCACCGTCGGCCATGATCCGCCACCTTAGTTATGTGCAAGGCTGCTGCTGTGTTTTACTGGCAGCGCCCTTGCTCGGTTCCCACGCCTTCCGTGATGTTGTTTCGACAACCTCCCATCGGTTTGGGTGGTGTCATTTTCTGAAGGCGTTTCTTATTTAAAGTCAGGATGTTAAAGAAATCTTTTTTTCATGACTTCGGCTGTATTTTAGGTCTCGGCACCGCCAGAAACAAGAGCGGGGCGGCAATTCTTTCTCCTAACGGTTGACGAGATCTCCCTGGGGCTTCTCGGGGCTATTCTTGACGGGTCCGCTATGGGGCCCTTAAGTGTCGGAAAAATAGCGCTGATTTGCCCTCAATCGAAATTATCCACAGGCCCATGCCCTACCGCTCCTTGCGCGACTTCATTTTAAGGCTGGAACAAAAAAACCGTCTGGTCCGGGTCAAAACCCCTGTCTCAACTCACCTGGAGATGACCGAAATACAGACTCGGGTCCTCGCCGAGGGCGGGCCTGCCATCCTGTTTGAGAATGTCGTCGGTTCCAATGGCCAAAAATCAGCCATGCCGGTGCTGGTAAACCTGTTCGGCACGGTCGAGCGCGTGGCCTGGGGCATGGACCGCGAACCCCACCAACTGCGTGAAGTGGGCGAAACGCTGGCCTTCCTCAAACAGCCCGAACCACCCGGCGGTTGGAAAGAAGCCTTCGAGATGCTGCCGCTGGTGAAAACCGTGATGGCGATGAAACCTAAAACAGTTTCATCGGCCCCCTGCCAAGAAGTGGTGCTGACGGGCAGCGATATCGACTTAAGCAAACTCCCCATTCAAGGCTGCTGGCCGGGCGAGCCTGCGCCGCTCATCACCTGGCCCCTGGTTGTCACCCAAGGGCCCGGTGGCGATAAACGCGACGTCTATAACCTCGGCATTTATCGGATGCAGGTGACGGGCCGCGACACCACCATCATGCGTTGGCTCAAGCATCGCGGTGGAGCGGGCCACTATGACCGCTGGAAAGAATCCAAACGCGAGCCGCTTCCGGCGGCGGCCGTAATCGGCGCCGACCCCGGCACGATCCTGGCTGCCGTGACACCGGTGCCAGACACACTATCTGAATATCAATTCGCTGGGCTGCTGCGTGGCGCGAAAGTCGAATTGGTCGATTGCAAAACAGTGCCGCTGAAGGTGCCCGCAGAGGCCGAGATCGTGATTGAAGGCCATGTGATGCTCGATGAATACGCCGATGAAGGCCCCTACGGCGACCACACCGGCTATTACAACGCGGTGGAAAAATTTCCGGTATTTCGCGTCTCAGCCATCACCATGCGCCGCGAGCCGATTTATCTTTCCACCTACACAGGCCGCCCACCCGATGAGCCTAGCATTTTGGGTGAGGCATTGAACGAAGTGTTCATACCGTTGCTGCAACAGCAGTTCCCCGAGATCGTGGACTTTTGGCTACCGCCCGAGGGCTGCAGCTATCGCATTGCCGTGGTCAGCATGAAGAAGGCTTATCCCGGCCATGCCAAGCGCATCATGATGGGCGTGTGGAGTTTCTTGCGCCAGTTCGTCTACACCAAGTTCGTCATCGTGGTGGACGCCGAGATCAACGCGCGCGACTGGAAAGATGTGATGTGGGCGATCTCCACCCGCATGGACCCCGCGCGTGATATCACCGTGATCGAAAATACACCGATTGATTATCTCGACTTCGCCAGCCCCGCACCAGGCCTGGGCGGCAAGATCGGCCTTGATGCCACCACCAAGCTACCGCCCGAAACCACGCGGGAGTGGGGCCGCGAGATTCGCATGAGCGAGGATATCGTCAAGCTGGTCACGGAAAAATGGGCGAGCTACGGATTGCCCGGCAGCGGAAAGAAGATTTGGAAAGAGTAAGCCCGCGGCCTTGTCACTGCCGCATCGACCGGCTATGGCCTGCGGGTCATTGACGATCACAGAATGAGTATTCATGCCCACCGACAATCTCCTCGATATCCTCACCGACCTCATCAAGCTCGCGAAGAAATCTGGCGCCGAGCAGGCCGACGCCATCGTGGCCGACGGGCGTTCGGTCTCGGTCACCTATCGCATGGGAAAGTTGGAACACCTGGAACGCTCGGAAGGCGGCGACATTGGGTTGCGGGTGCTGGTGGGCAAACGTCAGGCCATCGTGGCCTCGGCGGATCGTTCAAAAAAAGCGCTCGCCGAATTGGCTGAACGTGCCGTGGCCATGGCGCGCACCGTGCCCGAAGATCCGTTCATCGGCCTGGCAGCGCCGGACCAAATCGCCAAATCGCTGCCGGTGCTTGATATTTGCGATTCGGTCGAAATCTCAGCCGACACACTGATCAAACGCGTGCAAGCGTGCGAAGCCGCAGCATTGGCGGTGAAGGGCGTGACCAACTCAGAAGGTGCCTCGGCCAGTTGGGGCCGCAGCCAAGTTGCGATTGCCAACTCGGCAGGGTTTCAGCGCGCTTATGAATCTTCGGGTTCGTCAATCAGCGCCTCGGTCATCGCAGGCACGGCTAAAAAAGGCATGGAAACTGATTACGACTATTCCAGCGCGGTCTATGCCTCCGACTTGCGCGACCCGGAGGACATTGGCCACAGCGCCGGGGCTCGCGCCGTGCGCAAGTTAGGCGCGCGCAAAGTCAAAAGCCAAAAAGTCCCGGTGATTTTCGATCCGCGCGCCTCGCGCGGGTTAGTCAGCCATTTACTCGCTGCCATTAACGGCTCAGCCATTGCGCGCGGCACCTCATTCCTGAAAGACGCCATGGGCACCGAGGTATTCGGGCCTTGGGTCACAATCATCGAAGACCCGCACCGCCATCGTGGCGTACGCTCCAAGCCCTGTGACGCCGAGGGCCTGCCCAACCGCCGTCGGCAATTGGTGGACAACGGCATTCTCACAACCTGGCTGCTGGACTTGCGCACGTCACGCCAACTCAAGCTTCAGCCCACCGGCCATGCCGCGCGCGGCGCATCCTCGCCGCCATCGCCCAGCGCCACCAATGTTTACATGGCTGGCGGCGTGCACACACCAACAGCCCTCATGGCCGATATCACCGAAGGCCTTTATGTGACCGACCTGATCGGCCAAGGCGTCAATACGCTCACGGGCGATTACAGCAGGGGCGCCATAGGCTTCTGGATCAAGAACGGCGAGATCACCTACCCCGTCAACGAAGTCACCATCGCCGGGAATCTGAAATCGATGTTCAAGCACATGACGCCCGCGACCGATCTTGAATTCCTGTTCGGCGTCGATGCGCCAACGGTGCGCATCGATGGCATGAGCCTGGCTGGAAAATAGCCCTAGGCTACGACGGCGGAGAAGGTGCCGAAGGCGCAGCCATCGGCACGGGGGGAAGCGGCGGTGGCGGACGATAGGGGCCAGTGAAAATATAAATCACCAGCGCCAGCACTAGGGCGCCCGCGATCAACATCCAGGGGAATTTCTTATTGTCGGGTTGGGGTTCATCCATGGCCTTTCTCCACCAATGATCAATCGAGTTCGAGCAAAGCAGCCGCTTCACAGTTGGTAAAATCAATCTATGTTTGGATAGGTAAAATTCAAGCGCCCCCAACGTCATGAAATTTCTGCCAAAATTAGACCGTAACGGCAAGTGATGGACCTTCGTAACCGCATCAAACACTGGAGCCGCGCGCCTGCCGTGCGCCGCGGGCTCGGACGTTTGACGGCAGGCCACATCCGCCTGGTCAAGGCCAGTACGCGCTGGACGACCATCAACGGCGAGGTCATGGCGCAGGCCTGGGCAGGCAAACAGGCGGTGATCGTCGCCTTCTGGCACAACCGGCTAGCGCTGATGCCCAATTGCTGGCCATCGCGCGCGGCCTTTCACATGCTTATCTCGGGCCACCCCGATGGTCAATTGATTGCCCGCGCGGTGGGCATTTTTGGCATTTCTACAATCACCGGCTCCTCGACGCACGGGGGCGGCGGGGCGCTACGAGAACTGATTCGCAAATTAAAGGCAGGCGAGAGCGTGGGCATCACGCCCGATGGTCCGCGCGGTCCGGCTGAGATCGCACAAGATGGCGTGATTGCCCTGGCGCGATTGTCGGGTGCTGTAATCGTGCCTGCTGCGGTTTCGGTGAGTCATCGCCTGCGCCTGAAAACCTGGGACCGGCTGATCATTGGCTTACCTTTTAGCCGGGGCGCGATGGTATGGGGCAACCCCATCAGCGTGCCACGCGAATGCGATACGGCTGAAGCCGAGGTCTTGCGCCGTCGATTGCAAGAAGAACTTTGCCGCGTGAGTACCGACGCCGATGAGGCCGCCGATGCGCGCGCCTGATTTCTGGACAGAGGATGTTGGTTTGGCGCGGTTGTTAGAACCCTTCGGCCGCATCTATGGCGCCATCACCACCGCGCGCGCCTCGCGCACCAACGTTGCGCACGCGCCCGTTCCCGTGATCTCGGTCGGCGGACTGACTGTTGGCGGAGCTGGCAAAACACCCGTGGCCATGGCGCTTGTCGGGCGCCTCAAGGCCAAGGGCGAACGTCCGGCTGTCGTCTTGCGTGGCTATGGCGGTACGCTCAAGGGCCCAGTGCGGGTTGATACGGCGCTGCATACCGTAACCGACGTCGGTGACGAGGCATTGCTGCATGCGGCCCAGTGCCCCACCTGGGTAGCCCGCAAGCGAATTTTGGGTGCCAGGGCTGCGGCAGAATCCGGCGCAACAGTAGTATTGCTTGATGATGGCCATCAAACGCCAGGCATTCATAAAGACATGCGTATCGTGGTGATCGACGGCACAAACCCCTTCGGCAATGGCTACATCTTTCCAGCAGGGCCGTTGCGCGAAAATCCTAATGACGCTCTTGGCCGAGCCGATGCTGTAGTGCTGATGGGCGAGGATAATGAGAATCTTTTGCCGCGACTGCCTAAAGAAGTTCTACAATTGCGAGCCGATTTCATTCCCGACCAAGCAGCCGGGGCATTAAATGGTCGTGCCGTGGTCGCCTTTGCCGGAATCGCTAGGCCCGAAAAGTTTCTAGCCACACTACAAAGCGTTGGTGCACATATCGCCTCAAGGCATTGGTTCGAAGATCACGAGCCCTTCGGCCCAGCCGACATTCAGCCGATTTTGGATGAAGCTTTTGCCATCAATGCCATTCCCGTGACGACGGCAAAAGACGCCGTGCGCCTCACGCCCGATCAACGTCAGCAGGTCAATGTGGTGTCGGTGGCCGTCAAGTGGCGTGATGAGGCCGCTGTTGACCGCCTGCTCGCACGAGTGTGTCCGCCACGCTGAATCTATTTTGCGGGCAACACCGCCAGCACGGTCTCAGGATCGAGCCGGGTGTTGAACCAGGTCACGCCAAAATGCAAATGCGGCCCATTGGCCCGGCCGCTTTGGCCGATTGCGCCAATGACATCACCCTGTTTGACGCGCTGGCCGTCGCTCACGCGTATGGCGCTCATATGAATATAAACCGTGTCGAGACCAAAGCCGTGTTCGATCACCACCGACTGACCGGTAAGCACCATGTCGGCTTTGGCCAACGACACAATACCATCGGCGGCAGCGTGGATTGGCGTGCCCACGGGCCCGGCAATATCAAGCCCCACATGCGGCGCTCGCGGCACGCCGTTGAGAATGCGCTGGCTGCCAAACACACCCGAGATGCGGCCTTCGGCCGGGCGGATAAATCCCGATTCATAAAACGGCACAGCTTCTGTGCGTTCGCGCACGGCGGCCATAAGTTTATTATCAGCCGCGATACGCGCCTCGGTGGCGGGGTCGGGCGTGACCAATGCTTGGGGTAAACCCTTAACGCGTTCGATCGCCCATTTGCGCGGTTGAATGGCAAGCTGGCGATGCTCGCTCGTTCCATCGGGGCGTTTGATCTCAAGCTCAGCGCTAGTAGCGGCGTCGCGGTCAAAGCCCAACACGAACTGCCCCGTGCCGGTTGGCGTCAATGCCCTGCTATTAAAAATGATTTTTGAGCCCACGGGCGCGATGCCGACCGCCACACCGCCCTGCTCAAGCCGTCCGGTAATGACAATCTCATCAGCCCAAGCTTGATTGGCTACAAAAAGAATGGCGAATAGCACCGCGCCACGCATTAGAACAAGCTGCCTTGGTTTCCGCCAGGCAGGGGCTTGCGCTTAGCTTGGGGGCGCGTGCTCACCGCTCCAGGTTCGCCCTCAACCCGGGCGCCAACCTTGCCATCAGCGAATTCGATATTGATGTGAGTTCCGGCAGTAGCGGCAGCCGTTGCCGTGATGGGGCCATCCTCACCCCATACGATGGCATAGCCGCGCTCAAGCACACGCCGTGGGCTTACAGATTCAAGTCTCGTGGCCAGTGCCTCGGCTGCACTGAGAGTATCGGCCAAGGCACGCATTGCGGCGCGCGCGAGCCGAGCATGCAACTGAAATAAATCTTTACTGTTACGCTCAATATCGCGCCCGAATCGCGAGAGATTGAGTTTAGCCGCCAGCACATTGAGGTCTTGGACCTTAGCTTGCAGCAACGAACGCGGTCCGAGCTTGAGGCGTTCAACCAAACCATCAAGAGTTTGCTCTTTCTCCGCCACCACGGCGTCGAGGCGGGGAATGCCACGAACCAGTCCATCGAGGCGAATCTTGAGTTCGCTCAATTGCCGACCGATGATCTGCAGCAGCCGCGTCGCACGTTGCTGCACGTTGGCGACTAACTCAATCCTCACGGGCACGGCCATTTCGGCGGCAGCCGTGGGTGTGGGTGCGCGGCGGTCGGCGGCGTAATCGATCAACGTCCAGTCGGTCTCGTGTCCCACGGCTGATATCAACGGGATGGCCGAGGCGGCCGCTGCGCGCACCACAATTTCTTCGTTAAAGGCCCAGAGATCTTCCAAGCTTCCGCCACCGCGCGCGACGATCAGCACATCGGGCCGGGGCAGATCGCCACCTGGAGTAAGCGCATTAAAACCGTTAATCGCGGCGGCCACTTCCTCGGCGGCCCCTTCGCCTTGCACCCGCACTGGCCAGACAATCACGGGCATGGGAAAACGATCTTGCACACGGTGAATAATATCGCGGATCACCGCGCCCGTGGGCGAGGTCACCACGCCAATCACTTGCGGCAGAAACGGCAGCGCTTTTTTGCGATCCTCATCGAACAGCCCTTCGGCGGCCAGCGCCTTGCGCCGGTCTTCCAGCAACTTGAGCAACGCGCCGACACCGGCCAACTCGACGCTATCGATAACGATTTGATAGCTCGACCGGCCGGGGTAAGTGGTGATGCGCCCGGTCGCGATCACGTCCATGCCTTCTTCGGGTTTGAGCTTCAGCTTGGCCATGCTGCCGCGCCAAATCACGCCATCGAGCACGGCGGTTTCATCCTTGAGGCGCAAATAGCAATGACCCGAGGCCGCCATCTTGGGCTGGGAAATTTCACCACGCACCCGCACGTAGCCATAGGCGTCTTCCACCGTGCGTTTGAGCGAGGCCGACAACTCGCTGACGGTGAAAGCGGGCAGATTGTGGATGGGTTCGCTAGCCGGTTCGCTCATGCTGACGTTATGCCATAGCCGCGCGTCATTCGGCGAGGAAGTCTTGGATGATTTTGGCCGCCTCGGCCGGACGGTCGATAAACGAAAAGGCTCCGGCGCCCGGAATTTCAACGCGCCGGGCCGTGGGCATGATCTTGAGGAGATGATCCTGGCCGGTGACATACATATCGCGGGTGCCTTGCAGTAGCAGAACCGGACAAGTAACCGCCCGGGCTGCGGGCTCGCGGTTCCAAGCCAACACCGCATGGTGGGCATCATATGGCCGCAGGCGCATGGATTGGTTGACCAGATAGGGTTCGAGCATAGCCTCCACCGGCACGCCATCACCACCTAGCCCGGCATAGGTGTTCCACACGGTCGTAAGAAATTCACCATCTGCCGTGACCGGTAAAAGTTGCTTGGCGCGGGTGCGGGTCAGTGCCCGCGTGTTCTCCGCCGAGCGCCAGCTCATGCCCGAGAGAATCGCGCGGCTCGTGCGCTGCAGCTGAGATGCCGCCAATTCAAGCGCAAAGACCGCGCCGCTGTGATGACCGAGCACGGCACAACGATGAAGCGCCAAACGATCCATGGCTTCAGATAGTGCCGCGACATAATCGGGAACATCGTATTCGCGTGGTGGGTCATAGGATTGGCCGTGCCCTGGCAAATCGAACGTCACCATCGTGTGATGAGCCGTTAAATGTGGAATCAGCGCGCGATAAACACTGCTGTCTTGCCCAGCCTGATGCAGGCATACCAGCACCGGACCCGCCCCCGCGGTCCAGTAGTGTAATTGCCCATCCCTTGTGTCGACGTATCCCTTGCGCATGTGTCCTGTCGGCCCGGCCATGACGATTATTTGGCACACTAGCCCGCCATAACCAAGCGGGCCTCGCATAATCATCGGGCTATGATAGAAACAGCCCGTTAAGGCGGCTTGATGAGGCATCGATGCGGGTTTTGGTGGTTGGTGGCGGTGGCAGGGAGCATGCTTTGTGCTGGGCTATTTCTGCTTCACCGATATGCGACAAACTGTTTTGCGCGCCGGGCAATCCTGGCATCGCTGAGGCCGCCGAGTGCGTTGCAATCTCCGCAGACGATATCGATGGTATCGTAGCCTTCGCCCGCCAAAACAAAATTGATTTTGTCGTGGTGGGCCCTGAAGCCCCGCTGGTGGCGGGGCTGGTCGATAGACTTTCAACCGCCGGAATCAAAGCCTTTGGGCCCAACGCTGCAGCGGCGTGCATCGAAGGCTCCAAGGGCTTCATGAAGGATCTGTTGGCGCGGAATAACATTCCCACCGCCTGGTATGGCCGCTTCAAGGATGTGAGCACCGCGAAAAAATTCGTGCGCGATAAAGGTGCCCCCATTGTCGTCAAGGCCGATGGCTTGGCGGCCGGTAAAGGCGTGGTGTTATGCAAAACCGTCGCCGAGGCCGAGGCGGCCATCGACAGCATGATGACGGCTAAAGAATTCGGTGCCGCTGGCGATGAAGTCGTGCTGGAAGAATTTTTGCTGGGCGAAGAGGTCAGTTATTTTGCGTTGGTTGATGGCACCTCCATTCTTCCTTTTGGCTCAGCGCAAGACCACAAGGCCGTTGGCGATGGCGACACCGGGCCCAACACCGGCGGCATGGGCGCCTATTCACCCGCACCCATCGTTGATGCCGCCATGGATACACGGATCATACGCGAGATTATCGAGCCAACCGTGCGCGGCATGGCAGCGGCGGGCGCTCCGTTCAAAGGCGTATTGTTCGCAGGTCTGATGATTGGACCGGTCGGACCCAAGGTTCTGGAATTCAACGCGCGCTTTGGCGACCCTGAGTGCCAGGCGTTGATCATGCGGCTGAAGTCCGACCTACTTCCTGCGCTCCTAGCTGTCGCCGACGGACAATTGGCGAACTTCGATCTGCGCTGGAAGGATGAGGCCGCCATTGTCGTCGTCATGGCGGCCAAGGGCTATCCTGGCGCTTACGCCAAAGGCAGCGTGATTGAGGGCCTCGATGCGGCAGCGGCCATACCCGGGTCAAAAGTGTTTCACGCAGGCACCAAGTCAGCCATTAAAGATGGCAAGCTTGCTGTCACGGCCAATGGCGGCCGGGTGCTGGGTATCGCGGGTGCGGCCAAGACTGTCAGCGCAGCCCAAAAAATCGCTTACGCCGCGGTCGATGTCATCCGCTGGCCCGACGGCTTTTGCCGCCGCGACATCGGCTGGCGCGCCATCGCTCGGGAACGCCAGAGCCTGAAAAGCAGCGGTTGACGCCACCGGGTCAACTCGTGTTGCATCAGCCTAGCGGGGCCAGTTCTTGGCCGATGGCGATTTATGACGGCAATGAATACTTATTTTGCGGCCGATTACACAGCCGCACGTGAAAAATTTCTCTCAGCCGCAGCAGAAGCTGGCTTGGCTGTCATTAGTCACCCGCATCCGCTGCAAGGCCCCAAGGGCGAAGGCCTCGCGCTTGATCTCGTCACATTATGCCCCGATTCCACAGCCCCTTGCCGTACCAAACGGGTATTTGTTGCCCTCTCGGCGACTCATGGCATTGAGGGGTTTGCCGGATCGGCCGCCCAAGTTGCTTGGTTGAAGCGCAAGTTGTGGAAAAAAGTACCTGCCGGGATGTCGGTGCTGTTGCTTCACGCCGTCAACCCCCATGGGGTTGCCTGGCTGCGCCGCGTGACCGAGGATAACGTCGATCTAAATCGCAATTTTGCCGATTTTGGCAAACCCTTGCCACGCAAACCCGCCTACGACGAATTGGCTGAAGCCATCTGCCCACGCATATGGACCAACGAGAGCATCGCCGACGCGCAAGCGCGGCTAGATGATTTTGCAGAACGCCATGGGCGCTCGGCGCTCAACCGGGCGATCATGGGCGGGCAATATTCCCATCCTGACGGTGTGTTTTTTGGCGGCCATAAACCATCATGGTCACGCGAGACCATGATGAAAATTCTCGACTCCTATTGCAGTGAAGCTAAACACGTTGCGATTCTCGATTTTCATACTGGGTTGGGCGAGTTTGGTGCAGGCGTCAGTTATTGCGTCGGCGATGAAGGCTCGGCCTCGGTGACCAAAGCGCACGACGTCTGGGGCGAGGATGTGACCATCATGTCGGCCGCCCCGGGCAGTGGTGTGCATGATGGATATAACCTCACTGGCATGGCGCGCCTGATGGCGCACACGGCGGTGTATGGAAATACATTAGAGTTCGGCACATACCCCACTGCGGACATGCTACGGGCCTTGCGCGCCGACAATTGGTTGCACCTCAACGGCGAGCTTGCATCACCCCAGGCTCAGGCCATCAAGTCAGAATTAAAGCGGATGTTTTATCCGGAGGCGTCCGAGGATTGGAAAGCGCGGGTTTTATCGCGCGCCTTGGCGGTGTGGGAGCGCGGCATCGCCGGACTTGCGGCAGTTTAAGAGTCGGCTTTTATTTGCACTGACTCGACATCGTGGCCGAGATGGGGTCGTTCTGCGGTGTAATCGGTGGCGTACTTTCAGTGACAATCTCATAGCCTGCATAATAGCCCTTGGTGGTGGCCTTGATCGCCACGTCGAAAACATTTTTGCCTAGAAGCTCAAGACGTTGCCCAACAAAATCCGTCGAGACGAGCTTGGCATCATAGAGATACATCAAGATTTTTTCGTGGACCATTGGGATGGCCCAACACCCGGGCCGTTGTTTTTCACCGATATCTAGAAACAATCGGATCGTAAAGACTTCGTACCTGATCGTACCGTCGGAGGCCTTGGCAGGCACCATGAAGGGTTGAAGCTGAACTTTCGCGCCGCCGTATCCAATTTTTTGGGCTTGAGTTTGTCCGGGCTTGGGCGGCGGTTTTTTTGCTGCGCAAGCGCGGGCGAGGCAGCCGTAAATACTGATACCAAAGCCGCGATTACCGATAATCGAAATAAATAACTGATCATGCCAACATAGTAAGGATCAGCGGTGGTTTTGGCCAGAGTGATGCGCCCGTTACTTCCGCAAAGTTGCAAAGAAATCTTTCAGTAAGGTCTCGGCGCGCTCGGCCTGAACGCCCCCCACGACCTCTGGGCGGTGATGGCATGTCGATTGTGTGAATATGCGGGGCCCGTGATCAACACCCCCGCCTTTGGGATCGTAAGCGGCATAAACCAAGCGTTTGATGCGCGCTAACGAAGCGGCGGTGGCGCACATCGCACAGGGCTCAAGGGTCACGATCAGTTCACAATTTTCCAACCGGGGACTGCCATACTTCGCAGCCGCCGCACGCAACGCCAGAATTTCGGCATGGGCGGTGGGGTCGTTGCGCGCCTCTACTTCATTCCCGCTGACAGCCAAGATCTCGCCGGCAGGCCCAGCCACCACGGCACCGACGGGGATCTCACCACGGGCACCTGCAGCCTGGGCGGCGGCGAAGGCAAGTTCCATGGGGTCGGATAAGTGCTGGGTCATGGCGGGACAGTCGTTGGCCTGGCCGAATCGGTCAAGCCCATGCAGTGGCCGACGGGCGTCGACATTCGTTAATAAAGGGTAAGAAATTGGTAACCATTGCCGCCTTATATTAAAGCCGGATTTCGCAGCTCACCCTGGACGCAACTTAGGACTTAGCAATGGTTTACTCGGCCACCGATGTTGTGCAGGTCGCAGGCGCGAAGATCGCACGCTCGACGCTAAAGGGCATTCAGGTCGCCAGCGCCCAATCAGGGGTCAGCTTTCAATACTTGTTGGCGAAAGCCTCGCAAGAAAGCGGCTTCAAGACTGATGCCGAGGCCAGCACGTCATCGGCGTCTGGTTTGTACCAATTTACACGCGGGACTTGGTTTGATGTGTTCAAGCGCCACGGCGCAGAACTAGGCCTGGGCAATTTGTCTGACCGGATCTTGGCTGGGCCAGGCGGACGCCTCAGCGTCTTCGACAAAGCGGTTGAAAAACAAATCCTTGATCTGCGCGATGACCCGGAAACCTCGGCAAAGTTCGCAGCCGCCTATGCGCGCGATAATGCCGAAGCCTTGAGTCAAACCCTCAATCGCGATCTTGATGCCACCGACCTCTACCTCGCTCATTTCCTTGGTGCCTCGGGTGCGAGCCAAATGCTGGCGGCAGAAGAATCCGCGCCAAACATTTATGCCTCGCATGTCGCCCCAGAGGCTGCGCGGGCCAATCGCAGTGTCTTTTTTACCGAAACAGGCGCTCCGCGCACCGTCGGCGCCGTGATCGATTTGATTCGTGAACGGTTTGGCGGCCAAATGGATCGGTTCGCCGATATTGCCGCAACCATGGCAGGCGAGGACGATGCCCAGGCTATTATCGCCGACCTCGACACTCAACCCACCCCGCATGATACCCATGCCTCCACGCCTGGCCAAAACGACTTTGGTGCGGCCTTGCGAGCGGGCAACAGCGAGCGCAGCATGATCTCGATGTTTGTGCTGCAAGAACTGGCGCGCATGATTACCTCACAGCCTATGTCCATGGGCGATGAGGAGGACGAGACCGCCTCAACCACAAATTTGGGCGTTGGCGGTTTCCAAGGCGAGGATATGTCCAACGTTCTGGTCGATAGCATGGCGCGCAACAACCTGTCCTCGCCGTTAAGTTCGGCCATCAGTTCGGGCCAGGCCGCGCGGGCCTATGGCGTCACCGCACGCCGCTAGTGCTTTGATCGCTTGACAGCTTGCTGAACTCAGCGCAACTCAAGGCGAAAGCGGAACACGGCAAGGGTCGAATGCGCTCACCGGTCATCGGCATCACCGCCGACAGCGAACAGCCTGGCGGCTATTCAAAATTCCCATGGTACGCGCTGCGCCAGAATTATTGTTCGGCGGTCCGCGAGGCTGGGGGCATTCCCGTCATGCTGCCTCATGAAGTAGGCCTCATCGCCACTTATTCAAGCATGATTGATGGCTTGCTGGTGTCGGGCGGGGCGTTCGATGTGGACCCCGCCTTATTTGGCGCCACCGAACGCCACACCAGCGTGACCCTGAAAGAAGGCCGCACCGATTTCGAGCTTGGCATCACCCGCGCCATGCTGGACGCCGACAAACCGATCCTTGGTATTTGTGGCGGCCAACAATTGCTCGCCGTGGCCTTGGGTGGACGCTTGATTCAGCACATTCCCGACGAGGTCAAAGCCCCCCTCGCCCATGAGCAGCCCAATCCGCGCAATGAACCGGGACACGATGTAACGATCTGCGAAGGTACACTTCTCTTTAAAATTGGCGGGCTGGTACGCACCGCCGTCAATAGTGCCCATCATCAAGCGGTGAAGGACATCCCGTCATCGCTGAAAGTGAACGCCGTGGCTTCTGATGGCGTCATTGAGGGCATCGAAGATCCTTCGCGTAAATTCTGCATCGGTGTGCAGTGGCACCCGGAATTTCACATTAGCCCGGTGGATACCAAATTGTTCCACGCCTTCATCGATGCTTGCCGCACATGAATAAATCAGTTGCGGCAGATTCAACCAAAGCCTTCGCAGGCGAGCGCATCGCCAAGGTTTTATCGCGCGCCGGCCTTTGCTCGCGCCGCGACGCCGAACGCTGGATCACAGCTGGCCGCGTCAGCGTCAATGGCGAAACACTGAGTTCTGCCGCGCGCAACGTCGAGGCAAGCGACGTTGTCGTGGTCGATGGCAAGCCCCTACCCCAAAAAGAGAAAGCCAGACTGTGGCGTTACCATAAACCCTCGGGCTTGGTGACAAGCCACAAGGATGAAAAAGGCCGCAACACGGTTTTCGATGCGCTGAGAAACGAACTGCCGCGCGTGGTCAGCATTGGGCGGCTTGATCTCAACTCCGAGGGCTTGCTGTTGCTCACCAATGACGGCGGCCTTGCGCGTGAATTGGAACACCCCTCGAAGGGCTGGGTGCGACGCTATCGCGTCCGTGTCCATGGCAAACCCGACCCAGAAATACTTGAAAACTTGAAGTCCGGAATCACCATCGATGGTGTGCGGTATGGGCCGATCATCGCCTCGCTTGAACGTTCCCAAGGCGCGGCCAATGCCTGGGTCATGATGTCGTTGACGGAAGGCAAAAACCGCGAGATACGCAAGGTCTTGGCCCATTTGGGGTTGGCGGTCACGCGCTTGATCCGGGTGTCCTATGGGCCCTATCAGTTGGGCAGCCTTGAACGCGGTGAGGTCGAGGAAATTTCGGGCAAGGTGATCACCGAACAGTTAGGCCGCAAACCCAATGCCAAACCGGCGCATAAAGCCCGTCGCACCTAAAGCTGCGACACAAAGCCACAAGGGCTGCGGCTGGCTGCGTATTATCGGCGGCGCCTGGCGCGGGCGCAAAATTCAAGTGGCCGAAACAGAGCACCTGCGCCCCACCAACGAACGCGCCCGCGAAGCGATTTTTAACAAGCTCATGCATGGCGAAGAAACGCTTGGCGTGCGCTTACCCGGCGCTCGCGTCGCCGACCTGTTCGCTGGCACGGGTGCTTTGGGGCTGGAAGCACTTTCACGGGGGGCAGAGCGAGCGGTTTTTGTCGAACAGGATATCGCAGCAGGACGTGCTCTTGAGCAAGCCATTGCGGTTTTGGGAGCCGAAGACCGCGCGGACGTTTTGATCGCAGATGCAACGGCGTTGCCGCCTGTATCATCGCCGTTTGATATCGTTTTTCTTGATCCGCCTTACGGAACGGACGCAATAGGCCGAGCCTTGACTGCGGCATTGGCACGCAACTGGATCAAGCCTGGCGGACTTGTGGTAGCTGAACTCGAGACTGGCGCTGGGCCGGTGCTGCCCCAAGGTTATGAGTTGCTTGATCGGCGCCGCTATGGCCGGGCGGAAATATTTTTTCTGCGAACTACCGCCGCACCCTGACCAAACCGCTATCGCTGAATCGGTGGTGCCCCACCATCAGAGAACTTATCATCCAATTCAGGCGGTAGGGGCCGATCATCGGCTTCCTCTTGGGCGGCCTCGCCTTCTTTCTTTTGTTCTTCTTCTGTGATGCGCTGATAAACCTTCGCTTCGACAAGATGCATGACATCGCGTAGCGGATCTTCTTCCGGTGCGGGAGCGATCAACCACTCCCATTCCTCGTTGTGGATGTGCTTGATAGTGTCGGGCAACTTCAGGGCTTTAAGCAAATCCGTACGAGTAACAATTTTATCGCCCGCCAGAACATACCGCTCGACATCGGTAATAATCAGGCCCACCCCCGCTGCATCGTGAGCAATCGCTTTGACGTGCTGCTCCATGATTTGGTAGGCGAGTTTATCGGAATCGAGCTCCGAGAACCCGCGCTCTTTCTCGAAGTATTCGACAAAGGGCCCGGCCAGTTGCGTTAGGCAATTGCACGAGACAATAAAGTCAGCATCTTTCAAGTGCGGAATGCGCGCCGGGGGGGGCTGGAACATGAGGGCCCGGGGCACGGCGCTCCTTCATGGCCAAGAACACGCCCGTGATATCGCCCGTCAGAAGTTTGACGTTAAAATGCCGCTTCGCCTCGGCGACGACTTGCGGCATGTGAAACATATCCACCAGATAAACTTGATCGAAGCGGGAGGCGAGCGGGCCCAAAGGTATTTCCAGCAACAACCCCGAGCCGATGATCACGCAGGTGCCTTGCCGCTCGCACAAATCGGCCGTCTTGATGATCACGTTGCGGCAGGAGCGGATATGCGACTCCCATGCCAAAGCACACCGCTTGGCCCGGAATTCAAGCGCAATCAGACGATTGAGGTATCCGAACTTACGCACACGTTCGGGCGCGAAAGTCGTCCAATATCGCCACAATTCGCCAAGCATCGCCGGACCGCAAAAAATTCAATGGATGAAGGATCAAAGCCGAGAACATGGGTGCTCGCAACCGCGATTCCCAAGAGCCACGCGTATCAGTTGTATTCAATCTAGCGGCGGCCAAAAAGTCGTTCAATATCGGCCAATTTTAACTCGACATATGTCGGCCGACCATGATTGCACTGGCCGGAATTGGGTGTGACTTCCATTTGCCGTAACAGCGCATTCATTTCTGGCGGGTTCAATCGCCGACCGGCGCGAACCGCCGAGTGACAAGCCATGGTGCCGCACACATCTGCCAGCCGGTCCTGCAGACTGACGGCTTGGTCCCACTCGGCCAGTTCATCGGCAAGATCGTGCAATAGTCCGGCCACATCGCCATCGCCCATTAGGGCGGGCACTTCACGCACGGCGATGGCCCCTGTTCCAAAAGGTTCAAGCACTAGGCCAAGGTCGGCCATTTCGCCCACGCGGGCCAGCACACGCCCGGCGCGCGTTTCATCCATCTCGACGACTTCGGGGATAAGAAGGATTTGGCGCTGAATGCCCCCGTTCGCCAAGGCTTGCTTCATGCGCTCGTATAGCAGCCGTTCGTGCGCAGCGTGTTGATCGACGATGACGATGCCATCGCCGGTTTGAGCAACAATGTATGTTTCGTGGACCTGGGCACGCGCAACACCCAGGGGAAAGGCGCCTGAGCTAGCAACATCGTCCTGAGTATTTGGTGCTGAAGGCTGTGGCATGAACAACGCCGGTGATTCGGCCAACCCCGTCGCAGCGCCAATACTTTCTAGCGCACGCGCGGCGCCATAGGCTTGCGCAGGACGCGTTGCGAAAGGTTTAGCGAATGGCAGACTGCCAGGCTGGAACGCGCCCAGTGCCGCCGTCGCCACGCTGGAAGACGCACGATGACCGGATTCGGCCAACGTATGCCGGATTGCACCGATCAAAAGCCCGCGCACCACGCCCGCATCGCGAAAACGCACTTCGGCTTTGGCCGGATGGACGTTCACATCCACTTCGCTGCGCGGAACGTCGAGGAACAACGCAACATAAGGATGGCGGTTCGAGGCCAGCACATCTTGATAGGCCGCGCGTACGGCGCCCTGGAGCATGCGATCGCGCACGGGCCTGCCATTGACGAACAGATATTGCGCCATGGCATTGCCACGGTTCAGCGTCGGCAGCCCGATATAGCCATAAAGTTTCAATCCTTCGCGTTCGGCCGCCACGGGCACTGCGTTGGCGCCGAACTCTTTACCGAGAATAGCCGTAAGGCGTTCAAGGTGCGTGTCAAACAGATCTCCTTGCGTATGCGCCGCAGGAAGATTGAGTCGCGACTTGCCGTCGGCCGTGACACTGAACGCGATTTCTGGGTGCGCCATGGCTAAACGCTCGACCACGTCGATGACATAGGTGAGCTCGGTGGTTGCGGCCTTAAGGAACTTTAGCCGTGCCGGAGTTGCATAAAACAGATCGCGCACTTCCACCCGTGTGCCGCGCGGATGCGGTGCTGGAACCGGGCCCTGCTTTTGCCCACCCGCCACCATCATGTACCAGGCCGACTCTGCGTCCGACGTGCGACTAGTGATCGTCAGGCGTGAAATCGAGCCTATGGCAGGCAAAGCCTCACCACGAAACCCGAGGAAGCCAATATCGACCAAATCATCCGAAGGTAGCTTGGATGTGGCGTGACGCTCAACCGCTACTTCAAGATCGCGCGGCGTCATCCCTGAACCGTTGTCGACCACGACGATCAACGACTTGCCACCATCGTTCAAGGTAAGGTCAATGCGCGTGGCGCCTGCATCGACGGCATTCTCGATTAGTTCTTTGACGGCGGACGCAGGCCGCTCCACCACTTCGCCAGCGGCGATTTGGTTGACAAGATTTGGCGGCAGAAAACGAATGGCCATCGGGCGTGGTCTACACGCTCCGGCGTTTGGCCTCAAGATAGGCAGCGGCCAGACCGGCTGTGGATGAATCGCGATTAGCCACTTGGCCAGCCCCGTTGAGGGCCGGTTCCAGGCTTTTGGCCAGTTCCTTGCCCAACTCCACGCCCCATTGATCGAACGAGTTCACGCCCCAAATCGCCCCTTGGACAAAGACCTTATGCTCGTAAAGCGCGAGCAATTGGCCAAGAGCAAAGGGTGACAGCGAGTCCAGCAGAATGGTGTTCGTGGGCCGATTGCCGGTAAACGCGCGGTGGGTTTTCAAAGTGTCAGGCGTGTTGGACAACTCACCGGCCGGGCGGCCCTTCATCAACGCCTCGGTTTGGGCAAAGCAATTGGCCAACAACAAGTCGCGGCTAGCGTCGATCCCCTGGTGGGGTCTCAGTGCCGCAATAAAATCGCACGGGATCAGGCGCGGGCTTTGATGCAAAAGTTGAAAGAATGAATGCTGGCTGTCGGACCCGCCGCCGCCAAAAACAATCGGCCCTGCCGCGGTTTCAACCGGGGTTCCTGACAATGTCACGCCCTTGCCGTTGCTCTCCATATCCACTTGCTGAATATGGAAGGGAAAAAGCTTTAGGCGGTGATCGTAAGGCAACAGTGCCGTGGCCGGTGCGGCAAAAAAGTCGGCGTACCACAAACCCAGCAGACCCAAGATCACGGGCATATTTTTCTCAAGGGGTGCGGTTTCGAAATGCCGGTCCATGGCGTGTGCGCCTGCGAGAAATTGATCGAACACCTCAAAGCCGCAGGCCAGAGTAATAGGTAAGCCAATCGCCGAGCACACCGAATAGCGCCCGCCAACCCAATCCCACATGGGAAAGACGCTCTCTTCGGGAATGCCGAACTCCACTGTGGCATGATGGTTAGTGGATACGGCCACGAAATGCCGCGAAATGGACTGCTCGCCCAAGGCATCGGCGATCCACAGCCGGGCAATCATTGCGTTAGACATGGTCTCGGCGGTGGTAAAGGTCTTGGATGAAATCACAAACAGCGTCGCGGCTGGGTCGCAATTACGCAGCACGTCGTCAATCTGAGTCCGATCCGGGTTTGAGACGAAAGCCACGGAGAGATCCGCACGCTGGTGATCTTTGAGCGCGTCGGCAACAAACATGGGGCCCAAATGCGAGCCGCCGATTCCGATATTTACGACGTGGCGAATGGGCTTGCCTGTGGCACCCGTCCAAGCCCCGCTGCGAACCCGTTCGGAAAAGTCGCGCAGGCGCTTCAGGGTATACAACACGTCGGGCATCACATCGACACCATCGACTATAACGGGTCGTGCTTTGCCGTTTTTGCCGGGCCGATTGCGCAAGGCCACATGTAACACGGCGCGGTTCTCGGTGGTGTTGATTTTAGCGCCGGCAAACATCGCATTTCGTTGGTCCTCAAGGTGGCGCGCGCGGGCAAGATTCATCAGCAATTGGACTGTCTCAATCGTTATTCGATTTTTCGAGTAATCAAGCAGGAGCGATCCATCACGCAGCGAAAACTCTGCAAAGCGCTTGGGCTCGCGCGCAAATAAATCGCGCATATGCACGCTCATCATGGCCGCAGCGTGAGCCTGTAGGGCCCGCCATTCTAGGGTTTTTGTCAGCGGAGCAATAACGCGAGTGGGTGTGGTCATTCGATAATATGGCTCAGTGCTTGGCCCGGCGCGATTCCATCTTGGGGAGAATATTCACACCAAAACTGTCGAGGTCGTGCACGAAGTCGGGGAAAGCGAACATGGTCGCATCGACGTTAGCTTCATCATAGATGCGGTCGAGATACTTCGCGATGGTAGCGTGCGAACCCACTAGGGTTGGCAAGCCCATGAACATGGATTTTTTCTTTAAGCTTGCCGACATTCCTTCGGATTTATCCAATTCGGCCTGCCCCACCAGGGTACGAATAGCCTTTTCGTCGGCCCCCTCAACGATGTGATCAAAGCGTTTCAAGGCATCTGCATCAGTGTCGGCCGCGATAATGTTAAATAAACCAATCGTACCGCACTTTCGGCCCAGCTTGCTGGCTTGGGTCCGCAACGAGCTTGTCACGGCGCGGATTTTTTTGATGTCATCCTCGATATCGTGAATGTTGCCCCCAGCAATGATGAAATTGCGATCGCCTTTTTCGGCGGTAAATTTCACGCCGCGTTCCGATTGCCCGGCACACACCAGCGAAATATTGGTCGAGGGCCTGGGCTTTATCTCAGCATCGTTCATCGTGAAATATTTGCCCTTGAAGTTCGATTTTCCGGTCGACCACAACTCGCGCAAAATTGTCACGTATTCGTCTGCGTAGTCGTAACGGCTGTTGAAATGAACATCGCCGGGCCACAGGCCCATTTGATTGAACTCTTCCTTGTACCAGCCCGAGACGATGTTGAGCCCAAAGCGGCCTGGGCACACAGCCTCGATGGTCGCGGCCATGCGCGCGGCCACAGCCGGATGTAGTGATAAGTTCGTGACGGACGGAAAGAGTTGGATCGTCTTGGTAATGGGAGCGAGCGCCGCCGTAAGAGTAAAAGAATCAAGCGCGTAGTCCCAATATTCGGTATCACCACCAAATCCCCGAAACTTCACCATTGAGAGTGCGAACTCAAAGCCCATGGCTTCGCATTTCAAGGTTACGTCGCGATTGAGATCCCACGTCGGCCAGGTCGGCGGCACGTTGCGCGACATAATGAAACCGCCCTTGGCGATGGGCAGAAAAATTCCAATTTCCATAGGCATCGGCGTTCCTTTCCCGGCGGCCCTCGTTAGGTAAAATCATCGCTCCTATTGTCATCGCCCGGCTTGACCGGGCGATCCAGAGTTTTTTGTTTTCTAGTCTTAACTCTAGTGGGACGCTCGCAATCAAGAGCCCCGGAAACCTTGGATTCCGCGCCGGAGTTTACACTCGGGCCGCGCTTCACGAGGAGCCGGGTGCGTGGAATGACATTAAAAATTGGTCACGGGTTGGGGGTGGATTTCCGCTCGCGGTCCCGCTTGGGCTTGGGCTCAGCGGCTTTCGCAGCAGGCCCCACCACCACAACCGTCAAAGCATCGGGTTGATAGAGTTTGGCGGCCACACGTTTGGTATCGGCCAAGGTCACCTTCTCGATATAGCTATTACGTTTGTCGAGATAATCGAGCCCCAGCTTGTCTTTCTGTACCGCGAGAAGGGTCTCCGCAATGCGCCCGGTCGAAGAAAACCGCAACGGCCAGGCCCCAGTGAGATATTTCTTGGCATCATCCAATTCCGATTCCGTCAACCCATCAGCTTGGATTTTCTTCCACTCGGCGCGCATGACCTCGAGGCTTTGTGCGGCCTGGTCGCTGCGCGTGCCCGCCCCGCCCATCATGAACGCGCCTGCATCAAGCGGCTGTAGCGATGAGAACACGCTATAAGCGAGCCCGCGTTTTTCACGCACTTCATCCATGAGGCGCGACGCGAACGAGCCAGAACCAAACGAATAGTCCAACACCTGGGCCACATACCAATCGGGGTCGACGCGCTTGATGCCCGGTTGGCCGATGTAGATGACGCTTTGCGGCAGGTCTTTTTCAACCTTGATCTCTTGGGCCTTGGCCGTTGCGCGGACCTCGGGCAATCGCGCGTCGAGCCCCGTCGTGGCAGGCAGCGGTCCAAAAATTTTATCAAGCGCCTCACCCAACTGTTTCGGGGTGATATCGCCGACTGCAGCCACCAATAGCCGGTCTTTTGCCAGGCGTGTTTTGACCCATTGCTTGAGATCATCCGCGGTAATAGCCGCAACACTCTCGGGCGTGCCGTTGTCGAACCGCCCGTAAGGATGATCTGGGAACAACGCGGCCATTAAGGTACGGCTCGCGATACGATTAGGATTTTCAGCTTCGGACTTAAGGCTGACTTGAATTTGCCGGCGCACGCGCTCGGTCGGTTCGGCATCAAAGCGCGGCTTGGTCATCGCCAAGTTCAAGAGCTCGTAGGCCTTGGCGGACGCCTGCGTTGTTGTCGACAGCGACCCGCGCACCGAATCGCGGTCTGCGCTGAAGCGCAAGGAAATCGCCCGGTCTTCCAATTCCGACTGGAAGGCAAAACTATCCAAATCGCCCGCCCCCTCATCCAGCAGCGCCGTGGCCATGCCCGACAGGCCAAGCTTGGCATCGGGGTCGAGGGCCGAGCCGCCCGCAAACATGAATGAGAGCCCGATGATGGGGTTGGTGTGGTCTTGTGCTAGGTAAGCGGTAATGCCGCCGGGGCTTTTGACTTCCTCGACCGTGATGGCCTGTGCAGCCGATGTAACGGTGAGCGCAGCCAGAACGAGTGCTTGAAATGTAGTGCGCATGATCAAGCTCCAGCTTTGGGCAGAAGAATAGCAGTGCCCGACGCCGAAGTTTCGATCACCTTGCGGGCTACCGCACGCACCTGATCGGCAGTCACGGCCTTGAGGCGTTCAGGTAAGTTTTCGATCTCTTCAAGTGGAATGCCAACCACCAGCATTCCACCAACCGCTTGGGCCGCACCCAAGGCAGAATCCTTGGCAAACACAAGGCCTGCCAAAATACGATCTTTAGCTCGCGCCACATCTGCATCGGAAATGCCGTCTTTGAGCAATTTGGCTAGTTCTTCGTTCAAAGCGGCCGCGGCCTGCTCGGGACTAATGCCGGGGCTTGGGTTGAGCCCAATAGTGAATGTGCCATAGCTGACTGCGCCCGGATCATACGATGCGTTCACATCGGCTGCGACTTTGCGGTCGACCACCAGCGAACGATACAGTTTGGATGTACTGCCACTGCCCGCGATTTCCTCAAACACATTGAGCGCATAAACATCGGCCTTGTCGCCGACGTTGTAACTGGGCGCGATCCACTTGCGCCACCATCGCGGCTGGCGAACGCGGGCATCGGCATAACTCACGCTGACATCGGCAGTCGGCGCCAGGTCCGTGGCACGCTGACGGGCATTGGGTTCACCATCCCTTGCAATGGCCCCGTAGTATTTCTCGGCGAGCGGCTTGAGCTGCTCCAGCGTTATATCGCCTGAGACCACCAAAATGGCGTTCTGCGGCGCATAAAAGCGGTGATAGAAGGTGAAGGCGTCATCGCGGCTGAGGCCCCGCATTTCTTTTTCCCAGCCAAGAATGGGGATGCCATAGCGGTTGGTCATCCACAGACCCGCGTCCAAGCGCTCATCTAAAATCGACGCGGGCTGGTTATCGACCCGCATACGCCGTTCCTCGATAATCACTTCGCGCTCAGTGTCGACCTCTTTCGGGGCAAGCACGAGGTTGCGCATGCGATCAGCCTCGATTTCCATGACCAGAGGTAAACGATCAACAGCTATGTTTTGGTAATAAGCGGTAAAATCATGAGATGTGAAGGCGTTCTGCTCACCGCCATTACGCGCCACCACTTCATCCATGATGCCGTCGGGATACTTCGCGGTTCCCTTGAACATGAGATGTTCTAAGAAATGAGCGATGCCCGATTTGCCCGGCGGTTCGTCGGCGGCCCCGGCCCGGTACCACACCATATGCGCAACAACCGGCGCGCGATGATTGGCGATAGCCACGATTTGCATGCCATTGGCTAAGGTGGCGCTTTTGGCACCATAAAGCTCGGCTGAGGCAGGAGCTGCGAAAGCAACAACAGAGGCTAGCGCCAAAGTTGTCTGGCAAATTTTCATGAACATGAGGTTTTATCACCAGGCAGGAATTGATTCCCTCGATAGATAGGGCATTGTGAAATCGAGGCAAAGTCGTTGTGAAGTGAGGCACCTTAATATTTGCGCCATTTTCACAGGATATGAAGCTTTTGTAACCTGCGTTTCGCGCGACGATGTGCCCTGAGATCATGCATGCCTGTTGTTGCAACCCTAAAAGAGATCCTGGCCCTGTGCTGGCGCGAACGAGCCACAGCGTTGAAGTTTGGGCTTGTGCCCATTGCCATCAATTTAGGCCTCCTGTTCGTCTTCACCGAACCCGGCGAGCCGTCACCTCAAACGATCTTTATCAACTGGTTGATTGGATTAGTATCGATTCTGGCTTTCGCGCCCTTTTGCGTGGCGTGGTACCGGATGATTCTTTTCGGTAAGAGCGAAGTCGCAAGGCGTTTTACCTTCAAGTTCGGATTGCCGGAACTGAAATTTTTTGGCTGGTCTGTCGCCATCTCAATACTCATCGCATTGGTCTCGGGCATCGTCCTCTTTATCGGCGGGGGAATTGTCGTTGCCTTCTCAGCGATCAATCCGATTCTTGGCGTGATCGCAGGGTTCGGGATGGTGCTGATCGGCCTTGTAACAATCCTAATGGTTCTATCGCGCTGGTCGATCGCCTTGGCCATGGTCGCCGCTGGCCACCCCGCAGGGCTGCAAAATGCATGGGACATCTCGAAGCCCTATGGCTGGGGCATGGCCTGGATTCAACTGATCATCTTCGCATTGCTAGCCGTTGTCGCAACCATTCCCTTGGCTGGATATCTGCCTGACCTGATCAGCGCGGCACAGACCAAGGCCGATCCACCCGATAACGCCGCTAACGCGCTGGAGCTGACCAGCACTTTTGTCGGCGCGCTGGCGCTCTGGCTCACCACGACCATGTTCGCGCTGGTTTACCGCCGCATCATCGGCGGCGGGTCTGTATCGTTTGGGTCGCAAGCTCCCATCGATGACGCCACGCGCACCCAGGAAATGGATGCCGTACTAGCGTTTCTAAAAAAATTCTTTGCCGAGAACTCCAAGGCGACCATTCCGGAGTTCCGCGCTGCCATCGACCGCTTCGGAACATCATTCCCCACACCCTCCGATGTGAGCATCACCGATGCCAATGTTGGCGGCGTTCCAGGAAAATGGATCATTGCGCCCGGCGTACGGGAAGATCGCGTCGTACTTTATCTTCATGGCGGCGGCTTTAGGGTCGGCAGTTCGATATCGCATGGCCGCCAAGCTGCCGATATCAGCCGTGAGGCCGGGACAAAGCTATTGTTGATCGACTATGCGCTCGCCCCCGAACACCCCTTTCCCGCGGCCATCGACGACTGCGTGGCCGCCTATCGCGGTTTATTAGAGAATGGCGTTAAGCCAGAACATATCGCCCTGGCCGGGGATTCCGCTGGTGGCAGCTTGGTCATCTCAACACTACTGAAAGCGCGCGAGCAAAACTTGGCCCGGCCCGCGTGCGGCGTGTGCATGTCGCCGTGGGTGAATCTTGCTTGCGACGGCGAGACCTATGAAACCAAGAAAGCTGAGGATCCACTTGGCACATACGAATCATTGTTTGCAGCCGCACAGTCTTATTTGGCTGGGGCTAACCCCAAAGACCCGCTTGCCTCGCCATACCTAGGCGATCTCACCGGCCTGCCCCCGTTGTTAATCCAGGTCGGTACGCGTGAAGTTCTGCTTGATGATTCACGGCGCTTAGCCAGTGCCGCGCGCGCAGTGGGTGTGGACGTGACATTGGAAGAATGGCCCGGCATGATCCATAACTGGCAAATGATGGCCGGGATGCTGAGTGACGGCCAGCGTGCCAACGCGCGCATCGGTGAGTTCATGCGGACAAATTGGTCTAATTAGTTTCGGTAGGGAGAGTTCAAGTGGGCGATATCGTTGCACCCGAGGGTAGCCCCCTCAGCGTCGCGGTTGTCGGCGTCGAGGCGATGGACAAGTCGCTGGCCTTTTACAGCGACATCATTGGGCTGACGGCCAGCGCGCCCCAAGTGTGGGAAGGCGAAACCTTCGAGAAGCTTTGGCACCTGCCACCGGGCAGTAAAGCCAATGCCGTGTTTTGCGAACTGCCCGGCGTTGCCGTGGGCCGGGTTCTGCTGTTGGAATTCAACGCGGCCAAACGCAAACACATCCGCCCAGCCGACGTCGCGCGCGCTTACGGCCTGATCAACCTCAACTTTTATACTGACGATATCGTGGGGGATTCTAAAACCCTTGCCGCCAAGGGCTATCATTTCTGGTCAGAGCCGACGCATTACAACCTCTCGGGCAAGGCGGGCACTCCCACCGAGGTGGTGTTCGATGGCCCAGATTCGATGGCCATCAACTTGGTGGAGCTGACCTCCACCGACCCCAATACCCGGGTTGGCCAAATGCGCGCCTACGTGAAAGAACATGGCCGCACACCCACAGGATATACGCCTGTGGTGACCACGTCGCACTGCGCGCGCAACATCACCAAGGCGGGCGAGTTTTACATCAAGGTGTTGAAATCGGGCATTCTGATCGATGAAGTGCTCTCAGGCCCAGTGCAGAATCACTTCCTGCGCCTGCCCGAAAAAGCCAAGACCGCAGTAAAGTTTTTCCAGGGCAACCACATGTTCGGCAAAACTGCCTTAAGCCAGCCGCTGAATTACCCCTGCGTCGATTTGGTGCATGCCGCTGTGGCACCCAACATCGGTTACATTGCGCAAGTGTTTGTTGTGAAAAACATGGCAGAGACCAAAGCCGCCTGCGACGCCATGCGCTGCGAGGTCTATACACCGCTGATGGACATCGACATGCCGGGTGTGGGGCGTTGCCAATCGCTAATTGTGCGTAACCCCGGCTCGGGAGCATTACAGCAGATTATTCAGATTGCTTAGCTCTGCTTGGAGATATGCGGAGCGTTAAAACACCCCAAGCACCTTGCCACCCTTCGAGATGGTGGGCGTAACCCCATCGTTGGGTTTCTTGCCCAGGGCCGCGTTTTCCTCAAGCCGCTTCTTCTCGGCAACCGGGTCGATGGGCGTACCGTTGTCGCCTTCGGCGCGCCAGAACAACAATTTATCGGTGAATGTTGATTCTTCTCCCGCGAACGCAGAGGTTTCGCGGTCGAGATTCTTGCGGATCTCGGGCAGAACAAACATCGTTCCCGCCAGCTCGAGCAACTTGACTTCACCCGCCGAGAAACCGCGCGCACGGTATTGCGCAATGCGTTCGCGGCCCACGAGTGCTGCGCGCGCCTGATCGGCGGCATTGCCTTCTTGTGGACGTTCCGCACCGGGGGCAGGCGGGCGCAAATTAAAATCGGGCGGCATCACTAACGGCGCACGCGAAACCACCGCGAATTCGTCGGGGATCGATTTATCAATGCCAAGCGCGCGGCGGGTGTCTTGGCAGCCCGTGATCAGCACGCCAGCCGCGATCACACCCAGAATTTTGACGGTTTGTTTAATCATGGCCAGTCGGTTCCTTTACTTCACCCTTATGGTGGTGTCGGTTGAGGACGGCGTCAAGCAGCCACAGCGCCACCCCAATGGAGATACAGCTATCGGCGACGTTAAATGTGGCGAAATGCCATCCGGCCACGTGAAAATCGAAGAAATCAGCCACGGCCCCCCAGCGGATACGATCAATGATATTACTGATGGCGCCGCCAATAATCAGCCCGGTGGCACACTGAATTAGGCTGCCTGTGAGCGTTCGCAGCCACCATATCAAGCCCGCTGTAATGCCCATTTGCACGGCGAGAAGTATATAGGTCATGGCCCCACCGCCATCGAACATGGAAAAACTGATGCCGGTATTCCAAGCCATGCGCAAATTGAAGAAGGGCAACAGTTCAACAATTTTGTCCGTCAAAAATGGCGTTTCCATGACGCCCTCTGGCCGCATCACCATTTCGAGCAGGACATATTTCGAGACCTGATCGAGCAGGATAACCGCAGCTGCCATCAAAAGGCCTAGGCGCATGGGCTGACCTTAGGCCGCTGCCGAGGTCGGCAGCGTATCGACCGCTTCGGAACACCGCTCGCACACACCGGGATGTTTATGCTTGCCGACATCGGGCAGCACCTTCCAACACCGTGCGCATTTGTTGCCCGATGCCAGCTCGATTTTAGCGCCCACGCCAGGAACGTCGGGCACGGCATAAGCCTCTACTGGCACGGCACCGGCGCGCATCGTGATCGCCGAGGTAATGCAAACATCATCCATGGGCACATCGGCCAAAATGGCAATCGTCTCAGCAGGCGCGAAGACATGCGGATGGGCCTGCAATGACGCGCCCATGCGCTTAGCCGCGCGTTCGACCTCAATCGCCCCTGTGACAACCCGGCGCACATCGCGCACGGCTTGCCACTTCGTGGCGAGAGCATCATTGCGCCAAGCCTCGGGGATATCTATGAACGTCTGCAAGTGAACCGATGTATCCTCACCTGGATGGCGGGCGAGCCAAGCCTCCTCTGCCGTGAAACAGATAAACGGCGCAAGCCATGTCACCAAGCAGGCGTAAGCCGTGTCCAACACCGTTCGGCACGCACGCCTGCGCGCCGAGGTGGGCGCATCGCAATACAGCGCGTCTTTGCGCACATCGAAGTAAAACGCCGAAAGGTCCAAGGCACAGAAGTTATGCAGTTCGTTGAACAAGCCATGAAAATCATACGAGGTGCAGGCGCTACGGATTTTCTTATCGAGCTGCCATAACCGGTGCAGCACATAGCGTTCCAACTCGGGCATCTCGGCGGCAGCGATGCGTTCAGTGGCATCGAAGCCGCTGAGATTGCCCAGCAAATACCGCAGCGTGTTGCGCAAACGGCGGTAAAGATCGCCCATCTGCTTGAGGATGTTCGGGCCGATGGACAGATCTTGCGAGTAATCCGACGCCACCACCCACAAGCGCAGAATATCGGCGCCTGATTGCTGCGTGACGTCTTGCGGCGAGACCACATTGCCCAGCGACTTCGACATCTTGCGGCTTTGCTCGTCGAGCACAAAGCCATGCGTCAGCACTGCATCGAAGGGTGCCCGGCCGCGCGTACCGCAGGATTCAAGTAACGAGGTATGGAACCAACCGCGGTGCTGGTCTGAGCCTTCAAGATAAAGGTCGGCTGGCCATTTCAATTCGGGGCGCTGTTCCAACACGAAGGAATGGGTGGAGCCGGAATCAAACCACACCTCGACGATGTCGGTGACTTGCGTCCACTCCGAAGCAGTATAGCCATTGCCAAGGAAACGCTCGGGCGGCGATGTAATCCAAGCATCCGCCCCTTCGGACTCTACGGCTTGAGCGACACGCTCGAACACCGCGGGGTTTTTCAAGATATCCCCGGTCTTTTTATTGACGAACAACGTGATCGGCACACCCCATTGGCGCTGGCGCGAGATGCACCAATCGGGCCTGCTTTCGACCATTGAATAAATGCGGTTGCGGCCTTGGGCAGGTACCCATTGTGTGGCGTCGATGGCCGCCAACGCTTTATGGCGCAAACCGTTGGTCTCCATTGAGATGAACCATTGCGGCGTATTACGGAAGATCAGCGGCGCCTTCGAGCGCCATGAATGCGGATAGCTGTGCGTGAGCTTGCCGTGGGCCAAAAGCGCGCCGACGTCTTGCAATGCAGCGACAACTTTGGGCGCGACTTTGAAGACATGCTCGCCCGCAAACAGCGGCACACTGGCAACATATAAGCCATCGCCATTGACCGTATCGGGTGTGGGAATGTTTTTGGTGCGACATAGTTCGTAGTCATCTTCGCCATGCCCGGGCGCCATGTGGACAAAGCCGGTGCCTTGCTCGGTGGTCACGAAAGCGCCTGCGAACATGGGCACGTCGAAATCGTAGCCTTTGCCATGCCAGGGGTGCTTGCATACCGTGCCAAGGAATTTATCGCCCTTGAGTTTGGCGACGATGGCATGTTCAGCAATGCCAGCCACCTTGAGCATCTCAGCCAACAGTGCTTCAGCTACGGCGAAACGTTCGCCAACTTTAGCCAGGCTTTTTTCTGCCACCGCCTTTACTTCGATCACGACATAATCGAGCCCGTCGCCATATGCGATGGCGCGATTGCCCGGCAGCGTCCAAGGTGTCGTGGTCCAGATGACGATGCTATGGCCCTGAAGCTCGGCCACCGCCGTGCGCTGAATGGGAAAGCGCACCCACACCGTTGTCGAGGTATGATCGTCGTATTCCACTTCGGCATCGGCCAAAGCGGTTTTTTCGACCACCGACCACAACACCGGCTTGGCGCCGCGATAGAGGCTGCCATTCAAGGCAAACTTCGCCACCTCGCGTACGATGGCCGCCTCGGCCTTGAAGGCCATCGTGGTGTAAGGGTTGTCCCAATCGCCCGTGATGCCCAGGCGCTTGAATTCCTCTTTCTGCACCGCGATCCACTTCTCGGCGAACTCGCGGCACTGACGCCGGAATTCCACCACCGGCACGGCGTCTTTGCTTTTGCCCTTGGCGCGGTACTCTTCCTCGATCTTCCATTCGATCGGCAAGCCGTGGCAGTCCCAACCGGGCACATAGGGCGCATCGAAACCCATCATTTGGCGCGCGCGCACGATCACATCTTTCAGAATTTTGTTCAGCGCATGGCCGATGTGGAGGTTGCCATTGGCATAGGGCGGACCATCGTGAAGCACGAATTTCGGGCGGCCTTTGGCGGTCTCGCGTAGACGCTGATAAAGGTTCATCTTCGCCCACCGCTCCAACAGCTTGGGCTCAAGCTGGGGCAACCCCGCTTTCATGGGAAAGTCGGTGGCGGGCAGAAAAACGGTAGGCCTGTAATCAGGCAAGGTTTCAGTGGTCATGGAGCAAGTCGTCCCGGGCTAGGGCGTGGGCAAAAAAGGGGTATCCCCATTCTTTAAGCAAGAATGGGGTCGCTAATTCGCTCCAAGGCGACGATGACACCGGGCTCGTTCATAGGCCGGGTGTGTAACAGGGGCTTTGCAGGCCTTCAATGGGCCCATCCCGATGAAGCTGATCTCGATAGCTCCATGGCATTGTATATTTATATAATATCATATAGATATTCTATAGATATCTATAAGGATTTCCCATGCAAGTACAAGTGAGCCAATGGGGCAATAGCCTAGGCATCCGAATACCTAAAGACATTGCCTCGAGAATTGGGTTGACCGACGGGGCCCGCGTTGAGGTGGCAATCGAAGGCAACCGCATTGTCATTTCCCCTGACCGGCCTGTGTATGCCTTGGATGAACTGCTGAAGGGGATGACACCACAAGCAATGCACTCAGCATTCGACTGGGGCCCTGACATCGGCCGGGAGGATGTGGTTTGAGCGGCCTGGCTGATGCAGCCAGCGGCTTCGATCCGAACGGCTATAACCCTGAAGCTGGTGATCTGATCTGGACCGATTTTGACCCACGCCGGGGCCGGGATCAAAGTGGCCGACGGCCAGCTTTGGTCGTGTCACCCCAAGCATTTTTCGTGGCGAGCCGATTTGCTATCGTTTGCCCGATCACGCCGCAAGTTCGACCATTCGCTTCGAGTGTCGTTTTGCCAGCAGGGCTTTCAATCTCTGGCGAAATTCTGACAAGCCATGTACGCAGCATCGATACGCTCGTCCGCGACATTGCATTCTCTGGTAGCCGCGTTTCGCCAACCATTCTAGCGGAAGTAAGAGCCAAGCTTGCGGCCCTCATCGGGCTGACAGGCTAAGGCCGCATCACACCGCCACATAGGGTGCAGGTACGGGGGAAAATTCGCGCGCTTTCAACAGGCCCCTTGCGGTCTCACAGTCTTTGCCGATCTGGGCCTTGATGGCCTCAAGTCCGTCGAACTTCATCTCGGGGCGGATGTAGTCGATCAACGCCACGCGCAAATGCTTTTGATACAGGTCTTCGTTGAAATCAAAGATATGGACCTCCAACAACACGTCTTTTTTGTCGAAGGTGGGCCGGTAGCCGAAGTTGGCCACCGCGTCGTGCCAGACGGTTTGCCCGCCGCGATCAATGCCTGCCCTAACCGCGTAAACGCCGCGTTTGGGGTGCAGATAGTCACGATGCGGAATATTGGCCGTTGGAAACCCCATGAAGCGGCCACGCTGGTCGCCATGCTCGACCCTGCCCTCGATCTCCCAATAGCGCCCAAGTAACCGGGCCGCCTCAAGGCAGCGTCCGTCTTTTAAGAAATTGCGGATGTTGGACGACGAGTAGCGCGTGCTCGACCCATTGGCTGCGTCGCGCTTTTCGGCCACTGCCGTGACGCCAAAATTATGTTTGCGCGCCATATCGTGGAGCAGGCCAACATTGCCGCCGCGACCGCGCCCAAACACATAGTCGAACCCGACGACAACATGACTGATGCCCAGCCCCTCGACCAGAATCTCTTCGATGAAGACCTCCCCGGTGCGCTGCGAGAACTCACGATCGAAGGTCTGCACATAGAGAAAATCGACGCCCATGACCTCGATCAAACGGGCCTTGATGCGAAAGGGGCTGAGGCGGAACGGCTCTTGCTCGGGTTTGAAAAACAAGCGCGGGTGAGGCTCGAAAGTCATGACGGCGGCCGGGACGTTTTTTGATCGCGCGAGGCGCACCGCCTCACCGATCACGGCTTGGTGGCCCAGATGCAGCCCATCGAAATTGCCAAGGGCGATGACGCCCCCCTTCAGGGTAGCTGGAATCTCTCCGAAATAACGAATGAGCCGCATAATAGAAGCAATCTAACCGCGCACCGGAACCATGAGGGTCGCATCGCCATCGATCACGACTTTATCGCCCACCAGGCACTGAGTCTTGAAGGTGACGAATTTTTTTTCGGGAATTTGGCCGGTGACTTCGACCCGGGCTGTCACGGTATCTCCAATCTTCACGGGCGCTTTGAACTTTAGGTTCTGGGCCACATAGATCGACCCTGGACCCGGCATGATCGTGCCGAACACCGCCGAGATGAACCCCACCGACAGCATCCCATGGGCAATGCGTTGCTTAAACATGGTGGTGGCAGCGTAGGCGGCGTCCAGGTGTACCGGATTGGTATCGCCCGAAATTTCGGCAAATTTGACAATATCGGCCTCGGTCACGGTCTTCGTGAATGTGGCCGAAAGACCTGTCTTGAGGTCCTCGAAGAAATAGGGCTTGGTCTCGGCGCTAGATTGAGCGGCAGCAGCCATGCGATGATCTTTCCTGGTCGTCATGAAGGGAACTCGAAAGTGGCGGGGAAACAAACAGTTCCGCACTCACTGGTCAAGGTGGCAGGGCTTATATCCGCCATGCTTGCTTTGACGCTTATTGGTTGCGCCGATACCGGATGGCGTCATGCACAACGCAACGCCTCCGAGCAGAGCGCCGATCGCAAGGCCTGCGAACACGATGCCGAGGCAGATGCCCTGGCCACCAAAAATACCACGCGAGGCGCCTATAGCGCTGACAACTCACGCTCGAACCCCATGCCTGGACGCGATGCGCGAGGACCAACACCGCTTGAGTTTCATGACAAAGCTGAACTGAGTGTGAGCTACGATAAATCGTTCGCACGTTGCATGAGAGCCAAGGGCTACGTGCAAGGCCATCCGGCCGACCGCAGTTAAAGGCCAAGGCGAATACCATGGCGATCCGCAGGCTTGATTCCCTCGGTTATCAGTTAGGTTTGTTGAACCGCAATTACGACAAGCGCTTGCAAGATGCGCTGGCACCACTTGGGGTAGCGCCAGGTCAGTTCCCTGCCCTTGTGATGCTGTTTCAGAAAGATGGCCTAACACAGGCCGAACTTTGCCGCCGGATCGGGGTCGAACAACCCACCATGGCCAACACACTCGCCCGCATGGAGCGCGATGGCCTCATTCGCCGGGAGGTCGATTCCGCCGATAAGCGCCGCTCCTTTATATATCTCACACCAAAATC
>SHWP01000067.1 GCA_009693785.1 Rhodospirillaceae bacterium
TCTATCAGGCCAAGCCGCCATCGTACTTAGATGTGCCAGCAGAAATGCGCGTCGGTTGGGTCGATAAGCCCGATCCGCAAAATCCTGTCGGCGCCAAGGGCGTAGGCGAGCCCCTGTTGGGCTGTGCGGCCTCGGCGTTGTTGTCGGCGATTTCTGATGCCTTGGGTGGGCATGTGTTCAATCGTACCCCCGTGATGCCAGACATGATTGTGAATGCAGCCGCCAAGCGGCCGCAATCGCACAAGGTGTTGGCTGTGAACACGCAGTAAGAAGGGGGATCGGTTATGACCAAAGATATGATGCCAAAGTTCGACCTCTTCCAACCGGCGGATGTTGATACCGCGCTCAAACTCGCCGACAAATATAAAGACAAAGCCTGGATCATGGCCGGTGGCCAAGACAGCCTGGATTGGTTCAAGGACCGCGCCAAGCGCCCCGAGGCTGTGATTGATCTCAGCGGCATCGAAGCGCTGAAGGGCATTCGCGAAACTGCCTCGGGCATTGAAATCGGCGCACTCACCACACTGGCCGAGATCGCGGCTAATCCAATGATTAAGGAAAAATTCGGATTACTGGCGACGGCAGCGGGGCGGGTGGCGAGCCCCCAAATTCGCACCGTGGGGACCATCGGCGGCAACGTTAGCCAAGATGCGCGTTGCTGGTACTACCGCTCGGGTCTCGATTGCTACCGTGCCGGGGGCAACACCTGTTTTGCGGGCACGCCACAAGGCATGAACCGCGAGCATTGCCTGTTTGGCGCCTCGCGTTGCGTGGCCGTGACCCCGTCCGATACCGCGCCAGTGATGGTCACGTTGGAAGCCGAATTCGTCATCCGCAGTTCCAAAGGCGAACGCGTGGTGCCCGCCGAACAATTCTTTATCGGTCCCGCCGTCAATATCACTCACATGACCGTGCTTCAGGCCGGCGATATTTTAACCGCCATTCGCATTCCCTCGAAATGGGCGGGGGCCAAGTTCTATTTCGAGAAAGTCGCCGACCGGAATACCTGGGACTTCCCCTTGGTCAATGTTGCCTCGGCCATGAAAGTGAAAGCCGACGGCGCGATCGAGGATATCCGCATTGTGTGCGGTGCGGTCGAGTGCGTGCCGCGGCGTTTGAATGCGGTGGAAGATATCGTCAAGGGCAGCGCCCAGAACGAAGAAACGGCCACATTGGCGGCATCCTCGGCTGCGCGTGGCGCCGCTCCGCTGAATTTCAATCACTTCAAGATTCCATTGATGGAGAATCTGGTGAAACGCGCGATCCGCGACAGCTGATCGCCCGGCCATTCATTCGCATGGATTTTTTTAGATTTAGCCGCAATGCCTGGGGCCAGACGACACTCGAAGGGGTGTCGTTTGATCTTTTCTGGGCTTTTCTGGGTGCCGCGGTGGCGTTCGTCGTTGCCCACGCGGTCTTCGCCGCCATCAAGGCGCGCGGCAAGGCCAAGACCTAGCGCCGCTTATCACAACCGTTATCCCATTCATGTCATCTGATCGCATCCAGCGGCACAAACTCATCGACCGCGCCTTTCATTGGGTGATGGCGGCCTGCCTGTTCGCCTTGTTGATCACCGGCCTTGCGCCCAAGCTTGGCGTTGATTTTGCTTGGATCACGATTCATTGGGTGTCGGGCTTGCTGTTGGCCTTGATCGTGATCGGCCATACGATTCGTGCACTGTTCTGGCAAAGCGTTAAATCAATGTGGTTTGGCGCTGCCGATATTCAGGCACTGGCTGCTACGCTTCGTGCGTCAGACGGGCCAAAGCCGGGTAAGTACTCATTGGCCCAACGTTTGATGCATCATGCCGTGACGGTGTTTTGTTTGGCTGCCATCGCGACCGGCATGGTCATGTTGGCCAAAATCGATTCTCCATTCTGGACCCGCGACCCCTATCTTATAAGTGCAGAGACGTGGGGGCTGGTTTATGTCGTCCATGGCCTCGCGGCCCTCACGTTTGTATCGTTGATTGTCTTGCATGTTTATTTTGCGTTACGCCCCGAGAAGCTGTTCTATTTGCGCGGGATGATCTTTGGCTGGATCTCGCGCGACGAACTGGCAGCAAATCACGACCCCGCCCTTTGGGTTGGTGAAAAATAAGGACATCTCATGACCAGCCCTGCCCCTGATGCGCTTGCAGCATGCATCGATACCATTGAGGCGAGTTACGAATTCATGCTGGCTTATGCCGCCCAGGGCCGGGATAGCGAATCCGTGGGCGGGGCTGGTCCGTCGATCCGGCAAGTTCTGACGGATTTACGCGACGCGCTACAAGGCTTGCCCGGTGCCGTCACGCAAAGCATCGGCCAAACAGCAGCACAAAAGGCCACTCAGTTAGCGGATTTTACGGCCGTCATTGCCGATGATGCACGCCGCGCTGGTGTCGCGATCGCTGCCGTATTGACGGTTCCCTCGATTAGTTCGCAATTGGTTGATAACCTCAATGCCTCCGTGCATGTGCGAAAATTATTAACCGATGTTTTTTTGATCGATGAAATTCTGAAATCGTTCCGGCGTCAGGTTTAATAACGAGTGGGCTACTCAATGGGGGACTTCGATGACCAAGGTCACAAGGCGCACGATGCTTAAAGCCACAGGCGCGATTGGCGCGGGAACCTTGATCGGCCCGGCCGAGGCTCAAGACGCTGCGTCGCCGAAATTATTCAAGGCAGCCGTCTTCCATACCCCCGTGCTGGTTCCACCCAGCGGCGATGCGTTGCCCGCGGTTCGTGCCCGCAACACCGAAGCCATGGTGGCGGCCATCGAAAAAGCCATGGCCGGGGCGGATAAGCCCAGAATCTTGTCGTTTCCTGTGTTGCAACTCACCTCGGCGCAGCGCGCGGTCTCTGGCGTGCCCATGTCGGCCGTGGCCGTCGATCTGATTTCCGAACCGCTGGATAAAACTGTCTTCGCGCCCATCGTTGCCGCGTGCCGCAGGCATAATTGTTATGTGTCCACCAGCACCCAGGAAAAAGTACCTCAATTGCCGGGCAAGTTTTTTCACACTGGGTTCATCATGGGCCCGGAGGGGCTGGTGTTGCGCTCGCCAAAGTCGCAGGCACAGAGCGCCCCGGAAGTAAGCTATCTGCGCGATTTCCCCGAGGAGTACACCAAAATCTTTGGCCCGGATTCAATCATGCCAGTGGTGCAAACCCCTGTGGGAAAGCTTGCGTGTTTTGTCGAAGGCGAAGCGGAAGTTTTAGAAGCCTCGCGGCTAATCGCCTCTAAGGGCGCTGAAATCATTCTTCACACCAGTCTCGAAAATGGCGAAACGCCCTGGCAAGCGCTCAAGCAAGCCATCGGATTTCAGTGCCATGTCTTTTTGCTCACGGGCGTGACCTCGCGCAATATTTTCGCCAACGACCCGGCCGGGAAGTGGGCTGCCGGTGCTGCGACCATCGTTGGGCCCGATGGCAAGATCCTTGCGCAAATGGGCGGCCAGGACGAAGGTTTCGCGATGGCCGACATCAATCTTGCTGCTGTCGCGGAAGCAAAAAAGAAATTTGGCCGTAACACGGTCCCGGCATGGAATCTCTATACCAAACTTTATAAGGGCTAATCAGCGCAGCTCAGATCGGCACAGGTCCGTCGAGTTCGCGCCAGCGCCGCTCAGCCTCAAGGTCTTCGGGAAAACCGATTTGCTTGGGGGCATAGCGGCCAGGGTGATAACGCTGCTCGATCCCGACCAGATTATTTTCGGGGTCTGCAAAATAGCTGAGCTGGCCACGGTCCCATTGAATGTGCTCGTGAACAAAACGAACACCCTTGGCCTTCAGTTGGGTTTTCATCAGCTCTGAATTGAACACCCGCAAAATAAACACGCACAACGTCTCGTATCGGTTTTGCGGAAGCGGCCGCTCGCGCCCACCCGGGGCTAATTCAAGAATCGTGTTATCGCCCAGGTTGAATTGAGCATGCCCGGCGTCGTTACCTAACTCAGGCAAACCTACGATATCGCGATAAAATACGCTCATCGCCGCTACGTCATTCACCCGGCGGGTGACCCAGCCGATTTCGTACACGTCCTTAGGCATCGCCGCGCAGCCCGGATTGAATGCCTCGCCCCGGCGAACCCGGCGCGCGGCCTCTCGATCGAAAGGCGAGGTGGAGTTAGCCGGGCTTTGGCGCAGACCGACCAATTGTCCGTCGCAGTCGAGCACGAAGCCCTGCCGCGCCGCACCGCGTTGCTCGGGTCCGAAGACCTCAAGCCCCGCGCTGCGGTAACGCGCTAGCACACCATCCAAGTCGGTGTTGCGGAAGAACGGAACAAGAGCTGCCGTCTGCGGATTGGGATCTTGAGCGCTTGCTTTGCCCTTCACGTAGATACATTCAATCACAATGGCTTCGCCTGCCCAAAAGAAATCAACCGTCTCGGCATCGCCCTGGCGAATGATTGGTAGGCCAAGTTTTTGAGGGTAAAATGTGCCCGCCTTCGAGGACTGCGGCGCAAATCGAATGAACCAACCAAGACTTTTGATATTGCGCTTCATGAGTTCTCACCGTTGGAGCATGGCGTCTGACAACTTCTCATCATTAACCGTTGGGATGGTCAATCCAAATCCGCCGGTTTGCATCACTATGTATTCACTTCGAACATGCAGTCATGACGCTGTGGCGAATTCGACAGGCCTGGCTTAAGGTGCTGCCCGGAGACCCCCTTATGTCTGAAACCCTCCCTATCATCGTCATTGGCGCTGGCATTGGTGGGCTTGCCCTAGCGCTGGCGTTGCAGCGCCGCCATATTGCCGTCGTGGTTTACGAGCGCGCTCCGCAGCTTGGAGAAGTGGGTGCGGGCGTGATGCTGACACCCAATTCCAATCGCGTTTTAGAGCATCTCGGTGTACTCGCCGATGTTGAAAAAGGTGCGACCCGGCCCAGCCGCACCCAAGTCCGTCACTATGAAACCGGCGCGGAGATGAGCACCACCGATCTTGGTGATGCGTTCACGAAGGTCTACGGCAAGCCTTACTATGACGTTCACCGGGTTGCGATTCACGCAGCCCTGCACCGGGCTGTCCTGGCCAATGATCCAGGCGCGATCCACGTGTCGCACGATTTAGTCGATATCGCCGATAACGGAGCATCTGTTCGGGCCATCTTCGCCAATGGCGCTTCAGCCCTGGGGCGCATCCTAGTGGGGTGTGATGGTGTGCGTTCGGTTGTGCGGGCCAAGTTGGGTGTGCAAGATGGCGCACGTTACACCGGCAATCTCGCCTGGCGCGGTCTTATTCCCGTTGAATTGCTGCCAGCCCATCAGCGCGGCAGCGAAATCACAATTTGGGTTGGGCCAAATCGCCACGTCGTGGAATATACCATCAAGAACGGCACCCTGAAAAACTATGTGGCCATCGCCAATCACGATGCCTGGACGGAAGAGGGATGGTCGGTGAAGGCGCAAGTGGCCGATGCGCTTCACGAGTTTCGCGATTGGCACCAGGACGTGCGCACGATTATCGCCGCTACGCCGCCCGATACCTGTCTCAAATGGGGCCTATTTGACCGCGATCCGCTTGAAAGTTGGAGTAGAGGCCGCATCGCGCTGCTGGGTGATGCCTGCCACCCCATGCTGCCGTTCCTGGCCCAAGGTGCGGCCATGGCGCTTGAAGACGCAGTCGTGCTTGCACGCTGTCTTGAAGGCAATAACGACATCGCTGCTGCATTCGCCCGTTACCAAACCGCCCGCCGCGAGCGTAGCGCCTGGTGTCAGTTGCAATCGCGCGAAGCAGGTAAACTCTTTCAGCGCCTTGCCAGCCGCGAACAGCTGGATGGGGATCGCGCAGAACGTGGACGGCGGCTTTATGGCTACGATGCTGCCACGGTTGAGATTTAGGCGCTGGATGGCTTATCGGCTTGCCAGACTGGGTAGGGGCCCAGCGTCAAAAACATCAATCCGCACACAAACCAGGCCACTGCAGCGATAGTCATGGCGACGCCGTAGGATTTGTACACATCGTAGGCATAGCCAAATAGCGGTGCGGAGATTGCAATCGCGGAAATGAACGCCACAAATATTCCAGCAAAAATCTTACCGTAAGCGCGAATCCCGAAATATCGCGTGACAATATACGATAACAAATCTCCCTCAGCGCCTGTGGCCAATCCGACAATCGCAATCATCAGCAACGCAATGTTGATGTCGTAATGGCCCACTGAAATCAGATACGTGGCAACAGCAGCGGGAGCCAAAAACGCCATAGCCAATGGCGGCGCCCAAAACCGGTCGGCCAAACTGCCCATGATAATTCGCCCACATATTACGGCAAACCCGAAGACAGCGGCCATGTTGGCAGCCGTGGGTGCGGCGTACCCGCGCTCGATCAACAGGGGCACCAAGTTAGTCGACATACCCGTTGAGGCGCCCGAGGCCAGAAAAAATGCAACCGCGAGCATCCAAAACCGCCATGAACGCAAGGCCTCACCAAAGCTCATGCCATAGTTAACTGGGCTGGGTGTGGCGGAGTCTGCGGCGTGCGGTACGGCCCGGCGCAGGAAGGCAATAGCTAAGGGCATTGCGGCGAAGAGCGGCAGTGTGGCCACGGCGAAGAAACCTACGCGCCAACCATAGGCATTGACGAAATAACCCACGTAGGGCGGTACCACGAGGCCCGCAAGCCCCGTACCCGACAACGTGAGGCCAATGGCCAAGCCACGGCGGCGCACAAACTTGGCCGCAACGATTTTTGTGAAGGTGATGGGCAGCGTGCCACCGGCCAGGAATGCCATGGACAAATAAATTCCGTAAAACATCGTCAGGCCTTGAACGAACAGGCCCAGTGCGCAAAACGCCAAACCAAAGCCGAGTTGAGAGCCGATCACAAGTCGTCCGAGGTCAATGCGGTCAGCCAGCCAGCCGATAATGAAACTTGTGAATAACGCACCGCCCGTTACGAATGACGTTGCGAGCAAGATCTCTTGCCGCGACCAGCCGAATTCGGTGGATAGCGGAATAACGAAAACGCCGATGCTGTAATTCACCAAGGTAATGCAGCTGGCCATGATACCAACCATGGCCGCAGCCACCACGCCACCGTCGTGCTTGAACTCGCTCCAGGTATCGGTATTGGTCATATGCCTCGTTCCAAAGCTACCTGCCGAAAGCAATCCTAAAGAGGTTGCAGATGGCTCAGGTGTTTTTCATACTTATCCCAAGACGCCGGCATACCAGTTCTTGAAAGGAACGACGATCATGATTCGACGGGAAATCGTCACGAGTGCGCCTGCTGCCCTCGTGGCCACGGGCGTTGCAAAGGCCGTTGCCGCGGCTGATATGACCAGCCCCAGTTGCTGAACGCCTATCGCAAGATCCTGGCCTCTATTGTCGAAGAAGATGTTTGTTGCTGGTATTTGGGCACGATGTTCCTTCAACCCGAGGGCAAGCCCGAAATCCCCGTTTTCCAGGCCGAGACGCTCATGGTGTGTCGCGCTGATAACCAGGTGCCGTCAGGTTTCAGGGTGCGTTGGGCGGAAGTGGGTGTTTTCCGCGATCCGGTCACTGGCGGGCCGATGACGTCGTGGCTCAATCCGCTCAACGGCCAGATGGTTAAGATGCCAAAAACATTCCGCGATGGGCCAGGCGATTACACTGTCACGGTAAAAGGTGATGGATTGGCGGTAAAACTGAATCAAACCGGTGCGATGGTCGAGGGCGTCAACGTGACAATTTCCAACGATGGCCCGCGCGTGGTTTGGCATCAGATCGAGCGCAAGGTACGCGGCGTGCCTGCGGGCGCAAGCGCTGCCGAGATTGCTAAACTACCAAAGGCCGTGACGACCCTGACGCTATGGACTGACCGCGCCCAAATTGATGATCCGGCGCGGGCGAGTGCCGCCGCTTCTGGGGTCTACTCATTCGAAACGGCGGGCTTGCCAGCCTATGCGGGACAGGGCAACGCGCCCGGCCGCGCTATCGTACGCGGCATCATGCGCAAGGCCTCCGCGACCGAGATCTTAAACCGACATTCCCCGGATGAACCCCGGCTTCAGGCAACATGGTAGGCGTAGGGGCCGCCTATTACAACTTCGGGGGTACTTTGCTGGATTTTCCGCCAAGTCCCTTCTGAACGCAGACTTCTCAGCCCGCCGATACCCCTGTTTCCCGT
>SHWP01000004.1 GCA_009693785.1 Rhodospirillaceae bacterium
ATCGAGCCTGGGAGCACCGGAATCCACTTCACCCGCTGGGTGCGCCATAACTGCCCTCGATCCAACGACATAAACTGCTGATGCCTATGTCTGAATCGATGCGCGCTCCCTGGCAACTCATATGTTCATCCGGGGAATGCGGGATAAAGATTGGCGGGGCGCTGGTTGGCCGGTTAAACGCAGGAAAATTACGCTGAATGTAAGTGCTATTTAATCCATTGATTTATAATAATAAAATAACAGAAAATATGACCGAACAATGCCTTAATCCGGCATACCCCGACTTACCCACATAAACGGTAGATAAATGTCTTAACGCCGCAGTGAACTCACCGGCCCCACGGCTAGGCCGCCGAGGCCGGCCACGGCAAACAACATGGCAGCCCAGTCGAAGACGACACGAAGCGTCGCATCACCATCCGGATTCCCGGCGTAAAGGTCTAAAAGCACGGCAAAAATAATGGCGACGTAGCCGAAGTATTTGGCGTTGTGCATGGCGATCCCCACCGCTGTTTCCACGAGCCTAGACATAACGCGTGGTTGAACAGACTGGTTGCAGATTGAAACCGCTTTTTACCGATTCAGAATTGTTAACGCGGTGGCGCGGGATATGGGTAAATCGTCCGCGTCAGTTCGATGTCTGCGGGCTTCAGTGGGAAATAAACATTCCCCAAAATTCCCGGGTCGTTCTTGATGCGCGCAGCGGCCAGTTCATCGGGGGCGCTGCCTTTTTCAACCCAGTTTTCCAAAGCCGCGATCAAATCCATGCGGGCTGGGCCTGGCCCACCCGCGCAATGGTCGACACCAGGCAGCATGAACAGCCTAAAAAATTCTTGTGTCGGTCCCCGCCCGCCCATGACGCGTTCGACCATCTCGTAATAATCGACCACGGCCAGCGGCGGCACCGAGTAATCGCGCCAGCCTTGATAGGCAATGAGTTTGCCGCCGCGTGCCTTGAACGCCCGCAAGTCGGGGTCGGCGGCATCGTTGAGATGACGGTTATAACCCATGCGCGGCGGATCACGGTCGAAGTCGAAATCCTCTGGCCGCCAACTTGGGCCGGGGTCTTCCGCGAAGGCGAGGAAGCGGAAAAAGTCTCCACCGAAATAATAAAATCCTGGCTTTTGCCCATTGGCACCGATGAACACAGGCACCCATGTGGGCTCAGAGCCAAGCATTGGGGCTGCGTTATAAAGCCGCACGCCGTTCTTATTCGTTGCACCAGAATAAATTTTGCGAACCGCGCCAATCTCCGCATCATTCAGACATTGGCTTTTGTTATGTCCTGCTTTGCATTTCAACTCGGCCGGATCGAACGCGCACCGGCGTGGATCATCAATCAGGCCGTCTTGGTGCCCATCGATTGCATCGCATTTCTTCATCACGGCATCCGCAATCATCGGCACCTTATCGGCGCTCATGATCGGTTCGCCGTTTTTGTCGAGATTGGCTAACGCGCTCCAGATGAGGTGCAAACCCCCGCCCGCAGACACGCCCGCCGGGGCGCCGACGATGATGCCTTCAAAGTCATCGGGGAATAGTTGTGCTGAAATCAATCCTTGGCGGCCACCGGTCGAGCAACCTTGGTAGTAGTGCCGCGATGCGGGCTGATCATAAGCAGCGGCAATGATGGCCTTGCCCGCTTGAGCGGTGGCATGAGTGGCGCGGTAATAGAAGTCGATTTCGCCTTGCGGGTTATTGTAGGCCCACTTGGCATCGGTCGCAGTGCTCTTGTGACCCAAATCGGTGTGGACGCAAGCATGGCCACGCGCCAGCGCATCCATGCATTGCTCCATCTGAATCAATGAGCCGCAATACCCACCGCAGCCTTGGAACATCATTTTCCCGTTCCAGTTTTTCTGCGGAAGGCGCAGTTCAAAACCGATCGAGCCCGAGATGTACCCTTCGATCTTGCAATATGCCGGGGCCTCTGGCGTAGCCGTGACCTCCTTGGCACTGGTCAATTGTGCTGGTGCGTCGGGAATGCGGGAAAAATCGCGGCTCAATAAGTTGCTGCACTGCGCCTGATCAGCCGCTTGGGCATTGGCGCAAAGTAATAGAATGCTCAAAATCAAAAGAGTGCGCATGGACATTCCCCTGTTGCGGTGTCATTCCAAGGCTAACATCGCGCGCGGTCAAGGGATTTGGCCGTCATGCGGGCATTAGCACCCCGCCGCCCTGCCCGGCTGACGCCAAATCCGCTAAAACCCCCATTATACCTAACCAGAGGAGACGCCCATGAAAGTGTATGAAGCTGGCGCGCAGAAAGGCATCGACAGCCTGCGCCTCGTTGATCGTGCCGAGCCCAAGGCCGGCCCCGGCCAAGCTCTCGTTCGCATCAAGGCCAACTCGATCAACTACCGCGACGTCATGGTACTTCATGGCTGGTACGGGCCGCCAAAAGCTGAAACGCTGATCCCCATGAGTGACGCCGCTGGCGAAGTGGTGGCGGTAGGCGATGGTGTGACGCGCGTGAAGGCGGGCGACCGGGTTGCCATCAGCTTTTTCTCGCGTTGGGTCGATGGACCTTGGGGCCCACAATATTTCGGCAGCGATTTAGGCGGCGGCGCCGACGGCACCCTGGCCGAGATGGGTGTGTTTCCCGCCGATGCATTGGTGAAACTTCCCAGCACCTGGTCGTTCGAAGAAGGTGCTTGTTTACCTTGTGCTGGCGTGACGGCGTGGAATGTCATTGTCGAGGCTGGCCAAGCTAAGGCAGGCGATACAGTGCTGTTGATTGGTACGGGCGGCGTATCCATCTTCGGCGTGCAAATCGCCAAGGCCATCGGCGCAAAAGCAGTAATCATCTCATCGAGCGATGACAAACTCTCTCTCGCCAAAAAAATCGGGGCCGATGTAGGCATTAATTACAAAACCAATGCCGATTGGCCCAAGGCAGTGCTGGAAGCCACCGGCGGCAAAGGCGCCAATGTTGTGGTCGAGACTGCGGGGCCTGGAAATTTAGAGAAGTCGTTTGCGGCTGCAGCCTTCAACGGACGCATTGGTTTGATTGGCGGATTTGAGCAAGCCAAAGCCCCCATCAATACCATGGGCCTGGTTGGTAAAAACCTAACCCTGCGGGGCGTCACGGTAGGCAGCCGCACCATGCAAGAACATTTGCTCGATGCGATGGTCAACAGCAACCAAAAGCCGGTAATCGATAAAGTTATCGACTTCAAAGATGCGGCAGCGGCCTACACTCATATGAAAGGCCAAACCCATTTGGGTAAGATTGTGATTAAGCACTAGGTGGCTAAGTAGCCCATTGTCACCCCCGCACAAGCGGGGGTCCATCTTTCCAAATACTCAAATCTTGAGAATCGGACATGGATTCCCGCTTTCGCGGGAATGACAAATACAGCATGCTTGCGTATGGCGACTTCGTATTCGAGCGCGATTGAACGCGCCGATAATCGATGGGGTAATGGCATGAAAGTCTGGGAACTCGGTGAACAAAAAGGAATCGCCTCGCTGCGCATGGTGGAACGGCCCGAACCAAAACCAGGGCCAGGCCAAGCACTGATTCAAGTCAAAGCCACTTCGCTCAACCGCCGCGACATCAGCCTGACTGAAGGAAAGTATATGGGCGCGAAACCGCCCAACCGCATCCCGTTGTCGGATGGTGCGGGCGATGTGCTAGCCGTTGGCGACGGCGTGACCAACGTTAAAACGGGCGAGCGTGTGGTTGCCACACACTTCACACCCTGGCTGGAAGGTGACTTCGACCCAAGCTTTTTTGGCGCAGATCTGGGCAGCACCATTGATGGCATGCTGGGCGAGCGCGTGTTGGTTCCCGCCGCTTGCTTGCTGCCAATTCCAAAGTCGCTGAGTTACGCCGAGGCGGCTTCCCTGCCTGTTGCTGCCGTGACCGCGTGGTCGGTGGTGCAAAATTTCGCCAAAATAAAATCTGGCGACACGGTATTGGCTCTGGGCACAGGGGGCGTGTCGATTTTTGCGCTGCAGATTGCCAAAATGAATGGTGCCCACATGGCCATCACTTCGTCGTCTGACGAAAAACTTGCCCGCTGCAAGGCCTTGGGTGCTGATATTACCGTGAACTACAAAACCACACCCGATTGGGACAAAGCGATTCTTGCTGCCACGGGCGGGCGCGGCGTGAATATCGTGGTTGAAACCGGCGGCTTGGCGACACTGACCCAATCAATGGCATCTTGCGCACCCAACGGCCGCATCGGCTTGGTCGGCGGACTTGGCGGGCGCAGCGAGAGCCCGCCCAATACCGGCCCGCTCCTACTGAAAAATCTGACGCTGAAGGGTATTACCTCAGGCAGCCGCCGCATGTTTGCCGACTTACTTAAGGCGCTTGATGCCACCAACACCAAACCCGTAATCGACAAAACATTTGCTTTCGCCGATGCCAACATGGCTTACCAATACATGCTCGACAGCGAGTTCATCGGCAAAATCGTCATCACGCACGGATAGGGGATGCTCATGAACAGGATCGCCAAATGCGCGATTGGTTTTGCATTCCTCGCCGCGCCAGCTATCGCTATGGCACAAACGCCGTCTGCCCCCTCTCCGATCACTGTTCCTGACGAACTCAAGCACATGGCATTTCTGGCGGGTTCTTGCTGGCAAGGCCCCTTCCCCGATGGCAAAAGCATCGACTCTCATTGCTACAAGTGGTTCCAGCGAGGCCGCTACCTGCGCGAACGTCACGAGGTCATTGGATCGAACCCGCCCTATGGCGGGGAGACGACGTTTTATTGGGATCATGACGCCAAGGCCGTGAGGTACATCTATTGGGCCAACAATGGCGGTTATGCGACGGGCTCATCGATTATAGAAAATGGCGCTGTCAAATACCCAGACGAACGCTACATCGGACCAGATGGTGAATTTTTGGTCCGCGCGGAAATGAAACAAATTGATGATAACAGCTATACCATGCGCGCTGACATGAAGGGCAAAGATGGCAAGTGGGTCGAATTCGTCAACGCAACATACACACGCAAACCGCTCAATTGGTAGTCACGGCTACGGGGATCACACATGAAAGCCTGGGAAATTGGCAAGCAAGACGGCATCGCCGCGTTGCGAATGGCTGAGCAAAAAGACCCCGAAACCACGCCGGGCCATGCCGTGATTAAAGTGCACGCGAGCGCGCTCAATCACCGCGACCTGATGATCATGCAAAAGAAGTATGGTGCCAACGTGCGCCCAGAAACGCGTGTGCCCCTCAGTGATGGCGCAGGCGAAGTGATTGCCATAGGCACGGGCGTGACAAACGTGAAGGTGGGTGATCGGGCCGTGGCCAACATGTTTGCTAATTGGATCGACGGGCCCTGGGTACCGGGCCTGTTCAGCGCCGATTACGGTAACACACGTGACGGCTGGGGGGCCGAGCGGTTGTCGGCACCTGCGGCATCGCTGGCCATAATACCCGATCATCTCAGTTGGGAAGAGGCGGCCTCAGTATCGTCAGCAGGAGTCACGGCTTGGAATAATTTGTATGTGCTGGGCCACATGAAAGCCGGAGATACGGTATTAGTGCTCGGCACCGGGGGCGTGTCCATCTGGGGCCTGCAACTGGCTAAGGCCGGTGGTGCGCGCGTGGCCATTACATCCTCATCAGACGACAAGCTCGCTCGTTGCAAGACACTGGGTGCCGACATCACGGTCAATTACAAAACCAATCCCGACTGGGACAAGGCGATCCTTGATGCCACCGGTGGGGCGGGCGCCGATGTGATTCTGGAAACTGTCGGTACGGGCACACTCACGCGCTCGCTGAATGCAGCGGCATTTGGTGCACGTGTTGGATTGATCGGCGGTTTGGAATCCGGCCAACCGCAAATTTTCGCGCTTATCAGCAAGAATGTCATTCTGGGCGGCATCACTGTGGGCAGCGTGAAAATGCTAAAGGATATGTTGGCGTGCGTGACGGCGACTAAAATCAAACCCGTGGTCGACAAAGTGTTTGCCTTCGCCGACATGCCCAAGGCGTATCAATATCTCGATAGCGGCGAGCACATCGGCAAGGTCGTCATCAAGCACAGCTAGTTGGCTTCAGCGCGCCGCTTGATAATCCGTAGCATGTCGCGGCGGATTGCGCCCGACGGTAACCGGATGATCAGCCAGTACATCGTGAACCAGCGTTTTGTTTTGGCGTCACAACACTGCACGCGCGTTTCTGTGTCGACGCGGCAACGCCCGCCGCCAAGGTCCGTCACACTAAAACCCCACGCCAGTTTAAAGCCGGGGCCCTGATAGGCCGTGAAATCTTCAGCGCTCCATTCACGCCGCGCCACACCGCCGACTAGACCGCGCACTAAGTCTTGGGGCGATTCGCGAAAAAGCGGAATAAAATCGCGCACGCTCATGGGCCGGTTGGGAACATTCTTGACAAACAAACGCGCCGGAATGCGCCACACAGCCATCAACCCGCGCGATGTCAGAGTCTGTTAGGTCGACAGACTCAACGGCTGCAAAGGTGCGTTCTGGGTCCGCAGCCACCACGCTCCGGTGGCGTTCGACGAACTGATAACTCGGCAGTAAGCGGTCAAGCACCGAGATCATGGGTGTTGCACCCGGCATAAGGGGTGCCGGAAAGCGCTGCAGTGCCTTAATTTCTTCATGAATCACATTAACTTAAGGGGTGGCCAAGGGGCTAGGATAGCACGCCAACCCTTGACGCCGGGCTGCTGATCGGACACGAACGCTGTCCGGTCTGGCGGGGGGTCCCCGCCCGTCTTGAGGATGGGAGATTTTTCTTGGTTTTGCGCCCTTTTTACACCCCCTATCGCGGCCCCATCCGGCCCTCATTGCTGACCTGCTTGGCTGCCACCACCGCGCTGTGTTTGCCTGTCGTGCTGTCTCAGGGCGCGCTGGCTGGCCCTGTGACCATTAGCCGTTCAACCAATGCTGCCTTGCGCACATCAACCGGCGACGGCCAAGGCCCCGGCAACATAACCATCGATGGCGACGGCAGCATTACCGTGTCCACCGGCGTGCCCCTGACTGTGGACAGCGACAACGACGTCAGCGTTAACGGCACATTACACAATGATCAGAAAACCGCTGCGACGGGCTTATTGGTCAACACCAACGATAGCGCTGGGACGGGCCGCACCATCACGACGAATATCACCCTTGGCGGCCTGATCAATGTTCCTGGCCCCGATAGCAGCGACACCAACTCCGCCAACAATGTCGGGCTACGCTTCAGCGGTACCGGCACCATGAAAGGCTCATTCACCGCCACGGCAGCAGGTAGCCAAATTTCGGTGGGCGGACGCGATGCCATCGGCATTGCCATCGACAGCATTATTGATGGCTCGGTGAATGCCGGTAGCGCTGTCACCCTGAACAACGGTGGCGGCTTTGGCATTCGGTCGACGCGTGCCGTCACTGGAAATTTCACGATTGGCGGAAATATTTCTGCCGCGGGGCAAGATTCGATTGGCGTGCTGCTGGGTGGCGGTATTGGAGGAGCCCTAACGTTTACCTCCGGCGTTTCCACAGGCTCTCAGGCCTTCTTCGATCAAAATAACCGCCGCGTCGAAGCGGTTACGGGCGGACCGGCCTTCTGGATATCAAGCGGTGTCGGGCAAGGCGTGCTGCTGGAAGGCAATCAATTCACCTCGGCGCGCGAACAAACCGAAAACGTTCCCACGGACACCGCAACCGATTCCATTATAGCCGCTGAAGGCACCAACTTTGGTGCGTTACGGATTAGTCAAAACAGCGCTGCAGGAAACGGCGCCATCACCATCGGCCTGCGCCAAAATGGCGATGGCGACAGTTTGACCATGCGTGGCCGGGTGCAAACCTCGACCTCGCGCAATGGCGTGGCAACCACTGCCATGGTCATTACTGGCACAAGCGCCACACAACGCACCGTACTGGTGGGTGGCATTCGTAACGCTGGTGGTAACATCGATGCCGTCAGTTCCGATGCCACGGCCACGGGCTTGACCATCGGCGACTTTGCTAGCGTCCCCTACCTTATTAACACCGGCGATTTTCAGGTACGCGCCGCGGATTCCACCGAAAGCACGATTGGCGCGCCAGGGAGCGGCGGCGGCAACGCCATCGGCATCTCGGTCGCAGCGACGAGCGTGTTTAACTCACTGATCAACACTGGCACCTTTTCGGTGGATGCACGTGGCAAAACATTCTCCGCTTCGGCTTTGATCGATAACTCGGGCACCCTCACCTATTTCGAGAACACCGGCACTTACCAGGCCGCTATCCGCGCGGGCTCTACGGGACGTGCGTTCGCCGCCGACCTCAGCCGGTCGCAACGCAACATCGACTTTCGCAACAGTGGAACGCTACGCGGTGACGTGACATTCGGGTCGGGTAACGACAGCTTCCTGTCGACCGGCGGCACTGTGACTGGCAATTATTCGTTTGGCGCGGGCAATGACACCGTGACCATCCGCAAGACAACATTCATCGGAGACATCGACTTAGGTACGGGTAATCATTCGGTTGTCATCGATACGCAAAGTAAATTCACCGGCGGCATTGCGCGGGGTGCTGGCACGAACAATGTGACGATCAGCAATTCTGATATCGTCATTACCGGGGGGCGGCGCATCGACGCCACCACGGCCAGCATTACCGGAACATCCACATTAGACATCGCCATCGACGGCCAAAATGCGGCCCGCCCGCTGATCGAGGCCACAGGCCGGATCGTCATTGACCCCACCGTTAAGCTCACCACACGCCTGGTGGGCTTAGTCACGCGAAGCTCGACGGTTACGATCATCAGCGCAGGCGATTTGCAGCTGGGCATTCCCATTGGGCAATTGGCCACTGCCTCGACGTCCTACATTTACGGTTTTCAATACCGCATTGCTCCAACCAACCGGAACCAATTGTTGCTCGACGTCACCCGGCGCACAGCCACTCAGTTAGGTCTTGGCCCCAACATGGGTACGACATACGAAAGCTCGCTCGCTGCCCTGGCAACCGACAGCGAACTGTTCACCGAAATTGCCGACACCACCACAAAGGTGGCATTCGAAACTGCCGTGCAACAGCTGATGCCCGATGCCAGCGATGCAGCGCTGTACTCGGCGCTGCGCACCCAAAATTTGGCGTACGGCGTGATCCGCAACCGGTTAGGCAGTATTCCGCGCACCACTGGCCCATCGACAGGCACCGATTACTCGTCGTTCTGGGTGCAGCAGTTGGGATCTTACGGCAAGCGCGACGCCGAGGCCGAACAACCAGGCTACACGATGTATACGGTGGGTATTGCCACGGGCGCGGATGCGCAATTCACGCAATCCCTCAAGGGCGGCATGAGCATTTCGCAAGTGTGGAGCCTGCCCGACGAGAAGACCACCAACGACCGTCCGATGCGTATTTCATCTACGCAGGTCGATCTTTATGGCCGTCACCAAACCGGCCGGTCCTTCACTCAAGCTATTTTCGGTGGATCATACGATACCTACCGCGCCGAACGTCGCGTGGTGATTGGCGGCCTGACGCGCGAGCCCAAAGGCAATTGGAAAGGCTATCACATGGGCGGTGCCATCGACACCGGCACGCAAATCCGCCTTTCAGATTTGCGCCTTACGCCCTACTTGCGTGGATCGTACATGCGCACCCGCGAGAACGCCTATACCGAAACGGCTGGCGGTAATGGTGTCAATCTGGCTTACGACGCGCGCACGCAAGACTCGATGCGCGCGGGCGCCGGGTTGGTGGCGCAGCAGCGTTTCGTGATTTTCCAGGACGTCGGCATTGAAGCCGAGTTGCGCACCGACTTGGCCCGCGAACTCAGTTCCGACCCCGCCAAGATCACGGCTCGCTTTGCTTCAGGCGGCACCACCTTCACCCAACTTGGCCAATCGCCCGATAAGAACATTTTCGGCGTGGGCATCAGCTTGGGCGTGCGCGACATCTTCACGGCGTTTAGTATTGACTACGACGCCGAGAAAAGCGGCGACTTTTTAGGCCACACCCTGGCTGCGACGTTCAGGTTCCGGTTCTAGCCGCGGCTACTTCACCGCGCCGAACACATACCAACCCTTGCCGTTATAGCTGCCAGGCCCGATAGCCTTGGCAACGGTGCGCACCTCGTGCTCATGGCGGCCGGTCAGCCCCGACCATGACGGATAGCTGCCGGGCGGAATCAACGCTGGCGCGCTGCCATCAACGATGTTGGAGCGTTCAAAGCCCGCAGCGACAAGTTCTTCGGTCATGTCCATGCGGTGTAACTTCGACCAGAACGGTTCGTTGTTATACCAAGCATCCCAATCGCGCAGGAACTGATCGAACAGTTTTGTGTCTGGCGTGAAATTGGGCTGCTCGAAGTGCGTTGTCACACCGCCCGGATTGAGAACGGCATGGATACGCCTGAAGCCTTCACGCAGTGCCTGCGCCGAGGTCTCATGCCAGACCATGGTCGTATGGACCCAATCGAAGGTGCCATGCACGGCGGGGTCGAGTGACTCGATGGTGGCTTGCACAAACCGCACACTGCCGTAGCCCATGGCCTGCGCACGCGCATGGCCATAGCGCATGAGCGGCTCCGATGCATCCATCGCCACCACTTCGGCATCGGGAAAAGCCTCCGCTAGGGGCAGGGTGTTGGACCCATGACCCGCACCGAGGTCGAGAATCCGTTTGGGTTTGAAATTGGGGAAGCGTTCGCCAATCCATTTCACCGCCGCCCGCCCGCCGCCTTCGCCCGCTGGTCCCAACGAGCCCATACCCACGGGCCATAGCCCGACTTCGTAGGCCACGCCCACCGTGACATCGTCCGCCCCAAACTGTTGAAAGTATCCGCCCGGCGCGCAGTGGTTCTCGACTTGGGTCAAGTATTCAGGCGGGGTTAATTCAGGATCGAGTGACAAAGTATTCTTCCCGGCATTGAGCGCTGCGGCGCGCGCGTTGACTTGCGGCATACGGCGCACAGCGATGTCGAGGGCAATTTGTTTGGCGACCTCTTGGTTGTTGCGCCGCAGCGCTGCCCAGGTTTGATAAAACGGATGGGCCAGCATGGCGTCGCGAATATCGGTGGCCGATTGAGGCGCTGGCGAGGCGGGCTGCACATCATTCTCATAGGCCAGGCGCACGCCAGGCGAGAGTTGCGTATTTACAAAGGCTGAAATGCTGGAGGTGAAGTTCATGCGGGCGGCTTCGTCGTGATCGACGGACGGCAGCACCGCATGGAGGTGCGCTTTGTTGAAAGTCGGCGGCAGCGGCGTGATGCGGGCCATTTATTTGTCCATGTTGCCAAGTATTTGATTCGTCACTTCTGCTTCTGCTTCTGCTTCTGCTTCAACTTTACCGGCTTTCTCGAACCGCAAGTCGATGGGAATCTTGATACCGGGCTTCAACGGCTGGGTGAGGCCCATGAGTTTCCAATGGTACTCGCTCGCGGTCAATTTGACGGCCCGGTGCGCCTTCACATTCATCGAGGGCACCACCTGCGCCACCATGTTGTATCCCTTCGGGACGAAGTGCTCAATGACAATGCGCTCGGCCCAAGCTGAACTGGCCCCCAATAACCGGTCATCGGTATCTGTAAGATTTACGGCCTCAAAATACACTGTGGTCGTCTTGCCGCCCTCGGCTGGCAGCCGCGCCCAGGCATCACGAATCTCGATCTAGACGGTTTGGGCCTGCCCCGACGCCATGGCAAAGCCCACACAGAACAAGGCGATCAAGGCTGCGACGCGTCTCATCATGGAACCTCCGTGGGAGCGCAGTTTAAACCTGCGCCGTGTCCGCTCCAAGGCCTAACCAAGTCTATATTGGTACGGCCAACAAGAAACGCTAGTCTGTCACGCCATTTAGGAGACCGGTTATGCAACCCGACACGCCCATCGCGCGAGTGCCTCGCGCTGCCCTGCCCGCCCATATGCAAGCCTCGTGGGATGGGGCGCTCAAGCTGCATGGCGATACCACTTTTGTGGAAGTATTCGGCCATGCGCCGCATATCTACGATTGGTATTTGAACGATTTTTATAAGAAGGTTTTTTATTCGGGACGCATCGGCACAAAGATTGTCGAACTGATCCGCCTGCGGCTGGCCAACATCCATGGCTGTGCCTTTTGCAATCGCTCCGACACCATTGCAGCCTTGAATGCAGGCGTACCCGAGGCACAAATCGATGCCCTGGCCGACTATGAGCGCGGGCCCTTCAGCGAGAAGGAAAAGGCGGCCCTAGCGCTTGCCGACGTGATGGTGCTGACCAACCCCAAGGGCCACATCACCAAGACGCTGTACGCCCGTGTCAAACAGCACTTTACAGATGGCGAGATGGTGGAACTGGGCGTGATCATGGCGGTGCTGTGCGGCATGGCCAAAATGATCTTTGCCTATGACCTGGTCGAGAAAATGGACAGCTGCCCCTTTTTGCCGCTGGCGGCGGAGTAACCTGAACTGCCTGTTCCACCTGTTATAACAGGGTTTTTAACAGGCCGATGGCGGCCATGCTGCGGTCAGCCTATACTGCTGCGGTATAATCGCTTGAACCCTCAGGCTTGCTGCGCAATTCCGAGCGGCGTGTATTTGATGGTTGGGAAGACCTGACCAATGGACGTCTGGCCCATGCGCTTGACCAGCAACTCAGACAACACTTGGCGGTAGTCGGTGGTGACGTGCAAGTCGCCACCGCTGAGTTGTGTGTGCGCGAGGCCCGGCCATTGGCCGTAAATTTTTCCACCGTTGATACCAGCGCCCAGCGCCAGCACGCACGAGGCCTCGCCATGATCGGTGCCCGCGTTGGAGTTTTCCTCCACACGGCGGCCGAATTCGGTCATGACCACCACCGTCACGCGCTTCATGATATCGCCAAGATCATCGGTGAAGGCAAATAACGAATTGGAAAGTTCACTCACTGCGTTGGTGAAGAGTTGCGGGATGTTTTGGTGCGTGTCCCAAACGCCCCGATAGTCAACGACGGCAACCTCCACGCCGAGATCGAGTTGCACAACCCGCGCTAGTGATTTCAAAGCCTCGGACAAAGGACCAAAAGTATAATTTCCGTTGGCCGTGCTGCGGGGCGGCAGGGCTGCGGATCGTTGACGGATCGTGGTAATCAGATCGAGCGTGAGGCGCGCCGATTGGGCCGAGGCCGCATTGCCGCCGTTCAACGCCGCGATCAACTGGGCACGCTGGGGGAACACAGTCAAAGGCAAGGATTCGAGGCTGCCCGTGGGGATTACCCCAGCCATGCCAGTCAGCGCTGAGTCCCCTGTGCTGATATCAGCCGTGGCGGCAAAGGTGCTCAGCGACGCGCCTTGCGTTTTCAAGTGGCGCGTGAGCCAGCCGTTGACGGGTACAGGCTCGTTGCTGGCGATGCCCTTGTCGATCTATGCACCACATGTTTGATTTGATTGGGCGCGTCGGCATATTTGTTCCAGGCCTCGACCGCGCGCGCCACGACGGTGGGCGGCGGTGTGGCGCCAAAAATGCGCTGAACAAGCTTTGTGCACACAAAAGGCGCCGTGGCCGAGTGCCGCGTAATCAGAAGACTGAGGGTTACTAACTCAATTGTCGTTCTGGGGCTTGTCCCCAGAACCCAGGGCGTCAATTCCTGCTGGTGACATCGGCTCTGGGCCCTGGGAACACGTCCCAGGGCGACAAGACCAGAGTGAAACTCTGCTCTCCGCCTAAACCCCTTCAGCCAGCAACCCATCGATCAGCTTGTTGAACTCTTTCTTGAATTCCTCGTGGTGCACGCCCGTGGCGGGACCGGGGAAGCTGGTGTGGATTTGCCGCACTTGGCCCTTGCGGTCGACCACGATCATGGTGGGGTACACCAGCACCGCGTTAATCATCGGCAGGGTTTTGCTGGCCGCGGCCTTATCCGACGTGCCCGCGATCAACATGGGGTAGTCGATGCCATAGCGCTTTTGAAAATTGCGGCAGGCGGCGGCGGCCTTAGCGAACTCGGGCGAGTATTCGTACATCAACGCGATGCCTTCCAAGCCGCGTTCGCGATTCTCGCGAATGAAGGGCGCGATGTATGCGGCTTCGTCGTGGCAGGTGGGGCACCAACTGCCGCCGATGGTGATGATGGTCACCTTGCCCTTGAAGCGTTCATCGGCCAGCGTGACGGGCTTGCCGTTTAAATCGGGGAACGAAAATTCAAACTTGTCGTAGCCGGGGTTAAGATACGTAAGCTTGGTGGGGTCGGGCAACGCGGCTTGGGCATCACGCACCGCAGAGAAGTCCGCGGTGCTAAAACCAACCAGCGTGTAGGTCTGGCCCTTGAGGCTGCCGTCGGGCTGTAACGTGCCCTTCCACAGCGAGCCGGTGCCGCCATCGAAGACGGACATGGAAAACGCGTTGCCGCGCACTTCGCCCGCAAGCCAGCGTGAGTCGGCGTTGATGTACATCACCGCGCCATGAATGTCGCTGCCGGTTTGCGTGAACTCACCGATGCCCGGGCGCGTGGTGCCGTCGGGCATTGGCATGGTCAGGGCCCAGCGCCCGCCCAGCTTTGCAAACTCCTTGGCAGCATCGGCATTAAAGCGATGCGACTGCCCCAAGCGGCCGGTGATTGGTATGTCCGAGACGCCAGAGACGCGGTTGAGTACGATTTTGCCCGTCACCGCGCCATCGGCGCCAACAGTGGCCTCTAATTTCGAGGCGTAAGATGGAAATTCGATACTCAACGTATCACCGTTCACGCGCACAATTTCGGCTTGCATGCGCTCGGGGCCATTGACGTAAGCCGCGACCCACTCTCCGCCCTGGGCATTGCCCTTTTTCTCAAGCTTCAAATTGAACGGCAACTCGCCAATCGGCGTGGCGATGGCCAGCCGGTAATCACCGGCTTTCACGTTATCGGCGGCAAAAGTGGTAGATGTTGCGGCGGCGGTCATGATTGCGGTGCTGAGAATGAGAAAGGACATGCGCATGGCGGAACTCCCAGGTTGGGCGGTCGCTGGACTAACAAGCCTATCATACGCGCGTATCTCAGGGCCAAGGAAGGGGCGGAAATTGCGAAATAGCGCCATGACGTTGGAAATATCTTTCCGGGCAACGCTTGCGGCGAGTGTTTTCTCCTACCCTATTCTAGTCCTCATCTGCGACTTTTGCCGGAGCCTGGCGCATCGACAGCGCCACGAAGATGATCAAGATCACCGCCAGCACCGCCGACGAGCCGATGGTGCCAAAATCAAGCCCGCCTTTATCTAGCGGTTTGGACAGAACATCGCCCATGGTGGCACCGAAGGGCCGGGTGAGAACGAAGGCAGCCCAAAACAACAACACCTTCGACAAGGATGTGAAATTGTGCGCGGCAAGGACCACGGCCAGCAACCCCGCGATCAGCAGCGCGCCACCGGCAAAGCCGAGCCCTGAATCATCGGCCAGAAAATCGCCCAAGGCGGTGCCCAAGGTGTTGGAGACCAAGATCGCCGTCCAATAGAAGCACTCGACTTTCAACGTGGTGATGGTCTCGACGTTCATGGAGCCCGCGACCAAACGCCAGGTCAAAAGCACCGCCGCTAACAGACACACCAGGATGATGCTGCCGTTCATGTAGCCGAGCTCGAGCGTGCGATCCATGTAGTCGGACATGGTCGTGCCCGCCGTGCTGGTGGTCAGGATCACAGTCCAATACATGAAGGGATGAAAGCCCTTGGCCCGCAACTGCGCGACCAGGCTGACCAAAAAACACCCGATCAAGATCAGCGAGCTTGCGGCATAGCCCACGTCCATGGTCATGGAGAGCAAATCGCCCGCGGTTTCGCCAAGGGTTGTAGCGCAAATTTTCATGACCCAAAAATAAAACGTGATCTGCGGGAGCTTGCTGCCGGCGGCCATGGGAACTTTCAAAGTTGCGGGTGAATGAACGCACAGATTCGGAGAACAGTACCTAGAAATTAATTCGCCCCGCCAGTCCGACCGAGCGCCTTGAGCCATCGCTCCAGGGTGCGATCCGAACGCCCCGGTCGTGGGCGCTGATAAGGGTATAGGCGGCAGTCTCGGCGATGAGCGTTGATGCAATGACATCACGCCAATGGTGCGCCTTGGCATCGACGCGACTCACGCCCACGGCAGCAGCCAACACCGAGGCCGGGAACCCCAGTTGCCAGCCATAGCGTTGATGAATGTATCCCGCACCCAGGAACGCCGCCGAGGTATGCCCTGATGGGAACGAGTGTTTGCCACCATTGGGCCGACGTTTGTTGACGGCATATTTCAACGCCATGGTAAGGCCCATGGTGACAGCCCCATCGATCGCGAACTGCTTGAGGCCCTCGCGGTCGCCCTTCCCGAGCGATAAGCCAACCGCTGCGGCGGGCAAGGCGTAGCGAAAGACATCGCCATAGGACTTGAACGTATCGCTGCGCGCCATCGCTGGTGGTGTGATTCCGAAAATGGCGGCAGTTGCGGCGATCAAGCCGCCAAAGACAACGCGCATGGCTCGCTCCCCGAGTGCACTATTGGGCGTATCATATGTGTAATTGAGGGCCTATCGATAGGGGTTTGCGATGCCTGGGCCACGATGATCGGCCGAATGTTGCCTATTCGCATTGGGCCCAGTACAAACCCCTACAGCAGTCAAACAAACAACGGGTCGTCTCATGAAACTATGGTTGATCGGTGCGGGTGTCATTGCGGTGCTCGCGGTAATAGGGGTTTTCGTAATGGGCAATACAAAAGCATCGGCGCAAGGGCAAACACCGCCCCAACTCACGCAGGCCGATTGGCTGGCAATGCAGAAGAAATATTTGGATGAAAACGCCAAGAAGCCCGAGTGGAAATCCACAAAGTCCGGTTTGCAGTACCGCACGCTCAAGGCCGTGAATGCCGCGCCCAAGCCCGCTCCCGGCAGCGAAGTCACCGTGCAGTACGAAGGCAAGCTGATCGACGGTCAGGTGTTCGATAGTTCGTACGCGCGCAACGAACCCATCAGCTTTCCGCTGGATGGCGTGATCATGGGTTGGCAAGAAGGCGTGCCAATGATGCGCATTAGCGAGACGTGGGAGTTTTTAATTCCCGCCAACCTGGCCTACGGCGATCGCGCCACGGGCCCGATCCCGCCCGGCTCGGCGCTGATTTTCAAGATTGAGTTGCTGAACGCGAAGCCGCTGGCCAAATAGTCAGCCGCCACAGCACGGCGGCGAGCCAGCCCAGCGCGATCCACCAGTATTGCCACACGCCAAAGGCGCTAAAGCCGATGGCCAAGTAAGACACGATCAACGCCGCCGAGCTGGCGCGCGCGGGCGTGTCTAAATTCGGCAAACGCACCCAGGCCGCCAGCGTGGCAGTAAGCGCGGCACATGCCAGCGTGAAGCCAACCGCGCCCAGTTCCAGCACAATTTGCATGGCGCTGTTGTGCGGATGCAGCGGCATGTATTTACGCTCGCCGGAATACACGACATCGCCGTCAGGTATCGCGCGCGAGGTTTCCATGCCCCAGCCGAGCCACGGCCTTTCACCGACCCGCTCTAACGCAAACCGCCAGATCTCGACGCGATGCTGGGCGGTGTCGGGCAATGCGTCATAAATTTCGGGGTTCGAGAATACAGGCCCGTCGAGGGCCTTGAACATCACCGGCCAACTTGCCACGACCGCCACCACCGCCACGGCAAGCACGCGGGGGAATATTTTGGGCAGCAATGGCAGCGCATGCACGGCGATCAAACCCACGGCCATGCCAACCTTGGCTGACAGACTATCCATAGCAAACACGGGGGCCGCCATGAGCCAGGGCAAAAGTAATGCGAGGCGTGCGTGACCGGCTGCGCGAAGGCCCAACGATGCGGGCCACACCAACACCGTCAACGCGCACAGGCCGCGATTGACGTTCTTGTCGATGAAGCGGGGGAAATCGAGGCCTAGGGCATCGTAGAGCGCGCCGATCACGCCGCCACTGGGCAGCAGTTCGGTCAGCAACACCACCGCACAAAACGCCAACGCAGCAGCGAACGGGATGAAGGCCTGCGCGGTAAGCCACACCCGTGCGCGCACCAAACCAAATGCCGCCGCGCCAAAAATCATGAGCACGATCACGCGTACAGCAGTGATGGCCGAGAAACCAGGCGTGATGGACCAGGTTGCACTCAGCAACGACCAGGCGATCATGGCCACCACCAGTGCCGTCATGACTTTGCCCTGGGGTGTGAGTGCGCACACGACACCGGCCCGGCCAACTCCCTGCGCCATCACCACGGCAAGCAACAGCAAGGCGGGCGTCATGGCCATGGCGCTGAACACTGCCAGCAGCGGCAAGAGTGCCGCCAACACCATGATGGCGCGCGAGGTGCCTAAGCGAGCCACGGCAGGGGAAGGATGCGTCATATTCAATGTATAACCGCTTGCGTACGGGCAAGAATGAGTGGAATTTTTAGTGGCTAGCGCGCAAGGCCATCTTATCGCCGGGGCGCACGCCAAGGCCAAGCAAAATGACACGGACTCCTTAACGATGTGGCCCACTACTCAAACCGACATTTGGCAGGCGGGCATTGTGCACGCCCCAATCGCGTGTGTGTTGGGCTCGGGTTCTTTGGCCGATTTCGCCATCACGTGGCTTCCAGCGCAGCCCGATTTCTGCTTTCTTGCAGATCCGTTTGGCCTTTGGCGGGATGGGCAGTTGCATGTCTTCGTCGAAGCCTACGACTACCGTGACAAGCATGGCGTGATCCGCCGCTATAGCTATGACCGCGACTTCAAACTCACCGGCGAAGGCGTGGCGCTGCGGGCGGCGCATCATTTGTCCTACCCTTATCTCATCGAAGATGCGGGCCAAGTTTTCATGCTGCCCGAGGCGCACCACTCGGGCAAACTCACCTTGTACAAAGCACGCACCTTCCCCGATGTGTGGGAAAAAGTGTGCGATGTGATGGATGTACCCGCCATCGACGCCACTGTGGTGCGCCATGGCGGCAAGTGGTGGATGTTCTACGCCCTGCCCGGCCCGAACCAGCGCGAGATGCGTGAACTGCACGCGGCCAGCGCCCCGGCCCTGACAGGGCCATGGCAGCCGCACCCAAAAAATCCAATTCATGTATCGCTGGAGTCCGCCCGGCCTGGCGGTACGCCGTTCGCTGAGGGCGGAGCACTTTATATACCCACGCAGGATTGCAGCGCGACTTACGGCGGCGCGGTCAATGTTCTGCGCGTAGATGAACTATCGGACAGCGCATTTCGCTGCACGCCCGTGCGCAAGTTTTCACCTGCCAGTATTATGACAAGCTTTACCGATGGATTGCATACACTGTCGGCCTGCGGCGAAGTAACGCTCATCGACGTCAAGCACATTGAGCGTTCGCCGCGAAGAATTTTGATTAATTGGCAACGCCGTTGGCGGCGTTTGGCTGGTCGCGCTTAAAACCCGCCACCAGCCCCGATAACAAGGCATCCACCTTCGGCGCGATGACGGGCAAGGTATAGCCTGCGACGTCGGCGCGGGCTTGACGGGCAAGCTTGCCGCCGAGATCGGGATTTTTCAGCGCCTGAGTCAACTTCGCGGCAAGACTGTGAGCGTTAACCTCGGCCAACAAGCCATTCATACCATCAGCGATGAGTTCACTGGGCCCAGTGGTGCGCGTGGCCACCACCGGCACACCCGCATCGAAAGCATTCAAGATGACAATGCCAAAGGATTCCCAGTGCGAGGGCACGCACAAAATATCGACGGATTTGTAGAACGCCGTGACATCGTTCACCCAGCCTAGCCAGGCGATGTGAGCGGTAACGCCGCAAGCAACGGCGAGCTTTTCCATGGCCGCACGCTGCGGCCCATCACCGCCGATGCGCGCCTGAAATGCCACGCCGTTGGTTTTCATAATCGCTAGCGCTTCGATCAACAGATCCAAACCCTTTTCGGGCAAGAAGCGCCCGAGAAACCCGATCACGGGCGGACTTCTCCAAGGAGTGAGCGCGGCCATGGGCGCAACCTCAGCGATGAAGTTAGGCACGTGTTTTAACTTGTGGGCATCAATGCCATGGCCAGCCGCCTCGGCGCGCATGCGCTCGCTCACGCACAGCACCAGGTCGGCGGCATTCACCTGCTTGAAGCGGTGTCGATGTAAAACCGACACCAGCGGAATCGCACGGCCTGCAAAACGCCTGCCTTGCGCAAAGATCATCAACGCGCGCTTGCCATGCGCCACGATCACATCGGGTTTGGTGGAGCGCAGCAACCGCGCCGCACGGAATATGGCCAGCGGATCGCGCTCGAACCAATTGGAAAGCGTGACCACGCGGGCACTAGGCGGTAATTGGGCATCAATGGCCGCTCCAGGCGACACACAGCACGTCACCTCATGACCCAGATACACCAGTAGTTTCGTGTAATTGACAAAGGCAGCTTGAATGCCGCCCTGCCCCTCACTCAGCATGACATGAAAAATGCGCATTCAGTCCCGGCCTTATCGTGCGCCTTCACTGTACCGGCGTTTGCGCCGCGATGGTATCTACTTCCCGATACCCACCAGGCCTTGCTTGAAGCGCGCCAGGGTGGTTTTCACCATCATGTTGTGCAAAACGCTGGGGAAGAAGCGTTTGAGGAAAATATAGCGCCAAGTGCCGCCCGCAAGCACGTTGATCTCGCGTTTGTTTGCCGCCACACCGTTCAGAGTAATGCGCGCGCACTCATCGGTGTCCATGCCGGTCGATTGAGTCTCATCCATCTTGCCCCAGGTGCTGCCGTCGCCCTTCAGCGCGTGCAGCGACACGTTGGACTTCACGCCTGCGATCACCAGCAGCGAAGCGTGAATATTGTAAGGCGAGCACTCCACCGCCAGCGTGTCGAAAAACCCATGCAGCGCATGTTTGGCGGCCGCATAGGCGCTACGCATGGGCGTGCCGAACTTGCCCGCCACGCTGGAGGTCACCACGAAGTGCCCCGACTTGCGCGCGATCATCGAGGGTAAAATCATCTTGGTCAGCGCGATCACCGAGAAGTAGTCGAGTTTCATGATCTTGCGATCGACCGACAGTGCGGTATCTTTGGCCAACGCACGCTGCGAGATGCCCGCGTTCTGCACCATGATGTCGACATGGCCGAAATGGTTGAGCACGGTCTCGACCGCCTTGGCGCGGCCAATCTCGTCGATCATGTCGAAGGGAACGAGTAAAATCTCGGGCGAGCCCCCAAGGGAATTAATGCAGGCTGCTTTCACACGTTCCAGCTCCACCTCACGCCGGGCCGAGAGCACGAGCTTGGCGCCCTCGCGGGCAAAGCCGTACGCCAGCCCCTCGCCAATGCCTGACGAGGCCCCCGTGATCCACACCACTTTGCCCGTAAAACGCATGATGTATCTCCTATCTTATGTCTAACTAACTGATAAATAATATTAGTTATGTACCCGGTACATAACTATCTGGTTTGAGGGTATGCAGTTGTCCGATTTTGGCCAGCTGTGGCCAGCGAAGCATCACCAGGGCAACGACAGCCAACACCGCGACCCCACCGCCCACCACCGCGGGCACGGTGCCCAACAGCGCCGCCGATGCGCCTGAGCGAAACGCGCCAAACTCGTTGGACATACCGATGAAGATGTAATTGACCGACGAGACGCGGCCGCGCAGCGGATCGGGCGTGATCACTTGTTCGAGTGACACACGCACCACGACGCTGACGGAATCAAATGCACCCGTCAGGAACAAGCATACCATCGACAGCGCAAAGCTTTCTGACAGACCAAAACCTATGGTCGCCAAGCCAAAGCCAAAAAATGCGGCCAACATCACCGCGCCCGGTTTTTGCCAGGGCGAAATACGCGCCTGAACCAGCGCTATGGTCAACGAGCCCAGCGCCGGTGCGGCGCGTAGCCAGCCCAAACCCGTCGGGCCAACATCGAGAATGTCTTTGGCAAATAGCGGCAGCAGCGCCACCACCCCGCCCAGCACAACGGCAAACAAGTCGAGCGTGATCGCGGCCAGAAACAACGGGTTATCGCGAATGAATGTAAAGCCCGCCAAAGCCTCGGCCATGGAGGGCTTCGTTGACGACCGCGGCGGGTCGATGCGCGGCAGAGTGAGCAAGAGGACGATGAACACTAGCTGGCAAACGGCGGCCACCGAGTATGCAGCAAATGTACTGCCGGTCGCCGCAATCAAAAAGCCGCCCACGGCTGGGCCAACGGCAGCAGCAAACTGCGAGCCCGATGACACCCACGCATTGGCATGGACGAATTGCTCGGGCTGCAAGAGCTGCGGCAGAATCGTGCCCACAGATGGCGCTGCGAACGCGCGCGACACGCCCACCAACGCAATCATGGCATAGATCGCCCACAACGGGGCGTGGGTGTACGAGGCCACCATCAGGCCAACAGCGGCCACAAACATCACGCTTTGCGCCGCCACGGCCATATTGCGCCGCGCCATGTGGTCGGCCAAGTTGCCCGCAGGCACCATCAGCAATAACACCGGCACCAGTTCGATAATGCCGACAATGCCCAACGACCAGGCGCTGTTGGTAATTTCGTACAGCTGCCAGCCCACCGCAACGATGATGATCTGCAAGCCCAACACGCCTGCCATACGGCCCAGCGCGATGGCACGAACATAAGGATTGCGGATGTCGGTGGTAATGGAGGGCGAGGTCATGAACAGGTGCGCACGGCAAAGACGGGGAACAAGCTTATGCCGCTTTCGCACCCGCCGCGTCGAGAGCCATATCTGGGGACTGTACAGGCGTGGACGCTTGTGGTTTTGCAGGCGCCTGCGCCGCCTCGGGGAAGGTCAAAGTCACGCGAAGGCCAGGATGATTGTCGTCGAGTTTGAGGTCGAGGTTGTGGGAACGCGCCACGGCCTGTGCCAAACTTAAGCCCAATCCGCTGCCAGGCGAAGTGCGGCTTTGCTCCATACGGAACAATCGCAGCAGCACTTTTTCTTTGAACTCGTCGGGAATGCCGGGGCCCGTGTCGGACACGACAAAAGCCGGTTTGCCCTTGATCAGCACCGACACGATGGTCACCGCCCCGCCTTCGGGGCTGTACTTGATGGCGTTGTCGAGCAGGTTTGCCAGCGCCTGGGCCACCAAATTGCGCTCGCCCATGCCATAAATTCCGGGCTCGAAGCGTGCGGTGAACGACAAGCTCTTCTCTTCGGCCAAGGGGCCATACATCTCGGCCACATCTTCGCCAATGGCGGCTAAATCCAAGGCCTCAAAATTGCGCTGAAGGCCCGCTTCGGCGCGCGCGATGCGCAGTAACGCCGAGAAGGTAGCGAGCAATTGGTCGGCATCCTCAATCGCGCCCTCGATGGCGTCGCGTTGCTTGGGGTCGTGGATATTGCGGGTGGCGTCTTCCAGGCGGCTGCGCAACCGGTTGAGGGGCGTGCGCAAATCATGGGCGACGTTATCGGAAACTTGTTGCATGCCGCGCATTAGCCGCTCGATTTGGTCGAGCATGGCATTGATGCTTTGCGACAGGCGGCCCAACTCATCGGTGGTGCTGCCCACGGCCACGCGCTTGGAAAGATCGCCGCTCATGATCGAGCGGCAGGTGGTGGTAATCGCCTCGATCCGCCTCATCACGCCGCGACCGAACACGAACCCGCCGAGCAGACCGATAAAGACCGTCATGCCGATGCCGATGTTGAGCGAGCGCAGCAGTTGCTGGCGGAATTGTTGAGCCTCGCGAATGTCACGGCCCACCAATAGGCGGAACCCTTCGGGGGTAAAAAATTGCAAGGCACGGGCTTCGGCTAATTCTTGTGAGGCGCCTTCCAGGCTGCGGATGTTGAAATTCACCCAGAGGTCGTCAACGGCGACGTTGCGCGGCCAGTTGCGCAAATTGCCAGCCACGGGCGTGCCCACGGGGTCGACCAGCAAGTAAATTGAGTCGGGCCGCCCAGATGGGTCGAGGCGGCGGTTGATGGCCATGACCAAACCGCCGGTGCCCGAGCGCTGATAGGATTCCTGAAAGCTCGTGACTTCGGCCTGAACGGCGGCTTCGAACTGGCGTTGGGCGAAGCCCGAGGTCGTCCAAAACACGAAATAGAACAGCCCCGCCACCGACAGCGCGAAGACAAGCGTATAGAGCAGCGCGAGCCGGAACGTAATGGATAGGACGAGGCGCTTGAACCAGGACACGCGCGGGCAGGCCTACATTTCCAGCTTGTAGCCCGCGCCACGCACGGTTTGCAAAATCTGCTTGTCGTAGGGCTTATCGATTTTTTGGCGCAAGCGGCTGATGTGCACGTCGATCACGTTGGTTTGGGGATCGAAGTGATATTCCCACACGTTTTCCAGCAGCATGGTGCGCGTGACCACTTGGCCGGCATGGCGCATGAGATATTCCAACAAGCGGAATTCGCGCGGATGTAAATACACGCGTTTGCCCTGGCGCACGACTTTGCGCGCGAGCAGGTCCATTTCCAAATCGCCGACTTTGAGGAACGTGTTTTCGGGCGCCGATCCGGCACGGCGCAACAGCGCCTCGATGCGGGCCAGCAATTCCGAGAATGAATAAGGCTTGGCCAGATAATCATCGCCGCCTGCTTTCAGGCCCGCGACGCGGTCTTCGACTTCGCCCAGCGCGCTGAGGAACAACACCGGCGTGGTGATGTTGGACTTGCGCACGGACTCTACGATCGACAAGCCATCGGGACCGGGCAGCATGCGGTCGACCACCATCACGTCGTAGGGTTCGGACAGAGCCAGGAACAAACCGTCCTTGCCGTTGGCGGCATGATCGACGGTGTAGCCGCTTTCGCGCAGTCCTTTGACCAGGTATTCCGCAGCTTCGCGGTCGTCTTCAATCACCAAAATGCGCATTGCTAATCCCGCCGATTTCGGCCGGGACCCAAAAGACAACACGGACGCCACATTATCTGACGGCGCGCCCTCTAGACCCGAAACCTGTTGTGTTTGCATTATAAATCCCCAGTGCCGAATTGCACCGGTCCTTTCGCCGGACCACAGGCCCGGAAAAGTTGCGGTCCGGATCACATTCCGTACCAGTCCTTGGCAGGAATGCCCTTTTGACCCGGGCCACGACCGATGAACGTTGGCATAGTGCGGGGAAAGGCGTTACTGGGGGCTTACGGCGGGATTAAAAACCTGTCAGGCCATGGGTAAATAGGCAGGTTTGAGGAGGCTGGCATGAGCGACTTGGCTGCAGAATTGCGTGTTTTACTACAGTCCTACGAGGCCTGCTGGACCAACCGCACACCCACGAAATTGCGCCAGCTATGGCATAGCGACGAACAGGCCCCCTACTACATCGCCGAGGAAATGGCCGCGCCCATGCTGAACTGGAGCGCAATCGAGCCCTATTGGGGCGAAGCCGAGAAGGTTTTGAAACGGTTTTCCATCCGCACCTGGGACCTGAACTGTAAGCTGATCGGGCCTGACCTGGCGGCCATGCAATTCATGATGCACTGGAACGCGGTTTTGGCGGGACTAGACCCCAGCCCAATTGGTTTAGACGTCAAAGTATTCGCCATGGCCCAAAAGACGACCGCAGGCTGGAAATTCAGACACGCCTATATCGAATCACCCCTTGGCGCGCTGCCGTATATTAAGTCGATTTATCGCAGAAACGTTGACCCTGCCTTCCTCACCTAAGTGTGATGGTTAGACCCCCCGGTGCGCCACAATAGCCATAATTGCGCCTAGCCGATTGGGTAGTCTTGGCCTTGGAAGCTAAGGACCATGTAACCCAGGTCCGGCATGGGAGGAAAAAAATGCGTGCGGTCGTTTTAGCGTCTTGTGCAGCTGCGGCTATAAGCGCGGGTGCTTTGTTGCCAACCACGGCGTTGGCTCAAGACTTTGGCAATGACGACCCGAACCATGCTTTGCGCATGGAGGCCGAAAGTGCGCAGATGAATCGCGGCGACGGTGGCGAGAGCGCAAATCAATTTCGCGGCGGCCGCGGCCGCGGTGACCGAGGCGATGAACGTGGTGATGACCGCCGGGATTGGCGCGACAATGACCGTCACGACCGCCGCGATCTTCGTGATCACAATGGCGGCTGGGACCGCCACCATCGCCATGGACCAACTGTTTACATCGCTCCGGGTTGGAATAGTTGGGACGCTGGCCGGCGCTGGAACCGGTTTAACGACCCCTGGGGCTATGACTATTCGTGGCGTTGGAATCGCCCGAGTTATAACAGCAATCATGTCAATGCATGGGATATCGTAGCCTTGGGTCTTTTTAGCGCCATCGTCATCGAAGCATTGAGCGATAATTCCCGCCGTCACCACGAAAGCGCCTATAGCCAAGCCATGCGCGCGCCCGTGGGTGAAAGCATTGTGTGGAATGAAGCCAACGCGGCAGGGACGGTTCGCACCACGCGCGACGGCTATGCGGGCGATAAGTATTGCCGCGAGTTTCAGCAAACCATCACCGTGAATGGCCAGCGCCAAGACGCCTGGGGTGTGACCTGCCAAGAGCCCGACGGCTCGTGGAAGATCGTGCCGCAGAACTAAATCGGGCAGACACACATGCGCGCCGACGGCTTTTCAGTTCGGATGAGGTCTAGCGCCATAGCTGGAATGATGGCGTTGCTGCCGGTTGTTGCCTTTGCGCAAGACGACCCTACCGAGGCCGCTCGCATGCAACTCGAAAACCAGGCATTGCAGCAAAGCCCGCAGATCACCGTCGAGCCACAGAGCTTTGGCGGCAACCCCAGCGCGCAAATCGAGCCATCGGCCGGGCTCACGCCGAGTATGGGGATCGTGCCCGATAACCCGACGACTACTGACAATACGATTGGCAATGGGCTCGGGCTGACGCCCAACATGGGCATCGTGCCCGGCCCCAGCAATGGCGGACAACCCCAGCAGGGCGGACGCGGGCGCGGCGAACCGCGCGTTGTGGATCCGCGCCAGGATTTTTTGCGCCACCCCGACCCCAACTACCGCAACCGCGGCCCCCGGGTGGACGACAATGATCACGACAATGACCGGGATCGGGACCACGATCGGCGCAGGCGGAGGCCCGAACCACCGAGGTACAATTGGTATATTCCCCCACCTGTCGTGGTTGTGCCGCAGTATTACTATAACAACCTGCCGCCTTGGTCGGGGCCGATTACAGCCACTGTGGTGTGGGATTTATTTTCGCGCGACGTGTATTACTCGTTGCCGCCCAACGCCCGCTGGCGCCATGAGCAAACGTTCAACGATGCCTTGTCCGCACCCATGGGGCGTACGCAATCCTGGCGCATCGGCGATGTGCGCGGCGATGTGACCGTGATTGATCAAGGTTATTATGGCAGGCGCTTCTGCCGCGATTTCGTGCAGACTATCCGCACACCAACGTGGCGGCGCACGGTCGATGGCCGTGCGTGCATTGTACGCGGCGATTCCTGGCGGCTAGCGGATTATTAGTTAGGGTGCCGTACGGTATACTTGCCCAAGTAGCTAAGACACAGTTGTCATCCTGGGATTTATTCCCAGGATGACGATTTGGGGAAATTTGTAGAAGGTCTCATCATGCTTAATCTAAAACTCGCTGCCGCTGTGTTTGGCCTAAGCGTGGCCATGGCCATACCCGCCGCCGCGCAGTTTGCCAACGCCCATGAACGCACACCGGACGCGGGTAACCCCGCAGGGCCCTTAAACCCGCCAGGAGTAATTCCACCGTTCTCGGGGAATGGCGTGCAGCCGCTGAGCGGAAATTATTTGGGCGGCACACCGCAAGTCTCGCCGCCGACGGGCCGTAACTTTCTCTCCCCGCCCGGCTTTCTACCCACCCCTCGCGACGGCATTAACCGCGCGTTTTCAGGCAATGAACAGGCCGCGCCTGCATCGGTTGTCCTGACATTGCCGCCCGCCGCCACAGGCCGCCAGGGCTTGCCGCCGCAAACCTGGGCGCTACTGACCGCCCACCAACAAGACCTGCACCGCCAAGCTGAAACCGCCGCGCTGGGCTCACAGTTGGGTGAGGGCTTCACCTGGGATGACGCGGGACGCAGCGGCGAAGTGCGCGTGATCGCCGAGCGGTTTCAGAACAACCGCCCCTGCCGCGAATTTTCTCACTTTGTTTATATCGACGGTCAGCGCGTCGAGGGCACCACGACCATGTGCCGGTAAGGTGGATGGGCTTTAACCCACCCGCTCGAACACACTTGCCAAGCCCATGCCGCCGCCGATGCCCAGTGTGGCCAGGCCGCGTGTGCCGCCATCCCGGCGCACCAGTTCGGTAAACAGCCGTACAACCAAAATCGCCCCCGATGCGCCGTATGGGTGGCCCAGCGCAATGGCGCCGCCGCCAATGTTGAGCTGATCTTCCAACACGCCCAGCTTGTCGCAGCAGGCCAGCACCTGGGCGGCGAAAGCTTCGTTGAACTCCACCAGGTCGATGTCGGCCAGAGACAATTTTGTGCGCGTCAGCAATTTTTGCACAGCGGGCACGGGGCCGATGCCGAGAACATTCGGGTCCACGCCCGCCACCGCAGAGTCCGTCACCGCCAAGCCATCGTGCAGGCCAAGCTGTTTGGCCTTGGCCGCCGACATCATCAGCACCGCCGCCGCGCCATCGTTGACGGGGCAGGCATTACCTGGCGTCACGGTTCCATCGGCGGCAAATACAGGCGCCAAGGCCGCAAGTTTTTCCGCCGTCGTATCGGCGCGCGGGCATTCATCGCGGTCAACGGCATACTCGCTGCCTTGGGGCAGTGGCACAATTTCCGCCTTGAAACGCCCCTCGCCCATGGCCGCGATGGCTTTTTGGTGGCTTCGTAATGCAAATGCATCTTGCCGCACGCGGGTAATGCCATAGGCACGCGCCACATTTTCCGCCGCCGGGCCCATGTCGGGGTCGCCAACAAAATCTGGGGCAAAGCGCGCGCGCGTGAAGGGCACGGGCGATGCCCCTTGATCGTGCGGCACATCGTAACGCAAGGGCGCGGTGGAAGCGCTTTCCACACCACCGGCGATGTAAATCTCGCCTGCCCCCGCCTCAATCAACCGGGCGGCCATGTTAATGGCCTCAAGCCCCGAGCCACATTGGCGGTCCACGCTCACGCCCGGCACGGAAACGGGGAATCCCGCTTGCAATGCCGACAGCCGCGCGATGTTGCCACCGGGCCCTGCCGCGTTGCCAAGGATCACATCGTCAATCTGCTCGGCGGTGAGGCCGGCATCGGCCAGCAAGGCTTGCAATACCGGCGCGGCTAATTCTTCGACACGCATGCGGCGCAGCAGGCCACGCACCTTGCCAATGGGCGTGCGCCGTGCGGCGACGATGATCGCGCGGCGCGGGTTGTTCGCCTTCATGCGAGAGCTTTCAAACGCGGCGAGCGTTCGCGCAACAGCGCCGCAACCTTGGTGCGGTCGATTTTACCGCTGGCGGTATGCGTGAAGTCATCAATGGCAAACCAGCGGCGCGGCAGCTTGTGCGGCGTGAGATGCGCTGTGCAATGATCTTTGAGTTGCACCATTTGAAGATGGGCATTGGGTTGCAGCGCGAGCACTGCCGTGACGACCTGGCCCCAGCGCGTATCATCCTCGCCCAACACCGCGACCTCGCTCACGCCAGGCATAGCCGCTACCACCGCCTCAACTTCCGCAGGATAGACATTCAAGCCACCGGTGATGATCATATCATCCTCGCGGCCGAGCAGCGTGAGAAATCCGCGCTCATCAAGGCGGCCCCGGTCGCCCACTGTTGCCCAGCCATCTTGCACGCGAAAGCCACTGCCATCCTTTTCACCCACATAGCCCGCCGCGATCATATCGCTTTTCACCCACACCATGCCTGCTTCGGCATCATCGGGCGTGACTTTGAGTTGAACGCCATTGAATGCACGGCCCACGGATTCTGGGGGGCATCCCTCGCCGGGCTTGGCGACTGTCACAAAACTCAATTCAGACGCACCGTAGTATTCGATGATTTCGCCATTGGGAAAAACGTGTGTGAGGTTGTCGCGCAGTGCTGGTGAAAGTTTGGCGCCTGCCGTGATGATGCGGGTAATGGCTGGCGCAGGTTCGCCACCTACTGCCTCATGAATCAGGTCAAGCAACGTTGGCGCAGCAACGAGGACGTTGACTTGCCCGGCCCGCGCAATCGTCATCATGCGCTGTGCATCGAACGCGGGCTGAATGTAAACCGCCCCACCCGCATTGAGCGTTTCAACCGCCGCATACAGTGACAACCCATGACTTAAAGGCCCGGGCAACAACACCTTGGTTTTATTGCTGGTGCCAAATTCAATTTTCGACGCTGCGAACGAGCGCGTCCAGGATTCATGAGAGCGGATAAACGCCTTGGGCGTGCCCGTGGTGCCCGATGTAAAGCCCACGAGAAATGGCATTCGCGGAGTAGGCTGAGCAAGCAATGTCCGGTTGGGGTCTTGCTGATCCCGCCATTGTGCGTACGCGGCGAGCTTTACGTTCGCGGCTTGGTCTTCACCGATAATTAGTTGCGGTTGATGCGCTGCGATGACCTGATCCAAAGTCGCACGCGGCCATTTGGGTTCAAACAGCACCAACACCGCGCCCGCCAGCGTCGCACCCAAAAAGATTTCCAGGAGTGCGGGATGATTGGGCAACGACACCGCCACCCGCTGCGCCCGTCGGACGTCAACACCGCTGGCCACCCGGCACATGCGCCACGCCAACTCGCCATAGGTGATGGTCTCATCGCCAAAAACGATTGCAGGGTTTTCTGGCGTGCGCATGGAGGCGTGCAACACGCCATCGAAGACGAACTTGGGCGTGCTCATGGATGGGCTGCCGGATAGCCGCGCCGGATTGCGCGCGTCGCCACTGCGGCGGCAACGGCTTTGAGAATGTCGCCGGGCAAAAACACCATTGACGCCACAGCAGCCTGCACCATGGTCAGATCCGCCGCCACAGCCATCCACGGAATACCCACCGCATAAACGGCTCCTATGCCGCCCACGAGGCAGGCGATAATCAGGCGCGGGAATTTGCACTCCGATGCCGCAGCCAGCACGCCGGTCACGAAAGCACCCGCGACCCAGCCCAGCAAGAAGCCAGCACTGGGGCCGAAAAACACGCCAAGGCCGCCACGTCCGCCCGACAGCAACGGAAAGCCCAAGGCCACGACACCAAGAAATAAAATCACGGCCAGCGCGCCGTTGCGTGCGCCCAACACCGCGCCTGCTAGCATGACGCCTAAGGTTTGCGCGGTCACCGGCACTGGAATGATGGGCACGGGAATAGGCGGCAATAGCCCCAAGGCTGCGATGAGCGCAGCGAACATCGCGCAGCGCACGACGGTACGGACGTCAACCGGTTTTGAGAGCACGGACATGGCCCAAGGTTTTACGGGCGCGCGAAGCCGCGTGCAACCAAAGCCTCGGACAGCGTATCGGTCTCGCGCATTAATCGAATGACCATGGGGACTAGGGCCGGAATGGGGTTGCGCCCGCCCCCGCGCGCAAGCCTGGCCTCAATTGCCTCGCGGCCCACCGTGGCGACAAAGGGCACAAGGCGAATCACAAACACCAATGCGAAAGCCACCGTGTTTGGATTGAGACCAAAGCGGGCAAAGGCCGAAAAGGCGTATTGCAACGTCTCAAGCATGTCATCAGTGCGCGTGGTGAAACTGACTAACGCGGCAGCGCTGACTAGCGCGCAAATCGTGAGCATCAACTCCGTGGCAGCCAGCAGTCCGCCTGATAAGAATTGAAACACAAACATCACCACCAAAATCCATTTGAGCAGTGTCAAACTCGAAATCAGCCGTTGCCAACCCAGATCAGCGGAACCCCATACCAGCAACAGGCCAACCGCGAGTGCCGCAAGAAGCGCAAGGTTAGTAGTGAGCGACAAACACACGGCAAATGCCGCAAGGCCGATCAGTTTCACACCCGGCGATGCGCGGTGTAACGCGGAGGCGCCCGGCACATAAACACCAATCGTCATGTGAAATTCTCTACGTAATAGGTAATGGCTTTGGCGGGTGTGTCATCGCACACGACTTTGCCGCCATCGAGCACGATGACGCGCTCGAAGTTGCCCAGCAATTCCACATGATGCGTCACCACGATCACGTTTTGCGATAACCCATTGATTGCCGCCATCGCCTGCTTGGCGCGCTTGCGGTCGAGCATGGTGGTGGGCTCATCAAACACAATCCATGCCGGATCAAGCGCCATGACCCCTGCTAAAGCGAGCGCTTGTTTTTCGCCACCACTGAGCGTGAAGCAGGCGCGCTCGCGGAATGTATCGAGGCCGAATCGCTGCAACGCAGCGGCGCCGCGCGCCGTGGCCACATCGGGGGGCAGTCCATGAGCTTTCGGACCAAAGGCCACATCTTCAGCCACCGTTGGCATGACGATTTGGGCATCGGCATTTTGAAAGACAAACCCGACGCGGCGGCGGATCTCCTGGGCGTGGGTTTGCGTGTCGAGATCGTCCACGCTCACGCGCCCTGCCGTGGGCAGGATCAGCCCATTGATCAGCCGCGCCAGTGTGCTTTTGCCCGACCCGTTGTTGCCGATCAACCCAATGCGCCGTTCGCGCAATTCGAGTGAGATGTCGTGCAGAACAACCGCCTCGCCAAAACGGACGGAAACATTCTCAAACTGAATGGGCACGAGTGTGTGAAATCAATTGCGTGGCTGGAAGCCTTCGACCTCAAGCAAAACGTAATCACCCGCACTCTGACGGATGGGGATTACTTTTTGGTAGGCCGGGTCTTCGTAAAACTTGCGCAGGGCCTCGAGCGAGGGAAACTGCAAGATATTCACATTCTTGTTTCCGAATTCGCCTTCCAGCAATTCAATGTCTTTTCGCCCCCCTGCCGATACGAACTTGGCGCCCGCGGCCTTCACCAAGGGGCCAGCGACATCACTATAGGGTTTGAGCTTTTCGCGATCTCTGATTTCAGCGATCGAGATGAGATAAGCTGGCCTGCCTTCAGGCTTGCCCAAATCACCTGGCATGCCCTTCAACTTCAGCACATTGAATGTGCCAGCCCCTTTGCGAATTTCAGCGCTCTGGCGGTATTCGGGGCTCCACCAAAATGTGTTGGGGCCGCCCACATCGGGAAATTTCGCGAGGATAACCGACTGTTGTTTGAACTCGCCTTCCAGCACGCGCACACCACGGCCCACGCCGCCACTGGCAAGATAATAACCTTGGTACTTCTCATAAATGGCTGGAAGTGTACGGGCGTACTTGCCCAGCACCTCAGTGTTGGTGGTCGTGCCCATGACGAACAAATACCCTGGGCGTGCAGCCTCGGGAGCGGCCTGCTGTGCGGACGCATGCGAGAAGACAGCACTGAGCGCAAGCGCGGCTGCGAAAAATCGAGCAATCATGGGGCACCCATACGTTGGAATTGTTGCAGCGGCAGATCACGCCTTGCGCGGCAGTCCAGCAATCAAAAAAGTGTTGATGCCTGCCGCTTTCAATCTTGTCTCACGCATCTCGCGCGTCGCTGGCTCGTTCCAATAATTGGTGGCGGAGGCCTGCGTGGGAAACGCGATAATACGGAAATCAAAGTCCATTAAGTCGCCCTCAAGCCGTTCGGCCTCGGCGAATTTCGCTTGCGCGATAACGTTCACGCCGCGTGCCGCCAGCTTTGCGTCTTCCTTGGCGAACAGCTCGGCAGTCTTGGCCGCGTCGAAGGGACGGTAAATATTGACCATAAACGAGGGCTGACCCAACGGGGCCTCGTTAGCATTGCCCGGCAGCGCAAACACTTGGAACGTGCCCGCCCCTTTGCGCAGATCTTTGGCTTGGGTGTACTCGGGCGACCACCAAAATTTCGCTACGTCGGCCATAGACTCAAACTTTGCGAAGACCATTGAATGGTCGAACCATCCACCCTCAAGCAACTCGACACCGCGGCCTGGGCCGCCGATGCCAAGATAATAGCCGCCATACTTTTTATAGATCGGCGGTAACGCCGCCGAGTACTTGCCCATTTTGGGCATGTCGAGCGAATGACCGAGAACCAGCAAATATCCAGGAGCCGCCATGGCGTTGCCTCCTTACGCTCATGGTCCGCGCCCAGACCATGGTTTCATATTATGGCCGAATTGGTGAGCCATCGCGTGAAAATTGTCAACGGACGTGCCTTATCCCGGCAACGGGCGCGCAGCCACCACGGCAAAATCCGTGCCGATCACGCCGGCCTGTTCCATTTCTTCTTCGAAGGCGGCCAGAAGGCGAATCAGCGCTGCGTCCGCTTCGGCATGGGGGTCGAAATTCCCCGCCGTGCCCGACAGCAGCATATGCAGCAATGCACCGCCGTAGGGGCGATAGTCGACAACCTCAAAATGCTGGCGCAACACGGGGAGAATTTCGTCAGAGCGAATGGCCTCTGACGGATCGTGAGCAGCCAACACATCGGGCGGAATATTGGCATAGGTCTCGCGCGGCTGGCCGTTGTGATACACGCTGGTGCGGTAACGTGGCGGCAACACTTGAATCAATTTGTTGATCAAGGCCACGGCCTTGGGGCTCGACTGAAAACGCGCAGGGCCCACATATTCGTCAATCAAGAACAAACCATTCTCTTTAAGCGCACGCCTGCAACCGGCGAAGAGATGCTCTAGCCCCCTCACGTGATGCAATGACGATACGCCAAAGATCACGTCGTAATGGCTGTGCGGCAAGGCAATCGAGTTGATGTCAGCGACATGATAAGTCACACGCTCGGCGTAACCTGCCTCGGCGGCATAGGCCCGCGCTTGCGTAATGGCCGCCTCAGACACGTCATAAGCATCGATATGCAAGGCCAAGTTGGCCGCAAGTGCCATGCGTTCCCACAAACCGAAGCCGCACCCTAGCGACAACGCACGGCGCGCAGGCACGGTCAGAAACTTGGCCCGCCAATACTCAGCCAAACCTACCGTCGCATCACCCGACAAGCGCACATTGATACACGCCCGCGCCACGGGGTGTTCCAGCCAATTGTGCTTGCGCAGCTCGCGGCGCTCATCGCCCCAGTACTGCGCAACTTTGGCGGCTTGATCGGCTTGGTCAGCCAAGTCCTTAAACTCCCATTGCCCGGCGACTATTCCATAGACCCAATCGCCGGAGCATATCTAGCCGACCGATGAGGCTTGGGATAGGTTGCCCCACCGGTTCACAAGGTTCGATCAACCCATGCTCTATGCCCTGCTCTCGCCTGCCAAGAAACTCGACTTTGGCCCCGCACCGCACAAGCTGAAGGCCACCAGCCCCGCGTTGCTGAGTGAAACCGCAGCCCTGGTCAAACGGGCCAAGAGCTATACCGCTGCTGATTTAAAGCGCCTCATGGACCTTAGCCCCAAATTGGCCGAGGTGAATTACCAGCGCTTTCAAGCCTTCGATCCAAAAAACAACCAGGGTACCAAGTCCGCGATCTATGCCTTCAACGGCGATGTCTACATGGGCTTTGAGTCTAAGTCGCTGACCCCGGACGATATTGCATATGCGCAGTCCCACATTGGAATTCTCTCGGGGCTTTATGGCTTGTTGCGGCCGCTGGATGCCATTCAACCCTACCGCCTGGAAATGGGCACCAGTGTGAATACGCCACGCGGTGAAGACCTCTACGATTTCTGGCGCGAGACATTGACAACGCACCTCGATGGTGTGATCGCGAAAATGAAAGACCCTGTCGTGGTCAATTTGGCTTCCGATGAATATTGGAGCGCGGTGGATACGAAGAAGCTCAAAGCTCCTGTGCTGCAATGCGTATTCAAAGAGGTCAAAGGCGGCCAGGCAAAGGTAATTAGTTTTCTGGCTAAGAAAGCGCGCGGCATGATGGCCCGCTACATCGCGCAAGAACGCGTTGAAACACCCGAAGGTTTGAAAAAATTCACCGCTGGCGGTTACGCCTTCGATGCCAAGACCTCGACCGATAAAGTGTTCGTGTTTACAAGAAAAGCGAAATCATAATTACTTCTCAATCGATACCCAGCGGCTGATGTTGATGCCCCTCGGGTTGGCATCGAGCCCTTTGACATAGGGTTTGGCCAATCGCTTACCCACATAAAAATTAATCGGTGTAATGGGTGAATCGCGCAGGGCAATGGCCTCGGCGTCGCGCATCAGCGCCAGGCGTTTGGCGGCATCAACTTCTTGATACACGCGCTGCATCACCGCGTCGTATTCGGGATTATTGTACTTCGAGTAATTGTCGCCAACCGATGTCGAATCCAACAAATACAAAAACGACGTGGGATCGGCGTATTCGGCGAACCACTGATAGCGCGCGACTTCGTAATCGCCATTGCGCAAATCGGCATTGAGCACATTCAAATCGCTGTTTTGCAATTGCGCCTCGACACCCATGGCTTTCCAGACCTGCGAGGCCGCCAAAGCTACGCGGCGTTGCACATCGTCGGTGTTATAGCGGAAGGTGAATTTCAGCGGCTTATCGGGGCCAAACCCCGCCTCGGCCAACAGCGCTTTGGCCTTAGCGGTGCGCTCGGCCATCGGTACGCCCTGCCAAGGTGAGGCTGCGGGCACATAACCTTTGCGTACCACGGTGGGAATCAAACTGTAGGCAGGCGGCTCGCCACTGCGCATGATTTTCTCGGCGAACATCTCGCGGTCGAGCGTCATGGCCAAGGCATTGCGCACACGCGGATCATCGAAGGGGGCTTTGCGCGTATTGAACGTATAATAGAGCAGGCCGTAATTGGGCGTAATGGTGAGGTCGTTTGGTAAATTTTCCTTCAACCACTCGAACTGGCTTGGCGGAAAACTAACGATCACATCAAGTTCGTCGGCACGATAACGTTTCAGCGCAGAGTTTTGATCTTCGGTCGGATAATAAATCACCTCGTCCAATTTTACTGTATCGGCGGCGAAGAATTTAGGGTTACGCACCAGCCGGATGCGGCTTTGTGGTGTCCACTCAACGATCTTAAAGGCGCCATTCACCACAATGTTCTCGGGCTTAGTCCACTCCTTGCCGAATTTTTCCACGGTCCACCGGGGCACGGGAAAACAGCGGTGAACGATCAGCTCTAGGAAATACGGCGTCGGGTTGAGTAGCTTCACCTCGAACGTCGCTGCGTCGATGGCGCGCACGCCCAAACTTTCCACAGGCGCCTTGCCCGAGTTCACCTCGCGCGCACCAGCAATCATGTACAGCAAGGGAGCCGCACGCGATGCGGTTTTGGGGTCCATGGTGCGCTGGAAGGCGTAAGTAAAGTCATCGGCCGTGACCGGGTGGCCATCGGACCACTGCATGCCCTTGCGGATATGAAAGGTATAGGTCTTGCCATCGGGCGAGATCGTCCAGCTTTCGGCCGCGCCAGGAATAACGTTGACTTTGGAATCAACCGTCGTCAGCCCCACAAACATTTCGAAAATAATGTTGCCGGCATATCCCGATGTGGTCATGTGCGGGTCGAGGCTGTCGGGCTCGGCGGAATTGCCGCGATGAAAAATCATGGCAGCGTGCGCTGAGCTGACGGAAGCTATTACCAGGCAAATGATTGCTAAAACGGCAAAGGCGCGGGAGGCACGAACGAATCTCATGGGCCTGGTCTCCTTGATGAGGGAACATAGCAAACCATGACATGCTCTGGCCATTGCCTTAGGTAAAAAGGCCGTGTAGGCCCGTGCCCATGTCCTCCACCGACGATATCAGCCGTCATCTCGGCATTCTGAGGCGGCGCGACAAACACATCGCCAGCGCCATCAAGCAGGCGGGCCTGCCCAATTCGCGGCGCATGGAACCGGGCTTTGCCACGCTGATCCGGATTATCGTCGATCAACAAGTCTCGGTCGCGGCAGGCGCTTCGATTTGGGCCAAGTTGAAAACAGCGTCGAACGGCGAGGTTACTCCCAAAGGCCTGCTCAATTTAAATGAAGCAGGTTTGCGCAGCTGCGGCTTTAGCGGCCAGAAGGCGCGCTATGCCCTGGGCGTGGCCCAATCCACTCAGGCAGGTGAGCTTGATTTCGATGCGATGCTGCACATGGACGACGAAGCCGTGCGCGCAAAGCTGATCGCGCTCAAAGGCATCGGGCCATGGACGGTGGACATCTATTTGATGTTTGGCATGGGCCGGCCCGACATATGGCCTGTGGGCGACCTCGGGATTCAAAACGCAGCGCGTGCCTTGATGGGCCTGCGCAAACGCCCAACGCCCGAGCGGTTGGAGAAAATCGGCGCCGACTGGTCGCCGTACCGTTCAGCGGCCGCATTATTGCTCTGGCATTATTGGCATTACCGGGTTGAAACAGCTAAGGCCGCCAAGGCCTAGTTTAGGCTCGGAACATTAGGTGGTGTTGACGGTCACAGACCCCGACTCGGCCACCCAGGGCCAAGCTGGCATTTCCACTAATAGCTGGTGGTGCATCTTAGCAACGGAGTGATCGGCCATATGGCAGTTGCCAGGTATAGTTATCCACAGAAGGCTTGACGGAAATTGGCGGGCCGACGGGCTTTGCACCCCCTAGAGGGCCGGATTTCAAACAAAACTGACACCCTTAGTCGGGTGGGGTCAGGTTGGGGCGGACCGCTCGCGCCATGATTGGCCAAACCTTGCCGAATCGGTTGACGCCATGCCTTCGGCATTGCAAAGAAACAGTCATGATTCTTTCATGCAGGTGTTATGGGGCCAGCTTAAATCTGCGGAATGAACCAGCCAGGTTCGCACCCTTGCGAGCCTCGCTTTATATAAGAAAACCTTGGGGTAGACCGATGAAACCGAATTCAATGAACAGCCTTCGCGCAGCGCTGTTGCTTTCCGTTGCCCTGATGGGCGCACCCGCAATGGCCCAAGAAACCGCAGGGCAAATTAACGGCCTCATCAGTGGCACAACCGGCCAGCCCCTCGCGAATGCGCAGGTGCGCATTGTGCACACCCCCACAGGCGCAGTGCAGAACGTCACTACCAATGCCGAAGGCCGCTTCATCGGCCGCGGCTTACGCCTCGGTGGCCCCTACGAGGTCACCGTGACGAGCGGTGGTGGAACAGAAAAAGTCCAAGAGTCAGTCTTTCTCACACTCGGCGAACCCTATGACCTCAACTATCGGATTGGCGCGCCCGTTGAAGAGATTGTGGTGACCGGCGTTCGCGTACGCGACGCCGTATCAGGCCCGACGACGCAATTCGACCGCGACCGCATCCTCGCAGCACCATCCACATCCCGTGACCTCAAGGAAGTTTTGCGCGCCGACCCGAAAGTTTACATCGATCGCGCCAACGTCGACGCCGTGCAAATCGCCGGTACGAACAACCGCTTCAACCTGTTGACCATCGACGGCGTGCGCAACAACGATGACTTCGGCTTGAACAACGGTGGCTACCCCGGCCTGCGAGCGCCCCTCAGCATTGATGTGATCGATCAATTGTCGGTCAACGTTGCCCCATTCGGCGTCACATACTCGGGCTTCCAGGGCGGCAATATCAACATCGTCACCAAGTCTGGTACCAACGAATTTACCGGATCCGCTTACTACTATTATTCAGACGATAGCCTGATGGGCAACAACAGCGGTGGACGCCCTGTCATTGGCTTTGATTTTAAAGACAAGACTTATGGCGCCACGTTAGGCGGCCCGATCCTCCAGGATAAATTGTTCTTCTTTGCTGGATACGAAAAATTCAAGACAGCCAACCCCGTCACGCGCGGCCCGGCTGGTGGCACCTTCGCCAATCCGGTCTCGCAAGTCACGCAAGCCGAATTCGACCTCATCAAATCCATTGCGCAGACGGTCTATGGGTACGACACCTTGGGCCTGCCGCCGTCGCTGCCGGAAACCGACGAAAAGATTTTCGGTAAGATCAATTGGAACGTCAACGACGATCACCGTTTCGTAGTGTCTTACAATCGCGACAAGGGCAACGCCGTCGTTAACCCCAGCCCAGTGACTTTGTTGACCAGCCCATCGAGCAGCCAAGTGGGCGCGGGCTCTAATTGGTACGACAACACCCAGATCGTGGATTCAGTTTCGGCCCAACTGTTCTCAGATTGGTCCGACGAGTTCAAAACTGAAGTCAAAATCGGTTATAAGAACCAAGAAGCCAATCCGACCCCCTTGGGCAAGGCGCCTTTCGCCGAAATGCAAGTACGAACGGCGGCCGGCGGCTTTGTTGTTTTCGGGCCTGACCGGTTTCGCCATTTCAACGCGCTTGCTAACGAGCTTTGGAATTACAAACTCAAGGGCGACTACCTGCTCGGCGATCATACCGTCACAGCGGGTTATGAACGCGAAGAGCTCGACGTGTTCAACGCATTCCTGCAGGACGCATATGGCGTCTACGCATTCGACTCGATTGCTAACTTCCAAGCTAAAAATGCGGCAACTATGACTTTCCAGAATGCATTGAGTGGCAATACCACTGGTGCCGGTGCCACGTTTAAAGCCAACACTGACTCGTTTTACTTGCAAGACAGCTGGGAAGCCAACCCGGACCTGACGTTAACAGGTGGTTTGCGGTATGAGCGTTATTCAAGCCCCAGCGTGCCTGTAGTAAATGCACGCTTTGTGCAACGCTACGGCTTTAACAACTCAGCGACTTACGATGGCCGTGATCTTTGGTTGCCGCGCGTGTCGTTCAACTACACCTGGACAGACGACACGACGATTCGTGGCGGCGTGGGCTTATTCGGCGGCGGCAGCCCGAACGTTTGGCTGTCCAATAGCTTCTCCAATACTGGCGTTGCGGCGTCGGCTATTACGATTACGCGCCCCGCCGCAGGCGCGCTCACCCCACTTCAAACGGCGGCCCTCAACAACGTCTCGGGAACAGTCCCAGCAATCGTCCAACAGTCGCTTGTCGCGGGCGATGGCAACGTCAACGCGCTGGACCCCAACTTCAAAATGCCTTCGACCTGGAAGGTGTCATTGGGCTTCGATCATAACTTTGACGCCGGGGCCTTCTTAGGTGATGACTGGTCGCTGAAAGGCGACTTGATCTATAGCCGCGTCAAGAATGCCGTGTTGTGGAGAGAAAATCGCCTGATCTTGAGCGGCGCGACAGCGCCCGATGGACGCCCGATCTATCAAGTTCGCGCTGGCGTCCCCAGCGCAGCGGTCGTGGCTACTCCCGTTGTAAGACTGACTGGGACAACCACGCCGGTCACCTTGCGGCCATATCCGCAGCTATCCAATGGAAACGACCTGATCCTCACCAATACCGATCAGGGCCGTGGCTGGGTTGCATCGTTGCAATTGGCCAAGGAATGGGAAACCAACGTCGGCAGGTTTAATCTTGAATTGGGTTATACCTGGCAGGACATCACCGAAGTCAGCGGTGCCACCAGTTCCACAGCGCAGTCGAATTGGGACAACTTGGCGACAGAAGACATCAACAACCCGAAAGAGTCGACCTCGAACTACGAGATCAAGCGAAACGTTGTGTTCGCCGGTCAGTGGACGGAAGAGTTCTGGGGCGACAACGAGACCTCAATCTCATTCTTTGGCCAAAGCCGCTCGGGCCGTCCCTATAGCTACACCTTTGCAGGCAACAGCCGTGTCTTCGGAGACTCCCGCCAAGCATCACGCCAACGCCAACTGTTCTACGTGCCGAGAGATTCCTCTGACGTCGAGCTGACGGGCGGCCTCACGTATAACCTGCTTGAGGAGTACATTGTTGCCAATGGGTTAGATAAGTACCGTGGTAAAATCGCACCGCGTAACGCCTTCAAGAGCCCGAGCGTAACCACACTTGATGCGCGGTTCTCTCAAGAAATCCCTGGGCTGTTTGACGGCAGCAAGGGGAAATTCAGCATGGATATCCGCAACCTTACCAACTTGATCAATTCAAGCTGGGGCCGGGATATTCAAATCGGATTCCCCTTCGTGGCGCCCGTTGTGGAAGCCATCGGCATCAACGCCGTCACGGGCAAGTATATTTACCAACCCGTGGGCGGAGTTCTGCAAAACCCCAACCGCTCCCTGCAAGCCCGCACGTCGGTATGGGCGATCCAGTTTGGTGTCAGTTACGAGTTCTAAGCCTGACAAAAAATGGCAACAAAAAAGGGCCGCCTGTAAGCTGCCCTTTTTTATTTCCGAACGCCGGAACTAAGCCTTTTGCACGCCGGGCTTACCGTTCTCGATGGCGAACGAAGCTAAGGTGCTGAACGTGGGGTTTTTGATCTGCACGTCACTGACGATGCGCAAGGCTGTGCGCCATGTGTCGCGGCTCACATCGCACATGACATAACCGCGGTAGCGGTCATCGACCAGTTTCATGTGGGGATTTTCCACCGCCATGGCATCGAACAGCTTGGTGTTGTAGCTCTCGGAGGTGATCGACGTGCCAACAAATTCGCTCATCAGCGTGCCCGAGTTGGGGTTGAGGTAGTCATCCTTCACGTCGCCCACGAAATAGCCGTGAATATCGCCACCCAACGACACCACGTTTTGAATATTGCGCTGTTTAATTAAGTCCAGCACCTTGCGCCGCGCCACGGGGTAGCCACCCCAATTGTCGGTATAGGTGCCGCGCGCCGGGCCGAGGATTTGGTCAAAGCCCATGAGCATCAGGCTTTGCCCGATCACGGTCCATTTGGCGTTAGTGCGGCCTATGTTCAACCGCATCCACTTTTCCTGATAGGCCCCCAACATCGACCGGTTTGGATCGTTCAGATCAGGGCACTGAGTCACATCCACCACACGCCCGGCATGGAAATCGGGCAGCTCGCAGGGCTGGTTCGAACGGTACTGGCGCAAATCTAGCAAATTAAATTCCATCAGGTCGCCGTAGTTAAAGCGCTGGAACATGATCATGTTCTTGTTGGCATCGGGTGCTGCCAACGCCCGTAGCGGGATATGCTCGTAAAACGCCTGATAGGCCGCGGCCCGGCGCTTGGCGAACACGGCAGGGTCGTCGTTATCCTCGGACAGCACATCGGCGTAGTCGTTGTCGACCTCGTGGTCGTCCCACACGAACATCCAAGGGCAATGGGCATGGGCGGCTTGAAGATCGGTGTCGAGTTTGTAGATGGCGTGAACTTGCCGGTAATCGCTTAATGTATGGGCATCGCCAATGGGCGAATGACGCACGGTCTTGCCCCACGACACATCGTAGATGTAGTCGCCTAAGTGAATGATGAAGGCCGGGTCTTGGGCAATCATGTCACGGTAAGCCGTGAAATAGCCCTGCTCGTAATTCTGACAAGACGCAAAAGCGAATTTCATGCGCTCGACAGCCAAATTGGGTGGCGGCAGCGTGAGACCGCGCCCCACGGGGCTACGCGCCTCGCCGCAGATAAAGCGGTAGAAATATTCGCGCGCGGGATCAAGGCCACGCAGTTCCACATGCACGCTATGAGCAAACTCGGGCCGGGCATAGACGTTGCCGCTCGATACGATTCTTTTGAATTTGGCGTCTTGGGCCACTTCCCAAGTCACGGGGATGGCTTCGTTCGGCAGTGCTTGGGGGTCGTAAGGGTCGGGGGCTAGGCGCGTCCAAATCACAAACCCATCGGGAACCAGATCGCCCGAGGCCACGCCCAACTGAAACGGATCGTTGAGGAACTTCGGTGCTTGGGCCAGGGCGCGCGTGACGGGCCCAAGACTGGCCACAGCCGCAGCCGCCCAGGCGGCAGCTTGGCGCATGAAACGGCGGCGGCGAAGGTGTTCAAGTGTCATGGGGCTTTCACGGTCATGGGGAAGGAATAAAGATGATTCGTTATAAGACGAGGCACCATAGCCAATCGAAGAAACTTAGATAACAAGCGATCTTTGCGCAGCGGCGGCCCTGTCTCAGATTTCGCCGAATAGTAGATCGGGCAGTCCTAGAAGCCTAACCTTAGGTTTATTGTTCGTCACGCAAAAAAGCCCATGTCATTCAAAGGGTTGACGCGCATTCAGGAGATTGCAAACTGTGCTTGGAAGACCAGCAGAACGGCCGGTCTGGGAAGGATACGAAGATTCATGGCCAAGCCGGTTGAGGCAAACGCCAGCGACAAGGCCGACCAAGACGGTGCCGAAGATGAGGCAGGTCTGGAAGAACTGCGCGAGCGCAAACGCCGCACGCTGCGTGCGGAACTGGCGCAGCGCCGTGAAGCCCTTAAACGCCAAGAGGCTGAGCGTAAACTTCCCCTGCAGTTTCTGTATATCGTGCTCAATAGCATCGGAGCTGCCGTTGTACTGGCAATGCTTGCTGCCTTAGTGCTCAGCAACTTGCCGGGTAACAGCGACTATGTGACCCCTGATTTCAGCAAATTCTTGCTGTTCATGACGTTCGTACTTGGCTTCTTCGCCACCTTGTTGTTGCTGATGCGCCGCCTACCGCCCAATTGGTGGCAACTGGCCAACGAATTCGCGACGACGTCAAAATACACTCCGCCAAATGAAAAATGGGGCGGCGTTTTGAAAGAGCCGGCATCGACCTACGCACCGCTCTTCGACACGAGTAGACCTATCAAAAAAAATGAGGCACCACCCACATTGGCACAAGACGGCGATGACTCACCCTTCACGACAGCTCCACCGCCAAGCGAGCCGCCACCCGATGCAGACCCCAATGCCGCGGCAGCCGATGCCGGCACAAGCGTCGCGCTTTTCAATGGCGCCGATGCCAAGGCCGTTGATGCGAACGCCGAAGCGGCCATAGCCGAGGCCAAGGCCCAGGCGATAGCCGAGATCGAGCGTTTCGTGAAAGCAACGACCGAGGCCATTCAAGCCGCCGGACGCACTCTCGATGCCCTCACCCGGTTTGCAATGCAGTTGTATTTAGCAGGCGCATGTAGCGCGGTCGCCCGCAAGTTTGTGCTGTCGGCAAAAGAATCGATTGCGATGATGGTTCGCGCGCTGATTCAGGCGGGCACCGGCAAGTTGTTTGCCGAATCTTTTGCCAGCAATATCGAAGACTACGCCCAGCGTGATGTCTACCGCCAGGCGATTACCGCTGGCCATGACGCCATGAATGTCCAATTGAGCGGCGAAGGCACGCCCACCAAAGCCATGACCGGATTGCTAGAGGTTTGGACCGGCGATGAGCGTAAAGCGCTCGCCCCGCGTGTGGTGACGTTCCTGTTTACCGATATCGTCGATGCCAAGGCGCTCACCCAGCGGCTGGGCAATTTGCATGCGCAACGCGTCATCAAGGCCCACGACGAGGCCGTACGCGAGTCTTTGGATAAGCATAAGGGCAAGCAGATCCAACATACGGGCGACGGGGTGATCGCCACCTTCCCCGATCCGGCCCGGGCGCTAGCGGCAGCGCAAGAGATTCAACAACGCGTGGCCGAACATAACCGGCGCGCGCCCCACCTCAGCGCCAACGTGCGCATCGCGCTAAACGCGGGCGAGGCGGTTCATGATGGCGCAGCATTTTTTGGCGCCACGGTTCGGATGACGGCCAAGATTTGCGACAAGGCCAAGGCCGGACAAATTCTAGCGGCGGATGTTATCAAGGCGTTCTGCAAATCCACCCCCACGCCTTTCTCCCCTTTGGGGAAATCGCCGTCACGGAATTGGATAAATCGAAGCCTGTATTCGAGGTGAATTGGATTAAGCCCGGCGGTGGCATCGAATACAGCGATATTGGCCGCCCGGCGGCCTAAAACGGCCAGGGTTTTAGGGCCAGCGCTTCTGCTCTTGCCTTTAAGCATCTGCCCCCTATTCTCCCCCGCGATTCCGGCACAGCAAAGGATATTCCCGTGAGTGACACCCCCAAGGGCAATGGCGCGACGCCGCCAAGCAACAACGACGACCAGCGCCCGCCGATGTTTTATCAGCGCCCGGCCCCCCTTTCGGCGTCGGCTCACAGCGCCGTCAAGATTCGCCCGGAATTCGATTACAGCTTTACGCTCAAATCCAATACCGTGCCCGTCACCGCGCCTGAATTCGTCCTAGCCGCGCGGTCGTATCCGATCATTTTTATTGGCGGCGACCTGATTCCCACCGCCGCCCTGGGGTTGCGCCCCGATGAGAACTTTTTTGTGACGGATACTGGCGTATGGGACCGCTTCGCTTATGTTCCCGCTTATGTCCGCCGTTACCCATTCATTTTGTTGGGTCAGCAAAGCGACGAACGCCTGCAACTCGGCATCGACGAAACGGCGGTTTCAGATAAGGCCGATGCGCGGGCGCTGTTCGAAGGCGAGAAGGAAACCGAGGTGGTACGCGCCGCACTGGGCATGTGCGAACAATTTCACCAGGCCTATCTTTACACGCGGGAATTCTCGCAAGCGCTGAAGGATACCAAGCTTGTCGATGAACGTGCGCTTGAGGTTCAGCAAACCAATGGCGAGAAAATCAACATGGGCTCGTTCCTGGCGGTCAGCGAGGAAAAATTCAAGAACCTGCACGACAAGAAGGTTCTTGAATGGCGCAAGAAAGGTTTCCTGCACGCGATTTACTTCCACCTGCAGTCGCTGAATAACTGGGATACGTTGCTGACCAAAGCCAACGACCGGGCGACCGGTGCCAGCGCTTAGGCTTGGGCGATGATGGTTAGGCGCTCACCGCGCCGTCACCGTGCCAAACCGAGATATGCCCCCGCCCTAACCAAAACAGACGGGCAGTTTCAGGTGCACGCCCCAGTTCGGGAAGCCATGGACTGCGCAGGGCCCAAAACACCTGGCGCGAGCGGGGCTCCCGTTCCGCCGTGCGGAACATTCGAAAATCGGCCATCTCTGGCATTTGGCTTGCCGACTGAGGGTTATCGAGGATTTGCCACACCTGGCCGGGGGTCAGCGATGCCTCGGACAAAATAAGGTTCTGAGACCCAGCGCGATAGATTACGGCATTGCATTGGGAATCGAATGAAAGCTGCTCGATGATGGGGCCGGTCGCGATTTCAATGACCTTGCCACCATTTACCGGCGCAATTTGAATACGCCCCTCGCGGCGTTCAACGACGCCACCTGTTGCCGAGGCCGTCCAACTGACCTGAGTGTTTTCAACAAACCGCCAAGACGGCGTTCCATCGTTGGTCCCGGCAAAAACCTGACCCGATGTTCTCAGAATTGCGTGCTCGCCAACCACAGCGCCACGTAAACGAAGATAATCTGGATGGTGCATGCTTTGCGTGGCCGTGGCTGCAACAGCAGGGCCTGCGAACACCAGATGACTGGACGCAAACGATGTGAGAGCGGCCAAACCGCCGCCAAGGCACGTTGCACGCCGTGAGAGTGGGAGTGTCATTTGTGGCAGTGTCACTTTTTGCTTTGGGGCCATTCGTAACGATATTGCAAAGAGCGGCGTTTGCGAATCTCATCGTACCATGCGCTCAAGCGGGGTCGATTCTGACGCCACTCAAACGTCTTATCGCCTGCCACCATATCATGTTCCTGGATCGGATTGCGTAATTCCAGATAGCTAATACCCCCGGCCATGCAAATATGGCCGATATGGAAGGGTGCCGTGGCAAATTGTGGCGCTTCCAGCTCCATCCGGTCCAAGGCGTTGATCACCTTGCGGCGTTCGCGCAGCATGTAATCGGCATGACGTTCCTCGACCTTGCGCCAGCCTTCGACGCGCATATTGGTAGTGGCATCGAACATCCCCTCACCCAGATTAGCTTGGCGCAGCGCTGGCCAACGTGCGGCTCCCGTGGGGAAAACCGAGCGCCCATTGGTCGATAGTGAATCGAGATACTCACAGATCACGAGGCCGCCAAACAACGGCGAGCCGTCATCAAGCATCATGCACGGCACTTTGCCGAAAGGATTAAACGCCCAAATGCTGGTGTCTTCGTCGAAGGGGACGGAGCGTTCAAATGTTAACCGCTCCAGCACGCCCGCCTCATGGGCAACGACGAGGACCTTGTGAATGTATTTTGGATTTGGCGTGAAGACGAGCTTCAAAGCCTTGCCCCCCAAGGAAAATTTTGCGCTATGCTGACGCCTGAACCGGATTTGGGCAAGACCCGACGATGCCGACATCGCACTACGAAGTTTACGAGGCCGACGGCGGGCAATGGGCGCTTTGCGCCCGTTTCGCAGCCCAGGACGAGGCCGTTGCCAGGGCTAGGGCTGAAACAACTTGGGCTGAATCCCGTATCCCCACGGTCCTAATTGAAGAATCGCTACCCGACAGTTCCGGCCAAATCGAAATCAAGGATATTTACCGCAGCCCTGGCATAGCGCCGAACGTGACCGCCCCCGATGTCGATGGCAACATGTCAGGGCGCATGGCCATGGTCGCCATTAACGGCCTCATCGTCGGCGGGCTGGTTGCGGGCATCGGTGCGGTTGCCTTAGCCACATCCCCGGCGCGTGGCGTGCTGACTTTGCTGATTTTCCTGCTGGTCTCGGCTGGGGCCATGATGGTGCTGTTTCGCATGATGGTGCCCATAGACGTCATGCTGTGGCGCAATAAAAGTTCTGAATCCAAGCAAGACCACCGAAATTCTGATGGCCATTACCAGCGAAAGCACCATGGCCGAGGCTGGCGGTAAGCGTAGGCGCAAGGGGGCTTTTTCCCACCCCGCTGGCGGACCAATCGCGCCTCAGGTGCTGGAGGATGGGTTGATCGCCGATGGCGCGGACGGAGCAGAGGCCGAGCCAGCAACGGCCTCGCCATCTGACTTGTTGCAAGAACTGATCCGCGCACAGGAAGCCGCGCTGACTGCTTTTGCAAATACGACAATGCAAGCCCTTGGGGCCCCGGCGGCCAACATGCAGGCTTTCGACCGCTACGGGCTTAACCTTTATGTCGCAGGTGCGGCGCAGGAACTAGCGTGGCGTGAAGCGCTGACCGCACAAACGATGCACGCCATCCTCACGACCGTTCTAACCGAGCAAGGAACGAGCGCGGAAGTAGCGAAGTCTTTTAATGAGCGCCTCGATACCGCTGCCAATCGCCCGCGCTTTAAAGCAGTAATGGAGGCCGGGCGAGCCGCCATGGTGGCCTCCATTGCAAATCAACCGGTTCCGCCAACGGCGAATATCACGCAAATCATGGCTGGGTGGAGCAACCCCCATGGCAAGGCCGCTGCCGCTCAACGCTACGCCGTCTTGCTCACCGATATTATTGGTTCAGCCGATGCAACACGAAAGCTAGGCAATAGCGGTGCACAACGCATGCTACGGGCGCATAATTCTATCGTCCGTGCCGCGTTGAAGGATTGCAAGGGCGAGGAAGTCAAACACACAGGCGACGGAATTTTAGCCGTATTCGCTAAACCCAGCGACGCAGCCGACGCTGCGATCGCCATTCAGCAAGATATATTTGCCTTTTGCCGCGACAACCCCGACATCCCCTTCGCCATCCGTATTGGCCTTGAATACGCCGAGGGCTTGAAAGACGAAGGCGAATATTTCGGACCCGCGTTCACGACCATTGCCAGCATTTGTGATGCCGCTGGCGGTGGCGATATCGCGGCCACAGAGGCGGTAAAAGCTCAAAGTACCGGAGCGAACACCAAGTATGCAGACCTGACCCCTAGCCCCACGGCTAAAAAGTTCTTGCCTGGATTGTTCAAGCTTTTGTGGGCTCCGAAGCGCGTTCTCAACGCCCCGCCATTAGAGTATCGCCATATTGGAACGATCAGTACCCCAGAGCAGAAACAAACCGACGATTTTTAGCAGCATCACTTTTTCGTAGCCCCATCATGTTCCCAAAAACCTACCGTAAATTCATACTCACCAAATTCGGCGAAGACTTCCGCGCCTGCACCACAATTGTCGATACACCCTGGCAAGATCCAGGCGACGAAGAGATCGTGGTACGCAACATCTATGCGGGAGTGAACGGCGTTTACGACTTCAACATGATGCGCAATGCCGTGGCGTACATCTCGTTCGAGGTGCCCACCGACATGGGCATCGAGGTGGTTGGGCGTATCGTGGCCGTGGGCCGCAATGTCAAAAAATTCAAGGAAGGTGATGCGGTCGCGACCTGGAAGGTCGGTTCCGGGTATCGTGACTATCAAGTTGCCAACGTAAGCCGCGTATATGCCGTGCGTGAGGCGAGCCCGGAAATTCTCACCCTCATTCCCACCGGTGTTTCTGGCATGGTCGGGCTTGAACGGGTGGGTGAGATGGCCAGCGGGCAAACTATCGCCGTGTCAGCGGCGGCCGGTGGCTTGGGCCATATCGTCGTCCAAATCGCCAAGCGCGCGGGCAACCATGTGATTGGGCTCGCAGGCAGCAACGACAAATGCGAACTCGTCAAGAAACTCGGCTGTGACCGGGTGATCAATTATAAAACCGAAGACGTAGATCAGGTTCTGAAAACCGAGTACCCGCGCGGGCTCGACATCGCCTACGATTCGGTCGGCGGCACGACATTCGATGTGTTGCTGGATCATTTGGCCATTCGTGGCCGCATCATTATCAGTGGTTATACCTCGGAAGTTGGCAAACCATTGCAGATGATCAACGCCGGGCGGCCTTGGACAAAACTGTATTTCAAATCAGCCTCAATCCGGGGATTCATTAACCCGCATTTCCAGGAATTCTGGCCCGATGCGGCGGAACGCCTGCTTTCGGCCTATGACAACGGCGGGTTAACGGTAATTGTGGACCCCACCCCCTTCATCGGGCTAGAAGCCGTTCCGGAGGCGGTGGCCTACCTGATGGCAGGACGCAACTGCGGCAAGATCGTGATTAAACTCGATCACTGAACCTTGCGTGAAAAACGGCCCGCGCGCGATTTCAACTCCTCAGCGGGTCATCGACAACGGAGGGACGCGAATGATGAAATCGATATTGAAATTGGGCATGGCGGTGGCCGCAGTGTGCGGCCTGTCAGCCAGCACCTTCGCCGCGACACTTGACCTCAATACGGCCGAGGGTATCGCCAAGGTGAACCGTAAGTTTCAATGCTCATTGAAGGACGGCAAACAAGTCACCTACTACTGGCACGGCAGCGCCTTTGGCCGCGTCATGGGCATGGCCGACAAGTTATTGTTCAATGTCGAAGGCATGAACGCCCGTGCTTGCGTTACGGTCATGGACAAAGACCGGGGCTATGGTTACCGGCTCGTCTCGCGCGAGCTGTTGCTCTACAAGGACGCCAAGACGGGCGAATACCTCAAGACCTGGGATAACCCCTATACCGGCCAGAATATAAAAGTGCTGCACGTGGCCAATGACCCCGTCAACAGCCGCCCGACATTCGGCATTGGCCGCGATGGCAAGCCAATGAAGTTCACTGGAACCATTCTTGACGGCCACATGTGGCTGACCTCGACCGTGCCGCTGTTCTACCAAAACCCATTGGCGGGCGATTATCAAAAGAACATCGGCGGCATGTATCATGCCACCGAAATGTTCAACTTCTTCGCCAACGAAAAAGACATGCTGGACGGTAACAAGGACCAGGCCGACGTGAAGGTGGCTTGGCAGCGCATGTCCGACTGGTTGCCATGGATGGAAATGAGCGGCCGCGAAGGCTTGTTCTATGTCAGCACCGCCGGGCGTATGCTGCGCAAGTTCGACGACATTCCCCAAGGCATGCGTGATGAGATTGCCAAGAACTACCCAATCTATGTCACACCGCCGCCCACGGACGACGCCCGCCCCAACGAAACCAGCTGGACCTATTTCAAGAAAATGGTTCCGGTGGAAAAGAAAGCCGGCGAGTAAGTTTTACTCTCGCGGAAAAATATCAAAGCCCCGTTCAATTCGAGCGGGGCTTTTTCTTGTCAGTCATCGGCAGGCCCGCCTGGTGAACGCGCGCCGCCTGTTCCGCCTGATATAACAGGACTTTTATCAGGCGATAATCATACCGCCGCGGTATTTTTTATTCACGCCCGGTATGACGCGGCGCAGCTATTATTACACTAAGCTAGAGGAAAGCGCGCATAAACTGAGGCGGGATACACAAGATGGCAATTTCCGCGACAGGCAGGCTTGATAATCTCAGAGAATTCTACGGTCTGCTCGACCGTCTGGCAGAGAGGGTTGGCGGTGCGCGCACGCTTGCGCGATGTTCGGGCAAGGAGCAGTGGCCGACGCGGGGCGTCTACTTCTTCCTTGAGAATGGGGAAAAACGCACTGAATCCGGTTCGGGGATGCGGGTCGTTCGGGTGGGCACACATGCGCTCAAAGATGGCTCAAAGACCACACTTTGGAATAGGCTCTCCCAGCATAGGGGCGTTGTTCGAAGCGGAGGCGGCAACCATCGCGGCTCTGTCTTTCGCCTGCATGTCGGAGGGGCGCTATTAAGTAGGACGGCAGAACTTCAATGCCCCACATGGGCGACCGGTGGCACTGCGTCTGCGGAAGTGCGCGCGCAAGAGATTGAGATCGAGCGCATGGTGAGCAGCGTTATCGGCACTATGCCGTTTCTATGCCTCTCTATTGGGGATGAGCCTGGCGCTCAAAGTGAGCGTGGATACATCGAGCGCAATTCCATCGCGCTGCTCAGCAACTTTCAAAAGGAGCCTCTTGACCCGCCCTCGACCCACTGGCTTGGGCGGCACTGCCGCTCCGGTAAGGTACGCCTCTCTGGCCTTTGGAACTCAAATCACGTCGAAGAGGGCTATGACCCCGTGTTCCTTGAGCACCTTCGCGCGCAGATCGAGGCGGCATGAAGATCGTTATTCAGTGCGCAGGCTCGAAAGATCCCCGAGCGGGACACCTGTGCGCAAGAGATGGTCGTTCGGTCGCATTCGTCGCAAACCCGAGCGCCTGCACGCCAAATGCTGCGGCGCTCTACGCGCGGTCGGATGATCCCTCCGATGTGCCCAGCCTCACTTGGCGGGAGCGGCTCATAAGGGAGGCGCATCCTAATCTCGTGCCCGCATGGCGCCTCTATAGCCGCCCGGCGTATTCGGGACTCGTCAGGAAATTTGGTGACAAGGATGTGTTCATACTCTCCGCCGGCTGGGGTCTCATCCGCGCGGATTTTCCGACGCCTCAATATGACATCACCTTTACTTCATCAGCAGAGCCGGGGATAAAACGAGGCAAGCGTGACACCTACGCGGACTTTTGCCAGCTCACGGCGGATGCCCATGAGCCGATTGTGTTCTTTGGCGGCAAGGACTACCTGCCTCTCTTCTGTGCACTCACGGCAAAAACACCCGGAGAGCGCATTGCCTTCTACAATTCCCAAACTCCACCGGTAGCGCCTGGATGCCGTCTGATACGATACCCCACGGCGGCCCGAACGAACTGGCACTATTCCTGCGTCGAGGATTTCCTTGCGGGCCGCCTTTCCCTCGAAGAGAGCAAATTATAAAATCGGCAAGCCCAAAGGAGTGGACTAGGGGCACCATGAGCGAACACTTCGGTAATTACGGGGACACTATATTTAATTCAAACGCGCGCAGCGCGAGGTTGCACTGAATTAAATATAGTGTCCCCGTAATTACAATATTGGGTATTAAGCCCGCCCCACTACTCCACAGATTTCGCGATGCGGAACCCATACAGCTCATGCTGCGTGGCGGCAGGCGCAAAGGCGCGGTAACTTAAGCGCGCAAGCCAGGCTGCGTTATCCCACGAACCGCCGCGCAATACCCGCTTCTCGCACGTCCCCGTGCCTTCACGCAGGGCCGCCACTGCGGGCGCGGAGGTATAATCGCGGTACCAGCAATCGGCGGTCCACTCCCAGACATTGCCAATCATGTCGTGCAAACCAAAGGCATTGGCAGCAAACGAACCCACCGGCGCAGGCCCTGCCCCATCCCACGTACTTCCGCAATCCAGGCAATTGGCCTTGCCACGGCCCACATGCTCGCCCCAGGGATAGGGCGTGAACGCACCGGCGCGGGCGGCATATTCCCATTCGGCTTCCGAGGGCAGCCGGTAATCGTCGCCGGTTTTCATACGCAGCCAATCGACATAACGCTGCGCGTCAAGCCAGCTGAGGTTGGCGATGGGCAGGCTCATATCGGCGGCATCGGTTGTGCCGCGCGGCAGGCATGCTCCGGCCTCGACACAGGCGCGATACTCGCCGCGCGTGACCTCATAACGCCCTATTCTGAATGCTGACACGGCAACCGAACGCACGGGAGATTCCGATCGCGCGCCACTGCCCGCCAAGTCGCCCATGGAAAACGTGCCCGCCGGGATCAAGACCAGCCCTGCATCGACGGCCTCAATGAAGCGGCGGCGTTGGTCGGTGAGGTCGAGCCAGGTTTGTTGAAGCAGGGCAATCGTTCCATCGGCCGGGATCGTAGCCTCGGCGGTATCCACCAATGGTAATGCGCTGCCATATTGTTGCTCGATCAAGAGTTCGGCCTGGCGCAAATCATGTAGCTTGGCCGAGAGCACGCTTTCCGCACCCGTGAGAATGGCCACCGTCTCGTCATGGCGGCCGTTGGCCATATGCTCGGTGCCAAGCCCGATGAGGTTATAGGCGTTCAGCACGTCGGGGCTGTTGAAGATACGCGGTGTCACCAATACGGATAAGGCGTCCATCATCTCGACGCTGCGGCGGGCATCGGCAACGCTGGGCTGATCGCCTCGGCCATCGGCAGGCAGGCCCGAGACTTGCTCGGCGGTTCCCAAGGTCAGCCGGGCATCGGTGATGCGGCGTTGCAAGCGGTGTTGGGCCTCGGTCAGGGTCGCGCGTAATGTTGTGGCACGGGCCTGTAAAGCTTCAGCCTGCAAGCGCGTCGAAGCCGCTTCGCGCGCTCCCGGAAGCCACTGTGACCATGCGCCCAGGGCCGTATCGCTTGCTTGGCGCAACCCCAAACCAGCAATCGCGATCAGGCCAACCATGGCCGTGGCTGCAGCCAGGCGGCCGAACAAGCGCGATATACGCTGGGTCGGGTGGCTCGCGGCCGCCAGAAAATCGGCATGAGTGGCAAAGCGCGCCTCGGGGGCCAGGGCCAACGCACGTTCAACGGCAGATACAAAGTGCACGGGCAAGTCGGGCCGCAACGTGCCTAAAGGTTTGCGGCCATAAGACGGTGAAACGCCGGTGGCCAGAAAATACGCGATTGCCGCCACCGAGAACTGATCGGCGCGGGCATCGAGTGTTGAAAGATCGGGCGTATCGCTACGGCGCAACACCAATACTTCTGGGGCGATAAAGCAGGCGTTATCGGTTTCAACCAATGACCGGCCTGCCAAAATGGGCACGGCCAGGTTCAGCATGATGTCGGTGAGCTTAGCCGTTCCGTCTTTCGCCATTACCACGTTGCGCGGTGTGATGTTGAGATGCAGCGATGTCCGCTCGGCATACGTGAGTGCGGCGATCAATTGACGGATGACGCGCAAAATGTCCGCCGCCGATTTCGGTTGCGACCAGCCTTCAGGAACCATGGGCTCGGCGAGGGTGCGGCCGTCCAACAATTCGTTGGCGATGACAGTGTGCGTGGCGGTCTCGAACGTGCCGTAGGTATTGGCGAGGCCTGAGTGAGCCAAGCCCAACGTGACCTTCACCGCATCCGCCAGGCGTTTCGACGCGCCAGGAACCAGCATCAATTGCGGCGCGATGAATTTGAGCGCCACATCCTTGCCCCAGGTGAGATCTAGCGCGCGGTACACCGCACCGCGCGGACCAAAACCAAGCCTTGAGCGTACCACATAGCGCTCGGCTATGACGCTGCCTGCCTTGACCTCGATGCCCACCCCCGCCGGACGCATGCCGGGGCCGTTGTGTTGACCGAGTGCCGCATCGCGCGCGGCATCAAGCTCGCGCATCTGCGCTTCGAGAACATGCTTTTCATCGGTCGAATGTGAGGTGACCCAACGGCGCTCAAGAACGCGGCGGCGTTGCGCGTATTGCGCTTCGATATCGTCGGGGTTGGCCGAGCCTGACAGGCCGAGAACGGCCAAGGCTTGCTCGTGGTCCATGCTTTCCATGGTCGGGCGCTCACCGGTTAACGCGGCCATTTCTTGGCCGTGGGGCACGATACCACGCGATTGGCCAGGGTGCGCAAGGTGGCTCAAAGCCACGGAATGCCTGGGTTTCAGGGCTGCCAAACCCAAGGATAGCCGGGCGGAGCGCGAATCGAGGCTAAAGTTGCTCGAAAAACTCGAGCCAGGCGCCGCTGGGTGACCTTACAACCATCATCTTGACCATGCCGTAGGGCGCAAGATTGACCGGCACAATGGGACGCAGCAGCGGCACGCCGCGCGCGGCAATGGTGGTGGCGTAAGCTTCAAGCCCGCGCATGTGAATGCGATAAGTGAGTATGCCAAGGTTGGGCGGCTGGGCACGGCCGGAAAAATCACGCCCCGTCACGCCCTCGAAATTAAAAATCTCAATAGTTCCACCGTCGGCCTCTTTCGACAGCGCGAAACTTGCGGCTTTTTCTTTCACCGCTCCACTCAGTAACAGACTATTTGGTAGGCCCATGTTGTTGGAGCCATCGGGCGGCCATGTGGGCGACGCTTCCCAGCGCACCACCCAACCAAGCTTTTGCGTGAAAAAGTCGAAACTCTCGCGGTAGTTGGCCACCATCTGCGTGGCATTGATGATGTGGCTCATGGTCGCGAAAGCTGGCATATCGTCGTAAGGCTGGTTGACGCGCTGCAGCAGGTTGAGCACCACACCATCGTGACCGCGCAGCATCGCACCCGCGTAGCTTTTACCAAACAAAGTATAGCGGTTGGGATCGGCGAATCCCTGAAAACCATGATCGCGCAGGGCTTCGAACACACCATCCATGTCCTTGACCATGCTGTTGAAGTTGAAAATACCTCCGGTATCGAAGGGCCTTGCGCTGGAGCGGGCTTGGACTTGCGGCACGCCATGGATTTTCACCAGGCGCAATAGACCTTTGGTGTGGCCTGGCACGCCCAGCAAGATTTCATCGAGCCGCACAGTCTTTGGCAAATCCCACATCGCCGCCATGCTGACATCGGCCGAACCACGGTGCTTAATCTCGAACTTCGCCACATCTTGGTATATGTCGGCTGTGCGTTCGAGCTCCTTCACACTGACGACAATCTCTTGCACGCCCTGGCGTTGAGCTAAGTCAATCATAGTCATGGCTCAGATCAGCCCCAGGTCTGCAAGCCGCTTAATCGTTCGTCGCTGTGCCTCGGCGAAATGGGCGCGGTCTGGTGATTTTACCGATCCATCGGCATTGAGCAGTGAGTTCGCTGGTTGAATTTGATGGGTCGCGTACGAACCTGCAAACGCCTCGAAACGCTGGCGCGACAGAAAATTATTCATGCCCGGTTTGCGTCGTTCGCGCCGCAGCGCATGGAGATCGATCTCGGCCAAGGCATTGCTGGTTTCGCCCCAGCCCGCCACCTTTAGCACCGTGCCACGATAATCGATGATGCGTGAACAACCATTTCCGGCGTCAGCGGGCAAGTCGATATCATTCAACCCGCCGGTATTGCACGACACGACATAGGCCAAGTTCTCGATGGCGCGCGCGAGCTTGGCCACATCTTTGAATGTCTGCTGAATGCTACCGTTCTCGCTGGTGGGATGAAAAAATACTTCAGCCCCACGCATGGCAAAGCAGCGCGCGATTTCGGGATACATGATTTCTTCCGAGGCGATTCCGGCCAGATTGCCAATCGCCGTTTTAGCCACGGGGAACACGCCCTCAAGGCCATAGATATCGAGATATTTGTCCCACACATCATGGGGCGTGGGCGCGAACATGGAATTGATGCGGCGATAGCGCAGAATTGTTTTCCCGGCGGGATCGATCACAAAACAGGTTTGGAAATAAAGGCCGGGAAAGTGCCGGTCGGTTTCGTAGGCATTGCCCGCTAAAAAAACGCCGTTGTCTTGCGCAATGCGGCCCATCGCCGTGTATTCGGGCCCGTCAGGCTCCAGCGCGGCTTTGTCGGCCCAGCCCGCAATCGTTTCCTCTTGCGGGTAGGATGTGAGAAAATATTCCGGCAATACCACCAGCTTCAACGCTGGCCCTGCCCAATTTCTGGTGCCGCGAACCTTGACCGCCAAGTGTGCCAATGCGGCGTTCATGCGTTCGCGCGCATTGGCCCGGTCGGGACAGCGGTTGACGGAGTTCACGGTCAATTGCAGCGCCACGGCCTGATATACCGGCCCTATCACCTGCGATGGCTGATCGTTCAACGCCCCCTCCTCCACGTTACTGAGCTGCGAAGATAGGGCCAGACTGCTGCCAGGTAAACGGCGGTATGACCGCCTAGAGCGTCGTGCGGAAAAGTGGAGCCCGGTTTTCCGCATATACGACGCGACCAAACAATAACTTAGAGCAAGCAGCCCGATACCAACTTAACGCTGCTTGCTCTAGAAGTTTGCGCGTAGGCCCAGCCGCGCCGTGCGGGGCGTTCCCACCGAAACTAAGCCATCGGCAGAACGCCCAGCTTCGATGGTGCGATTGAAGGCGTTCTCGACTGCGAAAACCAAGCGCATTTGTTCGGTCAGCCCGGCTTCCGCCGTGAAATCCGCCACGGCATAACCGCGTAAGATGCGCGAGTTGAGATCGTCATCAAACTGGTTGGTGGTGCCGCGCGCGGAAGCCGACAGCGATACGGATTCCGATGGTGACCAGGTGACTTGCGCCGAGCCTTGGTGTTTGGCCACCTGTGCCAGCCGCAGGCCTTTCAGGGCCGGTTGCTGCGGACTGCGCGTGACATTGGGCGAGGTGTACAAATAGCGTAGCGAGAACTGAACCTCGGGGGTCACATTCGCAGTGAATTCGCCCTCAAGCCCGTCGGCAACAATCCGGTCGAGGTTGCGCCGTTGACGTAGCACGCCGCCTGCAGGAACAACGATGCCAAGTCCAGGGTCTAGTCCTGGCGTTGCGCGCACGGTCACATTGGCCACGGCATTTTTTAGGACCGAGTGAAAATAGGTCGCGCTGAGTTTGATGTCGTCAGCAGGCGCCCACTCAACGCCAAGGTCGAGACCTTGCAACCGTTCGATGCCGAGCGCCGGGTTCGCCTCGGTGATATCATTGCCAACGCGAAACGGCCGGTAAAGCTCATTCAGCGTCGGCAAACGAAAACCCGTGTACGCTGCCGCACGGATGGCAACACGATCATTGGCGCTGTAATTCAAGCCCGCCCGCACAGTGCTAACATTCCCATCGCGGTCGGCAAATTTATCGTCGCGCACGATGGCGCCACCTTGCAGCACGCTCTCGCGGCGAATGCCGTCGTTTTGTTGCCACCAGTCGATGCGCCCGCCGATGGTTGCTAATAAGGTGTCATTGGGCTGCCAATTTAATTCGGCGAACGTCCCGGCCAAGACTTGCTCACCACCGGCTTTGCGAACCCTCGTGAAACCCGCGCCCTGATTCTGGAAGTTCTCGTTGGTTGCGCCATCAACCGCGCGAACGTCTGCCCCCGCATCAACCGTGAGCTGATCGTCGAATCGATAACGCAGGATGGCATTGCCTCCTTGCGCATTGGTGGGCACGGAAAACTGATCGAGTGACAATGTCGCAGCGCTTCGCGCCGCATTCACCGCCACAAAGATTGCTTTAAAATCTTGGTCGCGAACATAAGCGTTGACTTCCCATGAGGCGGCGGCCCCTGCATCGTGCAGCACCGACAACGCGGCATCCGTCACGCGAGTGGTGGACAACGCCGCCGTGATGCCGTTGATGAAGCTGCTTTCCGAATAGCGGGCAGTGCCGCGGATCACGGTGTCATCATTGATCGCAAAGCGCGCGCCAAGCTCACCTACCGCACCCCGATCACGCGCACGCCGGTCGATGCTCCCGCGTTGATTTTTGCGAATCAAAAACGATCCGTCGGCGTGATGCCCATGGGCATAGCCATGCCAAGCGCTGTTGCCTGCGATGCCCTGTACGCCTGCGGTGGCGTCATAGGTTTCGTTGGGGCCAAAATTTGCTTCGGCAAACCCACCGTTGCGGTCAACCTCACGGCTTTGAAGCCGGATGACCCCTGCCAGCGCGCTATTGCCCCAAGGGCCAGCGCCGCTGCCACGCGTGAGGGCCGCCGATTCCAGCGAAGCGGTGGGAATGCGGCTCCAATCGATCCAGCCACCGAAGGGATCGTTTTGCGGAATACCATCGAGCAACACCAGGGTGCGCCCCGCCCCGCTGGGCCCAAGCCCGCGCAATGTCACGCCTTGCGTCGTAGGGTGAGAAGCACGGCTCGACTGACGGCGAAAAAGCCCAAATCCAGGAACAGCACGTAAAGCATCGTCGAGCCGGGCGCCCGCCGACAGATCGAGCTGCCCCCGGCTGATCATGCTGGTGAGATAAGCTGGCTCGTTGACCGATGGTGACAAACGTCGGCCGGTGACGAGAATCTCAGGGATAACTTCTTGGCCAAAGCTAGATGTTGTGGCTAAACCAACAAAAGCCACAAGGTAGCCTGCCTGCCGTATTAACAGCATGATATCGTTCGACTTTTGACAGTTCCGCCTGCCCCCATGGCATGGTGCCAGAAACATATATAATGTGCAGTCTCAACGCGAGCAGGTTCAAGCTGCCCAAGGCGTAAGAAGACCGTGCGGCGTATTCTGCGCGGCAGTGACTACTGACGGGGAACGCATGGTTCGGTTCGGGTATGGTTTTGTAATCCCCGGCGCTTGGGCGTGCCTTGCAATGGGGGCGGCCAATGCCGGAACCATTCTCGCTCAGATCAGTGCTGATGGCGGCGGCGCCATAGCCGATGCAGTGGTTTATGCCATCCCCGCCTCTGGCCCCGCCTCGGCAAGCCAAGCAACCGCCCTGATGGCCCAGGAGAACCAGGAATTCACGCCCTTTGTGTTGCCGGTTCAAGTCGGCACCAATGTGGAGTTCCCCAATCGCGATTCCTTTCGCCACCATGTCTATTCGTTTTCTGCCGCCAAGCCCTTCGAACTGAAACTGTTTAGCGGAAAGGAACGTCAGGTGGTGACCTTCGACAAGGAAGGTATCATCGCGCTGGGCTGCAACATCCACGACAACATGCTGGCGTATATCTACGCCGTACCCACACCCTACTTTGCCAAGACCGGCGATGACGGCAAGGCAACCATCGCCAACCTCGGCGCTGGTGCTTATACGCTCAAGGTATGGCACCCAACGAAAAAACCAGCAGCAAAGAAACTGTCGTGAACGTATCCGCCGATGGGCCGAGCGCGTTGCAGTTACAGTCGCGCTAAAGGCCGAACGTAAGGCTAAAAAGGCTCGCCCAAAAGACCAAACAGACTATTGATCATATAGGCAACACACAGTGTTTCAAAAATTTCAAACCAAGCTTGTTCTACTTTTTGCGCTGTTGTTTGCCGCAGTGCAAGGTGTGTCATATCTGTCGGTTCAAAACACGGTACGTAACAATATCTTTGACCAAGCCCGTGATCAGCTCACCCGCGCCTATGCGGTTTTCGAGAAGAACGTCGAAGATACCACGACCGTGCTGGCCGAAGGCTCGACGATTTTGGCGAAAGATTTCGGTTTCCGGCAAGCCGTGGCGACCAACGATCGGCCTACGATCATGTCGGCCATTGATAACCTGAGTACACGCATCAAGGCCGACCGGGTCATCCTGGTGGCGCCAGACAACAAGATCATTGGCGACACGGGGACAGCCAGCGACGCCGCAGCCGATGGCAACATCGTCACCGTGGGCGAAGCCAACGCCGTGTTTCAATTCCCCGAGATGATCGCCCAAGCCGACGAGGAAGGCCGCGCCAATTCGATCACGGTGATGGACGGTCAAATTTATCAAACCGTTGTCGTGCCGATTGGCGCCCCCGTGACCATTGCATCACTGGTGATCGGCGTCGAGATCAACACCATCTACGTGGCAACCCTGGCCAAAAAATTCACCGTGCCACTTGATATCACCTTCGCAAAGTCACCCGCTGAAGGGGAGTGGATTGTCGGCACGAGCACTTTGAAACCCGAGCTGGCGGCAGGCCTTGGCGGCGCGCTGCGCACGGCTGACACCAGCGCCACTCAAGTTGCCAAAACGTTGACCCTGGGGGGCCGTGATTTCGTCACGTTGATCGCCTCCCTGCCCTCGCCCTCGTCAAGCGCCAAGATCGACGCCGCAATCCAATATTCACTCGATGCGTCGTTGATTCCGTTTGAGCCCTTGTTTTTAACGCTCTTGGGATTAGCGGGAGGCACGTTGCTCCTCACCCTAATCGCATCGTTTTTCATCGCAGGCGGGGTATCCAAGCCGATCCGAGTTCTTGATGCTGCCGCGCGGCGCATTCAGTCGGGTGATTACCGCGAGAAGGTCAATATTGATCAGAAAGACGAAATTGGCCGGCTGTCCCAAACGTTTAATCAGATGATGGATGGCATCGCGCAACGTGAAGCTAAGATTGAGTATCAATCGCTTCATGACCCGAGCACCGAATTGCCTAACCGCCTGGCCTTTGAGCGCCGCCTCAATGGCGCCATTGCTGAAGCCCAGAAAAGCAACGCCGCACTGAGCGTTTATCTCGTCCAAATTGGGCGGTTTTCAGAGATCAATAACACGCTTGGGCACGATACCGGCGAACAACTGGTCGCCAAGATCGGCGACAATTTACAGCGCATCATTAAGCAATCCGATGTGGTGTCACGTCACTCCAGCAGCATATTCGCATTGTTGCTTCCCGGCGCTGGCAGTAATCAGGTCAACCCCATCGTTGAGCGGATCTTGGATTCGTTTGACGAGCCCCTCAGCGTTGGCGGCAACGCCATCGATGTGACGGCTTGGATTGGCGAGGCCTGTTACCCCGAGCACGGGATTACCGCGAAAATGCTATTGCAGCGCGCCGACACCGCCATTTTCGAGGCCAAGAAAAGCTCGCAGCATTACGCGCTCTATAACGCGCAACTAGACCCCTACAAGCCTGAGCGCTTGTCGATGATGGGCGAGTTGCGCAGCGGGCTCGATCGCGGCGAGTTTAGGCTTTACTACCAGCCCAAGATCGACATCGCGACCGAGAAAATCACGGCGGCTGAAGCCTTGATCCGCTGGATTCACCCGGTGCGTGGGTTCATGCCTCCAGACGCGTTCATTCCGCTGGCCGAGCAAACCGGCAACATTCAAAAATTGACGTCGTGGGCACTCGATACGGCCATTGCCCAGGTCGCGGCGTGGAAAGCGAAGGGCATCGACATCAAAGTCGCTATTAACCTATCCGCACGCGATCTCAGTAACCGTAATCTTCCCCATGAGATTGAGCGCGTGATGGCCAAACACGGCGCGACCATTGACCAACTTATTCTTGAAATCACCGAAAGCGCGGTGATGGAAGACCCCAAACAGTCGATGGAAGTACTATCGGCTTTGAACAAAATGGGAGCAATTTTGTCGATTGACGATTACGGCACGGGCTATTCATCGATGTCTTACCTGAAAAGCTTGCCGGTTCAGGAAATCAAAATCGACAAATCGTTTGTCATGAAGCTTTCGAGCAACAAGGGCGACGAAATCTTGGTTCGCTCCACCATCGACCTTGGTCACAATCTGGGCCTCAAGGTCACGGCCGAGGGCGTCGAGGACCGCGCTGGGTTGGATATCTTAAAGACATATGGTTGCGAGACCGGCCAGGGTTACCACATCAGCAAACCCGTACCGGCGGCAGACTTTGAGAAATTCTTCCTCACGTCGCGCTGGTCGCCATTGCCGCAGTCGGCAGCGGCCAATGCATGATCCCGCAGCGTTTGGTCAAATTATTGGGGTTAGCGGGGCTCGGACTGATCGGAGCCGCGACGGCGGCATTGGGCGATGACGACTTTCCCTCATTCAATGTCAAAGGCCTGATCGACGGGCGCCTGGCAATAGCTAGCAACACCTTGAGTTGGGAGAACCGTGGCTTGGGCAAAACCCGCTATGGCGGCGGGTCAGATGTCGTTGCGCGCATGGCCGAAGCTTCGCTAATCGTGCAACCTAAGTTGAGCTGGGACTTGTCGGGTTTCATTCACCTCACGACCAACACCCAGCAAAAATACGCGGTGGATGTCGTCGAGGCCTTCCTGGCCTACCGTCCTGCCCCCACCGGCCAATTTGGCTTTCGCGCCAGGGCTGGTGCGTTCTTTCCACCGATCTCGCTGGAAAACACCAACCTGGCGTGGACCAGCCCCTATACCATCAGTTCTTCGGCCATCAACAGTTGGGTGGGTGAAGAACTGCGTAGCGCGGGCGCCGAAGTGACCGCCTTCCAGCAAGGTGACGGCTATAACATCTCCCTCACAGGCTCAGGCTTTCAATATAACGATCCGGCGGGAACGCTTCTGGCTTGGCGCGGGTGGGCAATCCATGACCGCGAGGCCGGGCTGATGGAACGGCTCTCGATACCCAATGTCCGGGTTATCCGCCCTTCGGGGCGGCTGTTTCGCCAAGCCCCGTATAACGAGCCCTTTGTCGAACTCGATAACCGCGCCGCCTATTACGTCGCTGCCCGTGCCGAACACGACGATTGGGGTGAGTTCCGCGCTATGTACTACAACAACCCCGGCGACGACCTGGAAATTGAAAATGGGCAGTGGCCCTGGCGCACGTCGTTCACGTCGCTAGGCCTTAAGACATTGTTGCCAGGCGATGTGGATTTGATCGCCCAGTACATGAGAGGCAAAACAACGGTGGTCACCATCCCCGGTGGTGTTGGGCCAATCGTTAAAGTCAAGTTCTCGTCGGGCTTCGCCTTGGTCAGCCATGAATGGGACCAGCACCGCGTTTCGCTACGGCTTGGATATTTCAAAACCAAGGACCGCGACGTCTTGTTTCCTGACAACAACAACGAAACGGGCAATGCCGTTACGGCAGCCTATGTGCTGCGCCCAACCGAAGACCAACGCCTGACACTGGAATTCCTGCACGTGCACAGCAACCGGCCCGAACGGACACTCAGCTTTGGCCTTCCCAGCAAAGTCAACGAGAACCAGCTTCAAGCTAGCTACCGCTATTTCTTTTAAGCCGCGATGACCGCTTCACCTCCCCGTGATCTCTTGAGCTTTGCCGCACTTGCTGGTTTGGCGGCTCTGACGTTGTATCTCATGGTCGTGGGGCAAAGCATTTTCCTGCCCCTCGTCCTGGCGATTTTTATTTCATACCTGGTGCTGGCCACAGGCCATGCCATTCAACGGGTGAAATTTGGCTCGTGGCGGCCAAGCGCAGTACTGGGCCTCAGTCTGGCCATTATCGCATTTATCGTCGTCATTGGCCTTGTGGTGCAAATTATCGCGGGCAATGTGCGTGCCGTAGTCGAGGCTGCCCCGCAGTATCAAGAACGCCTGCAAGCCCTGCTCACCCAAATCACGACGTTCATCGCGAGCTTTCTCGGCCAAGACCGGCCGTTGACGCTCACCACGCTGTTGCAGGAAATCGACCTGCGGGCCGTGGTCGGCCGTTTTGCCGGTGCGTTTCAATCCATCGCCAGCAACACCTTTCAAATCTTTGCCTATGTCGCCTTCCTGTTGCTGGAGAGCCGGTTCTTTAAACATAAAATTAAGGCCATGTTCCCCGAGCCTGGCCGCGAAGCGGCCGTGCACGCGACCCTGTCGCAAATCGGCAGCCGGATCGAGACTTACGTGCTGATCAAAACACTGATTAGCTTTCTGGTCGGCGTGGCAAGTTACATCGTCCTATCGATCGCGGGTGTCGATTTCGCCCCGTTCTGGTCGCTCTTGATCTTTGTGCTCAACTTCATTCCCTACATCGGCTCGCCCATCGGCATGCTGTTCCCCACCGTGCTGGCCTTGCTGCAATTTAGTTCTCCGGCCACCGCCGTGATCATCCTCGCCTTCCTGTGGGGTGTGCAAAGTGCCGTTGAAAACCTGCTGGAACCGCGCCTGATGGGCAGCTCGCTCAACTTAAGCCCCGTCTTTATGATGCTTGCCCTGTCCGTATGGGGGGCGATTTGGGGCATCACCGGCATGATCCTGGCTGTACCCATCATGGTGATGCTGATGATCGTTCTTGCTCAGTTCCCCAACACCCGGGCCTTGGCCATCATGATGTCGGAGACCGGCGACCTGAAGTAAGGCTAAACCTTTTGCAGGTCCGGCAGCTTGTAGAGCCTCAGGAACAGTAAGCTCGACAGGTGAAAGACGATGGGCACGATCACATAAGAGATTGCGATGCCCGTGATGGCCGAATCGGGCTGCGGCACACCCCCCTGATCGGACTCAACATACCCAAACCAACTGAGCAGCATGCCAACGATCAAAGTGCCAAAGGCGAAGGCCACCTTCTCGCTGGCAAGCCACACCCCATTAAACACGCCTTCGCGGTTTAACCCGGTGCGCTGGCGGTCATAGACGACGGTATCTGTCATCATCGATAGGGCGGTGAGAATGAACGCGCTGTTGAACAGGCCATTCAGAACACCAATGCCATAGATCATCCAGATCGCGGGGTTGGGAATGAGCCACAGCGCGAAACAGGCGCAATAAATCACCAGCGTGGTCACATAGACCCGCATCTTGCCGAAGCGTTTGCAGGCCGCCACCCACAGGGGCTGCGAGAATATGGCGGGCATGGCGATGAATAGGATGGTCGTGCCCAACACGGTCGCGGGCTGTTTGAGCACATAAATCTGGAAATACACGATGGCCGCATAGCCCGTGCCCTCGGCCAGGCGTTGCAAAAACGCTGCGCCCAACAGAATGGCAAACGGGCGGTTGCCAGCCGCCAACTTGAACTGAGCAATCAAACCGAGCTGGGTTTCATCGCGGTCGACATAGGGCGCCTTGGCGGTGACGAACACCGTTGTCATCATGCTCACCAGGCAAATGGCCCCCATGACCAGCGCCATGAAGCTATAGCCCGCGCGCCCTTCGCCGCCGATGTCGCGGATGGCTGCGGCATATCCGCCAATGAACAAACCCACCGCCATGAAGGCGACGCGAAAAGCCATCAACCGGGTTCGATCATGGGGGTCGATGGTCATCTCCGAGCCCATGGTCAGATACGGCACCGAATAGGCCGCGAAGGCCGTCAGTGCGACGGTATAGGCCATCGATAGATAGGTTGCCGTGGCCACCGGCCCGGCAACGGCGGGAAGATTGAACATCAGCACAAATAGCAGCACGGTTAACAGCCCGCCGCCGAACATGAAGGGGCGTCTGCGGCCCCAGCGGGTCGAAATGCGGTCCGAGGCGATACCCGCCAACGGATCTGCAAACACCACCCAGATTTTCGGCACAAAAATGGCAAGCCCGGCGATAGCGGCTGGCACGCTTAAGGCATCGGTCATGAAGGGCAGCAGCAATAACGCCGGCGTATCGCGAAAAATCTGCCCGCCGATCATGCCCACGCCGTAACCGGTACACAGCCAGGTGGGCAGCCTCGTTGCAATCGCACCCGGCGCGTGGTTGTTGCTTGTAATGGCTGACAAATCATCCCCCGGCGTAACGACGCTATCCCCAGGCCCACCATAAGCCGAGTGTGCGGCTTTCGTCCAAAGCTTCGTGGCACCGATCAGTCCCCGGTCAGGGGGCCATAGCCAGGTTTAATGTTGCCTGGCAACATCCTATATTATCCACAACCGAGACGAACCGGAGGTCATGGCCATGGTCACCCAAGTCCAACACGACGTGCTGCCCTCGCGCACCCACGATGAAGCCGCCCGGCAGGACTATTACATGGATATTCGCCGCCACCTGGCCCTGAACGTGGCGGGTGGCAACCGCACTGTGTATGGCAACGTCGTCAAGCCAGCCTTCCTCAAAACCCATGGGCGCGAACCGCAAGATCGCGGCGAGGTGCGCTCGGTCATGACCCGCCACCCTTATTATCAAATGTACAGCGCCATGCAGCGCCACACCCAGGAAATGACCTGGGATTCAGTGCTGGATTCGGTCGAACGCGAGCTTCCGCTGCTCAATGAACGCGCCAAACAACAGGCCGCCAAGGCCAAGGGAACGCTGACGCTCGATCCAGCTTTCAAGGTGCCCACGTACCTGACCTTCTATGACATTCATCTTCAGCCGGGGGGCTATCACGCTAACGCATGCCCCGGCGACGTCTCAGCCGGTGCGCTCTATGACCGCGCGACGTTCATGTATGCGATGGGAAACTTGGGACCGCGCAGCGATTACCTGGGCACATCGTTGATCGCCCACTTCAAGGCACGTTTTCCGGGCATCAAGCCCAAACGCATCCTCGACATGGGTTGCACGACGGGCAACAGCACGCTGCCATGGAAAGAAGCGTTCCCCGATGCCGAGGTCTATGGCATCGACGTGGGCGAATCGATACTGCGGTATGCCCATGGCCGGGCCGAATCCATGGGGGTGCCGGTCCACTTTAGCCAACAAAATGCCGAACGGACCAATTTCGCCGACGGGTTTTTCGACGTTGTGGTCTCCCATATCATCATGCACGAGACCTCGACCCCGGCGGTGCCGCGCATCTTCGCCGAGAGCCGCCGCATCCTGCGCGAGGGCGGCGTGATGCTGCACATGGACAATCCAAGACTGAGCGGATTGCAGCCCTTCGATGCGTTCTTGGCCGAGTGGGAAGTCTACAACAACAACGAAAGATTCGGCGGCACGTACCGCGAGATGGATATCGTCGCAGAGGGCGAAAAAGCTGGGTTTTCAAAGGGTCGCGTGGTCTTGGAGAAGGTCGCGATGGTGGTGCCGCCTCGCGTGATGAACTACCAAACCCCGGGCTTTGGGTTCCCGTGTTTGATCGGAGAAAAGTAGAGCGTCATCGCACCATCATCGCGCACGTCATCATCAAAAAAATTCCGGCGTCGCACACCTGCGGCGCCGTTTTTCTTTCGCAATGATGTTGTCCACAGACTCGGATGTGCACGATGCGAAAATCACGATCAAGAAGAATGCAAGAGTTTTTTTTGCATGGCGCGCAAAAAGACTTGTGCAAATGTTACAACTGCGATTAAGTGCCGTTGTTCGAACGTCTTGCGTTCGAACACTGTGCACTCACATGGTGTGAGTGTTGCGGTCCTTGCTCTCTTAGCAACAGGGGATCTGACCATGGCAGCCAAGAAAAAAGCGAAGAAGAAGAAAGCGAAGAAGAAGGCCTAACCTTCTGATTCTTTAATCCACAGGGATTAGCACAACAGAAACGATTCAGTGGCGCGCGCGGGCGAAAGGGCTTCGCCCTTCAAAGGATAGACCGGGTCTTCGGATCACATACGGTCTCCTGGGAAAGTCTGCACCACCCTGAAACGGTTGTGATTGAGAAACCCGTCGAGCTTCGCTCGGCGGGTTTTTCATTTGGTGATAAGATTAAGACCTAACCCTCGCCCCACCTTTGGGGAGAGGGTGCCGAGTGAAACGAGGCGGTGAGGGGTTTTTTGGTTTCTATCGCGTGCGCAACGCACTGAAGCCAAACGAAACGCCCCCTCACCCCCCCTCTCCCCAAATCTGGGGAGAGGGTAAGTATTAAAGGGGCCGGAGGGTGCAATGCGTATTCAAACATCATTGATTGCGGCGGTGATCCTCGTGTCCTTGGCCGTTAGCCCCAGTTTGGCCAAAACCCCCATCGCCTTCACCGAAATCGGCAAAAAAGCCGGTATCAATGACCCCGAGTTGAATGGCACCGGGCCGATGTTCGCCGACTACGACCAAGACGGCGACATGGACATTTTCGTGTCCACCGAGGCGATTGGGCCGGGCATTGCCCTGCGGCTGTGGGAGAACGATGGAAAAGCCCGCTTCACTGACGTCGCCAAGGCACGCGGAATCGACCTGCCGGGCACACTGGGCCGGGGGGCCGCCTGGGGCGATTATGACAACGATGGCGATTTGGACCTGGTGATTGCCACCATGCCGCCCAACGCCAGCGGCCCGCCGGGTCAACGCCCCAAGCACGTGCCCTCGACCCTGATGAAAAACCTGCTGAAAGAGACCGGCCAGCCCAATTTCGAGAATGTCACCGTGGCCGCCAAGCTAATGCGCAAGGACAACGCCGAGGACGCCAAAATTGGCGGCATTGGCAACACCGGCGGCGGAATCGGCTTTATCGACTACGACAACGATGGCTGGCTGGACATCTTCCACCGCAATGCCGACGGCGAGGTGGATAACGCGCTGTTCCATAGTAACCGGGATGGCACGTTTATCGATGTGACGGCCGAATCCGGTATCGCCATGCATGACGTGGTGAAAGAGAGCAACAGCCAGGGCGCACCCAGTTGGGCCGACTTCGACAACGATGGCGACATGGACCCCCTGGTGACCAACGAGGGCGGTTTCAGCGTGTTGTTTCTGAATGATGGCCCCAAGGGAAGCAGCACCAAATTCACCAACATCATGAACGCCCGCAGGCCACCCTCGGGCCTGGCCTTCCGCATTGCAGGCAACACACAAGGTTCGTGTTTGGGCGATGTGGATAACGATGGCGATATCGACGCCTACTTGCCCTTAGCCGACCAAGCCAACCGGCTAATCCGCAACGACCTCGACAAAGGCCAAGGACTGACCTTCACGGATATCACGAAAGACTCAGGCGCGGGCGACCGGCGCGGGGCGCGCAGTTGCGTGATGGCCGATTTCGACAACGACGGCCTGCTCGATATTTATGTCAACAACGGCGGGCCACAGAATGTGCTGATCAACGATGTGATCGACGGTTTCCCGCCCTTCGTGCGCTTTTATATCGCCTGGGAGCCCGACTTTAACGTGCTGTTGCACAATCTGGGCGGCGGCAAGTTCGAAGACATCACCAAAGGCTCAGGCGCGGAGGGCTTCGGCATCGGCTCGGGCGTGGGTGCGGGCGACGTGAATGGCGATGGGTTCCTCGATATGTTCGCCACTAACCGCACTTATTATAACGCCTTCAAGCGGGTAAACATTCCGCAAAACAGTTGGCTGTTCCTCAACAAGGCCAACAAGAATAACTGGATCAAGGTGGCGCTGACCGGCACCACCAGCAACAAGTCAGGCATTGGTGCGCGGGTGAAGGTGGTGAGCGGCGACCTTAGACAAATCCGCGAGCGCGTGCCTGCCCACGGCTACAACTCGGCCAATGAACCGCTGGAAACCTTTGGGCTGGGCGCTCGAAAGAGTGTGGATTACATCGAAGTGCGCTGGCCCTCAGGGATTGTACAGCGTGTGGAGAAGCCGGGGTTGAGGCGGACAGTGGAGATTGTGGAGGGGAGGTAGGCATAGCACTGACTCAATTCACATCGAGACCGCCCCACACCCCGTTCGTCGCCTCGGCCCCGCGGGTTCGCTACTGCGAACCGAGGATACTTGAGCCGGAGCCCGGGATCGCAACGCTGAATTTACAATCAAATACCGCGCCTTGAAGCCCTGGATCTCCTGGGTCCATATGATGCAGCGGCCCGAGAGCAGCACTAGTAATAAAATCCCAGCATGACCAGAAAAATAAACTATGCTACACTTGTAATCATTTGCAGCATCGTGATGCACACATGCCCGCTAGCCATCCCGTCATGACGCGCGTGTCGTCGCAAACCAAGGCAAAACTCCGCGCCATCGCCAAGACCGCCGCACGCAGCGAGGCCTATCTGGCGCGTGAGGCCATCGAGCAATATGTGGAGACCAACGATTGGCAGGTGGCGTTGATCGAGCGCCGGTTAGCGGAATATGAGGCTGGCGGACCGACCATTCCCCATGAGGAAATTGTGCGCCGCATCAAGGCCAAGGGCATAGCGTTGAAGAATGGAACCGGCGTGCGTCGCGCCCGTGCATGAAGATCGTTTGGTCGGACAGGGCGTACCGTGATCTTGATGCCATTGAGGCCTACATTGAGCGTGACAACCCGGTGGCCGCCAATCGAATTCACGAACACATTGCCGACACGGTCGCGTTGTTGGGCCAGCACCCCCAGATGGGTCGCATCGGTCGTGCCGCAAGAACGCGCGAGCTCGTCGTGCCCGGCACGCCCTATATCGTCGCATATACCGTGAAGCCTTCGGAGATCGGCATCCTTGCCGTCATCCACGGCGCGCGAAAATGGCCCGCCGAACTCCCATAACGGGCAATCACCGGCCACCCAATACTTAAGATCACACCGATTCAATACTCTTGCACTGGAAGTCAGCCATTTCCCAGAAGCGGCGGACACAGCGCTTAGCTATGATCCCATCAATTCAGGTGCTATTTAGTTTCGAGTCGATATCATTTGCCCACTCATGAGGCGCATGAAAACTTCAAACTTCGCAGGCTTAGGTTTCGATGAACGCCAACCAGAATAACCTCGACATTTCTGCGGTCAGTCATGCCGCCGACCCCACCACCAAACCGCACCAACGTTGCATCGGTTGGCTTGGCACGAGTGCATTGGCTATGGGCGGCAGCAATCAAAGTATTTTTCTACTCGCCGTCTGTTCGCGGGACAAGGCGACATCCCGGGGCAAGGCAGCGCCGCTGTCATCCTGCTCATGTTGGCTTGCTCCTCAGTTTTGACGCGGCACCAGGATGGCTTGAGCTTGTGTTGATGTACCCCAACCGCGTGGGCGGGATTGCCTCGGCATGCACGGCCGCGTTCCGTCCCTATAGCGAGATTCTCTCGGCGTTGACGGGCGTTTGTTACTGGTGGGGCTGGGTGCCCACCTGCGGCCTGACCGCGATCTTCTCTGCTGGCGCGATCCAACAATGGCTGCTGCCAGACCTGCCAGTTCCGGGTATCGCCATCACCATCGTCTTGATCTGTCTGGTGTTGAACCTCACGGGCATACGGCCGACAACGCGAGTGGCATCGGTATCGCCACAGCCTCGTCAATTCTGGCGTTTCTATCGGCGATCGTTCCGGTGCTCAGCGGCGAAGCCGATTGGCAGCAAGCCACGACCTTTCATTTGAACACACCGTTTGACGGTTGGTACGGCGACCTCACCTCAATGATGGCGGGTCTTTACCTCATTGGCTTTGGCGCCCCTGCGTTTGAAGCCGCCACCTGCCACGTGGGTGAAACGATCAACCAGAACCGCAACGTCCCGCGCGCCATGCTGGCCAGTGCAGGCATGGCGGGTTTGTATTTCGCCATCCTGCCGGTGGTTTGGTTGGGCACGCTCGGCGCGGGCCCCTTAGGGGGTGACCTGTCACAAACATTGGGCCCGACGTATGCGCCGTGGTTCGGCAGCTTTGGCCGGGCGCTGGCCTTATGGTTCATCATGTTCAACATGTTCCACGGCACGCTTCAGCCACTGGCCGGTGCGGCCCGCGTGTTGTCGCAACTGTCTGAAGATGGGTTACTGCCCCGGTTCCTCGCACACCGGCTTGCGTCAACTGACGTGCCTTGGGCTGCGTCGGTTGTGACGGCGGCGTTTGCAATTTGGTTCTTGTTGTTGGGCGACCCGATCTGGCTAGTGGCGGCGGCGAACTTCACCTATCTCATCGGCATCGCGCTTCCTAATGTTGCAGTCTGGCTGTTGCGCAAGAACGAGCCCAACGCCGAGCGCCCCTGGCGGGCCCCGCGCGGTACCATTGTGCTGGGCGTTCTAGCGGCCATCGTTTGGGGCCTTTCGACACTGCTGGGCTTTCAACAGTTTGGTTTGCCGACCGTCGTGTTTGGCTTGGCCATGGCCTATTCGGGTGCGGCTTTTTACGCGATACGCAAAGTTGAAGATAACTGGCGTGCCGGCCGCCCGCTCATCGGGCAGACCCTGCACGTGAAACTCACCGGCGCCATGTTGCTGGTGCTGTTACTCGATGCGGCCGGATATATCGTGGCCGTCAGCCGCATCACCGACCAGAACTCGGCCATCGTCGTTATGCTCGAAGACATTTTCGTCGCCGTGGCGATTCTATCCATCTCGGTGGGCATCGTTTTACCGGGCATGATTGCTCATTCTGCCGATCAGGTCAGCGCAGCGGCAAGCCGCCTTGTTACTGGCACCATGCAAGATTTTTCCAACGCCATGCTGGCGCTAGGGCGGGGTGATTTGGAAGCGGCGCATGCCCGAATCGACGTACGCCACATCGACGTAAAATCGCGCGATGAATTGGGCCTCATGGCCAATAATTTCAACCTCCTGCAAGATGAGATTAAGAACGCCGCCATTGGCCTTGCTGGGGCCCGGACAGGGTTGGCGGCGGCCCGCAACGAGCTGACCCAAACCAACGACTCACTCAAACAGAAGGTGGAAGCAGAGCAACGCCTGGGCCAGGAACTGCGCCGTGCGAAGGATGCGGCCGAGGCTGGAACCAGGGCCAAGTCCGAGTTTATGGCCACGATGTCTCACGAGCTGCGCACACCACTCACCTCGATCATGACGTCGCTCGATTTGGTGAAATCGGGGCTGATCGAAAAGGTTCCCGATCGATTCGAGAAAATGCTGGATATTAGCTTTCGCAATTGTGAGCGGTTGGTGCGGCTGATCGACGACATTCTCGACGTCGAAAAGATCGAATCGGGAAAGTCAGAGTACCAGATGGCGCGGCTTGATCTAGCAGCCCTGGTGGCCGAGGCGATTGAAGCCAACAAATCCTACGGTCAGAAGCATGGCGTGCGTTTCACACTCACCAGCGAACAACGCCCAGCTCATGTCACCGGCGATCACAACCGGCTCATGCAAGTGCTGGCAAACCTGCTGTCCAATGCCGCCAAATTTTCACCCGATGACGCAGTTGTTGAGGTTTCATTGACCCAGCAAAATAGCACAGCGCGAGTTTCGGTGATCGATTCTGGCTGCGGTGTTCCGACCGACTTTCACGACAAGATTTTCACGCGCTTTGCTCAGGCCGACTCATCGGATGTGCGCTAAACCGGCGGTACGGGCCTGGGGCTGAGCATCGCCAAAGCCATTGTTGAGGATCATGGCGGGAAGATTGGATTTGTCACCAAGGTCGGCCTGGGCTCAACCTTCTATTTTGATCTCCCCTGCTTGCCGAGTGTTCAAGAGCAGCTGGCCTTGTGAGGTAACATGGAACCGTTACGCCGAATTTTGCACGTCGATGACGAAACCGATATCCGCGATGTTGTGGCGCTCACGCTTGAAACCATCGCTGGATATAAAGTAGAAAGCTGCGAGTCGGGCACAGAGGCCCTTGAAAAAGCTATAGCTTTCGCGCCCGATTTGATTTTGCTCGACATCATGATGCCCGGAATGGATGGCCCGACTACACTTCAAGCGTTGCGTAAAAATCCGCAAACCGCCAGCATTCCCGTCGTCTTCGTCACGGCAAAGGTCCAACCCGGCGATGTTTCACGATATTTGGAACTGGGCGCGCTGGGCGTCATCGTCAAATCGTTCGGCGCTAGACTTTTGTGTGAACACATCCAAAACTATTGGGCCAAGCACAACGGCGTGTCTTAGAAGCAGCAACGCTAGAGCAAGCCGCATAAATTCGGAATCGAGCGGCTCGCTCTATCTATTTGTTGGCGCATCGTTTTGTCGAAAACCGGAAGTCCACTTTTCGCTACGATGCGCTAGAAACTGAGCCATTTTTAGCTATCGCTGCCTGCCAAAGCAGTGATTTAATTTCATCGTATATGATTGATTTATATATATGAATTTAGATATAAATTGACCTCCACAATCTAACTAGTTTATAAACTAGTTAGATTGTGGAGGTTGCAATGGCCATCACCAGAAAAGTCGGCATGTTCGAAGCCAAGACGCACTTCAGCGCCCTGGTGGAAGAAGTGCGCAATGGGGCGGAAATCGAGATCACCAAACGCGGGGAGACCGTGGCGCGGATGATTCCTTCGGCATCTCGCGACCCTGTGAAAATTCGTCAGGCGATCGAAGGTCTGCAACGATTGAGCCAAACCCAAACGCTCAACGGACTCAAAATCAAAGACCTCATTAATGAAGGCCGGAAGTACTGACGTGTTCGTCGTCGACGCGTCAGCCGCACTTGCATGGTGCTTCAAGGACGAACGCAGCGACTCATCGCAGGCGCTGCTCACGAGATGTGAAACTGAAGTAATGCATGTTCCAGCACTCTGGTTTCTGGAATGCGGCAACATTTTGCTCAACGCCGAACGCCACCGACGGCTCACACATCAGCAAATTCAGGACAACCTTGCGCTCCTCAACTCGCTGGACCCAAAAATAGATGACGAGGCTGCAATGCTCACTTTTGGGCGCATTTATGATCTTGCCCGAAGACACAAACTCACAGTTTACGACACCGCTTATCTTGAACTTGCCATGCGGCTCGCCGCTCCGCTTGCGACACGTGATACGGATTTAAAACGTGCGGCCCGAGAAGCTGGTGTCGAATTGATCGATGCGTGAGGCCAAGAATAATTCCGCTGCTGCATAAAATACCGCTGCGGTATACGTTCACCGGGCGGGCCTGTATTTCTCCTGTTAAAACAGGGATGGCCCCAAGCATTCAATGTTCTGCTGCCCGGCGAGGCTTGACCCACCGCCAGAGCAAGCCGGCCGCGAGGATCGCTAATATCAGTCCGGCATATCCGCGCTCGGGATCCCATATACTTGTATCCGTGATTCCAAGTTGTCCAACTTTCTCACCCGTCCCGAAAAAAGTGTAATCCGTGGCATTCCAAAGCGCGTGACAAGCGCTCGGCATGACGATGGATTTTGAGGTTAGGCGCAGCAAGCCCATGGCCACCCCAAAAACGGTTGAGCCAATCACATATTGCGGCACCTTGCTGAGCGGCTGGGTAAAATCAGGATCGAGGATCGGCACCGCAAAATGCCACAAACCGAAGGCAATGCTCGTCCATAGAATCGTTTTAACCGGAGAAAACCCGGCACGCACGCAACTGGCCCAGAGCGCGCCCCGGAAGAAACCTTCCTCGGTGATCAAGGCCAGGATGAACGTCACAATGAAGTTGAGCGATATGCGGCGAAACACCGTCCTGGCCGAATAATCCTTGAGATCGATCAGTTGCGCCGCCCATGCACCGATCGCCACGATACCAATGATACCCACGACATAAGCGAGCCCGATGAGATAAGACTTGCCATCACCTGCGACGAAACCGACTTCGGCTCTCGTCAGGCGTTGGACAGCCCACAGTCCAATCATCAGGGCTGAAATCCAAAAGGTGTAAGGCTCGTCGCGCCCTGTTACGAGCATGAGCAATGGCGAGATCGCAACAGCACCGATACTGGCGATCAATGGCCAGGTCGTAAGTTTTATATTCGACAGCATGACGGCCCCCTCTTCGACTGGATCAGCCGAACACGCCTGCGGCTTGGAACTGGATGATCGTTTGGCCATCATAGCCCAATGCCCTCAGCACCGCCTCGGCGTCTTGGTTTAGCGTGGGGCTTCTGAATCCGAACTTGGCAGGCTCTTCGGTGAACTTGATAGGGTTGCCGATATGGCGGCGGCCTAGCTCATCGACCATCAACATGTCCCGCGCCTTGGCTTGGGGCTGTGCGATGGCTTCGGCCATATCCATCATCGGTGCCCAGGCCACATCGAGCTTTGACAGCGCTTCAATCCATTCGGCTTGGGTGCGAGCCTTGAATGCACCACGCAGGAATTCCTTCACAGGCTCTTGGGCAACGCAGTCATCGTGGCGGCAAAGTTCAACCAGATCGAGCCGGCCCAAGTAGCCAAGCAAGGCCTCGGCAAACTTTGGCTCGCGACCGGATAACACGATGAACTTGCCATCCTTGGTTTCATAGATGTTGTAGAACGCCGCTCCGCCAATCGACCGCCCAGTCTTAGTCAACGGTGGCTTACCCTCGTCCAACACCGGCCCTACGAGGTGTGCACTAAACGACAGCAGCGAGTCGTACATCGCCGTGTCGACAAAATCCCCCTGCCCGGTCTTCTCGCGCCGGTACAACGCCATGAGAACCCCCGACAGCCCCATCATCGCCGAAGCAGCATCGGCCGATGGAAAACCCGGTACCACCGGCTTGCCATCGCCGTTATCGTTGATGGCCAGAAAGCCTGTCAGCGCCTGTGCGCCCATGTCATGCGTGGCCTTTCCATACAGCGGCCCCGAATGGCCGTAGGCCGAGACGGCGCAGTACACCAGGCGCGTATTGTTCATCTTCAGGTCTTTGTAACCCAATCCCAATTTGTCCATGACGCCAGGGCGGAAGCCTTCCACCAGCACATCGGCAGTGGCAGCCAGTTTGAGCAAAATTTCCTTGCCCTTAGGGTGTTTAAGGTTAAGGCACAAACTCTTCTTGCCGCGATGAAGGTTACGAAACCAAATGGATTGAGGCTTCCCATCGGACCCCGTTTCAAATGGCCCGTATTGCCGCGAGGGCTCACCTCCTGGCGGCTCGATACGGATCACCTCGGCGCCATGATCAGCCATCATCAGTGTCAAATGCGGACCCGGCAGAAACATGCTGAGGTCGATAACGCGCAGGCCTTCGAGTTTCATGAGCCGCTAAACCGCTTTGGCATCGTGCAGGGCGGCAATGTCGCCGGCGCTGTAGCCGATTTCGCCCAAGATCGCATCGGTATCCTGCCCCAGCTTTGGCGCATATTTGCTCGCCATGCGTTGGCCGTCGAGTTTCAAGGGATTGGCCAGCGTGCGCATATCTGGCCGGTCGGGGTGCGGCACGGTTTGCACCATCTGGGTTTCTTTCAAGAATGGATTATCCAAGGCCTGGTCGATGCCATAGACCGGGCCTACCGGCAGTTTGCCCTTGAAGACCTCGATCCATTCATTGGTGGTCTTGGCACCAAATGCATCGTCGAGGATTTTGGTCAGGACGGCGCGATGTTGCAGCCGCGATGGCATGCCCGCAAACCTTGGGTCTGTAGCAAGGCCTGGTTGCCCCAAGCCCTCAACCAAGATCTCCCAGAACTTTGGGTTTTGGGCCATGACAAAAATCCAGCCGTCTTTGGTCTTTTGCAATTGGCTTGGTGTGATCGAGGCATGAGCACCCCGCGGCACTTGTTTGCTCACTAGTCCTTCGTTCAAATACCAAATGCCCGGGTAGGTGAGTTGGTGCAGCGCCAAGTCCATCAGGCTTAAATCCACATCGCGGCCCGGCGCATCGCTGGTTTTACAAGCGAGAATGGCCGCAGTGGCGGCAAAGGCCATCATGCTGCCTGTCATGAAATCAACCATGGACACGCCCAGTCGCACGGGCGGACCATCGGGCTCGCCGGTCATGCTCATGAAACCCGCCTCGGCCTGCATCAAGAAATCATAGCCCGGCCAATCCACCCGCGAGGTATCGCGCCCATAGGCCGAGATATGCCCACAGACGATCTTGGGGTTGATGGATTTCAGTGCGGCATAGTCGAGGCCCAATTTGGCGGGCTGGTTGCCACGCATATTGCCCACTAAGGCATCAGAGCGCGCCACCAGCTTGTGCATGACCTCGCGGCCCTTGGGGTGCTTGAGATCCAGCGTCAGGCTGCGTTTGTTGAGATTAAAGCACTGATAAAAAAGGCTGTCGTGCTCGCCCAAAAAATAAGGGCCCGTGTCGCGCGAGAAATCACCGCCTGTGGCGGGGTTCTCAATCTTGATCACGTCCGCGCCCATGTCGGCCATGATCATGGTGCAATATGGCCCGGCGCCATATTGATCGAGGCTGAGAACGCGGATGCCTTTAAGCGGTAATGCTGTGGACGGCATGGCTAAATCGGATTCCGTTCGACCAGTTGGCGCGCAATGATGATGCGCTGCATTTCATTGGTGCCCTCGCCGATCACCAACAGCGGCGCGTCGCGGTATAACCGTTCCACCACGAACTCTTTCGAATAGCCATAACCGCCGTGAATGCGCATGGCTTCCAGTGAGTTATCTACCGCCGCCTCGGTGGCGTAATACTTGGCCATGCCTGCTTCCATATCGCAACGCTGGCCTGCGTCGTAAGCCTTGGCTGCACTTTCCACCAACAACCGCGCGGCTTCGCATTTGGTCGCCATTTCGGCGAGTTTGAGTTGAATGGCCTGGTGCTGGGCGATGGGCTTGCCGAAGGTTTTGCGCTGCTGGCTATATTTAATGGACTCTGTCAGGGCGCGGTTAGCGATACCCACACCACGTGCAGCCACATTGATTCGACCCAGTTCCAGCCCACCGACGGCATGATAGAAGCCCTTGCCTTCCTCTGCCCCAATCAAATTGGCGGCAGGGACTTTGTAGTCTTCGAAAATCAGCTCGGTTGAATCGATGCCGTGATAGCCCAGCTTTTCGAGTTTGCGCGACACGGTAAAGCCGGGGCCCTTCTCGGCGATCAACATGCTCATGCCCTTACGGGGTGGATCAGCCGCCGTGTTGGTTTTTACCAATAGCGCGAAAATCGTTCCTTCTAATCCGTTGGTGATCCAGATTTTCGAGCCGTTGACGATGTAGTGCTCGCCACGCTTTTCGGCCTTCGTGCGGATGCCCTGCAAGTCGGTGCCCGCGTCGGGTTCGGTCAGGGCGGTACCGCCACGCAATTCGCCGGTGACAAGCTTCGGTAGGTATTTTTTCTTCTGGTCCACGGTGCCGAATTTCTCGATGCACTTGGCCAGCATCAGGTGGGAATTAAAGACCCCCGTCAGCGACATCCAACTTTCCGAGATCATGGTGACGATCTTGGCGTAGGTGCTGGCCGAAAGGCCCAGACCACCCCACTCGGTGCTCACAGTGGCGCCAAACAGGCCAAGCGCTTTCATTTGCTCGACCATTTGATGCGGATATTCGTCAGCGTGCTCCATGCGCATGGCATGGGGTTCCACGTCGCGCGCCAGCCACTTGGCGATGGCATCGAGAATGGGGGCATCATCGGCGGAAGCATCATCGCCGCAGGGTGTCATGGGGCTCTCCAAATCTTGGAACAAGGCCCGAAGATGCCGGGGAATGGGCTACCCCGCAACCCCCGCTACTGTGCAGCTTGGGCGGTGTTTTGGGTTTGCAGTTCGGCTAGTGTTTCTGTGGTTGAGAGCACCCTGCCCCACAGCCGCAGGAACATCTCCTCAAAGGCCGTTTGCATCCGGTCAGAGCACGTGCCCGTGGCATCCGAGACCAGAACCACGCCGTAGCCTTTGTCGGCGGCTTCCATGGCGGTCATGCCGACGCAATTGTTGGTGGACACGCCCACCACAACCAACTCGGTCACACCCAGCGCCCGCAAGCGGCTGTCGATGCCCGTCGACCCAAACGCGCCCATGGTGGTTTTGTTCAGTACTGGTTCATGCGGCAGCGGCTTGAGCGCATCGACAATATCATGCTCCGCTCTGCCGACTTTGTTATCGGTGGCCTTCACAAAGGCGCGAATATGCCGCGCAACATCCGAGCAGTCGGGTGTCTCGGCGCCATAGGTAATGAAAATCACCGGCGCGCCCATGGCCCGGAACGCCGCGAGAAGTTTTTGTGTGTTCGGAACGACGAAATTTTCGATGCGGTCAAAGCGATAGCGTGATTCCTCCAACCGCCCCTGTTCGCGCAGCATCTTCGCCAATCCGTGGTTCAAACTGCCGGTGGCGTTTTGCATATCGACCACCAACAGCGCCGTGGTGGCAGGTTTGAGGGCAAAGCGGAGATTATATTCACTGATATAGGCGGTCATGGACGGGCCTGCGTGCTGCTAGGAACCCAGCATACCAAGTTTCAGGCGGACCAGGAATTCGGCTTGGCGGGCGGCGCGCACCAGCCATTCCCCTGTTGAAATCCGCTCGGGAAGCCGCGCCAGAAAGTCATCGGTGGCCTTAAGCGCCACCGGCTCGTCGAAATACGGTGTGTGGCCACGGTCAGGCACCAAGCACTGTTCAAGGTGAGGCAAGCGTTCTTTCATTTTGGCGAACGTCTCGGGCGACAGAACATCGGAAATCGCCCCACGCATGGCCAGCACCGGAATTCCCCTAAGCCGCAAAAAATATGGCCACAAGCTGGTGGCCGCCGAACCGGCTTGAACTGCGTTACCGAAGGGTTTGGCAATGTTGAGGTCGTAATCGTTCTTGATTGTGCCATCGGGCTGTTCGATGAAACGGCGGCGCGCCATTTTCAACCAATCGGCTTTTTGGTAGTCGGGATAAATTTTGCCATCAACTTGGTGCAGCGCATCCGCGGCCGCATCCCAGGACGGCCCGGTGTAGCCGCGCGCAACAAAAGCAGCGATGCGGGTCATGCCAGTGGTATCCACCTCGGGCCCAATGTCATTCATCACGATACCGAGCACCCTGGTGGGCACCACCGCACCCAGGACCGCTGCGATGATACCGCCCAGCGAGGTGCCGACGAGCGCCACGTGTTTGAGCGATAGCGCCTTGAGCATTTGCATCATATCGCGCACATAGATTGGCGGCTGGTAGGTGTTGGGGTCGGGTGAATATTCGGATTTGCCCCGCCCGCGCAGATCGACACACAAGACCCGGTATTTAGCCGCCAGATGGGGCGCCAATTCGTCAAAATCGCGGGAATTACGGGTCAGCCCTGGAATACAAATGACCGTCAGGCGCGGATTAGGCGGCCCTGGATAGTCTCGGAAGAATAGCCGCAGGCCATCAGATGACGTGAAAGTGCGCTCTTGAAATTCGCCCGCCGCCATTGAACTGCCGCCCCCAAATCAGGAGCCGACGATAACGGCGCGGCAGGCTTAGGGCAATTGCGGGAGGGCACAATGCCTTTGAGAAAGGCTGCTTGGCGCGGCTATCCGTGAGCGAAATAGACGTCAGAATGGTCTATCGTGGCCCCTTTAACGGCATTGGCATCCTGAGCGGCGGCCTGACTCAGCGAGTCATGATGCTCGCCGTCCCCATCCGGCGATTTGGGAATCTGATAATCGCCCAGCCAATTATCTTTCGCATTGAGCCATGCTTTGGGGCTAACCGGCGACGCATTTTCCAACATTTCGAGATTCCCAAGAATGGAACATGACGCTTGTTGGAGGTAGCTATAAGGCCGTGACAGACTATCCGGGTGAGAGAAGGCCCAGTGAGTTCGCAATAATGGCAGCCAACGAAAGATTACTCTCTATTGCCGCCTCATAAGAAAAAAGTCTCCTCTTTATGAACACTGGCGCATTGTTGGCATCAGCACTAACTTTATGGGAACGCCGTTTGCCCCGAGGTTACCACCGCGATGAACCAAGAGGCTTCGATGAACCATCTCGCACCACAGGGGAAACTGGCCAGGCCCCCTCAAGCCAGGGGTTTCGCCAACGACGTATGCGGGGCCATTGGCAATACCCCGCTGATCAAACTGCGCCGTGCCTCGGAACTGACGAGCTGCACCATCTTGGGTAAGGCCGAATTCCTCAACCCCGGCGGCTCGATCAAGGACCGCACAGCACTTTATATAGTCGATGATGCTGAACGGCGCGGAGCCTTGCGGCCTGGTGGGGTGATCGTCGAGGGCACCGCGGGCAACACCGGCATCGGGCTAACAATAGTTGCGCGCGCCCGGGGGTACCGCACTGTCATTGTTATTCCCGCAAACCAAAGCCAAGAAAAGAAAGAGGCTTTGCGGCTGCTGGGTGCAGAATTGCGGGAAGTTCCCCCGGTGCCAGCGGCACACCCCGACCATTACGTCAAAGTCTCGCAGCGGCTGGCCGAGGAACTGGCAAAAACCGAGGTAAATGGCGCGGTTTGGGCAAATCAGTTCGACAACACTGCCAATCGCGACGGGCACGAGCGCATCACCGCGCCCGAAATCTGGGATCAATTGGATGGCAGACTTGATGCCTTTGTTGCCTCTGTCGGCACGGGTGGAACCCTGGCGGGTATTAGTGCCGGGTTGAAGTCACGGCGGCCAAACATTGTCACCGCCCTGGCCGACCCCGAAGGGGCTGCACTGTACCATTACTATAAGTATGGCTCGCTCAAGGCCGAGGGCAGTTCTATCACCGAGGGCATTGGCCAAGGGCGCATCACCGCAAATCTTGACGGGGCAAAAATCGACGAGGCGTTTCGCATTCCCGATGCCGAGGCTTTACCGGTTATCTTTAACTTGTTGCGTGATGAGGGGCTGTGTGTGGGCGGCTCGACCGGAATCAATGTGGCGGCTGCCATTCGCCTAGCGCACCAATTGGGGACTGGGAAAACTATCGTCACCGTTCTTGCGGACTCGGGGACGCGCTATCAAAGCAAGCTGTTCAATTCAGATTTTTTGAGATCAAAAGACCTGCCTGTTCCCCCCTGGCTACTAGGCAATTAGCCAATTTTCGACCACCAACTGATCCGGGTGACGGGTGTCGGCAACCTGTCGCCCCTGTAATCTTATTTCTAAAAAATGCCAAAAACAGGAAATTTATTATGTCCTGTGACGATGCAGAGACGATTTGTTTCTTATTTTTTAATCTCATACAAGCCCATGATTTATATATGTTTTTTGAAAATTGTAGCTTCCCTGCAACACGCGCAACTAAACGTTAAATTGTATTGAAACAAAGTTGACTTAGCACCCCCTCCACCTCTTTACTTGACGCCAATGTGAGCCGTGCTCACGCCAACGCGGTTCGGGCCTGTCCCGGATCGCAACCGCCACCAAAAACACGGGAATTCCGGTTTTGGCTGGTGGTCGCGGGAGTCATTTATAAGAAGGGGTACATCGTGAAACACACGACAATGTTCGGCCGTGCATTGCGCACGGCGTTAATGTCCAGTGCTGTTCTCGCCTTCGCCGTGCCGGCGATCGCGCAACAGCAACAAGCCGCCACCGATGAGAGGGTTGAGGAAATTGTCGTCACCGGTTCGCGCATTAAGACCCAGAGCCTGACGTCTAGCCTGACGTCTAACAGCCCGGTCACAAGTCTGACAGCTGAGGAAATGTCATTTAACGCGCCGGTCGCAGCCGAAGAATTGATCCGGTCGCTGCCAGCCGTTTCTCCAGCCACCGGTCCTGGCACCAATAACGGTGCTAACGGCGGCGCGATCATCGATATTCGTAATCTCGATGCAAAACGCTCACTTGTTCTGTTGGATGGACGCCGTCTGACGCCTTTCAACCTAGACGGCCATATCGACACCAACATCGTTCCGATTTCCCTCATCGAACGCGCTGACCTCGTTACCGGTGGTGCCTCAGCCGTGTACGGCGCCGACGCCGTCGCCGGCGTTGTCAACTTCATCACCAAGCGCAACTTCGAAGGCCTGCAATTCTCAGGCTCATACGGTATGTCGGATAAATCCGATGCTAAGCGCCTTAAGGGCGACGTGCTGATGGGTGCGAGTTTTAACGACAATCGCGGCAACGTGGTGTTAAGCCTCGGCTATACCGACAGCCAACAGCTGACGGCTGGCGAGCGGCCTTACGGCGCCCGCCAAAGTGATACGACGACTTGCCCAGGTGCAACCGGTAATATCGTCGGCACGACCACCCCAATCAACACTCCAGCGGGCCAATTACCTCTGGGTATAACGACCCTCTCTTCCACGAACTGCGCTCAACAGGGTTCTGGAACCACGATCCCCGCGCAGCTTGCCATCGGGTCAGGCGGCCTGGGTTTGACGGGTGTCGCTGGCCAAATTAACCCCGCGACCGGCCGGATCGATCCCACGGTCCTCGCGTATAACTTTAACCCTGATAACCTCTTCCAATCTCCGCTGGAACGTTATCAGTTTACCTCGATGGGCCGGTATGAACTCAACGACTATGCCGAGGTTTATACGCAAGTCCTTTATACGCGCAATAACGTCCACACTCAGTTGGCGTCGAGCGGCACCTTCCTCAACGTCTACCAGGTTCCGATCGGCAATCCGTTTATTCCGGCTGCTGCTCGTGCCCAGATCTGCGCTGCGCGTGGCATTCCAGCCGCGCAATGCGTCGCTGGCCCCGGCGGAGCGACCGAGGTTCCGATCACCATCGGCCGACGCATCACCGAACTTGGTCCGCGCTTGAACGACTTCCAAAACAAGTGGTTCCAATTCACCATCGGAGCCCGCGGCGACATCGTGGATAACTGGAGCTACGACGTGTACTTCGAACGCGGCGAAGCCAGCCAAACGCAGATCCGCGGCAACTGGGGTTCGTTGTCAAAAGTGCAACAGGCTCTACGCGCATTTAACCCCACGACCTGCACCAACACATCTAACGGCTGCGTGCCGCTGAACGTGTTTGGCGCCGCAGGATCGATTACTCCAGCAATGATCGGCTTCATTAACCTCAATGCCATCCTTGGCCAAAAGGTTGATCAGAAAGTCGCTAACGCGAGCTTGTCTGGCGACCTTGGCGAAAACTTGATGAGCCCGTTCGCCAGTCTGCCGATTGGCGTGGCGGTCGGTGCTGAGTATCGCAAACTGTTCGCCGCCAACCAGTCAGACGGCTCTTCGCAGATCCAAGGCGAAGTGCTTGGAACTGGGGCTCCGCTGCCTGATCGCAGCGGCACCTTCGATCTGAAGGAAATCTTCGGCGAAGTACTGATTCCGATCGTCAGTGATCAACCGATGATGGAAAGCCTGAACTTCGAAGGCGGATACCGCCGCACGAAGTTTACGACGACCACGTCGGATACCTATGGCAGCGCAAAGTTCGGCGGCGAATGGTCGCCGATTCAAGGCCTGCGTTTCCGCGGCATGGGTCAACGCGCGACCCGCGCTCCGAACGTGAACGAACTGTTCGCTCCGGCTGTGTCTGGTTTGACCAATCTGGCGGTCGATCCTTGCCAACTGAACTTGATTAACCTTGGGCAAGCCAATACGGCCGGCACATTGTCCAACCTCTGCCGTCTGACGGGCATTCCGCTGACAGTGATCGGTACTTTGGCCGCCCCCTCGGCGGGCCAGATCAATACGGTTGCTGGCGGCAACACAGCGCTCGGCCCAGAAAAGGCCAAGACGATGACCTTGGGTGGCGTATGGACGCCTGAGTTCGCCGACGGTCTTGCGGTAACCTTGGATTACTACAAGATCAACCTGAACAAGGCGATTGAACGTCCAGCCGCAGCGGATGTTCTGAGCCAGTGCTACACGACAGCGTTCAATCCAAGCCTCACACTGAACGCTGCATGCCAACAGGTCCTGCGTGAACCGACGAACGGCTCGTTCAACGGTGCAACAGCTCCTGGCATCGTACGGCCATTGTCCAACCTCGGCAAAATCGATACCACCGGCTGGGATTTGAACGTTACCTATAAGGTGGCGTTCGAGGACATGGGCATGAGTTCCGCGCTTGGCAACTTGGCGCTGAGCTTTAACGGTTCGAAGGTCAACAGCTACTTCCAACAACCGACCCCAAGCTCAATCCGTCGCGATTGCTTGGGTTATTACTCGGTAGCTTGCGATGAGCCTTTGGCCCGGTACCGCTGGAACCAGCGCACCACGTGGTACATCAGCGACTTCGACTTCTCGTACAATTGGCGCCACATGGGTGCGACGAAAGTGGAGCCGTTGGCCGGTGTGTTCTTCGCCGACTTCTCACGCATCAAGGCTTACGACTATGTCGACTTGTCGGGCGGCTGGGATGTCTCGGAGACGGCACGCATCGCGCTTTCGATCACGAACGTCTCTAACAAGAAGCCGCCAGTCGTGGGTAACACCATCGGCACCACCGGCAACAACAGCGGCAATACGTTCCCGCAAAGCTACGACACCATCGGGCGTTTCTTCTCGCTCAGCTCGGTTGTGAAGTTCTAAGTCATAAGCCAGATTAACGGCATACGAAGGGCGGCAGGCAACTGCCGCCCTTTTTGTTTTTGAATTTTTGTGGATCGCTCGGAATGAAAAGTTAGTGCGGAAATTTATTGGCGCGTGCCGGTGATTTTCCAGCCTATAACGCCCTGATTATCAACAGCGAAGGGGGTGCTCACCGCGTTCACCACGCCCGCATCGGCTAGCTTGCGCTTAAAGCCCAGCACGCCCGAATCACCCAACGCAGAGCGCGTGATGGCATCCAATCGTGCAATATGGGAGTCGATACGCTTCTTCATCAGCGCGATCATATTCACTTGTGTGCCGATTTCGGTGTTCTTGCGGATGACAAAGACGTGCTGCAGCGAAGTGATGACGGCTTCAATGATCTCGCTGTCGCCATGCTTGAACTTCGCCATGGTGTTTTCGACTTCCTGGCTGAACCGCTCCAGGTACTTTTTCGTGTCGCGGCCTTGGGTTTCTTCTTGTGGCGACTTCTCGATGTTATGCAGGGCCTGAGCAACAGCCGTGGCCATGTCGAATAGCTTGGGATTGTTGGTGAGAAACTGGCTTTGGCATTTTGCTTGCCGATTGCACAACAGCTGGCGTGTTCGCGGCAAACGTGATGGCGCAAAACCGGCCGCCCTTCTTCAACACGCGCGCGGCTTCACCAATCGCGCGGCTATCGGCAAACTCGATACCATATTGGCTGACGACGGCGTCGAACTGCCCGGCTTGATACGGCAGCGACTCCATGGGCACCTGACCCACAAACTCGATTTGCTTCAGTAATTCTTCCCGGGTCACATACTTGGCCGGATCAATGGCGGGGGAGTCGAGGCCGTGCACTTTGAAACCCTTGCCCGTTTCTTGCGACACGCGCATGGCAGTCAGAGCCACGGCACCGTTACCGCACCCCAAATCCAAGATCACGCCACCATTTGGGACTTCGGCGAAAAATTCACGCCAATGGGCCTCAAGCGTAGCTTCGGCTTCCGGACTGCTTTCAGCCACGGTCGAGTTCATCCGGCTGTCAAGCCAGTATGAATCCCAGATCTTGTGTTTCTCGAGGATCGGCTCAGCCACGCAATAGTCCACATTGGCCAGCACCCCCATTGGGCCAGCCGAAACGGCGAATAGGGCTAACCATAGGAAATTTCAAGCGATTCGCCAACTGTTTGCTATTTTATCTGTTCCTGGGGCCACTAGACGGGAGAACACGGCAGATCACTTGCTGGGCGCCAATGGTAGATTGCTAGGCATCAACAAGACTAGGGAGTGCCCTTGGAAACCCAGATTACCGAGATCGCTGGAACCGATAGTGCGGCGCTGGGCGAGTGCCACCGCATCCGCCGCGAGGTGTTTTGCATCGAACAAGGCGTGGCCGAGGCCCTCGAATGGGATGGGCTCGATACGACTTGCAGGCATTTCCTGATCTTCGCCGATGGCCCTGCAGCGGGTACAGCGAGGTTGCGACCCTATAAACCCGGCCAGGCGAAGATCGAGCGGGTGGCAGTGCTCAAGCGCTTTCGCGGATATGGCCTAGGACGGCTGTTGATGATCCATTTGATCGCTCAGGCCAGAAGTGACGGATACCATGAAGCGATCCTGAACGCTCAAATCGCCGTGCGTGATTTTTACGCCGCCCTCGGTTTTGCCGCCGAAGGGCCGGAATTCGAGGAGGCAAACATCCCCCACGTCCACATGCGTCTAAAGTTGCGTTAGGCGCGGGGTTTAATGCCCCGGACCTGCTTGGCCCCAAAACTGAAGACCGCCGCAGGGTCATCATTCAACCGGGCGAAATCCTGACGCAGGCCATCAATCACGTGTTGTTTGACCCGCCCGCGTTCTAACAGCGGACCCGAGCCGCTGAGCAACAATGTCTGAAAATAATCCAGAAATGCGCGCCTGGCGGTGGGCTCTGTCATGCGGGCATCGAGCGTTGGCGAAACGTCGGTGATCGCTATGTCGCTAAATCCAGCTTGGGCCAACAACCCTGGCATGCGGATACCGATGTTCGGTTCACCACCGAATTCGGTCTGCAGCGCCATAAACGCCTGGAAATAGACCTCGATAGCGGCAGAGCGGGGAAATACATGAAGCGCTTGGTCAAACACTTCGGTGGCGAACAATACGCCGCCCGGTTTGAGAACACGCAAGATTTCGCGCAAAATCGGCAGTGGTTGCGGGGCATGCTCAAAGACCCAAAACACGCAAGCCCCATCGAACGATGCGTCTTTGAACGCAAGCCGTTCGCCTGGCACGAGGTGAAGTTCGGCTCGGCCTTCGGCCAATGCCCGGGCCAACGTCTGCCGGGCACGAGCAATCTGCGTTTCGGATTGATCGACGCCTGTGAACCTCGCACCTGGCCAGCGGCGCAAGAGCAAGCTCATTTGCGCGCCAACACCGCACCCGACTTCAAGAATCGATTGGCAGCCAGCAAAATCAATGCCGGTGTGGTGATAAGGTTCGAGAAACAGCGCCTGGTCAATCAGACGCCGTTGTTCTGCAGGGCTAAAGGTGTGGATATAGCCGGGCGCGCGTTCAACTGTCACAGGTTGACCCGCACCTTACGCGGACTTGCTAGCCACCCAAGCATCGACCTGTTCTTCCAGTACAGTCAATGGCAACGCACCCGAGCGTAGCACCACGTCGTGGTATTGGCGCAAATCAAACTTGGGTCCGAGTTTTTTCTTGGCCGCCTCGCGCAAGGCAAAGATTTTCTCCATGCCGATTTTATATGCCGTGGCTTGGCCGGGCATGACGATATAGCGCTCGGTGGAGTTCACAATATCGGTCTCAGACGCTGGGGTATTATCAGACAAGTATTTAATCACCTGCTCGCGAGTCCACTTGTACTGAGGTGCATGGAGCCCGGTATCCACAACCAAACGGCAGGCCCGCCATAGCTCCATCGAAAGGCGACCAAAATCCGAGTACGGGTCTTTGTAGAAGCCCATTTCCTTAGGTAGCCGCTCGCAATACAGCCCCCAGCCTTCCACATAGGCCGTGAAATCGTTGGAGAACTTGCGGAAACTGGGCACGCCTTCAAGCTCTTGAGAAATGGCGATCTGCATGTGATGGCCGGGAATGCCTTCGTGGTAGGCCAAGGCCTCCATCTCGTACTTGCTCGCAGCCTTCATATCGTAGGTGTTGATGTAATAGGTGCCGGGCCGGCCATCGAACGCGCCAGGGCCTTGATAGAAGGCGGAAGTGGCCGATTCTTGGCGGAATGGCTCAACCTCTTTGACGATTAAATCGGCCTTTGACTTGGTGATGAACACGTCATCCAGCCGCGCCTTCATGTCACGAATGATCTCGTTAGCCCGGGCCACGTAGGCGGCTTTGCCCGCATCCGTTTGCGGGTAATAGAACTGCGGGTCTTCGAGCATGAACTTAAAGAAGGCCTTCAAATCGCCGTTGAATTTGACGGTCTTCATGATGCCGCGCATATCGCCGTGGATGCGTTCGACTTCCGCCAAGCCAAAATCGTGAATCTCCTTGGCCGTCATGGTGGTCGTGGTGTGGTAGCGCAGCATATGGAGGTAATAGGCCTCGCCATCGGGCAGCTTCCATGCGCCATCGTCGGTGGTCGCACGTTTCTCCTGATCTTCAAGCGTGGCAATGAGTTTTTCGAAGGCGGGTTTCACAGACGTTATAAGCGCTTTTTCACCATCGGCGATTAATGCTGCCTTGGCGGCATCGTCGATTTTCAGCGCAGTGACCTTGCCGCGAAAATCTTCAAGCAAAGTGCTGTCTTTATCGCCATCGAATGGTTTGCCCTTCAATACGTTGCGAGAATCGCGCAGCACATGCGCAAACACAAACTTGGGCGGCAACACACCTTGGGCTTCGCGTAATTTCAATCCATCGATGATTTGCGACGTCAGAGTGCTTACGCCAGATAGACGCGCGATATAGGCCTGGGCCTCTTGTTTCGTCTCAATGCGATGAATGTTGATTAGAAAACTGGGTATTTCCGATTGCCACCCGAACATTTGATTGATGGGATAGTCGTGATTGCGCCAGCGGTAATCAGCTATGTCTTGGTTGAGTTTATAATCGTACAGACGGAAGCTGAGTTTTCCAGCCTCGCTCAGTTTGGCGAGATCAAAGGTTGATTTAAGTGCGGCCAAATCCTTTTGCGTCAGTTCAAGATCTTCCTTCTGGTGGGCCTCGCTAATATCGTCCCACTTGTCCATGTCCTCTTTGATGCCAAGATAGGCCTTGGTGGTCGGGCTGCGGTTGGTCCAAAACTTGAAGCGCTCTTCAAGCCAAGCGTTTAGTTTCACGGTTTCAGCCTTGGCTGCGTCGGTATCGGCGGCAATGACATAAGCCGGAGCCGCACTGAGCGCAGCAAGGGCTGCGCCGGACGCCAAAACATTGCGGCGGGATAGTGCGAACATGCGAAATTTTCCTTTTCCCCGAGAGAGGTTCTGATCAACGCGAATTTAAGGATTTTGAAGCGTTGAAATGTTGGGCTAAAGGTAGCGCGGCTAGGCGCCCTGGAACATTAAAATCCTTGCAATATCAATGACTTTTCCACAGGCCCAGCATGGTTTATGGCCGGAAAAGACGCTAACGTGGCGCAATATTATGGGCATGTCCTAAGACAGCCACAATGATGAAGGAGCGAAGAGTGGGGTTACGTAGTTTTGTGTGTGCCGGGTTAGCGCTGGTTAGCTCGCTTTGCCTAACTGCGCATAGCGCGAACGCGGCGACGGTGATTCACCGGGGCAATGCCTCGGAACCCGATACACTCGACCCGCACTTGGCGAGCGGCACCTGGGAAAACAATATCATCGGTGATTTGTTTTTAGGCCTTACCACCGATGACATCAATGCGCGGCCCATCCCCGGTGTGGCCGAAAGTTGGACGACCAGCGCCGATGGCCTGACCTGGACATTCAAGTTTCGCAAAGGGCTCGTATGGTCGGATGGTGTACCGATCAAGGCCTCGGATGCTGCATTTGGAATCCGCCGTGTACTCGACCCCAAGACCGCCGCCAAATACGCATCTATTCTTTACGTCGTTGCGAATGCCGAGGAAGTCAACAAAGGTGAAAAACCAATCGCGGAACTCGGCCTGCGTGCGATCGACGGCCTGACTCTTGAGATCAAGCTTAACCAGCCGGCCCCTTTTCTGCCCGGCCTGCTAACTCATTACACTTCGTTTCCACTGCCCGAGCACGTGATCAGTAAACATGCCGATGACTGGACCAAACCCGGAATTATGGTGAGCAGCGGCCCCTATACGCTCGCAGAGTGGCAGCCACACGATCAAATCAAACTGGTGAAAAATCCAAAATTCTACGATGCCGCTAATGTGGCCATCGATGAGGTTTATTTTTACCCCATCGAAGATGAGCGCTCAGCCCTGACACGTTTTAGGTCTGGGGAAATCGACGGCAACTTCACAAACCGCGGCTTTCCCGTCGATCAGATTGCTTGGCTGAAAGAAAACATGCCCGGCCAAGCCCACATCCACCCCTACCTCGCCAACGAGTACGTCGTGATGAACATGCGGCGCAAACCCTATGACGACCCGCGCATCCGCCGCGCCATCGCCCTGGCGATTAACCGCGAAATTTATACCGAGAAGGTTTACCGGGATGGCCGCGTTCCCGCCTATGCCTTTGTACCGCCCGGCATCGATAATTATACGTCCGGGCCTTCGGTCGATTTCGTCAATTGGCCCATGGAAAAACGAAAAGAAGAAGCCAAACGATTGCTGGCTGAAGCAGGTTACGGCCCCAACAACCCGCTGACCTTTGATTATAAGCACATGACGGGCTTTGATCCGCGCCGGGCCGCAGCCGCTATTACGGCCATGTGGCGCGACGTTGGAATTACCGCAAAGCCCTTACCAAACGAACCCAAAGTTCACTACAACACCATTCAGGAATTCGACTTTGATGTCGCTATGGCGGCTTGGGTCGGTGATTACAACGACCCGCAGACATTTCTATATTTATTGGAAGGCAGCGCCGGGCCTTTCAACTATGGCGGCTATGACAACCCCGTCTATAACGACCTGATGAGCAAGGCTAAACAGACGCTAGATCTGAAACAACGCGCCCAAATCATGGCACAGGCTGAGCAAGTCGCCCTGAATGACACCGCGATCGCGCCCCTCGACTTCCCCGCAGCCAAGCTATTGGTGGGCAATCACGTCAAAGGCTATTCCGATAATATTGTGATCATCCACCGCACGCGCTGGATGCGCATCAAACGCTAATACAGCGCCTGTCAATGAGGATCCCATGACGCATATACGACGCCGCAATGTCTTGAGTATCGCGAGCAGCTTAACTGCCGCTTTGGCAGGGGCCCGCACAAGCTGGACGGCTGACATGCTCGACCTGGCCGATCCAACTCAGAGCCTGCTCGCCTTTTCCAAGCTCACCGGCAATAGCGCAGGTGGAATTGTTTATCGCTGGCACACTGGCATCATCTCGGCTGTGCAGCCAGGTGCCGCGCCCAAGGCGTTAGTGGCCTATGACGGGATTGAGAAGGAAGTTTGGTCAAAAACCCCCGATGGCGGCTTTACCACCGCCTATTTCGATATCGGTTATTTCAAGGACGCCAACTCAGGCGCACGACTGGCGGAGTGGAAAAACCCGCTGACGGATGAGGTGGTGAAAGTTCTGCCGTTCCGATCTGGACGGTTTGCGGCAACGCTGAAACCGGGCACCCCAACCCGCGAATGGCAACAACGCGGCGATGATGTGTGGGTAGTGGCGCGGCCAACGGTGGCGTTTCCGGCGCTATTGAAATCCGACCAGTACCCGGCCGAGTCTGCTGGGCCGTTGCATTATTTTTCGGTGATCCGCACCGACCGAGGGCGGCTGTCGGACCTCGCGCGGCCAGAAGTGACCAGCGCACCCTTGGCATGGTCCTATACCCTTACAACCGTGTGGCTGCCGTGGATGCGCATGGCGCAGCGCGCTGGCTCGATTGTATGGGCGGGCACTGGCGGCAAGTACACCTCGGTCGACGACATTCCCGCAAGCTTCAAAGAATTTCTGGCGTTAGAGCAGCCCGATTATCTGACAGCCACCGAACCCTGGCCCGATATTCGCAACATGTGGGGCGACTACATGAAGCTTCATCCGCCCGCAGCTAAAGCACCCTAACTTGCGCCCATTCAGATGATCAAAACTCTGCCCTGGATTGCGCGTGCTGCTTTGCTGTTCGCCGTGCTCGATTTCGGCACGGTGGGCAGCTTGTACATTCTCCGCCCAGCCGTGGAAGCTGCCAACGCGACGATCACCGCCGCCGAAGCGGCTGGGCTGACAAACCTGCGGGTAGGATTCGGCGCGTTTCACTTCGGCGTGGCATTGATCGCGGCTTTTTGCTTGTTGAAGCCCGAGCGCATACTCACGGGCCTAAGCGTGGTGTGTGCCATGACGGCAACCGGCGTAGCGGTGCGCATCTTCGGCCTGATGGTCGATGGCTGGCACCCCCGGACAATCCTACTGTTGCAATTGGAATGCCTTGGCCTTGTAATCTTCCTAGCAGGCCTGTGGGCTGAGCGGCGGCGGCTGAGCGCCACACCGGCGTGACCATCGCTCATCCGGCCACGATTGGTATTGAGGCGGCAAGTCTAGAGACCTGGTTGAGAAACCAGCCGGGCGACGAAGCGCAACTCGCCATACGTACAGAGATCATTACACACCAACGCGACGATGTGCTGGCGTTGCTGCCTGGTGCCGAGCCGGGCGTTTGCGAACTTGGGCAGCATCTGGCCAACCGCGACGGCCTTTCACTGCCTGCTCAACCATTTGATATCTTGGCTGCTCTGGGCCGCACATATGCCGAAGATATCTGCGTGCTCACACCCCAGGCAGAGCAATACATTCTGAGTGGCGCAATTCTTTGCTTTCCAAATCGCTGGCGGCTTTGTGACAAAGTGGGCAAGCCCATCATTGCGGTCCATGACCCGGTTCCCGACTACGCCGGACAACTGTCAAACCAAGTCGATTTTTTCCTAACCCGTCTCAGGCCGGGGCGGTGTTTCCGCCGCTCCAACTGGGGCTTGGTCTCGACGCCCACACTACACCTACCCGCAGCGGCACCACCCGTTAACCCAACGCGTGACGCAGATTTTTATATGCGCCAGGAAGAGCAAGCCTTCGTCAAGCTGCCCAATACCGGCGCGGTGATTTTCACCATTCGCACGACCGTGACGGCATGGGCGGAAGTTCCCGCGCCTACGCGCGAGGCGATTCTAGCACAAACCGGGCAACTCAGCCCGGAGTGGCTGGCCTACAAATCGATCAGGCCATCAGCCCAGCAATCTCGCTGACCGGGCGTACCGACAGAAGTTGATTGAGGCTTTTCTTGCCAGCAGGCATAAGCCGGTCGCGCTGAACAACTGCACCGGATTCTTCATCGATCAAATAGTAGCGATAGCCCAACCGCGCCGTCATCTCGACAATGAATTGGCACGCTTCTGCGTCGAAGGTTTCGAGAATGATGTCAGGTAACCGCGCCAGCACATTCGCTATGCCGAGGAAAATCAATGTCTCGACGCCCTCAACATCGATTTTCACCAGCGGCCGGGAACCTAAATCAATCCCGTTCAACAAGTTGTTGAGGGTGTCGGCCTGAACCACCAATTTTTCCGAGCCCACATCGTTGTAGCCGCCGAGCCTGCCGCCGGGCGACAGCACATCGCTACGGCCCACCACCCAGCCGATTGTTGTATGCCCCTTCTTGTCAGCCACCGCATGGCGTTTGGCCACGATGTTCTTGAAGCCATTGGCGGTGGCATTCACAACCAGGCGCGCGTAGGCATCGGGATTGGGCTCAAAAGCGATGATGGGAATCTCCGGACGTACCCCAGCAGCGGTCAAGCTGAACAGGCCCGTATGTGCACCAACATCGACAACCGACGAAGCCGTGCGGGCCAGCGCGCACCACAACTTCAAGGTCTGCGGCTCATAGGGCGTTCCGCCAATGAAATGTGCAGCCACCCAATCGTCGGTGTTATTTACGAACATGACGAAGGGTGGGCATGGATAATGCGTAATATCCAAGTACCCGAAGTAAGGACCGCCGCTGCGTGTAATCGCTTCGAGGTCTTTCTTCAGCGGCATGCGCTGTCTCGAAGCGCCATGTTTAGCGGCCCTTATTGCGTTTAAAGTTGGCCGCGTCTTTCCAATCGCCAGAACCGTCATACACAGCGCGGTCCGGGTAAGGATAAACCGGACGGGCAAATTCGGCGTCCGCGGGCTTAAAGCCAATCGGCAACGCCGCATTCGTCTGGACGGCCGTGACATGATAACCCGACAAACCTTCGGGCGCTTGACCGCGCTCGACCCAGGCTTCCAATGCGCCAAGGAAATCGACAGTGTTGATGCCTGCCCCACCGGTGCAGTGATTAAGGCCGGGCGGTAAATAAAGGCGTGCGAAATCTTGGGTTTCCTTCAACCCGTCCATGGTGCGCGTGACGGTATCGTAAAAGGCCATGGTCGACGTCGCCATGATGGCGGGATCGGCCAGTCCATGAAACAGAATCAACTTGCCGCCGCCCTTCTTGAAAAGACTCATATCAGGGTTGGCACCGCTGAGTGCGCTTAAACTCATGCGTTGCGGGTCGCGCGCCCAATCGAACTCCAAGGGGTCGTAATTCGGCCCTGGATCTTCCGAAAACGCCAAGTAACGCAGCATCTCACTGGCAAAGCTATAATTCGGGGATTTCTTGCCCCCCTTGATATAGCCGATCCAGCCCAGCTCTGACCCAGGCAGCAAACCAAGCGGCGCGAAGCTCTGCTTACCCGTGGGTTTGGGGCCAGTGTAAATTTTGCGAGCAACATTGACTTCAGCATCCGTCAAACATTGGGCGTTCGGCGCACTTGTGCATTTCATCGAGGCTGGGTCGAACTTGCATTGGCGGGGGTCGTCGATCACGCCATCGGTTACGCCATCCAACGCGTCGCACGATGCAACAGCGGCTTTATGAATCGCGGGTATTTTTTCGGCATCCATAATTTCCTTGCCGTTGGCGTCGAAGTTAGCCGTCGCGGCCCAAATTAACTGCAAGGGCGGCCCCATGAGTTGATAGAGCACCGGCGAGCCGCCAATAATGCCATCGAAGTCGTAAGGGTAACGCTGCGCCTCCACCAAGGCCTGACGCCCGCCCGTGGAACACCCGCGGTAATAGGATTGCTTGAGATCGCCGCTATAAAAAGCCGCCGTAATGGCCTTTCCCGCGACCGTCGCCACGTGCGTAGCGCGGTGGCCTACGTCGATCTCGGCCACCGGGTTGTTATAGGCCCACTTGCCATCCTGGGCATTCGGGGACTTATGGCCCATGTCTGTCGTAGCGCAGGCATACCCACGTGCAACGCCGTCATCACACGCAGCTGACCCCATCATGCTGCCACACATGGCCCCACACCCTTGGAACAGGAATTTTCCATTCCAGTTCTCGAGTGGAAGCTTCACTTCGAGGCCCACTTGAGGTGCTGCAAACCCTTCCGCCCTGCAATAGGCTGGCACTCCACCGGCTGCTGCGACGACTGCACTTGTCATGAGCTTTGTCGGAGCATCCTGAATGCGCCCGAAGTCCATTTCAGATAATGCTTTACATTGTTCGGCAGTCGCGGCCAGGGCCTCTCCCGCCGTGGCAAGGAACAATGTGAAAAGTGCGGCTGTAATGGCTCGTGTCATGTCCGTCCCCCCCTTGTGGTCGGATTGATCATAGACCACTGCGACACAAAAAAAGAGGCCCCCTACGTCATGTAGAGGGCCTTGAGGACAAAGATTCGTTTGGAATAGCCGGGGGGGGCCGCGGTGTTGCCCGGAGTCGCGGGTTAGGCGGCTACGTCCATCTTGGGCGGATTGAGGGCTGCTGCCGGGCTGATATCGGGCTGTTCGGATACTGTACGACCCAATTTCAGGGTTGAGAACAAGCCCACCGTCAGTGCCGAGGCGTAGGGTATGGCCATGACCGTTAGAGCAGCCACCCACATCATATCAGCGGGGTCATCGAACTGTGTCGACCACATGGTGCCAAAAATCGCAGCTACAGTGGCTATGAGCAAAGCCGTCTCGGCTTTGGCAACCGTGAAGGTCTGTGTCCAAGGCGCGGAATCTTCGCATTTAGGGGTGCGTAAGAACGGCTTAGACGATGTGAGCATCCCACTGATCACGCCTTTGCCGACCGTATAGGACAGCGACAAGCCCGTGAGCGCCGAAGCCATGGCGCCGCCAAAGCCTGTGCCCACCTTAGCGCGGTGTAGCCACACGGTTTTCACGGTTTTCACGGCGAACAGCATCAATGCCACGCCCGACAAGGCCGTCAATGGCACGTCGAAATAACGCGGTGCAATGATCATCAATCCACTCCAGACCAAGGCCAGCACGCCGAAGACCAAAGAGAACCCATCCGCGAACCAGGGCATCCAACCGGCAATAAACTGATAACGCTGTGCCACACTGAGTTTCTTGCTCGAATCCGCACCCGCAAACTTGCGGCCCATGAAGATCGCCGAGGCATGTTTTTTGAGAATCTGCATCGCCCCATAAACCCAGCGATAACGCTGGCTCTTATAGGCGGCGTAAGTGTCGGGCATCAGGCCGCGGCCCATGCTGACGGGAGTGTAAAGCGCGGTGTATCCGGCCTCGAAGAGTCGCAAGCCCAATTCGGTGTCTTCAGTGATGCACCATTCGGCCCAGCGGCCGACTTGTTCCAAGGCATCACGGCGGATCACGCACATGGTGCCGTGCTGGATGATCGCATTGTGCTCGTTGCGCTCGACCATACCGATGCGGAAAAACCCTGTGTATTCTTCATACAATAGCCCTTTGAATAAGTTTTCATTGGCGTCGCGGTAATCTTGTGGCGCCTGGACGATGCCGACCTTCTCGTCGGCAAACCCGGGCAGCACAGTGCGCAGCCACTGCGGAGCGACCTGGTAATCGCTATCGATTATGCCGACAAACTCGGCCGAAGGGTCAGTCAACTCCAGGGCCTTGTTCAACGCACCCGCCTTGAAGCCCTTCATGTTTTCGAAGTGATAAAACCGGAATTTCGTACCCAAGGCTTCACAGTGACTGGCAACGGGCCGCCACAGCGATTCGTCAGAAGTATTGTTATCAAGCACGATCACCTCGAAATTCGGGTAGTCAAGCCGTGACAGCGAGTTCAGTGTTTGCATCACCATTAACGGCGGCTCGTTGTGCGTGGGCACATGAATCGAGACGCGCGGGAAATGGCCAAGTTTGCCCGAAATATCGGGCATGCGCTTTTTGCGCCAAAGGCTCAACGCCCACTCGATGGTTTCTGTGAGCAGAAGCAAGGCCGTAAACAGCGCGGCTGGAATAATGATAAACGCCCCGCCGATCGAAGTTAAACTGACATAGCGCAAGCTTGATGCATCGGCGATCAGCAGCGCTCCCGACACCACCATGCCAACAACGCCTGCCAACATCAGGTGTCCGCGCACGCTCATGTTGGGGGTCAATGCCAGCACCGTAAGGCCGATCAGGAATGTGACGACCACGGCAATACCCGCAAACGTCGTCCACTCCTCGAATGAGGACAATGGCCCCGTTAGGCTAAATTTGGCGTTGCCATCGGCATCGAACATGCCCCAGAACCTGCCCACAGCGCCTTCCTGTCCGGCTTCGCCTTTCCAGGGCTGGTCGTAAGCTTCCATGATGTAGTAGTCGTAGTTTTTCTTCTCGGCGAGATTGAAGAATTGGCGCAAGAACGCCGCTTCGAACGCAGGCGATGGCACCGCGCCTTTTTTGACACGCCCGTCAGAAGGCCAGCCGGTTTCGCCGATGACAATTTTCTTTCCCGGATAGAGCTTGGCAATTTTATCGAAGCTGGCCGTGACGTGCTTCATGGTCTGGTCATATTCGACACCATCCCAGTAAGGCAGAATGTGGATACCAATAAAATCGGCGCCATCGGCCAGTTGACGCTCGGTCAACCAGGTCGGCCATACCTCGGCGGTCCCAACTTCGATTTTCGGGTTATTCAGGGCGGCTTTAACGCGCTTGATGTAAGCGCTGACTTCGCGCGCTGTCAGCTCGGCGCGCACGCCGACCGCCTCGTTGCCCACGAACACGCGGTCAACTACGCCGGGGTTATCTTCGATCGCCTTGAGGCCGCGCCCAATTTCAGCTTCGTTGTAAGCCTTGTCCTCGCGCAGCCATAGCCCCAGCGAAACCCTCATCCCGAATTCCTTGGCGATATAGGGGATGCGGTCATGGTTGTAATCGACCGTGTAGGTGCGGATGTGTTTTGTCAGCTTCGACAGTTGCGCTAAATCGGCGCGAATCAAGGCATCGGTGACATTGTCATCCTTATCTTGCTCGGAGTAGAGGTGCGAGGGGCTGTAGGCGATACCCCGAATTTCGCCTTTCCAGTCAGGCGCGGACAAAGGCCGGTCGAACGACGCCCACAACACCGCAGATGCGAGACACACCGTTAGAAGGGCAACAAGGATTCTCATTTTTAAGGCAGCTTTCTCTGCTTGGTTCTGTCTTTGCGTTTGCCGCGCAGCCGCGCACGAGCCACCGTGCAGGGTGCGCAGCAGAATGCTTGGGTGATGGACGGAGGGGTTGCGAAACGGAATGAGTCGAAAGCCGATGAAAATCGGATCGACGATATGATGAGGCAGAACGGCTAGCGGGATGCGAGGCCCAGCCAACGGCGAGACTTATACCAGCACCTTCGTAAACAACAAGTAACGAGCAGCTAACATTCGCGCGATCAGGCGTATGGCGGGTGTGGCCGACGCTATTGAAATATATACGTAATTTTATTACCTGCTGGCTAGTTTACCCGCCATAAAATTTGGTAATGCGAAGGAAGCTTGAGTGGTGCCTGAATACCCGGATTCACCGCCGATTCTATGTTAGCAAGCCGCCATGCTGAGTTATCGACACGCGTTTCATGCGGGCGGTGCGGCGGATGTGCATAAGCACGCCGTACTTGCGCTGTTGCTCGCGCATTTTCGCCAAAATGAAAAACCATTCGTGGTCCTCGACGTCTACGCCGGACGTGGCACTTACGGACTCAACAGCGAGGAAGCGCAAAAGCGCCGTGAGTTCCAACATGGTATCGCCAAGGTATGGCGGCACCCCAACCGGCTGCCCCTGCTGAACGGGTATTGGGCCGCGCTTAACGCACTGAATCCAGACCAGTTAGCGCGTTATCCGGGCTCGCCACAAATCGTGCGCGATCACCTGCGTGAAGCCGACCAGCTTGTTGTTAATGAACTTCACCCTACCGATCATAAAGACCTCATACGCTGGGCAGCGGATGATCCGCGCATTCATGTTCATCACCGCGATGCACTTGAAGCACTGGTGGCACTCACGCCACCGAAAATTCGCCGTGGCCTGGTACTCATCGACCCAGCCTATGAAGTCAAAACAGAATACGACACAGTACCCGCAGGCGTGGCCAAAGCCTGGACACGCTGGCCCCAAGGGGTGTATACGATTTGGTACCCGGTGTTATCCGAGGGGCGCCATTTGAGTGAGCGCACAAAACTGCTCGAGCTTATTAACGCCGACATTCTGCAAACCGAATTCGAACTTGGCCGCAACAAGACCTACGATGGCATGCAATCGTCGGGGCTTTGGATCGTCAATCCGCCGTGGGGGATCGACGGCGTTATTCAATCGGCTGGGGATTGGCTCGCGCGTTATCTCGGCCAAGAACGCCCCGCCAAACACCGCCTGACGTGGCTGCGGAAATCAGAATAGAAACTAAGTTCCACGCGGCTTAATGGACCGCCGTGTTGCCACAGCCGTTAGCGGGTTTTCGGGCCAAATGTGCTTAGGGTAACGCCCGCGCATCTCGCCGCGCACCTGCGGATAAGCGTTTTGCCAAAAGCTTATCAGATCCGCCGTCACTGCCACAGGCCGTTGACCAGGTGAGAGCAAATGCAATGTGATAGGTACCTTGCCGCCGCCAACTTTGGGCGTCTCAGCCAGGCCAAACACTTCCTGCAGCTTCACCGCCATGGCCGGACCGCCATCGCCGGAGTAATCAACACGAATGGAAGAGCCCGACGGCACATCGAGATGCGTTGGGGCCAATTGATCAAGGCGTTTTTGCAAGTCCCACGGCAGTTGGGCTTTCAACACCTCAAGCAAATCGAGCCGCGTCAAGTGCGCCCGTCGCATGAAGCCCGCGACATAGGGCGCCAGCCATGAGTCCATATTTTCTTCTAGCCCGGATTCGGAAAAATCCGGCCAAACAGTATTTGCATCGAACTTTTTCGCAAACATGACGCGCTGTTGAAACGTCCGCGTGGCATCGTTCCAGGGCAGCACATCCAAGCCCATCGCCCGAACACCCTTGATCAAGGCAGCCGCGACTTGATCGGGATCGGGTTTGGCCAGCGGTTTGTCGGCCAAAACCAAAGCACCAAGACGCGTTTGACGTGAGGCTGTGACCGATTCCGTTTGCCCATCCCACTCGATCACATCCGTTTGTGTCATTTGGTCGGCAAAGGATTCCTCGATCTCGGCTTGACGTATGCTCGCAGCCAGAAAAATGCGCGCATCCTTAGCCACGCCATCGAGGTGGGCTACGGCTAGAAACTCCTCGGCCGCCAAAGGTTGTGTCTCGTCGATAAAGGCCCCGCCCCCACCCGAAAGTCGGTATCGGCCACGCGCACCTCGCCGCTGGGCGATCCGGTCGGGATAAGCAAGAGCCGCGAGCACCCCTGTCATCCCGGCCACGCGCGCATCGTCGCGAACTTTGGCGATAGAGCGGTATTGCTTTGCCGATGCCCGTACCCGTTCCACCGCGCCACGGTTGACCTGAACCGAACCGCGCGCCTGGGCATCGTGCGCCAGAATATCGACCCTTAGCCGCAAGTCTGGATCGCGCATACCCACGACAATATCGCGCTCGCCTAAAAGGGCTGCGATATCGCAAGCAGTCGCACCCGCCCCCAGGCTAATGCCACGCTGCACGAGGTGGGCAAGCCGTGGGTGAAGCGGTAAGGCCGCCATGGCGCGGCCTTCAGGCGTGATGCGCCCCGCGGCATTGAGCGCCCCTAAACCCTTCAACAAATCGACGCCTTGCTGGTACGCGGCCGCAGGCGGCGGTGTCAGCCAGGCGAGAGATGTGGGGTCATTAGCGCCCCACTTGGCCAAGTCCAATGCCAGCGGAGCAAGGTCAGCCAGCAGCATTTCAGGCTCATCAAAGGCCACCAGGGCTCGGTCTTCGGCTTCGCTCCAGAGGCGGTAACACACGCCTGGCCCCAATCGCCCGGCGCGGCCGCGCCGTTGCTCGGCCGAGGCGCGCGAGACCGGCACGGTGACCAACTGCGACATGCCGCGTGCGGGGTCGAACCGCGACACGCGCTTGAGTCCGCAGTCCACCACGATTCTCACGCCATCAATCGTGAGGCTAGTTTCGGCGATGGTCGTCGCCAGCACCACCTTGCGCCGCCCTGGCGGCGATGGCGTGACAGCTTGGGTTTGCTCGGCCCATGGCAATGCACCGTACAACGGGCGTATATCGACGTTGTTATCCAAATTCGATTGGATCAGAGCATCGGCAGTGCGCCGGATTTCGCCCTCACCCGGCAGGAACGCCAGAACACTCCCCTCATCGTTCGCCAACGCTTGGCGAATCAGCGCGGCTATGTCCTTGTCGAGCGGCCCAGTTGCGGCCTTTGGCAAATAACGCGTCTCGACTGGGTATGGACGATGGGTGCTCTCAAGCACGGCAGCTCCACCCAACAGCATAGCGACAGGCTTCGCATCCAACGTGGCGGACATAACCAGGATACGCAGGTCAGGACGCAGGTTGCGCTGCACATCGAGGACGAGTGCTAACCCTAGGTCGGTATCAAGGCTGCGTTCGTGGAATTCGTCAAAAATAATCAAGCCGACGCCAGCCAGCTCTTGGTCATGTTGCAGGCGCCGATTGAGGATGCCTTCTGTGACCACTTCAATGCGCGTTGCGGGCGATACCTTCGCCTCTAAGCGCACGCGGTAGCCGATCGTTTCGCCAACACGCTCGCCGATTTCCGAGGCCATGCGTTCGGCTGCCATGCGCGCGGCCAAGCGGCGCGGTTCGAGCATTACGATTTTCTGGGAGGCGAGCCAGCCCTCACCCAGCATCACCAATGGAATGCGTGTTGTCTTGCCCGCACCAGGCGCGGCAACAACGACAGCGGCATTTGCCGCTGCCAGGGCCACACGGAGCGGCGTAAGAAGTTCGTCAATGGGAAGCGGTATAGCCAAGGGTGAAAGGTATCCGGCCGAAGGGTTCTATTTCTTCTTCGCCCTGACTTTCTTTTCTTGTTCTTCTTTTTCTCTTTGCAGCTGAGCTTGACGCTGTTGCTCTTCTTGTTCTTTACGCGCTTTCATGAGGCTTTTTGAGGTGTCGAAGCGGGTGGCCAGGAACCTGTAAGTCCGGCCCAGCAGGTCTTGTACATTTGCGCCCTGATTGATCACCAACTCGGACCAGGCGCGGACCAGTGGCGTCCACTTCATTTGCAAATAACGTAGTCTATCGCGACGTTCACGGATGAACACAATCTGCCGATCGAGGCTTTTCATCGCCGAGATGATTTCGCCAGTTTGGCTGTCGAGATCGACAAAGATATCTTTGTATTCTTGCACGCCTTTGCGGAGCAGTCCCTTTACCCGCTCGAGGGTATCCATCATGCGCATGTCGCCAGCATAGGTTTCGGCGAGCTGCTTTAAGCGCACCGCAATACCGGGCACAACGTTGAAGGCCTCACGCAGAGCTTCAATGAAACACAGTTCGCGCGCCAGCATTTCAAGGCGTAGCAGCACAGCCGTGGTGTCATCTGCCTTCAAACCCAACTGCTCGGCGGCCTTGGCGAAGGCCAATCGTAATTGAGATCTATTTTCCTTATCGGCAAGGAAGGCGTTCATTTCATCCATGCTCTTCAACTGGGCTTCTTTGCCCGATATCCATGAGATGAGCTGGGCCTCAAGTCGGCTCTTAGCCAGAAGTTTATGCTTGGGCGACACCGTCCATGACGCCGATCCATCGAGAATCTCGTTGGGGATTTGGTCGCCAGGCCGGATATCTTCGACGTAATTCAGCGCCTTGACAACAGTCTCCAAAAGTTTGTCGTCATGAGTATCGTATTCGACTTGAAACTGCCGCTTGAGGTGCTTGAAGCGCACCTCGCCTTGCAAGTCGCCCAAATCAACGACAAACACCGGCTCGTCGAAATTTTCGGGCTTATAGAAACGGGCCTTGGGAACCTTGAATACTTTGTTCACGAAATCGAAATGCGTCGTGCGCATGTCGGGTTCGGTGTTCTCGTCAGCCGCTGCGGCAGCAGCTTCTTTGAGCGTTGCCATTGCCGCTTATACCCCAGTACGAGGCAGAGTTGCAGGACGCGCGGCCTGACCACGGGTCAAAACATACGCGCCGCGAACGTTGGGCAGCGGCTTGAAGGCATCCGTCACGCCAAGAACGCCTTCGGCGCCACCGAGGTAAAGGACACCATCGTCTGGCATAACGCGGGCAATGTTGGCCAAAATCAAACCCTTTGTCGGCGGATCAAAATATATCAATACATTACGGCAAAAGACGATATCGAACACCCCAAGAGAAGCAAAATTATCGAGCAAATTGAGCTTGCGAAACTGAACCATCGCCCGGATATCGGGTTTAATGCGCCAGCTACCCTTGAGATCCTCGAAATTCAAAACCAGGTACTTCACGGGCAGGCCGCGTTGGATCTCGAAATGGGTATAGGTTCCGTTTTTCGCGCGCTCCACCATTTCTTCTGACAAATCCGTACCGACAATCGAACTCGACCAACCAGGGTTGCGGGCGAATTCTTCCTTGAGCATCAACGCAAGAGAATAGGCTTCTTGCCCGCTGGAAGAAGCTGCTGACGCCGGGAATTTGACCGCTCAACTCCATCAACTTTTCCGCCACATCCATAATCGTGTTGGTCGCCGCTGCTGTGGCTTCGACAGTGGCATCCAGCTCATTGGTAGCCGGGTCGATCAGTGTCGACTTCATGTCATCGGCGTTGACGCTGGCGATATCGCGTTTCATACTGGCGATATAATTCGACAAATCGCGAATACCGTTCAGCAGCGCTGCCGCGTCGGCAGAGGCAGGCAAACTCGGCGGTTGGGATGATGGGCTGGTCATTGGTTCCTGACTAGAACGCGCCGAGAACGCTGGCGATCTTGCCTTTAAGCGTATCTGCGTTGAATGGCTTGACGATGTAGTTTGACACACCGGCCTCTTTCGCGATCACGACGTTCTCGGTCTTGCTTTCGGCGGTGACCATGATGAAGGGGATTTTTTTCAACTTCTCGTCCTTACGGACCTCTTTGAGAAGTTCTAACCCGGTCATCGGCTGCATGTTCCAATCCGAGATGACCAAGCCGTAGTCCTTCAAGCGCAGCATCTGTAGCGCCGCCGTGCCGTCGGTTGCTTCATCGACATTCGGGAAGTTCAGCTGTTTCAATAGGTTCTTAATAATGCGCAGCATTGTCGCGTAATCATCGACAATCAGCACATTCATGTTCAAATCGACCGCCAGCCGTGTCCTCCGTCAAACCAAAGTCGTGTCATACTTCAAAGGCATATCATTCTACGGCCCGGCGAGTACCGCGCGCGTCGTGATTTGTCCAGCTTATAACACGCCATTGTCCCCTATAAATGTCGGAGATTCAAAGAGAAATTTGTTGTCGAAAGTATCGTTTCATAAGTGCAAAGGGCTCTAAAAGGCCCCAAACACCCCCTCTTTGTTGCCAGTCAGGGGCAGGCGAAAGTGGCGATTGAATAGTCGCGGGTAATTACGGCATTGTGCCGCTCCATTAATTCAAGTTGAAGATGAGGAGAATTGGGTATGCGGGACGCATTAGGCTGGCGAAAGAAGTTCGGGGTTTTAGGCCCCTCAACCAACACCATTGTTCAGGTCGACTTCGACGACCTGCGGGTGCCAGGGGTAACGAACCACTACAGCCGCATTTTTACGCCAAATTCACGCGCCGTGAGCAATGAAACGTTCATGGCCGGAACAACGAAAATTTCCGAAGGCGTTATCGACGCCGTGCGCAGCGTCATGACCTGCGAGCCCGATTACTTGGTCATGGGCATGTCGGCCGTTACTTTCTATGACGGCGTCAAAGGCGCAGATGCCTTCCAGGCCAAAGTCGAGAACGAGGCTAAAGTTAAGATTAGCATTGGTTCGCACTCATGCACCGCGGCCCTTAAAGCGTATGGCGTGAAAAGTTTGTCGTTCATGTCGCCCTACTACCCCGTGGCCAACGCCGAAGTGCGCCGCTACTTCACCGAATCAGGGTTCAATGTCGTGCGCGATATTCCCATGCAAGCCCCCAGTTGGACGGGAATTGCCGAAATCACCACCGCGCAATGCCGCGAGACCATCAAGAAGCTCGACGGGCCCGACGTGGAAGCCATCGTACAAGTGGGCACCAACCTCAGCATGATCAGGCTGGCTGCGGCTGCCGAGATGTATTTGAACAAGCCCGTGATCGCCATCAACACCGCGACCTATTGGCATGCGCTGCGCGCCAATGGCATTACCGACAAAATTTATGGCTTCGGGCGGCTGCTTGAGGAGTTTTAGAAAGACTATTTCTTGACCGGTGGCAGCAGTTCCGCCTCTCCTATCACTAATTTCCTGGCATACTCCGGAGCGATGAGGTGGCAATAGCGTACGCCACGAAATCGCTCCGGCGCCCAGGCAAAAGCGACATTTGTCCAGGTTACGTACAATGACTTACCCATGAGGTGTATTTTCGCCTCGGGGTCGCGATACACAAAGTCATAGTCGGTCACCCATTGCGAGCCCATATAAACGACTTCATCGGGTTCGATCACCACATCGGCCTGGGCGATTTTGAGTTTGGCGCGCTCGTCATCTGATAGCGCGGCATACACCCCATCAATCGTCGTGCGGTTGATATCCGCACAAGTCTTGTCGCCCGTAGCCGCATCTTTGCCGTAACGGTCTTGCAAGTGGTCGGACGTTTTAGTTTTGCACGACACGCGCATGGGCGTTCTACCGTCGGCCAGCGTGGTCACGTATTGACCAATCTCGACTGGATCGACCTTGGTCTTAGATTCCTTGAAGGCATCGTAGCTGGGGTAAACGATATTATTGAGCGCGAGCGTAGTCCCCGTCAGGTCGCGCTGCACGCGCGTGCAAAAGTCCTTATCCGTCATGGGCATCTCGGCGCTTATCGCCGGAATGACGAAGCCTGACATAGCGGCAATGATGGCGAACGTCTGCTTTTTCATGCGCAACCCTCCTGCGGCCTATTTCAGCCGCTTAGTCCTTATAGGTCTGTTGCAAAAGACTGACAACTCAAGGGCTTCGATCTTTCGCCCACGGTGGACGTGACCGAAAAGCCCGATTGCTACGATATCTCCGTGGAATTGCCAGGCATTTCCGAGAAGGACGTGAAGGTGTCGCTTGAGAATGACGTATTGTCGATTTCGGGTGAAAAGAAAGCCGAGAAGGTCGAGGACGTGAAGAACATTCACATCTCGGAACGCCACTATGGATCGTTTCAGCGCCAGTTCAGCCTGCCCGACGACGCCGATGCGGGCAAGGTATCGGCCGAGTTCAAAAATGGCGTACTGAAAGTAACCTTGGGCCGCTCCAAGAAGGCCAAAGAAAGCGCCCGCCCCGCGCAAAAGCGCGCCAGCACCTTGCCCAATGCTCCAAACGATAAGGTGAAAATGGTCTTGCTGGCCGCCGACGGGGCCAAGGCGCAACTCTACAATATCGCGCCGGGAACATGCCGTCTGACGCCGCTGCCCAAGGGCAAGTTTCGTAAGGCAATTTTACCTGGGCGCATGATTGTCAGTGACCGCCCCGGCCACTCTGCATTATTCGGCGGCCAGCGGCGCAGCGCCATGGAACCGCGCAGCGAACCCCACGCTCGTGCCGAAACCGTGTTCCTGAAAAAGTCGCAAGCGCAGTCAACCTGATGGCGCGCGATGGAGGTTTTGATCGCTTGATTGTCGCCGCTCCGCCCAAGGCCATGGACGACCTGCGCAAAGCGTTCACCGCTGTGACAGCCAAAACAATCGCCGCCGAGATTACCCACGAATGGACGCGCCTTGGCGTGCGCGACATGGCCGAACGTGTGAAGGCGGCACTGGGACCGAGCGATTAAGTTGTATAAGATTTGCAGTGGCGGAAATCGCGTATCGTCTATTCGACGCTTCTCTCCGCCTCCAGCATCTTATCCACGATCGCGCGCATCAGGATCAGCGCTACGTATTACTGCGGCAAACAGCAGAATATCAAACCGCCTTGTATAAATGTACCACGTATGGTACATAACACTCATCGATGATTTCATAAGACCTCACATCATTGCATCAAGACACACCCCAAAAAGTGCCCTTGGTTTTCTACCGCACCCGCGGCGGCCACGAGCCCGTGCGGGAGTGGTTGAAAGCACTACCGGAAGGCGACCGAAAAGCCGTGGGCCTTGATCTTGCGCGTGTGCAGTATCGTTGGCCCGTCGGCATGCCATTGTGCCGCCCGCTAGGCAGGGGACTTTGGGAAGTGCGAACCGCGCTGCCCAGCCAACGTATCGCGCGGATTTTATTCTGCGCATTCAATGGTGAGCTTTGGGCAGTGCATGGATTCATCAAAAAAACAGCGAAGACACCAGCGGCTGACTTGGCCTTGGCGAAAACCCGCATGAAGGAGATTGTAAGATGAAAAAGAAGAAACACCCTAACCGTGGCTCTTCGCTCGACTCGTTCTTGGAATCCGAGGGCGTCCGCGGGGAATTCGAGGCCCGCGCCATCAAAGAAGTGATTGCCTGGCAGCTGGGCCTCGCCATGGCAAAAAAGCGCATGACCAAAAGCCGCATGGCGAGTTTGATGGGCACCAGCCGCGCGCAACTCGACCGGCTGTTAGACCCTAAGCGCGATGTAACGCTTTCCACTCTAACACGAGCCGCCACAATGGTTGGGCGAAAATTGCGGGTGGAGTTGGCGTGAAAAAAGTAACGAATCGAGAAAACACAAATACGAAGCGCAAAATTTTTGGTAACTTTCTATGATTGCATCATGGCCATAACATCGAAAGGCGGAATTGAAATTGTCGGAGTTGATGGTTGTCGCGATGGATGGATCGCGGTTTCAGGGCATTGTGCGTCGTCAAAGCATTTGGGACAGATGCGGGCGTGATTTAGCGGAGTGTTGGCCTCATCTGGTTGTTCGATCCTAAGCGGCGAGCTTGCGGTGAAGCAAGCGACGATGTTCGATGGTTTTCTGTTTGATGCGATGTCGTTCCTGCA
>SHWP01000068.1 GCA_009693785.1 Rhodospirillaceae bacterium
TCGGCGCGTTGCCTCAAAGCGTGCGCGCTCGGCCGGCGAGAGCCACGCCAATGACTCAACACACAGACGATCAATGTGCTCCGGTTCCGACGGTAAGGACCAAAAATTGACTTCTCCCACACGAGGGAGGCGAGACGCTTGCCGTGGCCCTATCCCCGCTTCGGAGGTCACGACCAGCGGCGGAGGATCATCGACGTATTCACGCCGCCGAATGCAAAATTGTTGGACATGGCATATTCAATTTGCATGTTTCTACCGCCTCCGACGATGTAGTCCAAGTCAGCGCAGCGAGGATCCACATGCGCGAGGTTAATGGTTGGCGCATACCAATTGGCTTTGAGCATTTCAACCGTTAGCCAAGCCTCGATGCTGCCGCACGCTCCAAGCGTATGGCCCATGTAACTTTTTAGCGAGCTGATCGGGACGGGCCCACGCAACGCGCTTAAAGTAGCCTTAGATTCGGCGACATCGCCCATGTCGGTGGCTGTGCCATGCGCATTCACATAGCCAATCGCCGCGGGCGCCAATCCGGCGTCATCCAGCGCCAATTGCATGGCGATTGCCATCGTTTCGGCGGACGGCTGCGTTACGTGCTGACCATCGGTATTCGTGCCAAAGCCGATGATCTCGGCGTGGATTGAAGCGCCGCGGGCTTGCGCGTGTTCAAGATCTTCCAATATGAGCGTCGACGCGCCCTCGCCGACGATCATTCCATCTCGATCGGCGTCAAAGGGCCGTGGCGTCGTTTCCGGCGCGTTGTTTCGTGTGCTGGTCGCATACAGCGTATCGAAGACGGCTGCTTGGGAGGGCGACAGCTCTTCCGCGCCGCCGCATATCATGACGGTCTGGTATCCGTGTTTGATCATCTCATAGCCACTGCCGATCGCGAGGCTCCCCGAGGTACATGCGCTCGAGGTTGGTACCAGACGGCCGGTAGTTCCGAAAAATACGGAAACGTTCACCGCCGTCGTATGCGGCATCATCTGGATATAGGTGTTGGCTTTGACGGCTCCGGTGTCGTTCGTGATGATCATACTCGCCATATCGCTCAGCGCTGGCGGTGAACCCGAAGACGATCCATACGCCACACCGGTGCGGCCAGTCTTAAGGATAGGGTCGTCAATTAATCCCGCATCTTCCAGGGCAAGCTCGCTGGATCGGGTCGCTAAAAGCGCCACCCGCCCCATGCTTCGCATACGTTTTCTGGTGTATTGCGGCGGCAGCTGAAAATCGGGAAGCGCGGCTGCCATGCGTGTGTTCAAGCCGGTATAGATGTTCCATTCCGGCATGTATCGAACACGATTCTGACCGGCGCGGAGGCACGCCTCGATCTCCCGCCAGCTTAACCCCAAGGGGGACATACCGGCCATCCCCGTAATCGCTACTCGTCTCATCGGTACCCGCGCTGGACTGGCAGTCGTACGATCTCCGAAATACTCCGCGATAGCCATACCTAAGAAAAGTTGAATGCCAGATTGGCGGCGTCGGGCCCAGAGTTCAACCCTATAGACGCCCTGCAACTAGATCATGCCACCATTCACCGAAATGACCTGCCGCGTGATATACGCGGCGTCGTCCGAAAATAAATAGGCGACCAGGCTGGCGACCTCCTCAGGGCGACCCATACGGCGGAGAGGGATCATTTCCATGACATGCGCCGGGTCGATGCTCTGCGTCATCTCGGTTTCGATCAACCCGGGGGCCACGCAATTGACAGTGATCCGCCGTTTGGCCAGCTCGACAGCCAGCGCCTTCGTGGCCGCGATAAGCCCACCTTTGGCCGCGCTGTAATTGACCTGCCCGCGATTACCGATCAGGCCAGACACCGATGACAGAACGACGATGCGCCCCCCTTGCCTGGCCGAAACCATCGGCATCACGACCGGGTGCAGCACATTGTAAAACCCATCGAGGTTTGTCCGAAGCACGATGTCCCACTCTTCGGGCACCATGGCGGGGAATGCATTGTCGCGGGTGATGCCGGCGTTGCAGACAACGCCATAATAGGCGCCATGCGCCTCGATATCGGCCTCAATCAATGCAATCGTCCTTGATCGATCACTGATGTCGAACTGTAGCAGGCGTGTGTTGACGCCAATATCTCGCAGGGATTTTGCAACCACCTCGGCCAGATCGACGCGGCTCTTGTAATGCACGACAATATCGAAGCCAGCCCGCGCCAGGGCTAAAGCGATCGCTTGCCCAATACCCCGACTCGCACCGGTCACCAAGACTTGGCGGCTCATGTGCGTTGATCTCGAAGATAGCCCATCGGGTTTTCGGGGAGGAAAACTTTGAGCCGAGCGCTGGCAAGAACGCGGTCAGCCTCGATCCGACAATTGAAAACGGCCATCTGGTTATCTTGCCATTCCTCTTGGGCATGGATTTTGAGCTCGCTACCCAAGGAAAAGAACGCGGTCGTCACCTCATATCGTCGGGTGCCAACCAAAAGGCCAATGCTGACCTCCCGGCCCATTTGTTTGGCACGAATGCCGGCATAAAGGGCGACGGTTTGCGCCATATATTCAATGCCGATCCACGCTGGCACGCCGTGCGGAGATTCATAGAACAAAGTATCTTCCGCGATTCTTACCGAGGCCGAGACCCACCCCTCCCCGAATGCATCCGCCGCATCGATCAAGACCATCGTTTTGCTGTGCGGCAAAAGATCGGCCACAGGCCAAGGCACGGTGGTCATCATACCTTCCCCAGGATCAGCGATACATTGCTGCCACCGAAGGCAAAGGCATTGGCCATGGCGAGCGTTTTAAGGGTGCGCCCATAACGTCGCCCGACCTCAACCAGATTTTGTGCCAATAGGCCTTCCTCAGGTTCCCCGTCCCACAAATGGGGCGGCATAAGGTGACCGTTATTCAAGGCGCTGAGGGTCAACCAACAATGTGCGGCACCCATGGCCCCTGCGGCGCCAAGCGTATGGCCGATCTGCGCTTTGGATGAACTGCACGGCACAGCTTGGCGAAAAATACGTTCGATCGCTTTGCTTTCCGCCGCGTCATTCAGCTGAGTACCAGTCCCATGGAGGTGAACATAGTCGATAGCGTTCGCCTCAAGACTTGCGTCGGCCAACGCTTGCCGAACCGCTTGGTCGATCCCGCGCCCGCTGGGTTCTGGCGCCGTCATACTATGGGCATCGTTGGAGGCCCCGATGCCGAATATGGCTATCTCCGCCTCCTCCCTTTGCATCAAAAAGATCGCAGCACCTTCCCCAATCGTCGTGCCGTCGCGATTGCGGCTAAAGGGATTGCAGATACCGGCCGACAACGCGGCCAACGCGTGAAATCCATTGACCGTCAATTCGCATAGGCTGTCGGCCCCGCCCACCAGCACGGCATCCGCAAGACCGCTCCGAAGTAAACGGCGGCCAGCCGCGAGCGCAAACGCGCTCGACGTGCACGCCGTCGACACGGTAAAGGCCGGGCCTTCGAGCCCCAAATAAAGAGCCAATGATTCGCTGACGCTGCCGAGTTCTTGCTGTCTATAATCGAAGCCTGAGTTGAGATGGCCTTTGGTGTGCAAATGACGGATCGCCCGCTCGCCCTCCGCCACACCCGACGTACTCGATCCCATCACGACGGCGACGCGGCTTGGCCCAAAACGAGCAATCGCGGCTTCAATTTCAGGCCGTATTTCTTCCACCGCGGTAATGACGAGATCGGCGTTTCGGCTGGCATAGAGCGACAGAGCCACCGGCGTCTTGCGTAAATCATCATCCACTTGACCAACATAGATCGGGGCCCCGCTCACCAATATATCCCGGCGAGAAACCATGCCGGGCCTGCGGCCATGGATCAGATTGTCGAGAACATTTTGTTTGCCCGTGCCAAGAGCGCTCACAACACCTAGCGCCGCCAGGAAAACGGGGCGAAACATTAGGACGTTTCCTTCATCTGGATCGTCTTGATCCGCAAACTATAGGGATGATCGAAATGTTGGATCAGTGTCTCGGCCGATGAGGGCGTGCGGACGAGGTAGGTGATTTCGACCAACAGATCGCCCTTTTCGCTGAATAACCGCCGCGTCGATCGAACGGCGTCATCCTCCAGCCGCAAGTGCCGCTCGGCCAATGTTTGGGCCAATGTTGCTGCAGGCCAGTGCGCTAGGTGAAAGTCCGAAAGGATGTGACGGGGATCAAACGGCATCTGTTCATTGCCAAACGCTTCGAGGTGAAGGCCGTTGCCGTCTTGTTCAAGGGAAAACAGCGGGATTCCCATATGAGAGAGGCCTACCATGACCAATCGTGTCGGACCGACTTCCACCTCAAAGCGCATCGAATAGTTTTGACCGTCATAGTCGGCCGTGACGATTTGTGTGAGGGAGAGGTTATGGCCGAGGCTCCCCGGCGACAATGTGACATAGGGCTGTAAGATCGTGCTGTCAGCGGTTTGCACCGGCGGCCCCATTTGGCAACCGGCCAAGCCGAGGGCCGCGATCAAGAGCCAGTTTTGCCAAGCGGCTGCGATCTGCATAACTCGGCCAATGCACTTAAGCGGCGTTCAGGCTGCGCGACAAAAGGATTGGCCTCATCCCACGCATAGCCGGCCAGGATTGAGCAGATCATTCGCTGAATGTCTGGTTGTGGAGCAAGCGCGAAGATAATGTCCTGCAGCCGACCATCATACCAAGCCGTCACAAATTGACGAAACGTGTCGACTCCCCGCTTCAATGGCACGGCGAATTCATTCTGCCAATCCACGCTGTCACCATGGAGTTGTCGATCCAATAGGCCGGCGGCCAAGGACGACGACTTGAGTGCGATGGTAACGCCCGAGGAGAAGATCGGATCAAGAAACTCTCCGGCATTGCCAAGCAAGGCAAATCGTGGCCCATGCATCGCGGATACGTTTGAGGCATAGCCGGCGATTGAATTGACCGGTATATGGTATTCGGCGTTTGTCAGCGTGCCGCCGAACATTTTTGCCTCGACGACCAATTTCTGCAAAAGCATCTTGTTGTCATCGGGGCCGCCGTCCATCAGCGCCATTGGGCCAACCGCGCCAAGCGAACTTGTCCCGTTGGAAAATGGGATGAGCCAAAACCAAATGTCGGAATGCTTGGGATGAACGCTTATGAGAATTTTATTTCGATCGAAGGTGGGTCTTTCGATGCGATCAATCACATGCGTGAAAAGGGCCTTACGCACGGGAAAATTAGACGGCAGGTCAAGCTTCAATAGCCGCGGCAGCGTGCGGCCGAAGCCGCTCGCGTCCAGACAGAATTTCGCTCGAATCTGACCGCGCTTGCCATCGGGTGTGCCGTAGTCCAACACGGCCGCCTCGCTATCGAATTCAATCGCCAAAATCTCGTGCTCATAGTGCACCGCGCACCCGGCTCTCGACGCCTCGTCCGCCAGAATCTTGTCAAAATTGGCGCGCTGCACTTGAAATGTCGAGGACCACCCCGGCGTAAATTTCTCGCAAAAATCGAAAGAAAAATGTTGGTCAAACCGCCAAAACGCGGCGCCGTCCTTGTGCTGAAACTGGGCGGCAAAAACGGCATCCAACATGCCTGCCTCGCCGAGGAAGGCCATGCATTGTGGCAGCAGGCTTTCGCCAATCGAGAACCGTGGAAAGACCTGTCGTTCGAGCACCACGACGTCATACCCGCGGCGCGCCAAAATCGCGCCAGCCACGGCGCCCGCCGGCCCGGCACCGATGATCACGATCTCGCAAGATGACGCCACGGTCATGTGTTTTTCTTACCCTCATTCGCATATCGTCCGAGCCCGGCAAAAGGCGATAGCAACACGGCCGCGATGATACCGATCAATATCGTCAAACCGAAGGCATGGATTGCGGCAACCGACGAGAACGCAAGAAGCCCGAAAGCAAGAAACGTTGTGACCGACGATAGCGCGGTTCCAAGCAAGGTCGAAGGGTGCTTGATCCCGGTTTCCCGGAAAAACAGGCTATAATCAACGCCGAGGCCCAACACCAAAAGCAGCGCCATCAGATTGAAGAAACTCAGGGGCTCGCCGAGAAAGCCGAGGACGCCGAAGCTCAAAAGGCCGGCCATAGCCGGCGGGACCATAACGACGAAGCCGCCAACGAGGCCGTAACGCAAGAGCAGCACGAGGGCCACAACACCATAAGAAACCAGCGCCAACCAGCCAGATTGATGGCGATATTTCTCGAAAATTGCCGACTTATCGCCCACCGGGTCAATGAAATAGACCGCCCGTTCGGGGCTGGCCAACGCGCGCAGGGATTCAAGGTTGGTGACGCCCTTCAACATGACGGCACTCACGACCCGGTCAACACCATCCTCTATCAAGAGCTGACGAAACGGTCGGGACACGGGGTCAGCCAGCCATTGGCTTAGGCTGACCGGCGGCTTTTGGCTCGCGCCTGAGAACGCCGCTTGATAGGCGTCGGCGGTTACTTCCGGAATCCCGACGCGTTGCGTAATTTCACGGAGCCGGTTCGGCTCCCCCTCGAACAGCGACGCGAGGAGCGCCAGATTTTCCAATTGGCGCGTTGGAGACGGAATAGCGTCCGAGATCGCCAAATGGCCTGAAAGTTGACCGCTTTTTTTTAGGGAGCGCAATTGCTCGGTCAGATGCTCCTCACGCTGCAACAGCTCGATCTGATCCGTGCCGCCAACAAGGAAAAACTGCGCCGCATAATTTTGACCGACAAGGGCTCGCACATTGTCTTCTTCCGCCACAATGGCGGGGTTGAGAGGTTGGAAGAGCCGAATATCATCTTGAGGAACTAGCCGAAGACAACCGATCACTGCCACGATTATGAGTGCCAAAAGCACCGCTCGAAGTGGCCATTTTCTGCGCGCGTTCCAAACACGCACATAGGCACTCATCACGCCAAGGATCCAGTCGTTCTGGGGCATGGTGAGGCGGCGGGTGGCCAAGGGAAACCAGAACACGACGCAGCCAAATGTTATGCAAAGTCCAGCGATCGAAAAAACCGCCACTTGCTGCATGCCGGGGAAGGGCGCGAAGAGCATGCCGGCAAAGCCGATAATGCTGGTTAAGAGACCCAGACCCAACCCGGGCAATATGTGACGTAAAGCCGCTTGAGGTGACCATTTGTTACCCAGGCGAAAGCGTTCGCAAAAATAATGCATGCAGTAATCGTCAGCGATGCCCACCAAACTGACACTGAACACTAGAGTCAGAAGGTGCACCTCGCCGAAGACCGCGAGACAAACAACGAAACCACCGAAGCAGCCAAGCCCGATCGAAAACACGCTGAAGACCAAAGGTCGCCACGTTCGGAAGGCAATGAGGAGCAAGAGGGCGACACCGATCATCGAGCCCAAGCCAAAACTCGAAATCTCATCCTGCGCTGTTGCCGTGCCCGCGATCGCATGGGGCAACACACCGGCCATGATAAACTTCGCGCCATTGAACCGGTTGGGTAGCTCCGCCTTCAGACCAGCAAACAGAGGCGTCATGCGGTCCTGAAGGGCGAAAGAAAACGGGGTGTCGTTCAGTTCTCCGGTTAGAAGAACGTGGACCTTCCTCTCAGACCGGGCGGTCAGGACGCCATCTTGAAGCGTCAGAGGACCAGCCGCTTGAAGGGCGCGCTCCCCAAGAAAATCCGGCAACAACAAGAGGGGATCATTTTCGATCAGATCGGAGTTGATGGTCGCCGCCGGGCTGAAATAACGCGTTAGTACCGCCCCTTCGAAGGCGACCCAATCGGCGGCTTGTAATTGTTGTCGGGCCTTTTCACTCAGGAGCTG
>SHWP01000035.1 GCA_009693785.1 Rhodospirillaceae bacterium
CATTTGATGAAAAAGAGTCTTTTGCTCGGAACGACGATTGCGGCAGTCGCCTTTGCCGCACCGGTCTATGCCCAGAATGCGCAACAGCAAGCGCAAGTTCAGTCTGGCGCTTTGGAAGAAATCGTTGTCACCGCCGAGCGGCGCGCAGCATCGCTGCAAACTGTTCCCGTCGCCATCAGCGCCTTTACGGTTGAATCCCTGAAAAACCGCCAAATCACCCAGCCCTCGGATCTTGAACGCTATGTGCCCAGCCTCAAGATGCGCAACAACATCACTTCGCCAACTAACTTGTCGCCCTCACTGCGCGGTTCATTGCAGCAGGATGCTTCGCTGGTAGTGGCAGAGTCTCCGTTCGGTCTTTATGTCGATGATGTCTATTTGGGCCGTTTGAATGGCAACAATATCACGCTCGCCGATATCGAACGCGTCGAAGTGTTGCGCGGACCACAAGGCACTCTGTACGGCCGCAACACCTTGGCTGGTGCGATCAAGTACATTACGCGTACGCCAAGCGAGGATAACGAGTGGGTGAATGCCGAGGCCGGTTTTGGCAGTTTCAATTCATACAAGGTCAGCGTGAGTGCAGGCAGTGCCGTCGGCAGCCACGTGGGCGCGTCGCTCTCGTTGCAGAAAAACGGCAAAGGCGGAATCTGGACCAACCGCGTCAACGGCGAAAATGTCGGCGATGAGAACAACCTCGCTGGCCGCGGTAAGTTACATTTTACACCAACCGATGCGGTTGATGTCGTTGCTTCGGTTTCATACACGAACAGTAAAAATGATGCGTTGCAGCTGATTCCGGCCATCACGCCGAGGGTACCGAGTAACCTTCAGTACCACTCGCGCGATGTCGTGCCGCTTTATGGCCCCTATACAGTCAGCCGCCCCGTCGTAACGTTAAGCCCCGCGCCGATTGAGAACAAACCACGTGGCCAAACCAAGCAATGGATCTCCTCGCTCAACATGACGTACGACTTTGGCGATGCGTCGTTGCAGTCCATTACCGCCTTCGTCAACACCGACGACTTCTTCTCAACCGACTTCGGCGGTACAGGTGGCGTTCCGTTTATCGCTGGTGCTGCTCAAGGCGGCAACATTAGCGGTACCTTTGGCGCTACCGTCGCCAACGCCGATCAATTCAGCCAAGAAGTCAAGATTCAAGGCACTGCGGTTGATGACAAACTCAACTACATGGCTGGCGCGTACTACCTAAATGAAACCGCCGACCAGGCGTTTGGCTGGAACATCGGTCTGTTCGGCGGTCCAGCCTCCAACAGCACCATGGCTGTTTCCACCGAGTCAGTCGCGTTTTTTACCCAAAACGATTACGCGCTGACTGACCAACTAAAAGCGACAGCTGGCTTGCGCTGGGTACAAGACGACAAGCATTTCGATATCAGCTTTATCTCACGCTCACCGATCTTCGCAGCTCAAGCCCCAGCCCGCCATCATAACAAGTACCAAAAGTGGATGCCGAAATTCGGCCTCGACTATTCTGTTCCAACCTCGGGCGGAATCGACAGTTTGTTGCTGTTCGCCTCGGTTGGCCGCGGGTTCAAGTCGGGTGGGTACAACGGCATCGCGATTACGAATTTGAACGACGCCCGCAGCGCGTACGGCCCTGAAAGCAATTGGACATATGAAGCCGGCTTTAAGAGCGACATGTTGGACAACCGCTTGCGCGTTAATGCCAACTACTTCTACAACCGGATTTCAGACCTGACGCTGAATGCCCAGGTGCTAAACTTGGTCACTGGTATCCCAGACTTCCCAGTGCAAAACGCAGGCAATGCCACGATCAAGGGCCTTGAGCTCGAGGCCACGGCGGTGCCCGTTGATGGTCTCACACTCTACCTCAATTCAGCGTTCCTCAGCGGCAAGTTCCGCAGCCTCAAACCCGGAAGCGCGCCACTGCGCGCGACGGCCCTGTTCGGTGTTGCAAAGGGCAAGCCGCCGCAGCTGCCCGATTTCGCATATACGATTGGCTTTGACTATCGCTTGCCCTTGAACGCTGGCAATGCCGATACAGAACTCTTGTTCGGCGCCGATTGGTTCCATAGCGATGACTTCCTTACCTCCGCAACTAACGAGTTCGTTCAGGATGCGTATCATCGCGTCAGCGCGTTCGTAGGCGTGGCTATCGACAAAAAATGGGACATGCGCCTCTCGGTCAAAAACTTGACGGACGAGCGAAGCTTCTCGACAGGCTCACGTGGCTTCCTGGGTGGGTACCTCTATCAGCCACCGCTCGAGTATATGCTCACTATCAAGTACACCATGTAAGTTAGACCTAGCGGTCATTCGGCGATAACATCGGGCCTGGGGGCAACCCTGGGCCCGATTTTTTTTGGCCCAGGCAAATAACTGGGGGAATGATGACAAGCATCACGGACACTGCTGCCGGCGCGCCAACAGGGCTAACTGCCAAGGAACGTCAGGTTATTTTGGCTTCCTCGTTGGGCACTGTATTCGAGTGGTACGATTTTTATCTTTATGGGTCCCTCGCGGCAATTATTTCCAAACAATTCTTCTCAGGCGTGAACGAAACCGCCGCTTTTGTTTTTGCGTTGCTGGCATTCGCAGCCGGATTTGCCGTACGCCCTTTCGGGGCGCTAGTGTTCGGGCGTTTGGGCGATTTGGTGGGGCGAAAATATACGTTCCTTGTCACCATCGTAATCATGGGTGCCTCAACCTTTTTCGTCGGACTATTGCCGGGATACGCCTCCATTGGCGTGTCAGCCCCCATTATCCTCATCGCATTGCGTTTGCTGCAGGGATTGGCCATCGGTGGCGAGTACGGGGGTGCGGCGATCTATGTGGCCGAGCACGCCCCGCATGGCAAACGCGGGGCGTTCACAAGTTGGATTCAAACCACGGCATCTCTGGGGTTGTTGTTGTCTCTCGTGGTCATCGTTGGCACGCGCGCGGTCATGGGGCCAACATTCGATGAGTGGGGCTGGCGCATTCCCTTCCTGGTCTCGATTGTCTTGCTGGGTGTGTCCGTATGGATTCGCCTTAAACTGGAAGAATCGCCGACGTTTCAGCGCATCAAAAGCGAGGGCAAGCAATCGACATCACCGCTGAGGGATTCATTCGCACGTTGGGGAAACGGCAAGCTTGTTCTGATTGCCTTGTTCGGCGGGGTCGCGGGGCAGGCCGTGATTTGGTACGGCGGTCAGTTTTATTCGCTGTTTTTTCTAACCCAAACTCTCAAGTTGGATGCAACAACGGCCAACTTGCTGCAAGGAACAGCCCTCATCATCGGCACTCCGCTGTTTGTCGTCTTTGGTACGCTTTCGGACAAGATTGGCCGCAAGAAAATCATCATGACCGGCATGGCTCTGGCGGTATTTACGACCATTCCGATCTTTCAAGGGCTCACATACTTCGCAAATCCAGATTTGGCGGCAGCCTTACAGAAATCGCACGTTGTGGTTATCGCCGACCCAGCAACATGTGCGTTTCAATTTAATCCGGTTGGAACGGCGGCCTTCACGAGCGACTGCGATAAAGCGCGTGGCGCCCTGGCGCGAGCGTCGGTCTCTTACACCAATGAAGCCAGCGCCACCGGCTCTGTGACCGTCATTCGGATTGGTGAAACAGAAATTATTGGGTATGACACTGCAAAACTAAGTGCTGCCATAACTGCAGCGGGCTACCCGGATAAAGCCGATCCCGACAAAATCAATTTTGTGGGGGTCTTGGCCATGTTGACTCTGCTGATGATGTATATTGGAATGGTTTATGGGCCCATCGCGGCAATACTGGTGGAATTATTTCCGGCGCGCATCCGCTACACGTCGATGTCGTTGCCCTATCACATCGGGAATGGCTGGTTCGGCGGCTTTCTGCCCTCGGTCAGTTTCGCGCTGGTGGCCATGAGCGGCGATATTTATTACGGGCTTTGGTACCCCGTTCTTATCGCGGCAGGCACCTTGATCATCGGCCTCATATTCTTACCTGAAACGAAAGACCGCGAACTTCAGGACTGAGGTTCGGGCGAACGATATTAGGTCTCATCTATGGGCGCGGGCTGCCTCACCAGCAGCAACAGCGCTAACGAGACGCTTATGAGTACTGTGCCAAATAGAAATGGCAGGGCATGCCAATACCCATACATGGCTGCGCTCGATGCGGGACCAAATAAGAAAGCACAGGCTTGAGTCGAAGTTGACAGCCCAGCCAATCGCCCCTGCCCCGATGCCCCGACCGATAAACTCAGCGCCGTCGAGATGGCGGGATTCACGAAACTTTGGCCAAATCCATTCAATGTAATAGCTGCGACAAAAAGCCACGGCACATCGGCTGACCATACGACCGCAAAGGACACAATGGTGATTGGAATACCGATCAGCGCAAAGACCGCAGTGCGCGCCTTCAGGCGCCTCACTACGAAGCTTTGCATGAGAATACTCGCCAATGACGCGCCCATCAGAGCTAGGCCCATTAACCGTGCTCCGGCGATTGGCTCAAGCATGAAGCGATCTTGAATATGGAAGCCGACAATCGCATAGATCCCGTAGTTGCCCCACATAAAGCACAGCGAACCTGCCGCGATCAGCAATACACGCCCCCGCAATAGATCGCGAAAACGGATCGGCGCCACGTGCATCTGGGGGCGAATGGCCGGAAGTAATAATTGCGACGCGCACAACGCGATAAATCCGCAGCCAGCAATAATGTAAAACGGAGCGGCCAGGCCAAAACCTGCAAACAGCGCCGATACCGCTGGGCCCGCAATAGCCCCCGTACTAACTGCAGTGGCCAACAACGACATCGCCTTTAGGCGGTTTTCGCGCGCGGATAGATCAGCGGCCAATGCCATTGAGGCGGTAGTCACGGCGCCAGCGCCAACCGCAAAAATCGAACGGCAGCCGATCATCAACCAAAGAACAGCATTACTGGTTATGGCCAGCCGGAGCCCGGCGTCGATAATCAAGCCAAATATGAGGGTCGAGGCGGTGTACAGCACCGCTCCAATAAAAATCACGCGGCGGCGGCCGGCGGTCTCGCTGAACGCGCCCCACCAGGGGCCCGCGAAGAGCATGAAGGCTCCGTGAATCGACATGATCAGTCCGACTTGCGCGTCGCTTAGCCCGATCTTCCTGCCGAGTGGGGGTAGTATCGTAAACAATGATGACTGCCCAACCACCATGATCGCTACGGAAAAGGAAAGAACAATTGCGATCGTGGTTGTAAATTGCGGGCGATCTATCGGTGATGACGGGCCTGACATGAAACAATCTGAACTTTTCTTATGTGGTCAAACGAACCATTTCTTATCACCGGAATTTGGCGATAACACGTGAATCGGATTCAATGATTTTATGCGCGACCAATATGATGGGATGGCTGCCACAATTTAACGCGAGGCGCAGGAAGATAGGTCGGTTTACGTCTTGCCGTCACGCGGAATGATAGCCAGGATCATACAGGCACGACGCAATGCGCTCTGAGCGGAGTTTTTGGGTGGGTTTGAAGTGGTTATCTATGCTGTATGTTGGGGCCGCATTATCTGGATGCATGGCATACCAGGCAGCGTCCATGATTGCTGGGGCTGCTGTTAGCACAGTCACGGCCGTCGGCCGGGCTGTTAGCAGCGCCGTCACCAGCACCTCGATGGCTGTGAACCGGTCAGTACAGCAAATTCCTGCCGCGATGATGTACGGCCCTGGCCCATCCCGCCGGATTGTGATTCCAGCACGCCAGCCCACGCGCGCACGGCCCGCACAACGACCGACACGGACAACATCACAGGCACGGCAGGCGTCTATTAAGCCCACGGCGCTGAAAAACTCTAAATCAAAAACCGCAGTAGCCCCGGAACGAGCAGCGTTGCTTGAGGTACTGCCGCCTGAACTGTTGGACAAACTGACCAAGGATCAGCTTATTCTGCAGTCGATGGTACAAACCGAAGCGCTCGCCAACCAGACCAATGAGGTTATTTTTTGGGAGTTGGAAGGCCGGTCCGGAACATCATATGCTGAAGCCGAGAGCCGTATGGGCGATTTTACGTGCCGCGTGATTGTGGAAACTTTAAAACTTGAACCTGCGTCCGCTGAAAATAGCGCTAGTGAATCTCAATCTGACACTGCAAAGCCCGCTGAGGTGCAGGCGACAGAAGCCAAGGCAACGGCTTGCCGCACTGAAAGCGTCGGCTGGACGTTGTCATTTTGACCCACTTTCAACACCGATAGGAGTGCTTCAATGCCGACACGCCGCGACATAACGTTAGGTGCTACCCTGGCGCTGGCAAGCCAAGCCACCGCTGCTGCACAACCTGTCAAAGGTCTGACTCCTGCTGATATAAAACAGCCTTGGACAGATCAAGGCGACGTCGCGGTTGGTAGCGGCAAGATGCATTGGGTTTCTATAGGCAAAGGCGAGCCGATTATCTTCATGCCCAAGCTTGGTGGGTGGGTTGCGGATTGGCGTCACATTGCACCGATATTAGCCGAAAAATACCGCGTCATCGTGATCGACAATCCTGGGCATGGCGGTTCAGTTATGAATGGCCCGCCGCCTTACTGGCTCAGCTTGCCGGAGTCTGCGGCCATGCTCATGGCGACGTTAGATGAACTCGGCATCGAGCGCTGCATCTTGGGTGGCAACTCCCTGGGCGGATGCATTTCATCAGTTGCTGCAAGCCTTTGGCCGAAAAATTTTTCGAAACTGATTCTGCTTAGCGTCGCTTTGGGGGAATCACGTACACGTGCGGAATTGGAAAAGGACGATGTGCGGACCGCAAAATCATACGATGGCCAAAGCCGCCCGCTGCCACGGCCCTTCGCCGAAACGGCGGAGCGTTTTGGTATCAAAGATCCCGCCATCAATGACGAACAGAATGCTAGCCGCGCAGTCGCGGGGCCTTGGGTGCGCGCCTCGGAACGCGGCGTAGGACATGCCGGAATTGTCGACTACCTGCCCAATATTGCAGCCCCGACCCTGCTCATGTACGGCGCACTGGGGGGCTATAAGCAATATGAAGCCGTCGGTTTATCCAAGATTCCAAAGGTCAAATCGGTGCATATCCCGGAGGCAAGTTCCTTTGCCCACCAGGATCAACCGCAAGCCACGGCCAAGTTGATGATGGAGTTTTTGGCTTCTTAACTAAGGCAGGTACAGGCGGCTGTTGCTGAAACGCCACACCTAAATTCGGCGCATTGGCTGGGCGCGGTCACTATGCGGACCCACGGCTGGTCAGCGTTTACAGCATAATGTCTCAGGACCATTGTTCCTGCCCGACAATGGACTGGTGTCTGCGTTCTTGCAGATCGCGCTTGCAGTATTGCTCTGCACTTATGGGGGAAAAATGAGCTATCCAAAAAACATGCTGAAATCTGCGCTGCTGCTGACCACCGTACTTTGCGTCGCCGCGACCGGGGCAGCCGCACAGCAGCTTGAAGAAATCGTCGTCACGGCCCGTAAGCGTTCGGAAAATCTGCAGGACATTCCGCTGACAGTCACCGCCTTCACCTCCCAGATGATCGAACGCCAAAACATCAGGAATGTGCAAGACGTTGTCAAATTCACGCCCGGCCTGAACTATGACAAGGGGTTCGCCCCCCAAGATACCCGCATCAGCATACGCGGACTGCCCGTGGTGCGCGGCAAACCGCCGGTCGGCGTGCTTTTGGATGGGATCGACATCTCTTCAGAATCACTCTCCACAGCTGGTGGATCGAGCCTGGTCAACGTCAAGCTGGTTGATCTTGAAAGCATCGCTGTCGTGAAGGGGCCACAGAGCGCCCTGTATGGCCGTAGCGCGTTTGGTGGCGCGGTTGTTTACAGCTCGAAAAAACCAAACCTTGAGCAGGTCGACGGCAGCGCTTCGTTGGATGGCGCGACATATGGTTCCTTTGAAGCACGGGGCGCGGTCAGCGTACCGATTGTTGATGACCGTTTCGCGGTACGCTTGAACGCCGTCTACAGCTACTTCGATGGCTTCCATCGCAACACGATTACGAACAATAAAATCGGCGGTGATAAGTTTGTCGGCGGGGCCCTCGCGCTGCGCTTCAAGCCCTCTGAAAGTACCGATTTTACGTTCCGGACGTCGTATTCCGACGACAAATCCGAAGCACGACCCTCCTACTATACAGGCGTCGCCAACGGCCTGGCGGTCACGCGGCCGGTACCGCCAGCCGCCATCGGTGTGCGCCTTGGCGCACCAACAGCGCCGATACAGACGGCTACGACTTGGCCATTCGCGCGCACGGGTAAGATCGACGTGACGGGCATTCCGATCCGTCTCAGCGTCGATCCGCTCACGGGTAAAGATTTCGTCGGCGGCCGCTTGCGCCCAGTGGTCAACAGCCTGGTCGGCCAGGTCGACTTCGGCGAGGTCACGCTGTCGTCGTGGACCGGCTACACAACTGCGCGCAGCTATGGCCGAACCGACGCCGATTTCTATGCGGCGATCCCGACCAACGTAACCCTACCAACGGCTGGCCTCGCCGAACCGCTGCCGGGCATGTTCATCACCGACATCAACGTCAAGGCCAACCAGTTCAGCCAGGAATTCCGCCTCGGCCAAGACAGCGGAGCGTTGAAGTGGTCCGTGGGCGGCCTCTATTGGAAGGAAGGCTACAAGAGCGATAACGCCTCATTGGCCGTCGGCGTCATTGGCCGCCCGGTGGGATTCTCGGCCGCGCGCGCGCATCAGATCGCGGGCAGGCAGCCTGCTTCACGCAACGCCCGGTTCACAAAACATACGTCGGGCTACGCCACACTATCCTATGACCTGACCGAGCAGTTCGAGGCCAGTGTCGAGGCCCGCTATGCCCACGAAAAAGTGGACTCCATCTTGGGTCAGGCATTGAACCTCATCGTCGCGGGCCCGATAGCGTCCTATGCATTTGGCGCTGTGCCGATCAATCCGACACCGACCTATACGACCAACATGTTCACGCCGCGCGCGGTGCTGAAATACAACATTGATGACGATAGCAACGTCTATGTTTCGTTCTCGAAGGGCATGAAGCCCGGCGGTTATTTGAACGTCGCGGTCGTCACCGACTCCAAGCTGGCGCGCTACAACCCGGAAAAAATCTACAACTACGAAGCTGGGTTCAAGACCGCATGGATGGACAACCGCGTTCGGTTTAACGGTTCGTATTTCCATGCCGATAACAAGAATCGCTTGAACCAGGTTCTGATCCCTGACCCGACCAGCCCGCAGGGTGTCGCGACCCAGGCGGTCAATATCGGCGCGGTCAAGATCGACGGTGCTGAGCTTGAGTTCACTGCTGCGATTAGCGAAGAAGTAACGGGCATGCTCGCCTACACGTACCTCGATCCGCGCTATACCGATTCGGCGGCGCCGCAAACCTCAGCCTTCGCCGCCGCTGCCGCTGGCAACTGCCAAATCAGCACAGTCGGTCCGCAGACGGTGTGTATCACCAACACCAACGGCAACCAGCTTGACTTCTCGGCCAAGCATTCGTTGTCGGGCTCGCTCAACTACGTGACACCGCTGACGGCTGATTGGAATTTGAACTCGTCCGTCGACGTGCAGATGCGCAGCCATCGCTTCTTGGATGCGACCAATCTCTATGATCTGCCTTCTTACTGGAACGTGGATCTGAGAATTGGTGCTGAGTCCGATAAGTATAGCGTCACGTTGTATGCCACCAACCTGTTCGACAATGACAAGCCGAAATCAGGTCAGACTGCCGGCGATACCTACTCGCTCACGCCGCCACAGTTGGTCTTCACGGCCTATGCGCCTGACAAACGCCAGGTCGGGTTGCGTCTGACCTCGAAGTTCTAATTTAGACCTGTTCGAAACAAAAAAACGGCGGCCCTTGTGGCCGCCGTTTTAGTTTGTGCGGCGCAGCAATCGGCATGCCTGTTATTCCTGTTAAAACAGGTAAATTAACAGGGTTCCCTATTCAGCCCCGGTATGACGCACTGCACTATACCGCAGCGGTATAGGTTGGCCACCGCGCATTGCTTTCGTAAACTGCGCTTCATGAAAACAGTTTTGAAAATTTCCTTGGCCCTCAGCGCCGTCGTGGCGATTTTGATTCTGGGCGTGACCATTGAAGGCAACCGCCAAATCGCCCGCCAAGAAGTCACCCCCGCCGAGCAAAATGCCCCCGGCCAGTTTTTCACCATCGAAGGCCGCACGCTGCACGTCATCATCCTGGGCGATCCCAAGGCCGACCCCACCGGTGCGCCCATTGTGCTGGTGCATGGCTTCAGCGCGGCGGGTGCGGCCACGTGGATGCCCTGGGCCGAGAAACTTCACACAACCGGGCGAAGCGTGATTATCCCCGACATGCTGGGCTTCGGGCATTCCGAGCGCGTGGCCCAGCCCGGCGAGCATTATTCCATCGCTGCACGCGGCCGCCAGGTGCTAGGCCTGATCGATGCGTTGGGCGTGGCCAACTTTGACATCGTGGGCGAATCCTTTGGCGGCGCGGTCACGGCCCAAGTGTCGCTGAGTGCACCCGAACGCGTGCGCAAAGCGATTTTCATGGACGCGCAGATTTACCCGCAGCCAATCCCCCTGCAAGGCATTGCAAAAGTTCCTTACCTGGGCCGGGCGATATCCTGGAACACCATGGGCGGCGGACCCTTTAGCTTCGCGAACCAACGCTGCAAGGCTTCCGGGAATTGCTCATGGCTCGATCTCACCAAAATTGCCGGCACTGTCGATACCTTCCAGGCCATCACCCGCACCGATCGCGGGGATAAGGAGTTTTATAAACGTGTGCCCGAGATCAAAACGCCATCCCTCGTCATCTGGGGCGGCAATGACACCATCGTGCCCGTGGCCAATGGCGACCGCCTGGCCCGTGAACTCAAAACTCAATTTATATTGATCAACGCCGCCGGCCATGTGCCCTATTTGGAACAGCCCGATAAAGTGGCCGAACGGGTGTTGAGCTTTTTTAAGTAACGAAACGGGGGAACCTCATGAGAGTTGCAAAAATCATCGCAGCAGTATGTGCCGCCACAGGCTTGTGGTGCGCATCGGTCCAGGCCGCCGATACCAACGACAAACTTCAAGCCGATATCATCGGCGTTCTCAACGACATGGCGGGGCGCTGGGCCGCCAACACCTGGACAACCATTCCCAATGATCTGTGGGACAAGACCGAGCCCATGCCGATGTACTTAGCCGAGGAGCAAGCCGGTTGGCTGGTGGGCTGGGAGCAAGTGAATGGCTACTTCGACCCTAAACGCGCGGGCTTTATGCAAGCGGCCAACTACGAAGCCTCGAATGTTCAAGCCCGCTTGATTGCGCCCGACTTGGCCGTGGCCACCTGGAGCATCTATTGGCAAATGAAATTGCGCCCCACCGAAGCCATTGGCGAAAAGCTGCGCGCCAGCGGCATTTTCCGCAAAACCGTCGCCGGTTGGAAATTCATTCACTATGCCGAATCACCCAAGTCGCCCTCGGTGTATATCGAGGAGCTTTATCACGGCCAGGTCTCGCCAGATTTCCGCAAACGGGTCGAGGAGTTGAAGGCGAAGAAGTAGCCGGGCAGCCTTCGCTTGACTTCCCGCGATTCTGTAATTACATTTTTGTAACTATAGTTATAGCATGACACATTGGACGTGGGATCCGGCAAAGAATCGGGCGAACCGGCGTAAACACCGTCTGAGCTTTGAAAATGCCAAGCGCGTCTTCGACGATCCACTCGCGCTTTCAAGGCTCGATACGGGCTCACGCGAGGAACGCTGGCTAACCCTTGGTTTAATAGAGGGGGTCGCGGTAATCGTGATCCACACATGGAACGAGACCGCGGACAACGCGGCAACTGGACGAATCATCAGCGCAAGAAAGGCAACCAAAAGTGAAATCAAAGCCTATCAAGACGGCGCGTTCTAAGCCGGTAAAACGTGCGCCGCGCGATGAAATGAAGGCATTGGCCGCCTTGCGCGATGATGAAATTGACACCCGCGACATAACCGAAATCGTGGATTGGTCGGGGGCAAAACGCGGGCTGTTCTACCGCCCCATCAAACAGCAACTGACATTACGCATCGATTCAGATGTGGTGGCGTGGTTCAAACACAAAGCCAGGGATGGGCGCGGTTACCAGACCGGAATCAACCGCGCCTTGCGCGAGTATGTGGCTGGGCGCGAGAGAAAGCGGGCGTAGATAGAATCAGTCCTGCCCTCCATTCTAAACCCTGGATTGAGATGGAAAGGTTCGGTTAAACTTCGCCGGGGCATGTTGCCGCAACCCGCTCATGCATCCGACGAGTAGTTTGAAACAGTGGGACGAGGCACAGCGATGAACCGCAAATGGGGCGACGACGATGACGATCCCAAAAAGCCAACGGCAAAACCTGTTCCCCGCCGCTCGGCGCTGAAAACCGGCGGCATCGCGGCGGCTGGGTTGGTCGGCTTGGCCGCAGCCGGGATTGGCTACCGTGCCAATCAAACCGGTGCGCTGAAAAGTTTCGGTGACGGCCCAGGCTTCGAGCCCGTCCAGGCCTGGCAAGAGCAATTAGACAACGCGAAAAAGCCCGCCACGCCCCTGCCCGAGTCTGGCGATGTGCTGGCCGTCGACGCCAAAAGCGTGATCGCAGCCGGGCTACTGGCGGCCAGCCCGCACAACTCGCAGCCCTGGCGCTTTGTTGTGCGTGAGCGCGTGATTGATGTGTTCGCCGATGAGGCGCGCAACCTCGGCGTGGTCGATCCGCGCCGGCGCGAAATGACCATCGGGTTGGGGTGCTGCATCGAAAACGTGTTGATCGGCGCCAGTGCCGTTGGCGTAACGCCGCTGCTGGATCTTCTGCCCGACGGCGTAGATGGAAAGGCCCTGGCCCGCATCACTCTTTACAGCCGGGCGGCGCAGCGTCACCAAAGAAGCCCAAGCCCTGGGCGCGCGGCACACCAATCGCGGCCCTTATATTCGCGAACGCGAGGTCGACAGCAAAGTCATCGATAGTTTCAACGGACTGATCACCTCGTCCCTGACCAAGCTTGTCTGGCTGAATGCCAACACGGATGCGGGCAAGCGCTTTGCCGGGGCCACTGTGAAAGCCACGGCCGATTTCATCGCCGACGAGGAGATGGTTGCGGCCTCTAACGCGTGGTTCCGGTTTAGCGGCACCAATCACCGCGACGGGCTGACATTGGCCAGTGTTGGCTTATCACCGCTCAAGACACGCTTTGCCATGATGTTGCCCCCGAAACTGATCGGCGACCCGCATAAAGCTTGGTTTGAGATGACGCGCGATGTGCACGTGGCCACGGCCCCGTTGTTCGGGTTGATCGCCGTTCCGTCGCTGGCTGACCGCGCGGCACTCATCGAAGCCGGGCGGCTCTGGCAACGCATGCATGTGCAAGCCACTGTGTTTGGCCTTGCGGTGCAACCCCTCAATCAGCTGATGGAAATGGTTGACCGCGATCAAGCATTGAAACACCCCTCGGAGGCGGAGAAAGCATTGAATAGCCTATCGGCCATCGGCAGCGATGTGTTCGCGTTTGCCTTCCGCATGGGCCACAGCCGGTTCATCACCAACCCCAGCCCCCGGCGTGGCATTGATGAGGTGCTGGGCAGCTAGCTGCCCGCCCGACGGGCGGGCACGGGGTGAATCCAGGCGTTGGGCAGTTGCGGCAAGGTTTCGTGCGCCCTGCCCGATAGCCTATCATCAGGCCATCTGTTTCACCGGGAGAAACCACCATGACCGACACCGCCCACCTCACCCGCCGTAGCGCTGTTGCAGCCGCAAGCGCTTTGGCCGCTGCCTCGGCACTACGCCAAACCGCGCAAGCCGCCGACGCTATGACAGTGTTGATCACCGGCTCGAACCGCGGCATCGGCCTGGAATTCGCCAAGCAGTACGCCGCCAAGGGCTGGAACGTGATCGCCACCACGCGCAGCCCCGACAAGGCCGAGGAATTGAAAAAAGTCGCGAGCGCCAACAAAAATGTGGTCATCGAACAACTCGATGTTGCTGACAATGGCTCGGTCGATGCACTGGCGGCGAAGTACAAAGGCAAACCAATCGATGTGCTGCTCAATAACGCTGGCATCAGCGGCGATTTCATGAACCCGAAGCCGCAAGCCTTCGGCACGCTCGATCACAACCAGCGCGATGACTTCATGCACACCAACGCCTTAGGCCCGCTGAAAGTGACCGAGGCATTTTATGAAAACGTGAAACTCGGCAAGGGCAAGAAGATTGTCGCGCTCACGTCATTGGCGGGATCGTTTGGCACCAAGTTCGGCGGCGGCATTCCCGGTGGCTATTGGTATAAAATCAGCAAGGCCACGCTTAATGCCGCGATGGTCAATGTCTCGATGGATGCGATTAAGGATGGCATCATCGTCACGTTGCTCTCGCCTGGCCAAGTGCGCGTGGAAAAGATCGCCAACGCCAAAATTCCGGGCATGATCGAGCCGTTGGAAAGCATTTCGGGCATGATCAAGGTGATTGACGGCCTAAAACCTGAAGATGCCGGGAAGCTGTTGCGCTATAGTGGCGAGCCACAGCCGTTATAGGCTAGCCGCACCCGCACTCTTTTGGAGGCCCGCACCATGACCGACGAGATCACACGCCGTCTTGCCTTGGCTTCGACCACAGTTGTCACCACTGTTCTGGGTATGGGTTTTTGGACCGAAGACGCCGCAGCGCAGACAAGCCCAGCAGCTACAGTATTGGTCACGGGCGCATCACGCGGCATTGGCATTGAATTCGTCAAGCAATATGCCGCGCGTGGTTACAACGTCATCGCCACGGCGCGCGATCCGGCCAAGGCCACCGACCTGCAAGCGGTGGCGGCAGCCCACAAAAATGTGAGCGTGGAACGCCTGGACGTGATGGACCACGCCGGCATCGACGCCCTGGCCGCGAAGCTCAAGGGCACGCCTATCGACATTCTCATCAATAACGCAGGCATTGGTGGTGGTGGCGCGAACCAAGTGTTCGGGAAGATCAATTTTGCCGTGTTCGACGAGGTGATGAAAACCAATGTCGAGGGGCCGCTGAAGGTGACCGAGGCCTTTGTCGAGCATGTCGCGGCCAGCGCGCAAAAGAAAATCATGATGGTGTCATCGAGCCAAGGCTCCATCGCCAGCGTGCGCTCGGCCAGTTTGTATTTTTACCGCGCCAGCAAGTCGGCCTTGAATATGGTCACGGTGAACCTGGCCAAGGCGGTGAAAGACAGGGGTATCATCGTGGGCATGGTCGCACCCGGCGCCACCGACACCGACTTCATGATCGAAGTGCGCGGGCGCATTCCATTGGGAAAGCCATCGGAACGCACGGCAGGCATGATCGCGCAGATCGACACCTTCACGATGGAGAAGTCGGGCCAGTTCTTCGAATGGAACGGCGAGCAAGTGCCCTGGTGAGGGCTAGCGCATCGTGCCGAAAAGTGGACTTCCGGTTTTCGGCACGATGCGCCAACAAATAGATAGAGCGAGCCGCTCGATTCCGAATTTATGCGGCTTGCTCTAAGGCTGATATGCGTACAGGTTGACCGATCTGCTTGAAAACGATCCCGCCCTGCGCCCTCCCTTTTCAAGGGAGGGAAATAACAGGAAAGGCCACACTCTTCTAATTCCTCCCCCTATAAGGGGGAGGTGAAGGAGGGGGTCGTTCGCGAGACCAATAGGCGAGTTAAAGTCTTCGAGACTTGGTATTACCCAAACACCGATTGCAGCAAGCAGATGACGTGGGTTTGGCCCAAGGGGTCGAGCTTCACGCCGGTGGCCGAGAAATAAACATTGAGATTGTTTTGCGCATCCTGGCGCTGCTCGGTGGCCGAGCGCTGCTCGTCGATCACTTCGTTTTCCACCACCAGGCTGTACATGGCCAGCATTTGCAATTGCTCCATATCAAGCTCGGATTGCTTGATGCGGTCGCGCAAGGCATTGGCCGCGTCAAGTTCGGCCGGGGCCATGGTGGTGTTGACGATGAAATCCTTGAAGTTCAAGCGGCAGGTGCGCAACGGCTCAACGAACGAGCGCTGCCAATCGCGCGACAGCTTGATGGCCGCGCCCAAATAACGCGCCAAGTACCCGCCGGGCGTGCCGCGTTGGGCCAACCACAGGCAGAACATGATCATCAGCACATCGGCGCCCAAGCGGTTTTGCAGCGCAAGACATGCCTTTTCCACATCGGGCTCGTCATAAGCCCACAGCGCAAAGTCCCACAGGGGATTGCCTTTGCCGATGGTTGTTTTTTTTGCGTCGGTCATGGGTGCGGTGCTGACAAAATTCATTTTGGCCTACTGCTTTTTTTTGTTGGTCTTGTTTTGTTATCTTGTCCTGGACGAGCCCGCCTGGTCTTGCCGCCGGCTGACTCGCCCCATCGCTTCACCAAGCCGAGATCAATATCGAACAAATCGAGGGCGCGGCCAACGGTGTGGTCGATGATTTCATTGACGGATGTCGGCAAGGTATAAAATCCTGGCACCGGCGGGGCGACAATCGCGCCCATCTCGGAGACCGCTGTCAATGTGCGCAAATGGCCGACATGCAGCGGAGATTCGCGCACCATCAGCACCAAGCGCTTGCGTTCTTTCAGCACGACGTCGGCCGCACGCGTCAGCAACGATGAGGTCACACCCGAAGCGATTTCCGAAACGGTGCGGATGGAGCAAGGTGCGATGATCATGCCAAAGGTCTTGAACGAGCCTGAGGCGATGGCAGCGCCGATGTCAGAGTTATTATAGGTCACGCTCGCCAATGCCTTGACGTCGCGGACTTTGAGTTTGGTTTCATAAGCCAGCGTGACTTCGGCGGACTTGGAAATGACCAAATGGGTTTCGATGTCCGTGGCGCGCAGCGCTTCTAATAGGCGGATGCCATAAACAATGCCCGACGCGCCGCTTAGGCCGACGATCAAACGCTTCGGGGTTGAATTTGATGCCATCAATAAACTCAGAGAGTTTGGTATTTCAGAGGTTACACGCGTTAGGAGAACAACCTATCGCGGCTCGCCACTATTGACCATGCCATAGCTAGAGTTGCTGCATGGTTAACCTTTGGCCATGGCGACCGACGGACGTCGCCTTAAGGGTTGACCAAAACATAATGGTATATTTATATAACAATTGAAGAAATTGATTCGGTAAGCGGCTCGCTCAGCCAAGAAAGCCGCCAGGGAGAGGGCTATACGCGATCTTCGCACATACCTCGCGGCTGAAAAGTCTTCGGTGTTCCGGCCCGCGCAAGCCATCTCGACCGTGCACGAGATCACGGCGCTGCAATATGCGCTGGAGAAGCAAGGCCGCCGCCCCATCGTGCTGATCGAAAAGCCCGTCATGGCCAACGGCAAGGTCAGCGATATTCCGGTGGTGTGCAATCTCACCGCCAGCCGCGCGCTGGTGGCCAAGGCGCTGGGCATCAACGATCACCGCTCGGCCGCACCGATCTACGCCAAAAAAACCGGCAACCCCATCTCGCCAAAAATTGTCAGCGCCAAAGATGCGCCGGTGCAAGAGATCGTGCTTGAGGGCGCCAGCGTCGACCTTGGAATTATTCCAGCACTCAAGCAGCACAACTTCGATCCAGGCGCGTATCTCACCGCGGCGCATGCGACTACCTACGACCCCGACACCGGCGTAGACAACACCGCCATTCAGCGCTGCTGGGTCAAGGGCAAGTCGCGGATGAGCTACTACCCCTATCCGGCCTCGCACAACAATCGCAACATGCGCAAGTTCTGGGCCAAGGGGCAAAACTGCCCCGTTGTGTTCTGGATCGGCCATCACCCCGCCGTGCTGATGGGCACGCAGGCGAAGTTGGGCTACCCCGAAAGTCATTGGTCGGCCTGCGGCGGGTTGATCGGCGAGCCGTTGCGCCTGGTGCCCAGCCGCACCTTCGGCGATAAAATCATGGTGCCAGCCGATGCGGAAATTGTAATCGAGGGTTATGCACCCAAGGATGTGCTCGAAGCCGATGGCCCCTTTGGCGAGTACACGGGTTACTCGGGCCCGCAAGTGGCAGCCCCGGTGTTCGATGTGACGTGCATCACCATGCGCAAGAATGCGATCTACCACGATTATGGCTCGGGCCTCACCGACATGCTGGTGCCCGACAACATGGCGATGGAAGGCAAAGTGTATGGCTTGGTCAAAGCCGTGGCCCCCAGCCTGACGAATGTGCACGTGCCCGCCCAAGGCCGCCGCTTTCATGCCTACATGCAATTCTCAAAGCCAGGCCCTGGCGAAGTGCGTGACGGCCTGACTGCAGCACTGGCCTATCGGCGTTTGAAAATGGTAATCGCGGTCGATGACGACATCGACCTGTTCGATGACTCCGAGATGATGTTCGCACTGGCCACGCGCGTGCAATGGAGCCGCGATAGTTTCACGATCGACGGCCTCTCGGGCTCGCTGCTGGATCCCTCGACGGCGGCGGGTGCGAAAACCCTTTCGAAAATGGCGATTGATGCGACCTTCCCCCTGCCCCCCTCGCCCGGTGCGCCTAGCCCCGTGCCGCCGCGCTCGACGGTGCCAACATCAGCCATGGCCGCGGCTGCAAAGATTCTTGAAGGCGCGGATATGTCAGCGTGGCCGACGCTATGAGCAAACCTAACATCGAAAATATCCCCGCAGGCGCATCGTGGGAAAAAACCGGCAACACATCGTGGACCCAGTGCCCCGGGTGCAAGGGTTGGTTTCATGTAGGCCCCGGCATTTTGAATCGCCCCGAGGTTAAATTGCACTGCCCCCATTGCAGCAAGGATTTCGCCCAAGCCGACGCCGCGCGCATCATTAGGGCTGGTTAATTTGTCATTGATTAGGCACGAGATCGAAACATGAATCACATCACCTTTGATCGCAGTAACGCCAAGTTTCCGATTCCGGAAGTGGTCACCAGTTTTATCAATGGCCAAAGCATCGTGGCCGACAACCACGGCGAACGTTTGCCCGCCATGTGCCCCTCGACCGAGGACACGGTCTCGTTCTTGCGCGAGGCCGATAAGGCCGAAGTGGATGCTGCCGTTCAAGCCGCGCGCGAGGCCTTCGACAAAGGCCCCTGGCCGCGCATGAGTATGGATGAGCGCAAGCGCGTCATGCACCAAATCCGCGATGTGCTGCTGGCCAACATCGATGAAGTGGCCTACCTCGAAACGCTGAATGCGGGCATCACCCATGGCCATACGCGCGGTTTTCACGGGCCCCGCATGGCGTGGAATTTCGAATTCTTCGCCGAAGTGGCCAGCCAAGCCGCCGGGGAAGCCTACACCCAAACCAAACCGTACCTGTCCATCGTAACGCGTGAGCCCATTGGCGTTGGCGCATTGATCGGGCCATGGAACGCACCGATTGCGCTATGCACCATGAAGATCGCAAGCTGCATCGCGTTTGGGAATACCTGCGTTCTGAAACCCTCGGAGTTCACCCCGCTGAGTTTGCGCCGGGTCGTGGAACTGATTCATAAAACCGATATCCCCAAGGGCGTGGTGAATTTGGTCAATGGCCGCGGTCAAGTTACCGGCGATGCGCTGGTCAGCCACCCGGGCGTCGATGTGGTCTCGTTCACAGGCGGCACAACCACCGGCCGCGCCATTGCCGCGCGCGCGGGGCAAAACCTCAAGCCCGTTGCGTTGGAGTTGGGCGGCAAGTCGGCCAACATCGTCACGGCCAGTGCTAATTTAGAGCGTGCGCTGGATGGCTCACTGCTCGCGATCTATTCCAACAACGGCCAGCAATGCTTGGCAGGCTCGCGCATTTTGGTGGAAAAGAAAATCGCCGCCGAATTTATCGACAAGTTCGTCAAGCGCTCACAGCAAATTATTGTTGGCGACCCGTTCGAAGCCAAAACGCAAATTGGCCCACTGGCCTATGAAGCGCATATGAAACGCGTGCTGAGTTATGTCGATATTGCAAAATCAGACGGCGCGGAACTCCTGACAGGCGGCAAGCGTCATACGGGTTTCAAGAAAGGTTATTTCATCGAGCCCACTGCTGTTCTGGCAAAAAATAATGGCGCGCGGGTCTGCCAAGAAGAAATCTTTGGCCCCTTTGCCACGTTTGTGACCTTCGAGGATATCGACGAAGCCATCGCCATTGCCAACCAGTCCGAGTTCGGGCTGGTGGGCTATGTGTGGTCCGAGCACCTACCGACCGTCATGAAGGTGTCGCAAGCTATTCGCGCCGGAACGATTTGGGTCAACACGCCACTCACACGCGAGCTGCGGGCGCCCTTTGGTGGCTATAAGAACTCCGGCATCGGCCGCGACAGCGCCCACGACTGCATGACCTTCTTCACCGAAGCCAAGACCACGACGATCCCTTTACAGGACTTCCCCATGGCGAAGTGGGGCGCCTGAGTTATCACGTCAAGCTAACTACCATCCCCCAACGATAAGGAGAGACCACATGGCCAAACAAATGATGAACCAGCCCGATTTTTATAAAGCCCTTGAAGCTGCACGCACCCCCGTTCATTCCGGCGGGCATCCGTTCAGTGCCGCATGGGCGCGCGGCGATCTCAGCCTGAAGCAGATCGGCTTCTGGGCCGTTCAGCACTTTTATTACATCGACCCAATCCCACAACAATTCGCGCAGTTCTTCTGCCGTTTGGACGACCTTGAAGCCCGTCAACATATGCTCGAAAACTTGCTGGGCGAGGAAAACCCCTCCAACCCCTCGAAGCGTCACCCGGATTTGCTGGTGAAATTCGGCAAGGCTTGCGGGCTGAAGGAAGAGGACTTTTACGCCGCCGAGGAACAAGGCCGCGTGTTGCCATCCACTCGTGCGATGCGCGCGTGGATATGGGAATTGGTCAACGTGCGTCATTTGTGTGAAGGCGCTGCCGGTATCATGGTCGCCCTTGAGGGCCAGTTGCCAACGCTGTATCCAAAATATGTGGAAGCCATGCGCAAAATGGGCCTGACCGACGACGACATGGAATTCTTCCATGTTCACATCGTTGGCGACGTCGAGCACGCAGACGTGGGCCTTGAAATCACCACGCACTACGCCACAACGCCCGAGTTGCAGCAAAGAGCCATCACCTGCGTGCACGCCTCGACCGAAATGCGCTGGCGCATGCTGGATGGCATTTACGACACGGTAGCCATGAGAAAGGCCGCCGAGTAAGGCATCCGCGATGACAACACCCCTATTGCTCGATGCCGCCGGAAAGGTTGCCTTTGTCACGGGCGCCACCGGCGGTATCGGCAAAGCGTGTGTGGATATGTTTTTGGCGGCAGGCGCATCGGTGGTAGCCACCGGGCGCCGCGCCGTGCAAAGCGACAACCCGAACGTATTGAAACTGGCGCTTGAGGTCACCGACGAAGTGCAGGTGACTGACGCCATCGCCAAAACCAAGGCCAGATTCGGCCAGATCGACTATCTGGTTCACATGGCCGGCATGGTGGGCAAAGGCCGCCTCGACCAAATGAGCTTGGCCGACTGGCATACGGTGGTCGACACCAACCTGACCTCGGCATTCTTGTTGCTCAAACACGCCTATCCAATTTTGCGCAAGCCTGGTGCCAGCGTGGTGTTATGCGGCTCGTCTAATGGGGCCAATGGCGGCAGTTATTTGTCTGGAGCCGCCTATGCGTCATCGAAGGCTGCGCTGGTCAACCTCACGCGCTACACCGCCAAGGAGTGGGCACCCGAGCGCATTCGCGTCAACATTCTCTCGCCCGGGCCTGTCGACACGCCGATGTTGGACCGTCTCAGTGAAACCCAACACGAAGGGCTGAAAGCACAATTGCCGCTGGGCAAATATGCCACCGCCGAAGAGTGCGCGGCCGGAGTGATGTTCTTATGCTCGCCCCACTCGGCCAGCATGACCGGCACCAATATGAATATCTCCAGCGGCATGGTCTTGGATCGCTAGGCCCATCATGAACCGCCTCGTCAAACCCATCGTCAGTGTCGATGAAAACCTTGCGGTGCCGCTGTATCACCAGGTGTACTTGGTGTTGCGTGAGAACATTCGCAATGGCGGCTATGGCGCGGGGCCAGTGCCAACCGAGGTTGAATTGTGTGCCGACTTTGGCGTGTCGCGCATCACCATCAAACGCGCCATGCATGAGTTGGCCAAGGAAGGCTTGATTACCCGCCAGCGCGGCCGGGGCACATTTGTGTCTGGGCCCTCCCGACCCGCTCCAATACAGCGGGATTCGCTTGATGAACTATTGCGCAATGTCATGGCCATCGGAGCTGCCACCGAAATGCAGCGCCGAGATGGCGGGTTTATCGGCGCCTCGCCCGAGATCGCCGCAAAACTGGGCTGCGAGATCGGCGCCACGATTTACGCCACCGATCAAATCCGGCGTAGCGACGGCGTACCCATTGCCGTTATTCGCGCTTACGTACCAGCCGATGTGGCCGAACGCTTGCCCAACCGCGACACCAGCGCACAACCGATGCTGGCCCAGCTGCAACAAGCAGGCGTGCATGTCGCCCGTGCCGACCAGGCGATTACCGCAACCATCGCCGATCCCAGCATGGCCACGGCCCTTGGAATTGATGTGGGCTCACCGATTATACGCCTCACGCGATTGGTGTTCGACGATGCCAACCGGCCGGTGGAATGGTTGACGGCATTTTACCGGGGCGACCGGTACGAATACCGCACCACGCTGACGCGCGATACGACCGGCAGCCATGCTGAGTGGCGCGCGGCAAGTTAATCATCGACCACACAATCAGGCTAGAATTAAGTGGCAATTTTTTCTACAAATTCGAGATAAGAACAACACTTCAGGGGAGGCGCAAATGTCAGGTTCCACCATTTCCATCAAGGGTAAGGACGGCGCATTCGACGCCTATTTGTCGATGCCGCCAAAGCCCGGCCCAGGCGTCGTGGTCATTCAAGAAATCTTTGGCGTGAATACATGGGTACGCACAATCTGCGACATGCTGTCACGTGCTGGCTATGTGGCCCTGGCCCCCGACCTCTTTTGGCGCATGAAACCACGCCTGGAGCTGCACCCTTTCTTCCAAGAAGATTTCAACCTCGCGCTCGACTACTACGGCAAGTTCAACGCCGACAAAGGCGTCGAGGATATTCAAGCCACCATCACGACCTTGCGCGGCACCAAGGGCTGCACCGGCAAGGTGGACACCATTGGCTTCTGCCTAGGTGGAAGTTTGGCTTATCTGTCGGCAACTCGCACCGATGCAGATGCCAATTCCAGCTACTACGGTGTGGGCATCGAGAAGATGCTGGGCGAAGCCGGGAAAATCAAAAAGCCGCTTCAGCTTCACATCGCAGGCGCTGACCCCTATGTGCCGAAGGAAGCGTTGGCTCAAATCGAAGGGGCGTTGAAGGGCAAGCCTGGCTCTGACGTTTTTGTCTACGCGGGCCTCGACCACGGCTTTGCGCGTGACACCGACCCCAATCACTACAATGCCGAGGGTGCGAAACTAGCCCATAGCCGCTCGCTTGATATGTTCAAAAAGGCGCTGGCTTAATTTTCCGGGCTAGACTCGATAAATCGCGCAACGATAGCGAAGCGATTCGCAGCGTGTACAGGTTGTGGAATCACACTGAAATTCAGGGCCCTTGACCGTTTTGATCCGTGACAGGGCGCGTCTGGGACGTTAAGATGCCGCCACGGGACGGCCACTAATTCAAGTGTAGCCGCCTGCCAATAAAACCTCAGAAAAGGGACCATGGCTCATGGACGTCTACGGTATGATTTTGTCGCCTTATGTGGCGCGCGTTATCCTCACGGCACGGCATAAAGGCATTAAACACAAACTGAAAATGCCCGAAGGCGGCCTCAAGACTCCAGAATATTTAGCGATTAACCCGCTTAGTAAAATTCCGGCCATTAAAGACGGCTCGACGATACTTTATGAATCGGGTGTGATCGTCGATTACCTCGATCTAAAGTACAAGAAAAAGCGCATCGTACCCTCTAGCGCCAAAGACGCAGCCAAAGCACGCCTATTAGCCGCCGTGTTCGCCGAATACGTCCAAGGCCCGACCCTTGCGTTATTCCGCCAGCGCGACCCAGCGACACGCGATCAAAAGATCGTCGAAGAAAAACTAGCCGAGGTCGGTCGCGGCCTCGATGTGATTGAAAAGCTGTTGTCGGGCAAAGGCTGGGCAGCAAGCGCAAAGTTCACCATTGCCGATGTGTACGCCGTTCCATGCTGGTTCTTCGTATCCGCCCTGTTACCGCAATTCGGCATGGCCGATCCGGCGGCCGGGCGCAAGAAGCTCAGCAAATACATCGCCAAACTGAAGAAAGAAAAGCTGACGTCCGCGATCATGGGCGAAATGGGCGAAGCGATGAAAAACTTCCGCCCAGGCCAGTAAAGAAAATGCAGATATAGAAAAATTTGGAAGAATGAACCAAATGGCTGCGATCACAGTCTATGGCGCGGTGCTCTCGCCTTATGTAGCACGCGTACTCATTGCATGCGGCTACAAGGGCCTGGCCATAGACCTGATGATGCCCAAAGACGGCATCAAAGGGCCCGAGTTCTTGAAACTAAACCCGTTTGGGAAAATTCCTGCGATTAAGGACGGCACAACGGTGCTCTACGAGCCTGCCGTTATCATCGACTATCTAGAGGCCAAATATAAGAAGAACAAACTGCTTCCCGCTGCGGCAAAGGCCGTGGGGCAAACCAGGCTGATAGCCGCTATCGCGGCTGAGTATGTGCAAGGCGTGGGGCTGAAGTTTTTCCGTATGAAGCGGACGAATCAAAACGTGCCTGCCGATATCGAAGCCGCAAAAGGTGAACTCCATAAAGGCTTAGACGCCCTTGAGAATGTGATGTCGGGCAAAAAGTTTGCCGCTGGCGCTTCGCCAACCATCGCCGATTGCTTTGTAGTTCCGGCTTTATTTTTCGCCGTGCACGCAAGCGCCATCTTCGGCGTAACCGACGCGCTGGGTTCGCGACCCAAGCTCAAGGCCTATTGGCAAAATGCTCGCAAGGACAAGGTGGCGGGTAAAATTCTGCACGGCATGACCGAGCGCATGCAGCAAATTATTGCGACCTAATTGACAACGACGTTATTTCAACAGCGGCCAGGCCAACGGCCGCTGTTTTCTTTTCACCACTTCTCGTTCCAAGGCCGTAGGTCAAGTTCCTGCGTCCAGTTCGACTTTCCTTGGAAATAAACACCGGCGTAAGTGGATGCGATCTCATCGGGGTCCATGCGCGAGCCATCCCCTGCGCCTATTCCCGGGCTACCGATCATTCCATCGATAACGGCGTGGACCACATGGATACCTTGGGGTTGCAATTCACGCGCCATGGATTGGGCCAGGGCCCGCAATGCAAATTTACCCGAGGCGAAGGCTGAGAACCCTGGCCCGCCGCGCATCGAAGCCGTGGCGCCCGTAAAGAAAATTGTACCGCGCTGCCGGGTGATCATTTTACGCGCCACCGCCCGGCCAACCAGGAACCCGCCAAACGCCGTGAAACGCCAGACTTCTTCATAGCGCTCTGCCGTTTGTTCGGTCACCGGTAAACGTTTGAGCCCGCCGCCAGGGTTGTAAACGCAAACATCAATGGGCCCGTGTTTGGCCTCGACTGTCTCGACCATCTCATTGACGGCCGCTTCATTGGTTGCATCGCACGCATAGGATAGGGCTCCGGGTATCGTCCCCGCCAGTTCCTTCAGCCGCGCGGCATTGCGTGACGATAAAACCGGTATCAACCCGGCCTGCCCAAACCGCTTGCCCAGCGATGCGCCAAGTTGCGGGCCTGCCCCGACGATGAGTGCCACATTTTTTTGGGTCATGACTTTGCCTTTAATACAGTTCGTTCTTGTGTTTCTCGATCATCTGATCGGTGGCTACACCGTCGTACCCGGCGATCTGGTCGGCGAGCATTTTGCCCATGGTGGGAAAATCCTTTGCCCGGTCGATATGGCGGCTTACATCCCACAAGGCCGAGCGCTGCAACGCCCGCGCGCAATGCAAGTACACCTGATCAATCTCTATCACGATGATTGAGATGGGCAATTTACCGTCAGTCTTGAACATCGGCTTCAGTGCTGGATCGGTGGTGATATGCGCCCGTCCATTGAGGCGCAACATTTCGTTCATGCCCGGCACGAAGAGCAACACCCCCACGTGCGGATTCGTGATGATATTTTCAAGGCCATCGAGCCGGTTATTACCCGGCCAGTCGGGCAGCATGATCGTCTTATCATCGCGCGCCTTCGCAAAGCCTGCCGGGCCGCCTTTGGGCGATGCATCGAGCTTGCCTTGGGCATCCGATGTGGCCAAGACAAGAAATTGGCACTTTTCGATATACGCACGGCAATGCACATCGAGCCGCGTCAGCACTTTGCGCACAGCGCCATCGCCCGGTTGCTTGTAGATGCTGCGCAAGCCTGCGCGATCCAAAATCGCGTGGGGATCGGGGCGGATATCGTCGGGCATGGTGTATGTCCTTAACCTTCCTTCAACCGGGGCTCGATATGGTGCAGGTGGGGGCCCTTTGTTTCAATTAAATAAAGCGACATGGATAACATCAAACCTGACGCAGAATTCGGCTGGTCCGAAGTGATCGCAGCCCTGTTGGCCGTCGCCGTTACCGCCATCGCAGCACCCAGCCCTGCCGCATCGGCGGAAGATCATGCCAAACCAGCGCTGGCCGATCATGATGATTGGAATTTTCTGTGGATTGCGCCCGAGCCAGCCACAAGTCATTTAAACAACGACCCGCGCCCCGTTCACAATACCTTTGCATCCGCATCGCTGCTGCTGCGTGTATATCCGCAGACTGATGAACCCCACTGGCAAACCGAAAGCGAGATTGCACCCGCACCACAAGCCGATTCATCGAACCGGACGATTGAGCAAGTCTCAACCCCCGTTCGCTTCACGCCTGCGGCGACTGGGCCGAGCATCAATACCGTCATTGCTGTGCGCGAAGACCGCTGGACCATTCTGAACATGGACGGTGTTATGCGTGTGGCGGCTTATGCCCGCGGCCCAGTGGATATTGAGGATCTGGCGCTAGCCACCAGGACTCCAGCCCCCTTCCCGCGTGGCGTGGGCACGGGGTTTAGTCTGGTGACAGATACGCCCGTCTATTTAGGCGCCACAGTAAAAACCGACCGGTCGATCTACGATATTGATACAGACCGGTTTCGTGGCGCGCGCTGGACCACCAGCGTGTTCATGGGTACCGATACATCATTCGGGCCGCTCTATCTTGGCACCACCAAGAATGCCAACGGCTCACGAGGCGCGTACCTTTATCTAGGCCGCTGGTTTTAGACGGATTGCCGGTTGAGGCCCAAACCGCTACGTTTAAATAAACTGTAGCAAGGGGCCGTTATGAAATACTTCCTGGCAGTAGTATTTGCAGCCAGCGCCGCAAGTGCGGCGCCGCGCCCCGATCAGCTTGCTTTTCGCGACCTGTATAAAGAGCTGGTCGAGACCAATACGGCGTTGTCGGCCGGAAATTGCACCGACGCCGCGCAAAAAATGGCCCGCCGTTTGAAGGCCGCAGGCTATGACGACTCACAAATCGAAGTTTTCGTGCCGCCCGATCATCCGAAAGAAGGCGGCTTGGTCGCCGTGCTGCCCGGAACAAATGCGATAGAGAAAGCTATTTTATTGCTGGCCCACATCGATGTGGTCGAGGCCAAGCGTGAAGATTGGGTGCGCGATCCGTTCATTTTGACCGAAGAAGGCGGATACTTTTACGCGCGTGGCGCCATGGATGACAAAGCCATGGCGTCGATATGGGTCGATTCACTGGTGCGATTCCGCCAACAAAATTTCAAACCCAAGCGCACGATCAAACTGGCGTTGACTTGCGGCGAAGAAACCGAGGCGGCGGTGAACGGCGTGGAATATCTGTTAGACAAGCGACGCAGCCTGATCGAGGCCGCGTTCGCGATCAATGAAGGCGGCAGCGGCACTTTGGACGCCAAGGGCAATCGTGTTGCCCTTGAAGTGGAGATGGGCGAGAAAGTCTATCAAGACTTTCAATTCGAGGTGACAAACCCGGGCGGGCATAGCTCGCAACCGGTTCGGGACAATGCCATTTATCGATTGGCCGCCGCCCTCAACCGCGTTGGCGCCTACGAATTTCCGGTGGCGTTGAGCGACACGACCCGCGCTTATTTTAATCAGATGGCGCTCATCAAAGATGCCGACACAGGCCGCGCAATCAAAGCCCTGCTAGCCAACCCCAAAGACACGGCAGCTCTGGCCGAAATCGCCAAGGATAAGGCCTGGAACAGCATGTTGCGGACTACGTGCGTTGCAACCATCGTCGAGGCCGGGCACGCTGTTAATGCCTTACCGCAACGGGCGCGCGCCAACGTTAACTGCCGCATCCTGCCGGGCAGCCCGGTCGACGACGTGCTGACCATGTTGACGAAGTTAGCCGGCGACCCAGAAGTCAAAGTCACGGTGGTGGAACCGCGCAGCGTGACATCACCCCCGCCCCCGCTGACGCCTCAAATCATGAAACCGCTTGAGGAAACTGCTGCTGAAATTTATCCGGGCGTGCCGATCGTGCCAACCATGATTACCGCCGCCACGGACGGCGCAAAACTGAACGCGGCTGGAATTCCCACCTACGGTATTGAGGGCATATTCGTCGACCCAGACCTGGGCAATATCCATGGCCTCAACGAACGTGTCCGCGTGCAGTCGCTCTATGATGGCCGCGATTTCTTATACAAGCTGGTGCAGCGCTACGCGATGCAGTAGTCCCTGCCCCGCTTACGCCGATCACACCACCATACAGACGGTCTTGGTTTCCATGTAGTTGTCGACCGCCTGCATGCCTGAATCGCGGCTCCAGCCGCTTTCTTTGTAACCGCCGATGGGCAAGGCCGCATCGAACATCAAATGGCAGTTCACCCAGACCGTGCCAGCCTTGATGGCCGAGGCAAAGCGCGTGGCTTTGCTGAGGTCTTGTGTCCATACGCTAGCGGCCAAGCCATAGCGGGAATCGTTTGCGAGCCTTGGCACGTCGTCGAGTGAATCAATCGGCATGGCCACCACGACCGGGCCGAACACTTCTTCCTGCACGATCTTCATGTTGTTGCTGGTCTTGGCCACCACCGTGGGCGTGATGAATGTGCCATTCGATCCAAGCTGCTGACCACCGCACACGATCTCGGCACCATCGGCCTTGCTGCCGTCGATATAGCCCTTGATCTTGTCGGCTTGGCGGCGGTTGATAACCGGGCCAATTTGCGTGGCAGGATCAAGGCCATGGCCCAGCTTCATTCCTTTAGCGATATCAGCCACGCCCGAAACAACTTTGTCGAAGACTTTCTTTTCAACATACAAGCGGGTTCCAGCGACGCAGACTTGGCCCGTGTTAAAGAACACGGCGTTAGCCGCGCCTGGAATCGCCAAATCCATTTGGGCATCGGCGAGAACGATGCTGGGCGACTTGCCGCCCAGTTCCAGCGCGACTTTCTTGAGGTTTCCGCCAGCCGCTTGCAAAATCTTGCGCCCCGTTGGCGTCGAGCCCGTAAAGGCGATTTTGTCGACGTCGTGGTGCTCGGCCAGCGCCTGGCCCGCCTCGGGGCCAAGCCCCGTGACCACGTTGAACACGCCTGCTGGCACCCCAGCTTCGATAATCAATTCCGCCAAGCGAATAGCCGTGAGCGATGTATCCTCGGCGGGCTTCAAGATCATCGAACACCCAGCTGCCAAACACGGCGCGATCTTCATGGCCTCGAGCACCAATGGGCTGTTCCAGGGCGTAATGGCCCCCACCACGCCAATGGGTTCTTTCAGCGTATAAGCAAAAATCTTTTTGCCGGGCGGCTGATAGTTGATGGACGTGTTGATGGTTTCGCCCTGAATTTTCGACACCATCCCGGCAAAGTAACGGAACTGTCCCGCCGCACCAGGAATCTCGGCCCAGCGGCCAACGAACAAGGGTTTGCCTTGGTCGAGGGTTTCCAACTCGGCCAATTCGTCGATGTTTGATTCAATCAAGTCGGCGATTTTCCACAACACGCGGGCGCGTTCGTCGGGAGTTTTGTCGCGCCACACACCTTTATCAAACGATTCGCGGGCGGCTTTGACAGCGCGATCCACGTCGGCCTTGGCCCCAGCCGGGACCGTGCCAATCACTTGACCCGTGGCGGGGTCGATGGAATCGAGCCGTTTACCGGAGATGGCGTCAACCCATTCGCCGCCAATCAGCATTTTTTTGTCTTTGCTTTTTAAGAATGCCAATGCACCGGCGGTTTTCGGCTTCGACATATTGATATCGATAACGACGTTCATGGCGGCGGCTCCCCTACTTTCCAGCAGCGCTTATTTCTCTTGGTCCGGAATATGACCCTTGTGATTGTCCAAATACCACGTGGCGATTTCTTCACGTTTGGCGAACCACACGCCCGGCAGTGTTTTGGCGAAATCCAAAAACTCGCACAGGGCGCGAACGCGGAACGCTCGGCCCGAAACGTGCGGATGTAAGCCCACATTCATCATGCGGCCCGACCCCGTGGTTTCGGCCTCCAAATAGAGCTGGCGCAATTCCTCGATCAAAATATCGCGGAATTCATCGGTGGTATGGTTGCGGCGCGTGAGAATAGTGAAATCGTTGATCTCGTTGGTGTAAGGCGTCGAGACGATTGGGCCATGATCGGTTTGCAGCAAATAGGGCTGATCATCGTTCATGATGTCGCAATAAAAAATCAGGCCGTGCTGCTTGAGAATGCCAGGCGTGTTGGGCGTGCCGCGCAAGGACGATGACAACCAACCCTTGGCAGGCTTGCCATAAAATTCTTTGTACACTTTCAGCGTGCTCTCGACGATTTCGCGCTCTTTGGCAGGGTTCTTGGCGAAGTCGCTGAGTAACTCGCCCTGCTCATAGTTGTGCGCTAGCACTTCCCAGCCGCGCTCGGCGGGCGCACGAGCGATGTCCTGACGGATCAGCGCGGTCTTGGCGTTGATGGTGCAACTGGCTGGAACTTTGGCGCGGTCGAACACATCGAACAGCCGCCATATGCCCACGCGTTGGCCATACTCACGCCAGGTGAAATTGGGGAAATCCGCGACATTGCCCGGCAACACGTCGGGTAAAATCGGCGGGCCGCCAGCGTAGTATGGCCGGTCGGTGTCTTTGACCATGTCCCACGTCTCGAGATTGAGCGTGAGGATAAGCGCCACCTTTTTATTATCGGGCCACTTTAATGGGCCGCGCTTGGCAATCGGCGAAAACGGATAACGCATAGTCACGGGGATAACTCCTACAAAATGTTCTAGGCTTCAGCCAATAAACGGCCGTGACCTTGCATTTGATCTTTGATGCCTGCATCGCGCAGCGAATACCAATAGGTGGCGGCGTTGATGGCAACGACTGGCTTGTTCAGCCAGCGTTCGGCTTCTTCGGCCACGGTATTGCACGCTAAATTCGTACCCACTTGCACAATCGCGTCGGGATTTGAGGCATTAAGCTCAATAATGGCTTTGCGAAGCTTCTCGGGCGGCTCATGGGCGATCAACATGGGGCTTGGCGATTTAAGACCAATCAACGAGATCACCTCATAGCCGTTGTCGGTGAAAAACTTCCGCACGTTCTTATCGCCAACTGGCATGTAAGGCGTGAGCACGGCAATTTTCTTAATCTTTTTCTTGGTGAGTTTTTCGTAGGTGTTGAGTGCGGCTTCACAGGCATGGGAACCCAGCGACACCGTCACCCCTGCCCGCTTCTCCATTTTCTTCTTAAGTTTTTCGGCCCCGCCCGCGCCGTCCCAAAATGTTTCCGCGCTCATACCCATGATCACATAGCCGGGCGAACAGCTCATCACCACATCAAGCGCATCGACAGTGGCGCTGCGGATATTGACCAGAAGTTGCTCAAACTCTTTGTCATTACGCACCGGGTCGTCTGGAATAGCGATGCGACCAAAGTGATTGGTCACCCCGCGCGGCTGCATCAAGGCGTACTCGGGCTCGACGCTGGTGTTGGTGGATGGCGCGATAACCCCAAATTTCATCCGGTAGCCAAGTGAATCAACCATGTGTCACTCCAATTCTTAGAATCGTTGCGATAATTCGCTTGTTACTGAATCGTATAAGATTCCCGCACCACGTTGATCATCGACGTGCGAAGCAGAAATTTCTTTGCCAAGCCCGGGTCAGCCGCCTGGCGCATGAAGTCCGCCTGGCGCTTTTTCTGGGCGTCCGGGTCTTTTTCTTCCATCAATTTCTTATTGGCGATGGATTGTTCTTGCACAAATTTTGTCGCCGTCAGACGGCGTTGACGGTCATACAAATCGAGCGCCGCGTTTACCTCGAGCTTGCCCTCGCGAATTCCTAAAAACTTTTCGGCCAAGTTAAAGGCATCATGCAGGCCGCCGTTCATGCCCATGCCACCCAATGGATTATTAATGTGCGCAGAGTCGCCCGCGAGCAAGATCCGTCCCGTGCGGTAGGTGTCGGCGACACGCTGGTGCACGTTATACAGAGTGCGGTGACCGATTTCGTAATCGCCTTTTTTAGGCGCTAAATGTTGTAGGCGGTCTTGAATATGACTATCCGACAACAGCTTTTCATTTGAGTCATTTGGGCTGGTCGGAAACAACACGCGCCACAAATTGTTACAGCGCAGCACCACGCACCATTCATCCGGGTCGGAGACGTAGTTCACGCCCGCCAGCCGCGGTAGAAATTTTTCGAAGGGAAAGGGTGTGGACGCGACTAAAAATTTCTCGGGGTAGGTAAACCCGCCGTATTGCAACCCTGATGTTTGCCGGACCATGCTGTTGGCGCCCTCGGCACCAATCACATAAGACCCCCGCATGGTCTTCTCGCCTTCAGGCGTTTTGACCAAGATATTTACGCCATCGGCATCTTGGTCGATGACCTTAATCACGTCGTGATCGAACAGAACCTTGGCGTTGGGAATTTTCGACAGCTCTTCGCAACAAATCTTGTTCAGCCGCCACTGTTCGCATTGCAGCCGGTAGGGATGCTTGGTCTCATCCTTGATATGGGAGAGATCGAATTCGGCGATCTCGCCCGTGCGCCGGTCGCGGTATTGATACTTCGAGACGATCAACCCCAGTTCGATCAGCCGGGGCATGAGGCCGAGCCGGTCGAGCATGTCCATTGACGGCGGATGAAAGGTTGAGGCGCGCAAGTCTTCGGGCAACGTCTTCTCTTTTTCCAGAAGCACAATGTTGAATCCTTCGCGCGCAAGATAGAGCGCTAAGACACCACCAACTGGCCCAGCTCCGCAAACAATAATTGGGTCTTTCCCCGGAAAAGACATTCTCACTCCATCACCAAAATTAATACACGTGCCATGATCGCCATTAGAACGAGCGGAAGGCACCATCGTGGAACAGCAAGGGGGCCTTTCCCGTGTTCATCGTGCGCCGGACAAGGCCGACGATGATGTCATGATCGCCACCCGGGTAACGCGCCCACACATCGCACTCGAAATAAGCGACACAGTCTTCGATCAACGGCACGCCACCGCGGCCACCCCTGATTTTAACCCCTTGAAACTTATCGGTCGCTGATTGAGCCATCTGCCGCGCCCACGATTCTTGGCCAGCTGATAGCATATTGACGGCGAAAGCATCGCTCATTTGGAAGCACTTAAACGCGGCCGTGGTTTTGGCGATGCTCCACAAAATTAGCGGCGGATCGAGCGAGAGGGAATTAAACGAGTTAACCGTCAAGCCGACACGCTCGCCGGACGGTCCGAGGCCCGTCATAACCGTCACGCCGGTGGCAAATTGGCCCAAGGTCTTGCGGAACTCCCGGCGCGCCACCTCATCGGCGGCAGGATCGACGCCTGAAAATTCGCTGGCCATGGCAGGGGTTGGGGCCGAATCAGTCACTATGTCCTCGTCTTTACCTGCGGAAACTAAGGTGTCGGCTTGGGGGCCTATACAGGGCCGGAAAGATGTGTCCGCCAGACGGACGATCGGCTAGACTGCGCCCCTGTCCAACCTGCGGTAAGATATCAGGCCTGGGTCCAGGGAGTGAGGCCAAAACGAGGTCTCACTTGGTTTGTAAGCAACGCAATGCAAGGCCGCAACAGCAAGGCCACCATGGCAGACGATCTTGATGACGAGGACGAAGGCGACGGCACGGATTCCGTGCGGCCGATTCGTGCGCTCAGGCGCGGTCTTGGTACATTGCAAGAGTTGAATCGCCATAACGGCGCAACCGTCACTGATATCGCCAAGGCTGTGAAATTACCCCGCACCACCGCCTACCGGGTGCTGGAAACCCTATGCGTGGCGGGTTACGCCCTGCGCGACCCCAGCGACGACCGCTACCGCTTAACCCTGAAAGTCCGTGCGCTGTCCGATGGCTTTGACGACGAAGCCTGGGTGCACGATATCGCCAAACCCTTGATCACCAAGCTTGGCAATGAGGTGGTATGGCCGCTGGCGATCTCGACGCTGCATGGCACGACGATGCTCGTGCGCGAAACAACAGATAAGGACAGTCCCCTCGCCCTTGAGCGTTATTCGGCTGGCGTGCGGGTGCCGGTTTTGGGTAGCTCATCGGGGCGCGTTCACCTGGCATTTTGCAGCGAAGAAGAACGCTCGACCATGCTCGAAGTCTTGTCCCGTTCCGACCGGCCCGAAGATAAAATTGCGCGCGATAAGGTTCTGGTGAATCGGATTCTCACCGACGCCCGCAAGAACGGTTGGGCATTATTCGATAACCCTTCCATGGCCGAGCTCAATCTTGCGGTGCCGGTATTCGCCAAGGGCCGGGTGCTGGCGGGCCTCGTGATGCGATTTATCCGCTCGGCCATGGCGCCCGATCAGGCCGTGGAAAAATACGTGCCCTTCTTAAAGCGCACCGCCGATGAAATCGGCAAGGCGTTCGAGGCTCACCCGCAGCACCAAACGCCGCCGTAAGACCGGTGATTAAAGTTAGCAGTTGAGCATTTAACAGCTCAGGCTAAGACGCCTTGGCGACGGGGGAGTCGTCCAAAATGTCGAGGCCCTTGGCCAGGCGCGAATTGGGTAAGCCATAGAAAATGTAAATAGCGGCCCCCAGCACCAGATAACTCCCAAGAATGATCGCGGGGATCGGGTCGTTATTCAGCGCCTTAGTAATGATGTCCTCGACCAGGGGGCCGGCCATAATGATGGCGCCGAGAATTCCGCCTAGGGGCGTAAGACCGACCCATACTTTGCGCTGGTTATTCCGCGCCGAGAAAAACCAAAGCGCCGCAATGATGACAATGATCACCGCGCCATAGTTCGTCCATTGCGATTGCAGCAGGTAGCGGAAAAATGCGAGCGAGATGAAGGCAATCAAGGTCGAGATCGCGATCATCATACGCATTGAAACATAGCCGCCAAGCAGCGGCACCAGGAATGGCCGCGGCATTTCTGGCCGGAATGTGCGCAAATGCATCACGCTGAGGCAGACAATGCCAAAGGCACAGGCCGTACCAAGGCTAACCAGGTCACCCAGGATGGTGATGGGCAACAGCGCGGCCGCGATGGCGATCAATCCGCCCAGCACGATGGTGCCGATCCACGGCGTGCGGAATTTTGGATGTACGGTCGAAAACGCGCGCGGCAACAAGCCATCGCGCGCCATGGCAAAGAAAATGCGCGACTGGCCGTAGGTGAGAATCAGCATCACCGACGACAATCCGGCCACCGCGCCGACTTTGATCAGGAACGAGAACCAGGGAACGCCCATGCGGTCCACGGCAATGGCAATGGGCTCGGGCACGCCCAATTCACGGAACGGCACGATGCCCGTCAACACCGCGGCGACAGCCATATAGATCGCGGTGCAAACAAACAACGACCCCAAGATGCCAAAAGGCATGTCTTTCTTCGGATCACGCGCTTCGGCGGCTGCCGTTGAAACGGCCTCAAACCCGACGTAGGCAAAGAAGATGATGGAGGCCGCACGGAACACACCTTGGGTTCCATATTTAAAGCCACCCTCGTTCTCGGGTATGAAGGGCACCCAGTTGTCAGGGTCCACATACAGAATGCCCATGGCAATGAAAGCCACCAAAACGCCAACCTTAATGAACACGATGACATTGTTGACGGTGGCGGATTCCGACACACCAATCACCAGAAGCGCGGTTACCAAGAAAATGCCTGTGGCCCCGACTAAGTTTATGTCGGTCGTGGCACGGAATGCCAAACGGCCAGTTTCATCGGCGGTGGATTGAATCAGGGATGCGGCGTATTCGGGGGAAATCACCAGCCCAAGGTCTTTTAAGAAACTGACCATATAGCCCGACCAGCCGACGGCCACCGTCGAGGCCGCGACGCCATATTCCAGCACCAGCAGCCAACCCATGATCCAGGCAATCAATTCACCCATGGTGGCATAGGAGTATGTATAGGCAGAGCCAGCCACGGGCATGCTGGAGGCTAATTCTGCGTAGCAAAGCCCTGCGAAGGCGCAGGCCGTACCAGCGATAATGAACGACAACAGAACGCTGGGCCCGGCGTAGTTAGCCGCAGCGTTCCCCGTCATCACGTAGATGCCAGCGCCGATGATGCAGCCAATTCCAAGAAACAGCAGGTTCCAGCGGCTTAAGGTACGCTTGAGGCTATGGTTATTTGACTCGAGCTGGATTTGATCGATGGATTTTCTGATAAATAGACGGCCTTCCGGCGCTTCATTCGACATTGCTTTTCCCCTGTCTAAAGCCGGCCAATCCCCATCGGCGCGGGCATTATCGCAAAAGCTTCCAAGACCTTAGTGACTGTCCCTAACCACCGCAATGGGCCTGGGCCCGAGCCCCCCGACTGCATCGACCACGCACTATTAGACCCGCATTCCCCGGATGAACATATGAGTTGCCAGGGAGCGCGCATCGATTCAGACATAGGCATCAGCAGTTTATGTCGTTGGATCGAGGGCAGTTATGGCGCACCCAGCGGGTGAAGTGGATTCCGGTGCTCCCAGGCTCGATTTCGA
>SHWP01000036.1 GCA_009693785.1 Rhodospirillaceae bacterium
TCAAGGGCGGCTAAGGCCGAGCCCTTCACGATCGGGATCTTATCGCCGGGGAATTCGTACTTGGTCAGAAGTTCGCGGACTTCCAGTTCCACCAGTTCCAGCAGTTCCGGGTCGTCGACTTGGTCGACCTTGTTCAGGAACACCACAATGGCTGGAACGCCGACCTGGCGTGCCAACAGAATGTGCTCGCGCGTCTGCGGCATCGGGCCGTCGGCCGCAGAAACCACCAAAATCGCACCGTCCATCTGGGCCGCACCCGTGATCATGTTCTTCACGTAGTCGGCATGCCCCGGGCAGTCCACGTGCGCATAGTGGCGGTGCTTCGTCGTGTACTCCACGTGCGCCGTCGAAATCGTGATCCCGCGCGCCTTCTCCTCAGGCGCCTTGTCGATCTGGTCGTAGGCCGTGTACGTCGCCCCGCCAGTCTCCGCCAAGACTTTCGTGATCGCTGCCGTCAGCGACGTCTTGCCGTGGTCAACGTGACCAATCGTACCAACGTTGCAGTGCGGCAAATTCCGCTGAAACTTTTCCTTACCCATGGCTCGTCAACCTGCTTTGATAACTGTTTGTGTTTCTCAATCCGCGCGCTGGCATGGCCTGCCAACCGAAGCTCGCGCGTTTCAACCGTAGCCTTCCTTCGCTTAAGCTTCGGAAGGCAACCTCCACTCGCTCACGCGAGCGTAGGTTGGAGCGGGTGAAGGGAATCGAACCCTCGTCGTAAGCTTGGAAGGCTTCTGCTCTACCATTGAGCTACACCCGCGACCCATCAGCAGCACGCATATTCGCATGTTTTTTAAGGTGCGACTATATTCACCCTAATGCGCTTTTTACGCGCCTTTCCTATGACACAGCAAGTATTTGTTCCGTCTTATGTACGCGGCGTGCCTATCAATCAGGCGTCGCTAAAAAATCGCTTTTTTGCAAACGCCTTCCCGGAGCCCGATTAAAAATAGCGTTCAAGTCGCCGTGCAATCTTTTCTGTCTGGACTGCGGCGTAGGATACCAAGATCAGGGGCCTATAAGCCTTCGTCGAGGCCCCTTGACCTTATCTCATGAGCTGCAAACCGACGACGAAGGCCGTCTGTCGAGCCAACGTATATGTGATCGTTATTTAACCTAAGAAAATAAACGTACCACACAGGTCTGCCACTCCATCATTAAGTGGTTAACCAAGCAAATAGGGCGCGGCGCTATAGCCTCCCTACGCTCCAAGCGGAGCTTCGGGAGCCACTCCTACGCCTAATCGGCTCCGTGTGGCAGTCCACCTAGGGGTGGCCTGCCACCCGAAGCCGATTAGGCGTAGGGTGGACGCCAGGGGAATTTAAGTAGAGATTGTCATTGCCCGCTTCAAGCTACGGCTGTCCGGTTTAGCTTAAAAATTGGTTAGGGTGGGGGTGTTTCTTGTTTCTGTTTTCTTCTGCAAATCCGGCGTTCGATAACACCATCGCCCCACCCCCGGTCCATACACCCATCGAGGGGAGGGGAGTTTGAGTCTCGCTGCTGCTGTTCATGCTTCTAGCTCAAGCATTGTGGGGCTTTTCGCTGCGAGTGGAGAATCTAAACCGGACAGCCGTAGCTTGACCGGGCAATGACAGTTGAGAAACAAAAGGGCCGCATCGCTGCGGCCCCTTTCGCGTTGTTCAATCCACGCTACCGCCCGGATTGCTTGTTGTCGCAATTATCAGGCTTCTTCGCCGTCACTGGCATCGTCATCTCCGGCATCAGCGTCGCTGTCGCTGTCTCCGCTTTCGTCATCATCATCGCTATCAACTTAGTCTGACGCGCCGCCCTTGAAGGCGCAGCCTATCAGTCGTCCGGCGATTGTAGACCACTTCCATCCGAAAAGCGGAGGTTCTGCGGCAAAGCTCGCGGCCTTCAAGCGCAACCAGCCAACGATTGAAAGGTTAGCCGAGAAGAAATTCCATGACCGTCGCTTTGAGCCTGATGGCACCATCCTGATTCGAAGTGAAGACGTCGCCTAGCAGCCGCTGAAAAACCTTCCGGATCGCCTGTGTACATCAAGCATGGGGGAGCGGGGCTGTTGACTTGCAGCTTTTTGGTGATTGAGTGGCGTGTATTAAGGTGGGGTAGTCAAGCCCTATCCAAAAACGCCAGCACCTGTTCGGCCACCCAGGCCGCCTCGGTTTGAAGAAGGCCAAGCCCCAATTTGCCCTCGGCCCGGATATAGGTGGCCTGTTTGAGCAGGCTCGCCGCCTCTTGCCCGCGCCCGAAGGAGCCATCGGGTTCGATGATCAGCACCGGCACGTCTACCCCTGGCAAAGCCGCACGCATGTCGAAACTATTGACCGCCACCTCGCCGTACCGGGCGTTCACCCCGCCCCGGTAGTATTCGTTGAAGGCGTTGAAGCGCTGCTCGAAGCTCATGGTTTTGGGATAGCGGGAAAATACGCGCGTCCATTCGGCCATCAAAAACGCCCCATCCTCGGCGGGCTGGTCGGCCAGGCGGCGGCCAGCATTTGTTTGCGTTGCTCTTCGTCAAACAGCGCCGGGCCGATCAGCACCATGCGCCGGATCAGACCCGGAAATTGGCGGGCCGTCTCCACCGCAATGGCCGAGCCGGTAAACATGCCCACCACATCGACATGGGCCAATCCCAGGCGCTTTGATACCTCGGCTAGCCATTTTGAATAGTCAGCTATTATAGGCTGGTGCGAGGGCCGAAAAGACTCGCCAAACCCAGGCGTATCGACCGCCACGGCCAAACGATTTTTGGCAAGATACGGCAGGACATCGGCAAACGCTAAACTCGATTGCGGGCTTTGATGATAGCAGACTATTGGTATAGTGCTTGGCGATAACGCGCCAGCCCGGCGGATGTGAATTTGCCCGGCCGGTGTCTCGATAAACGCGCGCTGCACTGTGGGTAAGTCTTGGGCCTGCGCTGGCCGAACCAGCGATGCGCCCGCCGCCGCGAGCCCCAGGGCTTGGCTGATGAATCCGCGCCGCGACGCGGAGGTGGAAGCAGCATCATGGCGCGACATTGGGCGGTCCTTGTTCTGCGACATCCAACTGTCGCCGGGGTGACAAACCAGGGCAAGAGGCCCTTTTCAGCGCTATCAACATGCTTAAAAGGTCGATTTATTCAATGGCTTAGATTTCATCCTTGCAATCGTGGATCCCGTTCCAGATTTACAAGGATGACCAGTCGTGAGCCACTGCGCTAAATCGGAACGCTATGACACCTCACCGCCCCAAGTCCCACGCGAGATCTTAGCCAAGCTGAGGTTGGTGTGCCTCGACTTCCCCGAGGCCACGGAAGAAGTAGCTTGGGTCGGCATGCGCTGATGATCGACGCAGGTTGGCCCCCGCCTAAACCTTTGAGCCTAAACCCGTCGGCGGCTTATCTGCGTCGGACTTGCGCTTTTGTTTCCACTCATAGCCCGGCACTTCAGGCGGGATGTCCTGCACATAGGCCTTCTGCACGTCGATGCGGTCGTTGCGGGGCGTGAAGTCCTTGGGCGCTTCCAAGTATTCAGGCGCGTGCTTTTCCAGGTATTTCAAGATTTTCGGGTGAACTTCCGCCGTGCCCTTCAGCCCCTTGTGGCTGAACATACGGCTGATCATCACCCCGTCTTGGAATTTGCTTCCGCCCATGCGCATCCACGGCCACCAATTGGATTGGCGCGAGAAGCCCGCCCGGGCGCGCACCGTGGGCAAGCTGCGGTCTTCCAGCTCGCGCTTGGAGACATAATAAGTGAAATGCTCAGACGGCGACACGCGCGGGCCCACCGAGGCCTTGGGCCAGCCCTTGGGGTCCACCGGGTTGGTGTAATCATGGGTGTAATCCCACGACATCAGAATGTCGTCCTCGCCCACCTGCATGAAGGGCATTTGGAAGGGCACTTTGCCATCCGCGCCCGGAAACACGCTGCCCTCGTTGAACAACGTGGGGGAATCGCTGGCCGTGCCGAGCACGATGGGCGCCATTTGCGTGCCGATAGTGCTGGCCAGCGACGGGTTATAAAAGTGGTAAACCTCCACCGTCTCCTCGGTGAAGGGGTTCTTCCAGGTGTCCATGGGCTCGCCCGTGCGCAAGTCCGTGAAGAACGCGGTTTCGCGGCTTTTGCGTTTCAGTGTGCCCGCGACGGGATCGAACTCGGCCATGGCCGCGCCTGTGCCGCAATAGCCAAACAAGGGGATCAGGCGCTGGTTGCCGATACGCGCATACTGAATACCGTGATAAGCGCCGATCAATGGCTCGCCGTACCCTGAGTTAATTTTGCCAAAAGCATAGAGGTTATCGCGCGGGTCGCTGAAGTCGAGCCCGCCGTTGTTCGGCGTGGGCTTCATGTCGGCGGCAGCCGCTGAGCCCGCCAGCATCACGGCGGCGATACTGCCCAAGGCCTCGCGCCGGTTGCTCATGAGGTCGTCGATGAATTGCGATGACATGGCTTGGCTTCCTCTTCTGTCGAGAGTGATTGTGGTATGTTTCAGTTACATCGGGCAATATCGGACTGAAGGCTCAGCCCCCCACCCCAACAAAAAAGGCCCGGATTGCTCCGGGCCTTTTGCGTCTCACGTTTGAGATAATTTAGAAGCTGCGCTTGATGCGCACGCTCCACACGCCCGGAGGTGTGATGAACGAATAGCCCGAGACGGACGATTGCGACCACACGCGGTTAAAGCAGTTCGAGCAGTCGACGACTGCGCGCCAGGCTTCATCATCGCTCTCGATGGCCAGGCTGGCGTTCACCACGGTGAAACCCGAGGTGTGCGAGCCCGAGACAAACTTGCCGTCGCCGGTCACGTTCACCACGCCAGCGGCGTTGATGTAGTAGCTAAGGTTAGCGCCCGCCGTTTCATACGAGCTTTCGTGAGAGACGTTGACCGATGGGCTCACTTTCACGCCCATGCTGGTTTCGATGTCATACGAGGCACCGGCAGCCAGCGTCCACTCCGGCGTACGCGCCGGTTTGGCGATATTGCCGTCGTAAGTGACAATGGCGGTGGCGCATACACCCGCGCCCGGGTTGCCTGTCGCCCGCAAGGCCTTACAGTTGGCTTGTTGGGTGACCGAGGAAGCCGGGATGTTGGTGTACTTGGTTTTCTGGTGGCCAACGGTGGTGAACAACGTCAGGCCATCCATCGGCAGGGCTTGGAATTCGCCTTCCACACCTTTCGAACGGAAGTCGGCCGCGTTGCCGGTGATGAAGGTGGCAATGCCCGTGATCGGCACGAAGGACGAGGGCAATTGGAAGCCCGACACTTCGTTGTCGAACAAGGTCACGTTGGCGCGGAAACGGTCATCGGCCCATTGGCTCTTCATGCCCGCCTCGTAAGCCCACACCTTCTCGGCGAAGAACGGCGCGAAGGTGGTGATATCAAGCCCGCGTACGTTCCAGCCGCCCGAACGGAAGCCGCGCGTGGCGGTGACAAATAGCAGCACGTCGTCGTTGGCTTGAAAGTTCAACGCAAAGTGCGGTGTCCACAACTTCGTCACCAGCTTGTCGGGGAAGCCAGCTCTGGCCAGGTTCGCTGTCTCCAGGCGAAAGTCGGGGCGCTGCACGCCAGCCACGATCGGGTTCACGCGCGGATCGCGTTGGTCCTTAATGCGCAGCGTCTTGCGCTCGTCGGTATAGCGAATACCAGCCGTGGCCGAGAACTGCTCGGTAATGTCCACGTCAGCTTGCACATAAGCCGCCACCGAAGTGGTGTTGTTATTGAGCAAGCGGTCGCCGCTGACGGTCGTGCGATACGGACGGAATGACGCCGCCGTTTGCGGTGCCACTGGCGGTAAGAAGCCGGTGTTGATGTCCACGTAGTCGGTTTCGTTCTTGTCGTGGAAGTAATAAACGCCCGCGACGTATTTAACACTGTCGCTCAGGTTACCCGTGGCCTTGACTTCTTGGGTGAATTCGTCGGCCTTGCTCTTGTTGTCGAGCACCAAGGGTCCGCCGTTGGGCGACACCACGCCAGCGGCAGCGGCGATGAACAAAGGAACCGGGTTTGGCAGGGCCAGCGAACGGCCCGCGCGGCCATCTTGGAAGTCGAAGTTATACTTTTGGTCGAGCTTCAAGTACCCAGTGATGAAGTTCACCGTGACGTCTTCAGCCGCGATTTCGATGTTGGAGGCGAAGATGGATTGCGAGGTCTTGTTGCCAAGTTCTTGGTTCGCCTTGCCGTTAGCGATCGTGTAGGGCACGAATTGGGCATTGGCGACAAAGGTATTGGGCGCGGCACCGGGGCCGGGAATGCCAATCAGCACGTTGCTGAGCGATGAGCCGCCAGGATTCTTTTTATAACCCGTGATAGCGAAGCGGCCTTTGCAATTGGCCGGGGCGCCGGGGCTGGCCACGCCCGACTTGAACATTTGGCATTCAAAGTTCAGCGCGTTGAGTTGGTTGTCGTACATATGGTTGGCCGACAAATCCCAGGTCACCGTATCGCTGGGCTTGGCACGCAGAGCCGCGCGCAAGCCATAGCTTTTCGAACCATTGAGTTCCTGGCCGGTATTGATCGCTTTGACGTAGCCGTCGGTGTGGGAATAGAAGCCAGCAAACTGGGTAGAGAAATTGTCGTTGATGGGCGCATCAACCGAGGCGCGCGCCATGATCGCATCGAAACGGCCGTAGCTGATTTCGCCGAAACCACGAGCCTCATCGCCGGGCTTGCGCAGTTTCACGTTGATGGCGCCGCCCGAGGTGTTACGTCCGAACAGCGTGCCCTGGGGGCCACGCAGCACTTCGATGCCTTCGAGGTCGAAGAAGCTAAAGTTGTTCATGTTCTGGCGGGCAATGTAGATATCGTCCACATAGGTGCCCACGGGCGGGTCGAAGGTGGCGACGGATTCGGTGTTGCCCAGACCGCGCATGAAGTACACGTTGGCGGTGCCCAGACCGGTGTTGCTGTTGCCCTGCAAGTTGGGCACGAACATGATCAGGTCTTTGGTGGTGGTGATGTTGCGCCGTTGCAGTTCGTTGACCGTGAACGCGCTCACCGAGACGGGAATGTTTTGAACATTTTCCGAACGGCGCTGAGCGGTGACGACGATTTCCTCGAGGCCGGTTTGCGCCTGAGCCTGTTGCTGAGTTGGCTGGGCGAACGCTGCACCGCCGACCGACAATGCCATAGTGGCGGCAGCCGAAAGCAGCGCGGTTTTGGAAAGCTCCATTGAATCCCTCACGTGGCTAAAGTGGAATTGTTGACGCGAATTGAACAGGTGGCCGCCTAAAGTAACCATCCCCGCGGCGTCACGAGCGGAGGCAACCTACTCTTTTGACGCGATAGACCAAAGCAGATTAGCTGCGGTGGGCACAGAATGAACACTGAGTGTTGCCAAAATACAACGACCGACTAAAATGGATAATATAGATTAAAACCAAAGCTTTGATTGCGGCCTTAAAAACCCAACCGCGCCTCTAACACATGCTGCATTTTGCCCACCTTTGGCGCTAAAGTGATGGAGCCCGGGAGGGGCAAAGACCATGAAAATTCATGCAATGCTGGTAAATGCCAACGGACGCAGCCGGGCAACGTTCGTGGACATTCCGCTCACCAAGGTTAGCGAAACAGAATCCATCAGCGCAAAACAAGACGGAACCGAATGGCGCATCGGCTATCGCCGCTTTGGGTCGGTACCGCGCACCAGCAAAGATTACACCAGTCCGGCCGGGCCCAATGAAATGCATGTGGGCGGACCGCCGCATTTCATCGGCATCATGTCGGGGCATGCCGAAATCACCATGCAAGATGGCGGGGCTTGGCGTTTGGCGGCCGGTGATTTTCTGTATGTCGGCCCCGGGGCTTTGCATCACAGCAATTTCCCAAGCAATGTCATGGTGAGCATATTTAACTTAGGCTTGCCGGGCACTCCCGCCGATACGAAGGACTATGTATTTAAGTAATCACCTCGAGATGTGATTGCTGCTAGGCTAACGACACCGCGTTCAATCAACCACAATCAATATCTAAACCCAGGGAGGCTATTCATGTCAGGTTACTCACGTCGTTCCATCACTCTCGCCACGGTCAGTGTATTGGCCGTGCTCAGCGCCATGCCGCTGCCCAGTGCCGCCGCCGATAAGGTTCCGGCGGGCATTGCCGCCGCCGTGAGCGATGCTGGGCGCCCCGAGGCCGACAGAGTCCGCGATGAAAACCGCAAGCCTGGCGAGAGTGTCGCCTTCAGCGGCATGAAGGCAGGCGACAAGGTTGCAGATCTGCTACCAGGTGGCGGTTACTTCACGCGTATTTTCGCCAAGACCGTGGGCGCCAAGGGCCATGTCTACGCCATCGTCTCCGAGGAGATCCTTAAAAAGCGGCCCACCGCCGCCGATGGCGTGAACGCGATCGCTGCCGACAAGGCCTACGGCAACGTGTCGGTCATGCCCGAGCAATTGGCCAACATCAATGCTCCTGAACCGCTCGATATCGTTTGGACATCGCTGAACTATCACGACCTGAAGAACGCCGCTTTCGGCCCGGCCGACACCGCGGCCATGGATAAATCGATCTTCAACGCGCTCAAGCCCGGTGGCGTGTTCATCGTGGTCGATCACGCTGCTGCTGCCGGTTCGGGCACACGCGACACCGAGACACTTCACCGCATCGACCCAGCGGTGGTGAAGGCCGAAGTGACGGCCGCAGGCTTTGTATTTGAAGGCGAGAGCGATGTATTGAAGCGGCCCGAAGACGATCACACCGTGCGCGTGATCGAGGGCTCCATCCGCGGTAAGACCGATCAGTTCATCTACAAGTTCCGCAAACCTGCGGCGAAGAAATAATGATGCCAGCGCTTAGCCGTCGTCGCTGCGTGCTGTTGCCACTGTTTGTGGCGAGTGTATTGGCAGGCAGCGCGGCGGCCCAAGACGGTGCCAGAGACAAGGGCCAGGAGATCAACGCCTGCTCATATCTCAGCGCATCTGATGTAACCGCAGCGCTCGGTCACGCGGTCGAAGCGGGGGAGCGCAACGATTCCCGGCGTACCGGTGGCGGCGCTTACCCCGATAACGGGTCTTACTCCTCGACCTGTTTGTGGAAAGTGAGCGCCGATCGCGATAAGGCCGACCCAAAATTACCGATGGGTGGGGCAAGCTTCGTGATCTTCAATGCGATGTCCTGGCCTGCGGGCAGTGGCCTTGCCAAGACATTTCCGCAGTCCTTCCGCGATGCCGCCAAAGATCACACCATCGCGATGATGCCGGTTGCAGTGAATATCGGCGATGAAGCGTTGTGGTGGGGTGACGGCGTGGCGGTTGCCAAAGGCGACATCAGCTTTGGGATTTCCGTTCACTTGATTGGCGAACGCGCCAAAGAACGTGGAATTGAAGAAGCCTTGGCGGCAAAAATCGTCACGCGGCTGCCGTAATTAATTTGAGTTTCCAAAGCCAGTTGGGGGGACTTGAGTGACCGACATTACTGCGGATGCGGTGCGGCTGAATAACGCCGCGTTTCTGGGGCACCCCAAGGGTCTTGGCTGGCTGAGTTTCGCAGAATTTTGGGAACGGTTTTCATACTACGGCATGCAGGCGCTGTTGGTGCTGTATATGACGCACCAATTGCTGCTGCCGGGGCACGTGGAAAACGTCTGGGGCTTTGGCCCGTTCCGCGCCGGAATTGAAGCGCTGTACGGCCCGCTCTCACCCCAGGCCTTGGCCTCGGCTATTTTTGGCCTTTATGCCGGGTTCGTTTATCTCACCCCAATTGCCGGTGGCATGCTGGCTGATCGTGTGTTGGGGCGCACCTGGACTGTCACCATCGGCGCGTTATTGATGACCATTGGCCATTTTCTCATGGCCTTCGAGGTCAGTTTTCTTCCCGCAATCACCTGCCTGCTGCTGGGCGTTGGATGCTTCAAGGGCAACATCGCGACCCAGGTAGGCGACCTCTATGTCCCTGGCGATCCCAGACGCGCCGATGCTTACCAACTTTATATGCTGGGCATTCAGCTTGCGGTGATCGTCTCGCCATTCATCTGCGGCACGTTGGGCGAAATCTATGGCTGGCATTTGGGTTTCGGTGCGGCGGGTGTGGGCATGCTGGTAGGGCTGACAATTTACCTAATCGGCCGACCGCACTTCCCGCGCGAAGCACCCCGGCGGCAGGCATCGGACCCGCCACGCACCGCGCTGAGCACAAATGATGTTCGCGTCATCGTCGTGCTATGCCTACTGATCCCGGTCCTCGCCGTGGCCATGATTGGCAATCAGCAAATTTTCAACGCTTACTTGGTGTGGGGCGAGGCGAATTTCCAATTGGTTTTCTTCGGCAAGACCATGCCGATCACCTGGCTGCTATCGTTCGATGCGCTGATCAGCACCACATGTTTGATTGCATCGCTTGCGTTCTGGCGCTGGTGGTCCACACGCCGGACCGAGCCCAATGAAATCACCAAGCTCACCATAGGCGTTGTCATCGCTGCCGCCGCACCGCTAACGTTATCGCTCGCCGCGTCTTTGGTTGAAACGACCGGCGAGAAAGCCGGGCTTGGCTGGGCGCTAGCGTTCTTAATCCTCAATGATCTCGGCTTTGCCAATGTGCTTCCGGTTGGCCTAGCGCTGTATTCACGCGCCTCGCCTAAGGCGTTGGGCGGCACCATAATCGGCGTGTATTACATCCACCTTTTCATGGGGAACATGCTGGTAGGCTGGCTGGGCGGCCTGTTGGAAAAAATGCCAGGCTCGGCCTTCTGGCTGTTGCACGCAGGCCTCATGGGTGGAGCAGCGCTGATCTTGCTGTTTGCCCGGCGCGCCGCGGGCCAGATTCTGGCACCGACAGCTAAGCTTTAGTCTTAATACACCAGCTCGCCGTCTTCGGCGCCGTCTGACAACACGATCTGGCCGGAGTTGGAGAGTTCCTTGGTCAGCGTGACCAGTGCAGTTTGTGCATCTTCCACGTCTTTCAGGCGCACGGGGCCTAAGTTTTCCATATCTTCTTTCAGCATCTTGGCCGCGCGGCTTGACATGTTCTGGAAGATCAAATCCTTGATGACATCCGAAGCGCCCTTGAGCGCCAAGGCCAGCTTGGTTTTGTCGGCCTGGCGCAATAGCACTTGCACGCCAGCGGCATCCAAACTGACCAAGTCCTCGAAGGTAAACATCAGGTTCTTGATCTTCTCGGCCGATTCCCTGTTGCGCTCTTCGAGGGCTTGCATGAAGCGCGCTTCGGTCTCGCGGTTCAGGTTGTTGAAAATTTCGGCCATCATCTCGTGTGAATCCACACGCGCGGTTTTGGCCAGGTTCGACATGAACTCGGTGCGCAGCGTCTTCTCGATGCTTTCCATCACTTCTTTCTGCACGGCTTCCATGTGCAGCATGCGCATGATGACTTCCATCGCGAAGCCTTCGGGGAACAGCGTCAGCACACGGCCCGCATGGTCGGGTTTGATTTTCGAAAGCACCACCGCCACGGTTTGCGGGTATTCGTTCTTGAAGTAATTGGCCAGCACGGCTTCGTGCACGTGGTCAGCTTGTCCCACATGGTGCGGCCGGCGGGGCCGCGAATTTCGGCCATGATCAGTGCGGCGCGATCTTTATCGAGGCCCTTGAGCAGCAACCGTTCGGTGGATTCATAACTGCCGACCAGCGAGCCGGTATTGGACAGCGCATCGGCGAAGTCTACGAAGAGGCGTTCGACGATGTTGGAGCCAATCGTGCCCAACCCGGACATCACCTGCGAAAGTTCTTTGATTTCGTCGTCTTCCAGCATGCCAAACAGCTTGGCCGACTGGTCTTGGCCCAATGATAACAGCATGATGGCGGCTTTTTGGGGGCCCGTGAGGGTGCGATAGTCTTCTTTTACACGAGCCATAGGGTGTCTGCCTCATTGCACCAGGGCAGCGGGCCGCTAAGAGCGCGACCAATGGGCGGTGGCCTGGAGGTCACACGCTACCGGCGGGGAGTGAACAACTGCTTAACAACCCGGCAAAAAGTGCCGGGTTTACCCATCTTGGGTTGCTTTTCAGGCCAAAGGGGCTATATGGACCGGGTCGAGTTCTAAGCCTGCCTTGCTATATGCCCCGCTAAACGGCACCTCCCAAGACATCGCTGGTTCTGACAACGGCTTCGCGAATGGTCGCGACAGCCGGTAACTCTATATATCAGGAGGCCAGCATGGCCAGTGGTACCGTAAAGTGGTTTAACTCCCAAAAGGGCTTTGGTTTTATTCAACCCAGCGAAGGCGGCAAAGACGTGTTCGTGCACATCAGCGCCGTTGAACGCGCTGGTTTGAGCGGCTTGAACGAAGGCCAAAAGATTAGCTACGACGTCGTCAACGAGCGCGGCAAGGACGCCGCTGCGAACCTAAAGGTCTGATCGACCCGACGGCGTTTCGTTTTACAACGACAGACAAGCCCGGCCTCAGCGCCGGGCTTTTTTGTTCCATTTTTGAGTGGGTCCGATGACATCACGTTTCACGGTTGGCGCCACGGTTTATGCCAAGGATGGTAAGTCCTACGTTGTTGAGGCCGTCGACAACGGCATGGTGTACTGCGCATCCGAGAATGGCAGCGAAATGGAATTCCCGGCTGCGGCCTTGTCCAACGAAACCGAATGGGCCACGCGCGCTGATGGCAGGCGCGATGTCTCCTATACGCGCCTGAAACAGTCGCGCCATTTTACGGGCACCAATGACAACATCGACCCAGAACTCGCCACGCAACTACTGACCAAAGCCGACCGTTCGGTGGCAGGCTTGCTCGACTTCGTGGCCTACACAACGGCGGCGCGCATTCTCACCGAGAACAAGGACCATGACCTGGTCCCTGCCCTGTCGATCATCAAATCGCGCCAGGTGTTCGACGCCGCCAAGCCCGAGGTGCGCGTGAACCTGCTCGCCACGCTGCTCTCGGCCAACGCCGAAACGCTGACCAAAGCCGCCACGCTAGGCGACAACCTGCTGCGTGCGTTGATCGACAAGGGGTTAGAGCCCTTAGCCCAGGAGTTCGAAGACTTTTGCGATAGGCCGAGGAAGTAAGGGGGCCACGCGAGACCCTCCGGGGGATTTAACATACTCGCGCTAAACTCGTGACCTTTGGTCTCTCGTCAAGCGCTCCTAATGTTAAATTGTTTCACGTGGAACAATTTGTCGACGCGAAACCTACTCAGCTGCGGTATAATGACGCCTCATCATCAGCGCCGTAGCGTTCCCGCAATCCCACCGGAGGCTCCCATGGCTCAGCATTTTTTCAGCACTCATGCCCGCCGCCGTTTCCTGAGTCTCGCCGCAGCAAGTACGGCACTGTCGGCGCTGGGCACGAATGCCAGCTTCGCCGTCACGCCGCTTAAAATCGCCACCATCGGTTCGGGCAAAGTTGGCACCGCGCTAGGCACCGTATGGGCCAAGGCTGGGCACCCGGTGATGTTTTCCTCGCGCCACCCCGAGAGTTTGAAAGATGTGGTGGCCGGAGCTGGCCCCAATGCCAAGGCAGGCACCGTGGCCGAGGCGGTGGCTTTCGCCGACGTGGTGGTGCTGGCTGTGCCCTACGGTGCGCTACCCGACCTGGCCAAGGAGTTCGCGCCTGCGTTGGCCAAAAAAGTGCTGGTGATAGACACGTGCAATCCATTTACCAACCGCGACGGCGATGTGGCCGTGGCGGCGCTGGAAAAAGGCGCAGGTCTTTATACCGCGCAACTTTTCCCCGGTATGAAGATCGTGCGCTCGTTCAACGCCATCCCCGCCGCCAAGTTTTTAAAGGGCGGCGTGCGTGACGACGGCGCGCGCGTGGGCATGCCCATGGCCGGTGACGACGCCAAGGCCATTGAAGTGGCGACAGGGCTGGTGCGCGAGGTTGGGTACGAGCCCATGCTGGTGGGCAACTTGGATTTCGGCAAGCACCTCATCACCCGCGTGCCCTTGGCTGGCGAACACACGCCCGATGAAGTCCGCGCCATCGCGGCGGGGTTGAAATAGCCTTTGAAGTTGTCTCAGTCTTTGAGCCGGTACACTTCTCGCGCGGTGCCCGAGAACAGCCGCGCTTTTTCCGACGGCGAGTAACCTGCCGCGAGGCGCTTGAAGACATTCCACAGCGTGCGGTAGCTGCCCGTGTCTTTGTCGGGGGGCACATTGCTTTCGAACATACAGCGCGCCGGGCCAAAGGCATTGATCGCCACATCGACAAAGGGGCGCCAGTCGTTGGCGATCTGTTCGGATGTAGCTTGCGGCTTTTTTTGAAACGACGGCATGGCCACAAAGCGCATGCCCAGTCCGCCGACCTTCATGTAAACATTTGTGGCTTGGGCCAGCGCCTCGATGCTTTTACGCCAGGCCGCAAAAACCTCGGCCTTTCGGCCCGCATAGGGGCCCGCGCCCAGGGGCGAGCCCAAGTGATCGAGAATGATTTTAGTGCCAGGAAACGCCTTGGCCAGCCCTGTGACTTGGTCGATTTGGGTATGAAAACAAAAGGCGTCGAAACTCAAGTTTAATTTTTCCAGGGCGGCAAACCCCTCGCGGAACTTCGCGCTCTCAAGCAAATCGCGGCGTTTGGGATCGAGCGGACGGCCAAAGAAGGGGAACTCGTCCCAGGCCGAGGCATCGCGGATGCCACGAAAGCGCCCACCCGCAGCGGCCATGTGTGCTTCCAGCACGCCCTTGGCGCGATCGCCGATATTCAAATCCACGTGGCCGACAATGCCGTGGGCAACCTTGATGCCGCCGCGCGCAGCACTGGCATTCGCAATGGCGGTCACAAATTCCGTCTCGCCGAGCGATTTTAATTCTGCCGGGCCGTCAGCGCGATAGGACGTCAGGCATTCGGCGAATACAGTGGCCGTGATGTTATGGCCGCTGGCCGCATCGGCCAAAAAATCATCCAGCACATAGCGCCGCGCAGGCGCGTCATTCGTCGGTGGAAAATCCCACAAATGATGGTGCGGATCGACGATCTCAAGGCCGGGCTCGATGATGTCTTCGGGCACGGGCTGTTGTGCTACCGCAAACTCTGGCGTGATCAGGCTTGATGCCGTGGCGGCTGAGGTTTGTAAAAGCGTGCGACGGCCAAGCATCATTAGCCCCCTCGGCCACCTACGCCGGATCGAGCTCGCTTTCGAACACGGCGCGTTCTTGGCCCGTCAGCGCGTTCTTGATGCGGTACTGCACATAGGCGCCTTCCACCGGCATCAGGCGGATGACTTGGAAAGGACTATCGTTCAGCGCGGCCTTATTGGACGAGCGCACCACGGCGGGTGCGACCCGGCGCGAGAGCAGCGTCACCATTTGGCCCACCTCGAATTTGTATTGGTTCATGGGCTTGACGGCTGTGGCTTGAGTTGAAAACGCGCGCGGCGCGATTTGCTTTTGTTTGGGCATGATCTTGACCGGACATCCGGCTCCCTCGCCAGGCAACGCCAACGGCTGGCGTGGCCCGGATGATAATGTTAGCGGCGTTTATTGAAGCGGCGTGGTGGGGCGGCGCGGCGCCCGCCAGCGCCACCTTCGGCGCCATCCTTGTGGCGGAATACCATGCGGCCCTTGTCGAGATCGTACGGCGAAACTTCCACGGTGACGCGGTCGCCTACCATTGTGCGGATGCGGTTCTTTTTCATGCGCCCGGCGGTGTAGACGATGATGTCGTGGTCGTTGACCAGTTTCACGCGGTAGCGCGCCTCGGGCAGCACTTCGGTGATCGTGCCTTCGAATTCCAACAAGTCTTCTTTGGCCATGAGCCGTCCTTAATTGAATATGCAAATTGTGTGCAAAAGCGGGTGGCGTAGCGAAGCAGAGAGGCCGCGCCAATGGCAGCGCGGCGGAATGTGGTCGACTACGGCGAACGCCGGATCGCTTGGTTAATCTTTGTGCCGGAACACAAGCCGGCGCTTGTTCAAGTCGTACGGCGAAACTTCCACCTGAACCTTATCGCCCGTCATGGTGCGAATGCGGTTCTTCTTCATGCGCCCAGAGGTGTAGGCGATGACATCATGCCCATTGCTCAGTTTAACCCGAAAGCGCGCATCGGGCAGGACCTCGGTACCTGGCCCTCAAACTGAAGCAATTCCTCTTTCGCCATCGCGTAACCCTGTGTTTCCGAAAACACCGCAACCCCGCTGAACGCTCGGGGCGGGCAGGGTTATAGCGATGAAAGGGCGGTATTGCACGGGATTTATGCGGTTTAAGGGGCTAAAACTGGCCTTTTTGGCCAATTTTTGGGTCCGCGTTGCTTTGAAACGAAAAGGGCGGGAGTTGCCCACCGCCTTTCAAGCCAAATCAATCTGCCATAGGCGCCACCTCGCTAAATCGGAGCACGCTGATCCGCCGTTACCGCGCGGCGGACCTTCACTTTCACATCGACCCGCGAGCCCAGGCCGTTCATCATCGCTATCAAGCGTTCAATGCTGATACGGCGAAAATCGGCGTTGCGAACACGCGAGAAATCTCCGGCATCAATACCCGTAAGGCCTTGCGCCTTTCTGACGCTGATCTCGTTCTTATCGAGGGTCTTAATAAGCTCGGCAGCCAGAATTTCTTTTAGCTGCCGAGCGTCGGCGTCGGGCAGATTGAAATCGCGGTAGACATTTCCGCTACCGCGGACGACTTCGAGTGGTTGCTTTTTCATCTCGTCATCTTCTTCAGTCGCTTCAATCTTTCCCTGACCAGGTCAATCTCGATTTTTCGGTGTCTTAATGCCATGTCTCGACTTCTTCTGAAACGCATGGACAACCCAAAGATCGTCGCCAAGTTGCGCAGCATAGACTACGCGAAAGGCCTAACCCTGATACAGCAGCGCAATCTCAAAAATACCAGAGCCCAGCCCTTTCATTGGCTTGGCAATGCCCGCCTTACCGCGCTCGGCCGCGATACTGAGCGCATCGATTAAGACCTCACGCGCCCCATCGGGAAATGCATTGAGGGCTTTCAAGGCCGGCGTTAGCGAGGAAATTGAGCGGGCGGCCTGCATGCGACCCTCACTAAAATTGTGTACAGATGTTGGTATAATTGCCAACATCTCTCAAGCTTACGCATACGCCCATGGAAGAACGGCGTTCCAGCTAAATGGTATTTGAGTAATATATTTTAGTTTGGGCATGACTGCGCCCGCCCATAAAATAAAAGCCACTGTGGTTGACGGACCACAGTGGCTTTTCACAATTCACCGGAAAGACGTTCCGGCGAAACTGCATTGGAATGAGGTTTAGTTACGCAGCTCTAGTATTTTGCCGCCGCGTTGCAAGGGGCGTTGACCGCCCTGCTCGCCCTTCGGGGCCTGCGGCTTTTGACCGTGCGGACGCGCGCCGTGTTTGGCCGGGCCATGCGGTTTATGCTCGGGGCGCTTTTGGCTTTCCTGATGGGGGCTGCGCCCGCCGCCGAAATAACGCTCGGCATGGGACAGATTGGCCGCCGCGCGAGTTGCCGGCGGATCGTCACTAATGTGAATCTCGCGGGATTCATGTTGCACACGCGGCTCGTGTCGCGGATGTTCCGCGCGGGCTTCGTGATGCACGCGTGGTTCAGGACGTGGGCGTTCCGTGTGTTGACGTTCCGCGCGTTCGGCATGGTGTGGGCGTTCGGCGCGCTCGCCGTTATGGCGCTTGCCTTGACCACCGTTGCCACGCTCGTTCTTGCCGCGATCATTGCGGCTGCGATCGCCAAAACCACGGTTGCCATCGCGGCCACCACGCCCATTGCGGGGGCGTTCGGCACGATCAGGCTCACCCGCATCGCGGGTGGCTGCCCCGGTGAACGGATGATCGGTTGGGGTCAGTGAGGTTCTGGCGAAGCGTTCGATATCGCGCAGGTAACTGCGCTCGGCGCGGTCGCAAAACGACAAGGCGATGCCCGAGGCCCCGGCGCGCGCGGTGCGGCCGATGCGGTGCACGTAGCTTTCGGGGATATTGGGTAGCTCGTAATTGATGACGTGACTGATGTCGGACACGTGAATGCCGCGCGCGGCAATATCGGTGGCTACCAGTACGCGCACCTGGCCCTTCTTGAAACTCTCCAAGGCCTTTTGGCGGGCGTTTTGCGATTTGTTGCCGTGAATGGCATCGGAGGTAATGCCCGCCGCGGCGATGTAATCCGACACGCGGTTGGCCACATGCTTGGTGCGGGTGAACACCACCACGCGGGTGAGGGCTGGGTCTTTCAACAGCGAGACCAGCAATGGGCGTTTTTGGTTGGCATCGACGAAGAATACTTTCTGCTCGACTTTATCCACAGTGATGGTTTCGGGTGTGACTTCGACGCGCACGGGGTCGCGCAGTAGTTTGGCGGCCAAATGGGCGATTTCTTTGGGCATGGTGGCCGAGAACAACAGCGATTGGCGCTCGGTTGGAATCATCGCCACGATTTTGTTGATGTCGCGGATGAAACCCATGTCGAGCATCCGATCGGCTTCATCGAGCACGAAGGTTTGAATGCTGCTAAGGTTGATATGGCGGCGGTTGACCAAATCGAGCAAACGGCCCGGTGTGGCGACAAGCACGTCGACCCCGCCTGCCATGGCCTTGATTTGGTGTATTTCGCTTACGCCGCCAAACACGGCGCAGGATTTCATGCGAACAAATTTGCCGTAGGTACGGAAGCTGTCGGCGATTTGGATGACGAGTTCGCGCGTGGGCGCGAGAATGAGTGCTCGCGTGCCCTTAGGCGTTAGCTGATAAGGCGTGGTGGCAAGCTTGTGCAAAAACGGCAACGCAAAGGCTGCGGTTTTGCCCGTACCGGTTTGGGCAATGCCCAGCATATCGCGGTTTTGCATCAACGCTGGGATCGAGCCTGCCTGGATCGGCGTGGGTTCGGTATAACCAGCGGCATCAAGCGCGCGCTGGATTTCTGGGGCCAGGCCGAATTTGGCGAAGGCCGAGAGTTGGTCGTGAGAAACCGGCGCGTTGGTGTTGGCCGGGGTATCGAGGTTTGCTGAATGAACAGCGGCAACTTGGTTCAAGTGTAGAGTCCTTAATATAAGCCGCTAGCCCTGACGCATGCAGATGGGGTTCGCGCTTGGGGTACATCCGCCCAAGCAGCGTCGCCCAATCGCATGCATCAGTTCAGGCTGCGCCCAATGGGGTAAACCCTTGGGTCCGCTGCCTAAAGGCTTGCGGTTGACGGCCTCCTCGCGCTGGGAGACTGGCAAATGGTATGGATTATCTCGGGATGAAAGCGTTCGGCGCGGAGGGAATTAACAACCGAAGGAACGCAAGCGCGCGATCGCGAGAGAATATGTGCACGCGGTATATGTTCCCTATTGGGGACAATGTCAAGGGGCACGCACAAGCCCAATTGCGAGCACACGTTAACCCCGCGTAAACTTATCGCACATCTTGGGAGGCAAAACCATGAATGACTCAATGTTCACCAACCGCCGCGATGTGCTTTTGGGCACCGCAGCCGCATTCATCGCCGCTGCCATTCCGCGCGCGCGCGCCGCCACCAACGACAGCAATGTGAAAATCAAAAAATGGCGGCACTATGCCGATTGCCGCTATGGGCAAATTCACATTGTCTCGGCCGAGCCCGCCGATGGCTCGGGCAAAAATAAAACGCCGCTGGTGTGTTTGCACCAAAGCCCCACCTCGGGCGATTACTACCGCGAGTTCCAAGCTTTGATGGCGCAAGATAGACTTGTCCTTTGCCCCGACACCTCGGGCTACGGCGGATCGGACCATCCCAATGCCCTGCCCACCATGGCCGATCTGGGTGGCGCCATGGCCGAAGCCTTCGTCAATCTCGGTTACGGAAAAAATGCGCCCGGCACGCGCAGTTTGGGGCCAGTCGACTGGCTGGGCTTTCATACCGGCAATTATCTCATCACGGAAATTGTCGCCCAGCGGCCCGACCTGGTGCGCCGTTTGGTGATGCCCAGCATTCCCTACTATCCGGCGAACGAGCGCGAGGACAAGCGCAAGCAATTCTCAACGCCGCGCCCTTACTTCACCGACCCCGAATACGTCGGCAAATCGTTCAAGGACGGCGTACTCAATGCCAAAAGCGAACTGACCAAAGAACGCTTGATGGATTTTTTCGTGGACCGCATGCGCGCGGGGCCTGAAAGCTGGTGGGCGTTCGATGCGGTGTTCCGCTATGACGCCGACCCCGCGTTGGCCAAAATCACGCAAGACGTGCTGCTGCCCATCATGAGTTTGGAAACGTTGGCCGAGCCCACGCGCCAGGCCGCCAAGCTGATGACCAAGGCCAAGTCGGTGCAACTGCTCGACCTGCCGGGCTTGGGTGGCGTCAATTGGCAAACCACGCCTGATAAATTGGTGGCGGCGATCAAACCATTTTTGGATAAGGCATAGGCGCGCCATGGCCGACATCAAAAAATGGAAGCACTACGCCAAGAGCCGCTATGGCCAGGTGCATTTTGTCACAGCCAAGCCGGTTGACGAACGCGCCATCAAGCATCCGCCGCTGGTTTGCTTCCACCCCAGCCCCACCTCGGGCGACATGTTCCGCGACTTGCAAATGATTCTGGCGCGCGACCGCGTAGTCTATTGCCCCGACACGCCCGGCTTCGGTAGCTCCGACGGACCCACCACCGAGCCCACCATGGCCGACTACGGCGCGGGGCTGGCTGATGCGCTGCTGGACATGGGCTATAGCGCCACAAACAAGGTGGACATCTTCGGCTTTCACACCGGCAGTTTGTGCGCGCTGGAAGTTGCCGTACAGCACCCCGAAATTATCAACAAGACCGTGTTGTCAGGCGTGCCCCATTACACGCCCGAGGGCCGCGCCGAACAGCACAAAATCATCAGCGGCGGCTACCCGATGCTGACCAACCCTGACTACGTGGGCACCATGTACAAGCGTTTGGTGCTAGACGGCAGCGAGGCGGGCGAACTCGAACAGCGTTACTACCGTTTTGTGAACCGCCTGCGCGCCGGACCCAAGGGCTGGTGGGGCATCAACGCCGTGTTCACCATGGACACGGCCGCGGCCCTGCCCAAGCTGAAAATGCCCGTGCTGTTGATCGCGTTTAACGAGATGATGCTGCAGCCCACGCGCGATGCAGCCAAGATTATCCCCGATGTGCGCATGGTGGAGCTGCTCGACCTGCCGATGTTCGGTTTCATCACCGCGCCCGATAAGGTGGCTGCCGAGGTACAGAAATTTTTGGGTTAAGGATCACATTTTATGTCCCGCGAAACGTTAGGTATGAGTTCGGAATTGCTGGCCTACATCCGCCGCGTGGGTGCACGCGAGGATGCCGACCTGGAAGCATTGCGCAAGGAAACCGCCGCACACCCCTTGGCCGTCATGCAAATCTCGGCCGAGCAAGGCCAGCTCATGATGATGCTGATGGAGCTGATCGGCGCGCGTAAAACATTAGAGGTGGGCACCTTCACGGGCTACTCGGCCATGTGCGTGGCCAAGGCCATGGGGCCCGGTGGAAAAGTTGTGGCGCTCGACGTGAGCGAGGAGTTCACCGCCATCGGCCGCAAGCATTGGGCCAAGGCCGGCATCGCTGACCGCATTGATTTGCGGCTGGCGCCCGCCACCGAGAGTTTGAAAAAAATGATCGCCGCCGGAGAAAGCGGCAGCTACGATTTTGCGTTCATCGACGCCAACAAGGCCGACTACGACGCCTACTACGAAGGCGCGCTGACATTGCTGCGCAAGGGCGGCTTGATCGGCATTGATAACGTGCTGTGGAGCGGCAACGTCATCGATCCCACCAACACCACCGCCGATACGGTTGCTATCCGCGCGCTCAACGAAAAGATTTCCAAGGATACGCGTGTGTCGATTTCACTGGTGCCGATTGGCGATGGCCTGACGCTAGCAAGGAAGAGGTAGGAGGAAACAATAACAACTGTCATCCTGGGATTTATTCCCAGGATTCAGGGCCACAAACTCAAATTGTGCATCTTACCTTGGACTCTCGGATCAAGTCCGAGGGTGACAAGAAAAATAAACTACTTCGCCCGCTCGAATATCGCGTGGCTGACTATGTCGCCCACGGCGATGCCTTTGGCTTTGCTCACCCCGCCGGCCACTTCCAACACCGCCAGCACGGGCATGTCGGGGCCCACACCTTTGTCATTGTGCGGAATGGTGTTCTCGGCAATCGCCGCGATCGTGCCATCGCTCGATATAAAAATCATGTCGAGCGCGATGAACGTATTGCGCATCCAAAAACTAACCGGGCGCGGCGTTTTGAAATCGAACAGCATGCCTTTGTCGGCGGCAAGTTCGGTGCGGTGCATCAAGCCGGTCGATCTCTTTGTATCGGTGTCGGCTACCTCCACCTGAAACTCAAGTTTGGCGGTTTTGGTTTGAATCGACAGCGGCGTGAAGGCCAGCGACTGCGCCTTGGCGGGATCGAGCGGTTCGTGCGGCCGGAACAGTTGGGCTGCCGCCGGGCCCGATGCGCAGGCGGCAAGCCCCACCCACAGCGCGAAGGCGGCTAGAACGCCGAGTTTGCGCCGCGAGGAGGTCATGACTTGGCCCCTACTCCACCAACAGGTCGAGTTTTTTAGCTAACCATTTAGTTGTGGGCGCTTGGATCAGGATGGTCAGCAATACCGCCATGAAGGTCACGCCCGCGACAATGTCCGAGCCCGGCACCTTGGCGCCCACCAGCATGCCCGCCAGTGCCGCCGGGATCACGCCGGTTTCACGCGTCCAGCACATGAAGAGCATTTCCTTGACCGTCCACTTCGAGCGTTTGTCGAAAGTGGCGCAAGCAAACACAGCGGCTGGCCTGGCGATGAACATGAACACGAACACCACGGCCAAGGCGCCCTGCCACACGGTGCTCAGCAGAAGGAAATTCACCTGCGAGCCCAGCAGAATGAAAATGAACATGCGCATGATCAGCGCGGTAGTGGCGATAAAGTCCTCCAGCTTGTGTTCGTCCTCATGCTCAAGTTTCAGGCCGAACGATTCTTTGTTGCCCAAAATAAGGCCCGCCACGAACACCGACATGAAGCCCGAGCCATGGATTCTCAGCGCACCCAAGTAAGCGGCGATGACCAGCATGATGGTCACGAGTGGTAAGTAGTCGTGCAAGAACCCGAACCGCTTGTGCGCCATCAACAGCACCGCGCCATAACCCACCACGATGCCAGCAAAAATCCCCACGAAGGATTCGCGCAAGAGATCAAGCGTCGAGTCCAGCATCGAGAATGACTCCACGCCTGTCATGACCACGCCCAACACCGCGAAGGTCAGGATCGCGCCCATGGCATCGTTGAGTGCGGATTCCGACACCACGGTTTGCACCACGCGGTCCTTGATTTTGACTTGCTTGAAAATCGGCACCAGGGTGGCCGGGTCGGTCGAGGCAGTCACCGCGCCCAACAGCAGCGCGGTCATCACGGGAATACCCAGCGCCACGTAGGCGGCCAATCCCGTAATCGCGCCGGTGATAATCACGCCCACCGTGGCGATGACCACGATGGTGATCCATACTTCATTCAGCACCTTGAAGCGCAGCGATACCCCGCCATCGAAGAGAATGTACGAGGCCCCGAACAGCAGCAGCAATTGATTGACGGTGGAGTCCACCTTGATGTCGACTAAATCGAGCGCCGAGGGGCCTAACGCCATACCGATCAGCAGGAACAGCACGATGTCGGGCACGCCGATTTTGCGCGCGAAGAAGCCGGTGATGGAGCCCACGGCAAGAACCACGGCGCACACGAATAATAAATCTTGCGCGGCTTGAATGGCTGGTGTCGCTTCCACGTCAATGTCCCCTTGTTTTCGTTGGGATATGGGCCTTAAGCCAGCCCCTAGGAAAAGGCGCGATTTGGTAGCAGTTGCAGGCCTTTCAGGCAATGAAATCCGGCTTTTGCCGCTGGCCCATCGGGCCTAGTATACTAGTATATAAGTATAGCTCAGCAAATGGATGGAGGGGCCGTAATGGAGCGCAGGGAATTTGTGACCGCATCGGTGGCCGGTGGCATGGCGGCGGCCCTGACCATGTCGCAGCAGGCCGAAGCCCTTGAGCAGAAAATGAGCGCGGCGCTAGACAAAGCCACCATGGACCAGGGCCTCAATGGCCAAGGACTCAATGGCCAAGATGTGGGCCTGCCCTGGATGTGCGAGGTGGCCGCAACAGCCGAGCGCATCCGCACCAATGGCCCGGGCGAGGCCCCGCCATCGGGGCGCGTGCTGATGGGGGAAGACCCGCGCCTGCCCAAAATGCCCGCCGCCCCCACGCTAATGGACTTTTTCCGCCTACGGTTCGCGCCTGCCAGTCATTTGCTGCAAAGCGCCAACCTTGCGTTGAAAAACGGTCATCCGGAAAAAATTATCTTGGCTTGCCTTCTGCACGACATGAGCAACGCCGCCCTGATACGAACCGACCACGGCTATTGGGGCGCGCAAATGGTCGAGCCCTATGTGGACGAAGAAGTGAGCTGGGCGATCCGCGCGCACCAGGCGTTGCGGTTTTTCCCCGATGAGTCGGTGGGTTACGAGTACCCCAAATCCTACATCCGCATGTTTGGGGGGGAATACAAACCCGAGCCCTACATTGTCGCGGCCTACGAAAAGGCCCGCGCGCACAAATGGTACATGACCTCGCGGCTGATCACACTGAACGATTTATACGCCTTCGACCCCAACGTGAAAGTCTCGCTCGACACATTCACCGACATCATCGGGCGCAACTTCCGTCAGCCCAAAGACGGCTTGGGCTTCGACGGCAGCCCCGTCGCACACATGTGGCGCACGGTCATCCGGCCCAATAGCTTTTTGTGAGGGTGATGAGCTTGTGTTTGAATTCGAATACGCAGCGTTGATAAGTGGCAAAGTGACCAAGACAAAAAACAACCTGTCATCACCCGACGTGATCGGGTGATCCAGAGTTATGACCCCAAGCCGTGCATTTTACCCTGGACCCCGGCTCAAGATGTCCTCAGTTCGCGTTGCGAACCTGCGGGGCCGGGGTGACAAGTAGTGGTTATGTTTAGCTCCGCACAATAATTCGAGGTCCAACATGATCCCGCGCACGATGAGTTTCTTGGTTTTCGTATTGACCCTTGGCATGACTGCAGCGCCTGCATCCGCTGCCGAACAACTTACCATCACCGTTGTCTCATCGGACCCCGCGCGCATCACCGGCGGCGATGCGCTGGTCGACATCGCCACACAAGGCCAAGACGCGCTGAGTGTTACGCTCGACGGGCGCGATGTATCGGGCGCGTTCAAACCCTCCAACCGGTCCGGCCATGTGTTGGGCATGGTCAGCGGCCTGAAGTTGGGCAAGTCCACGCTCTCGGCCAAACAAGGCGCTGTTTCGGCCAGCCTAACCCTCACCAATTATCCCATTACCGGGCCCGTGTTTGCCGGGCCGAAGGAAACACCGTTTTTCTGCGAAACACACAAATTCAAATTGCCCGATGGCTCGATGCTGCCCGCCACGCGCGATGCCGACTGTTCGATCGATACCATCATCACCTATGTCTATAAGCCTAAGGGCAGCGGCGAATTAAAGCCCTTACCCGAAGGCGCGAAGTTGCCCGCCGACGTGGCTACAACCACCATCTCCACCGGCGCGACGGTGCCTTATGTCATCCGCGTCGAGACCGGCACGATCAATCGCGGCATCTATCAAACCGCCGTGCTGCACGACCCCACCAAGGAACCCGCGCCAAGCCCGCTGGCTGCGCCCAAGGGCTGGAACAGTCGCTTGCTGTATGTGGTTGCGGGCGGCTGTGGGGGCATGTATCGCCAGGGTGCCACAACAGGCGTGGGCAACACCGGCAACATGTTGTCGGATTTGTTCGTTGGGCGCGGCTACATGACGATTGCCAACTCGCTCAACGTATTCGCCATCAACTGCGACGATTTTCTGGCGGCCGAAACCATGATGATGACGCGCGAACGCGCCATCGAAACATTGGGCGCGCCGTTCTATACGCTGGGCTGGGGCTGCTCGGGCGGCTCGCACCAAGTGCTGCAAATCTCTGACAACTACCCAGGCTTGATGGACGGCATTATTCCCTCGTGCAATTCGGTCGATTGGGGCCGCTTCCAACAACTCAACTCCGACCTCACGTTGCTCTACGACTGGTTCAAGACGCCTTCGGGCCAAGCCCTCAGCGATGAGCAAAAGGTCGCCATTACCGGGGCACCACTCAATACCAGCGCTTCGAAACTGGGCTTGTCGATCAGCGGGTCGTGCCCCGAGGTGGTGCCCGCCGACCAAGTTTACAAACCCAAGACAAACCCGAAGGGCGTGCGCTGCGGCATTCCCGATCATCAGGTCAACGTGTTGGGGCGCGACCCCAAAACTGGATTTGCGCGCAGCATCGGCGATAACACCGGTGTTCAATACGGATTGGGCGCGTTGCAGGCGGGCAAAATTAGCGTGGCGCAATTTATCACGCTCAACGAACAAATCGGCGGCTATGACGTCGATGGTGTGCGCCAACCCGGCCGCTCGGCGGGCGATGTGCAGGCCATCGAGACTGCCTACAAAACCGGGCGGGTTTTAAACGCGGGCGGCGGGCTGAAAGACATTCCCATCGTCGAGCTGCGCAACTACACCGACCAAGACAAAGACGCCGTGCACCTGAAATACGGTACCTACGTCACGCTCGCACGCCTCAAACGCGAGACCGGCAGCCGGGCCAATTATGTGGTGCTACTTGAAAGCCACCGCAATGGATTCATGAGCGCTAGCAAAGCCACCGATGAGATGGCGCATTTTGCCATCACCAAAATGGACGATTGGTTGACAGCACTGATGAACGATCACGGGCCTGGATCGCGCGCGGAAAAAATCGCCCGCGCCAAGCCCGCCGATTTGGTGGACGCTTGCTACGACCCCGATGGTAAACGCATCGTCGAGGAACAAACATTGACGGGCGGGCGCTGTGCCGCGCTCTACCCCGCAAGCTTGCCGCCACGCATGGTCGCAGGCGGACCGCTCACCAACGATGTGCTTAAGTGCCAACTCAAGCCCGTGAATGCCGCCGACTACAGTGTGAAACTCACACCCGGCGAACTCTCGCGCCTGAAAGGAGTCTTCCCCAACAGCGTGTGCGATTGGTCCAAACCCGGCGTGGGGCAAGGACCGTTGGCGGGGACATGGCAGGCGTTTTGAGGTGGCGAATTTGATGTGGGTGAAATTCGCCGTAACTAAAACAATTTGTCATCACCCGATTTGACGCCAAGTTTTTATTAGCGACTAAAGGGAGCTTAGAAAAACTGGCGCACAGCCCGGGTGATCCAGGGCCACAAACTCCGTCCGTGCAAACTGCCCTGGACCCTTCCCCGGATCGCGCGAAGCGCGCGTCCGAGGACAGGCTCCGTCGAAGCCCGAGGGTGACGATGTGTGTTTGTGGCATCAGTGGAAATAATAACTCCGCCGCCCTACCCCACCCGTTTCGGGCTCCAGCGCGTCACGCTGACCGGCTTGCCGTCGTGGTTGCGCGCCACTTTGGCCCGCAGGACTTTATCGACCGCCATGGGCGCGTCATCGAACCCAGCACGCGGGCGGCCCTCGTACGGCGAGGGTTCGGCGCTTTTCTTTCGCACCATGCCTTGATCGCCATAAAACGCCACCATGCCGTCGAAGGAAATTTCGGTGAGCGGTGCCACATTATAAGCATCGATGTAGGGCGGATGACGTTTGACGAGTTTGGTGAGTTTGTCCGCCGACAAAGACCCAAACTGCCGCCACACGGAATCCATCACATGGCTGGGCTTTTCCTCAACCGGCGAGAGATCAATAATGGGTTTGCCGCGTGCAAAGGAGCGGAACAATGTGGGCTCGATGGGGCCTTCCTCGGCAGCCACAAAAGTCGCGGGCATCAGCTTCATGCCGTTGTGCGCCACGCCAAAATAGGCCTGCGCCAAGAACAGCAGCCTCTGCAACTTTTGCGGTTGCAAGTATTCGCCGTCTGCCACCGCGCGCTCTAAAAACCAGAACGCCGCCTCGAACCCGGATTCAACCGCTGGAGGAGTCATGGCCTTAATTGTCTCATCTTGTGTATCGCTCGTGAAACATTGACTATAATGAGTGAGGGATATGGCGTTGCAGCCTGAATAACCATGCAACCCCACACCCGGATCGCTCATTTATAACTGTAGCCCATCATCCCATAGCGCCGATTACTTGCCAAAGCCTTGAAAAATTAACACTCCGCCATGGCCTATCGAACCAGCCGCTACATGCAACGCCGTCAGCGCACCTTGGGGCGGGTCTTGGCGCAGGCCTTGGGCTGGCTGGTGCTGGTGGTGGCGGGGTTGCTGGGCGCATTGGCCCTGCTGGCCGCCCCCTTAGCCGAATGGGCGGGCGCCCGGGCATTGAACACACGGGGGTTTGGCCCGGCATCCTTCGAAGTCACCCGGCTCGATTTCGGCGGACTGAGCTTGCGCGGGTTAAAGGCTTTCGATGGGGCTGTCGCGCTAGCCGAGATTGATGTCCTCTATTCCCTGCGAGAGTTATTGACAGAGCGCCGGGTGGCCTCGGTACGCGTCGAGGGCCTTGAGACAAAACTGACCTGGGCGGCGGATGGCGCTATCAGTTTGGGGCCGCTGAAACTTTTTCCCAACCCCAACCCGGCACAAACCGCAGTCACACCATCTGCTGCTAACACCCCACCGCAACCAACGCCGCAATTGGGTGCCTTGAGCCTGACCAATTCTAAACTTGTACTGGCCTTGCCCAGCGCAATCATTGTTACCGATGTCACGGCCAGCATGGCCCAAGACCTCAACGGCCGCGCAATTGATGTGGCGCTGAAGGGCATTGGCGACAAACTCAAATTGAATTTGAATCTCGTTGCCGTGCAGCCCACCGGTAAACCCGCGCAAGGATCGGCGGAACTCACCTATGACATCGCGGGCTTGGACCTTCCGGAGTTGGTGTCGGCTTTGAGCGGCAAGGCCAATATCGCCCTCACCTTCGATGCCCAAGGTGCACGCGCCAATAATAGCCATGCGGATGTGGCGTTCACCTTGGCCGAGAAATTGCGCGCGCCTGCGCTGAGGGTGTTGGGTCTTGATGGTGCTCAACCCATGCGGCTGAGCTTGGCAGGCGTGAACAACCCCGCCGTCACGTTCAATCTTGATCGCGGCGCGGCGATGCCCACGGCCACGTTCGATGTGGCACTCGGCTTGGCCAATGGCACGGCGGGGATACGCCTAGTGGCGCAAGGCCGGGCCGATGTGCCCTTGGGTGGTGCCGCACCGCAAGATTTTAACATCGCGCAGTTGGGTGTGTCGGCCAAACTATTGCCCATCATGGGCGGCAGCGTGGATGCATCGTTGAGCTTGCTCGAATTCAAGGGCCCCATCACCGTGGCCGAGGGCCGCGTGGCGGGCCACCTCAAGGCCGAAGGCTTACGAGGTGAGTCCATTAGGGGCCAACGTTTGGAATCAAACTTGGCAGCGGGTTTGCGGCTTGATGGGCTGTCGCTGTCCTTCGACCTCACCGACCTGTGGGCCGAGGGTGAGAACATCAACTTTGGCGCTGCGTTGGCCCAGGGTGTCAGCCGCATTGCGCTGAATGCGAAAGACCCAAGCGCGCAGCAATTCAATATCGTGATCAACACCGCAGGCGGTGCGACGCTGACCTCGGACATGGCGCTCGTAGCCAGCGTGCCGCGCATTGTCACGGGCGATGCCGCCGACCCGAAGGCCCCCGCTGCAAGCCTCAACCTGCCGCGCATCGGCGTATCGGGTTATCTGGGTCAAGCCAACGATGTCACCAGCGGCGAGATCAAACTCAGCTTAACCGATGGCAAACTCGCGCACCCTTTGGTGCACCTGGCTGGCATTGCCGCCGATTTGGGCTTTGACGGGGCGCGCCTGGCAGGCCCGCTGTCGTGGCATTTGCAAGAGGCCCCCGACCCCACCCGGCCCAAGGGGCTTGATCGTCGCGGGGCGGAGTTCAAAGCCAATGTCATGCTCGATGCCGATGGCGTCGATATAACTGGGGCGATCCTCTCACCCTCACAAGTCGAGGTCGGCACGTTTGGCTATGTGCAGCGCAGCGGCGAGCCATCATTGATTAGCCTGTCCATTCCCCCGCGCCCATGGGATGCACCCACGTTCCTGGAGGTCTTTGGCCCACTGGCCGCACTCACCAACACCTCGGGCACCTTGGGATTGGATGTGGAGGCCACCTTGAACCCCAACACCATTGCTGGCTCGGCCACGCTGGCCATGGCCAACTTCGGCTTCACCTCGGGCGCCATGACCATGAGCGGCCTCAACACTGCCATGGAGTTGAACCAAGTCTGGCCACCGCGTGCGGCTGCGCCACAGCGCCTCTCCTTCGCGCGCATGGTAGCCGGTGTGCCCTTCAGTGATGGCCAGTTCACCCTGCGCATGTCCGGCGACGGCACCGCGCTCATCACCCAGGCCGACATCAAGCTTGCCCAAGGCGCCGTGACAGGCCGCGATCTGATCGTGCCGCTTGATGGCCGGACCCAAAGCTTGGCCATGGATGTGCGCGATGTGGATTTAGGCGCGCTGGTGAATGCCTTTGCCACGCAAGGGCTCGCTGCCACGGGCAAACTCTCGGGCCGCTTGCCGCTGAAGGTGGATGCGGGCCGCCTGTTCATCGACCGCGCCAAGCTGGCCGGGCGTAATGGCACCATCACTTATGCCCCGGCCACACCGCCCGCCGCCCTGGCGCAAGGTGGGGGCAACATTTTGTTGCAGGCCCTGGCCAACTTCAATTTCGAGGAGGTCACCGCCAACCTCAATGGCGACGTCACCAAAGACTTGGCGGTTGGATTAAGCCTCAAGGGCCACAACCCGGACCTCTACGGTGGCAAGGCCATCGAGTTCAACCTCACCCTCGATGGACCCATAAACCAACTCGTGCGCGAGGGGCTTTCAGGCTATCGTATCCCCGACGACATCAAACAGTGCCTTGAGCAAATGGGCTTGAGCAACACCACCCCAGGTAACTAAATTCATGCGCGTCGTAGACGCCACTCTGCCCAAGCAGCCCGCCACCGGCGATGACGTGGCCAAAATGGTGGCGGCCGGTAAAGCCACGGGCTTGCCCGGCATCGAGAAGAGTTTGTGGTTCAACCGCCAGACCTTGAAGGTGCGCGGCAAGTGGCTGGTGTGCGCCCGGCAAGTCGGCATCTACGTTATGGTCTGCCCGCTGCCGGAAAAAGAAACGCTGATCGAGTCCGCGCCCGATGTGTACTTCGACACCGATCATCATACCGGCCGGCCCGCCGTGCTGGCCTTCGTCGATAAAATCGGCACCGAGGAGTTGGCGAGCCGCATCGCGCGAGCCTGGCACATCCAAGCACCGAAGGACTTGGCCCAACAGGTGCAGCGCCGAACCAAAACCGCGAAGCCAAAAGTTGCGGCGAAAAAAGCGCCAAAGAAAAAAACCAAAGCCAAGAGTCGTTAAGTCGAGGCAGATCGTATCGGCGACCCTTCGCTTGTCATTCCCGCATCAGCGGGAATCCACTTTGTGTGTTTTTAAAATCTAAATGGAAAGCTGGACCCCCGTTTTCACGGGGGTGACAATTCGAGACTAGTTTTGGTTCACTAAATTGTTCCACGTGGAACAATTTAGCGGGTCGAAAACTACACCGCTGCGGTATGATGCGCTGCAGCGCCTGTTTTAACAGGAAAAGAACAGGCCCGCCTGATGGACGCCATACCGCTGCGGAATAATTATACAGCGGCGGTATGAGGCGGCAGAGCAAATGCCCCCTTCCCCCTACACCGCGAACGTGTGTTTGACGAACTCATCAGTGAAGCGGCCCAGTGCGGCCCAATCGGTGAGTTCCAAGTCTTTGCCGGGTGTGACATCCACATTCTTGCGCCAAGCGATGTAGCGCATCGCTCAGCTTTTGAAAAAATCGTATTGCGCGAAGCGAAAGGCACCGGCCACATGGAGCACGGTCTTGGGCGTCCAGCCCGTGGTGCGGGCGAACTCAGCCACGCATTTTTGTAATCCTGTTTTGTCCTCCTCGTCGTGGCCCGCAGCCGCGAGCGAGACCGAAACGAACGCGGCCTTGACGTGGCTTAAGCCATTGGCATGGCGGTGCACGAACCCCGTGACGGCGGGTTGATAGCGTTCCATGTGAAGGGAGGCAGCGATAAACACCACATCGAAGGCGCGCGGATCGAGACTGCCATGAGCGGCGGCGGCGTCGATTAACGTCACGCGATGGTCGGCATCGTCGAGCCGGTCGTGCATGAACTGCGCGATCTTGCGCGTTTGGCCCTCGGTGGTGCCGTACAGAATGAGGATGTTCATGGCTGATGCCTCGTGCATGCTGCCGGTTTCTTGACGAGACAGCATCTGCCACACGGCACGAAGCATCATTGATCTAGCTCAAGCTTGTGTGCTTCCCCCTCTCCCGCGCATTTTTTTGCGCCGAGTCCGCGCATGTGGGAGAGGATAAAAATTTATACTGTCATTCCCGCAAGCCTTCCCAAGCCAAGGCGCGGGAAGGCGCAAGCGGGAATCCATCTTACTGTTTGCGCCGTTGAAACGCACAAGGTGGGTCCCCGCTTTCGCCCACCTTGGGCAAGACCTTCGATGGGCTCGCGAGGACGACAACATTGGATCCTCAACATAACACTAGCCTCATGCTTTACGAACCGCCCACACACACCTTTCTAAAAACGCAACCGAGCGCGACCAGGCGAGGTCACCGGCGGCGGCATTGTACGTGGCCTGTTCCACATTCTCGAAGGCGTGGCCCGCGCCGGGGTAAATGTGCATCTCTGTGCCCGGGTGGCGCGCGGCAATGGCCTGCACGCTGGCCAAGGGCACGATGTGGTCGCTGTCGCCGTAGTGCAAAATGGTGGGGCAACGCGGCACGAGGTCGAGAAACGCCGGAATATGACTGCCATAGAAATTCACTTGTGCGGCAAAGTTGAGCGCGCTCGACGCGGCTGCCCGCCAGGCCCACGTGCCGCCAGTGCAAAAGCCTGAGATAACAGCCAGGCCCTTTGGGTTGGCGGCTTTGGCCGCAGCCGCAATGTCGGCAAATATTTGTGCTTCGCTTAAGGAAGCATAGCGCTTCACGCCCTCGGCAGCTTGGCTGTAGGGAAATACCAGGCCTGGGCCCAACCGGTCGAACAGGGCGGGCGCCAGCGCGCGGTACCCAGCGGCCGCCCAACGCGCGCACACCTCGCCCATGTGCGCCGCGGCGCCATAAACCGCATGCAACACCACAACGCCGCCCTTGGTGGGTACGGTGGGATCAGCCTGCCAGGCGCTGAAGCGATGGCCGTCGGCGGCTGTGAGTTCAATTTGTGTTGCGTTCACCACGGCCCTCATCCTTACCCGAGCGACTATAAACCAAGTTCACGCCCGCTCGCACGCACGGGGCTAGACTTAACCAGCCAAAAAGCACAAAAATCAGCCTAACCCCACCGGATGGGCCATCGCCACACATGCGTTCGCAATTTCTTTTGGTTCCCGCAGCCCTGATCGCCGCCGCCCCCGTGCAAGCGTGGGAATACATTAGCGTGGCCGAAGCCCAGCGCGCGATGTTCCCGGGCGCGACCTTCAAGCTTCACACCATCACCATGGATACCAACCAATTTTATTCGCTGATGAAAGCCTCGAACGTGACCGTGTGGAGTTCCACCATCCGCGCGTGGAAGGCCTCGACTGGGGGCTGGTTTTTTCTCGACCAAGTGTTGGGGCGCGATGACCACATCACCTACGCGGTGGCGCTAAACGATGCCGGCATCGTGACCAGTGTCGAGATCATCGATTGCATCGCCACCTACGACCAAATCCGCCGCCCTTATTGGCTGGCTCAATTCAAGGGCAAAACCACCGCCAGCGGGAGTTTGGTGGAGCAAGTCGAGATCATCTCGGGCGTATCGCTCTCAAGCGAACACGTCGCCGAGGGTGTGCGGCGCATTCTGGCGGCGCATGCGCTATTCTTCGCGGGCAAGAAGGGGTGAGAGAACCTGATTCTGTTTTGTCATTCCCGCAAGCCTTCCCAAGCCATGGCGCGGGAAGGCGCAAGCGGGAATCCAGCTTACTGTTTGCGCTGTTGAAACGCACAAGGTGGGTCCCCGCTTTCGCCCACCTTCGTTAGGAACTTCGGTGGGCTCGCGAGGACGACAATATCTAAGTCGTTAGACGTTGCCCCAAATGAGAGCCAGCAACCCTACTTCTTTTTCCCAAAGGTTTGCGTCATGCCGGATTCGGCCATGCGCTTGGCGTAGTCGGATTTGGGCGCGGCGTCCTTGGCCTTGACCTGCTTCTGTTTCTTTGTTTCGCGTCCGTTCTTGCTATCGCCACGTGCCATCGGATGCTCCTGTTGTTGCGTGAATGATCTGGTTTAGCTCTTCCAGCCACGGCCGCGGCAAAACTCTTCGCCCGCCTGGGTGGCAGCCTCAAGCGTGGGAAAAAGCCCTGGCAGGGTAATGCGGTCGCCGCGAAACGACACGCGGGTTTGCTTAGTCACCACGTCGTAGTCGATCTTCATTCCTTGCTCATCAGCCATGGGGGGTGCTCCGGGGGGTGAGAGGATACTGATTGGCCCGCCGCGTTATTGCTGCGAGGTGGGCAATGGGCCATCAAAAAATTTATCAAGCTCCTTCAGCGAGCTTTTGATCAGGTCTTGGCGGCGCGGGTGTTGCGCCTCGGCGGTGCCGGCAAAAATTTGAATCAGGTATTTTGCCTTGGCGGCGGTCTCCAGCAGTGTCGTGGCCGGTGCGAGTTGCAGGAAACTCTCGAATTCCTCTTGGCGGATTTCCAGCCGTTGACGGTCGGCTTGAACCTCTTGCAAACGGCGGCGGACATCTGTGTCGCGCTGGGCGATCATGCCGCGGTGGGCGTCAAGCTCGATGGGGGCTGCGTCATTGGCCCTTATGCTTTTGGCGCATGCTCATGAGGCTGCGCCCTGACGGATAAAGCGGGTGCGGAATAAATCATAATCTTCGCGCTCGTTGAATTTAACCCTGCAGGTTTTACCCATCAGGTCTTCCAACACGCTTTCGATTTTCAACGCCCATAGCCCCTTGGCGTTTTGGCGCAGCCACGAACTAACGGTATCGACCTTGCCCGAGGTCACGAAGCGCGCGATGAATTTCTTGGCCTTAACGTTGTCTTGCGTTGTGCTCATTTTCGAGCCTGCCGAGGTTTCCAGCTTGCTAATGGGCGCGCTTCCTCACCCGCTTGGGCAGGGCGGCTTTTTCGGTGGCTTCGCGCTCGGCGGTTTCGCGTTCGGCGGCTTCCTTGGCCATGCGCAAGGCGCGCAAGCGGTCGGTTTTCTCCACGTTCACAATACGCTCGCGTTCGCGTTCGCGGAAAAACAGCACGTCGCGCTGGGTGCTGTCGGCATGCAGTTTGCGCTCTCGCCGTCCGATCTTGTTCATGGTGTGTCTTTCTTGCTGGACCGGCGCGATCTCAAACCTTTCGCGCCTGGCCGCCGACGAATTAAAATGCGAGAACGCCACCCGCCGCCCTGCAAGGGCAGGACGGGTACGGAAACTTAGAATGGACAATGCCGGGTCAGCTCTCGAAAGACGACAGAGCGATAAGCGGGCAGCAGGTAGCAACCCAACGGCTGACAGAGGGTATGTAGTCCTTATTCGCCCATTTCGCAAGCACGCGTTGCAGCGGCAAGACGATCGCGTGGGCTGGGCTGTTACTTTTGCTGGCTGGTTTGCACGCCGGTAAAGTTGCCGCTGGCATCGACCGTGACGGTCACAATGCGGCCAAACTGAATGGCCGTGCCGCTCCACAAACCGGCGCTGTTCATTTTCAAGCGGCCCACGCCATAAAACCCGTGCGTGGCGATCAACATGCGCGCGCCCTCTTCGTCATATGGCGATGGGCTTTTGGGCACGGGCTTGGCGGCAGGCATCGCGCTGGCAGGCTCGGGGTTTGTGTCTTGCGCCAATGCGATCACCGGCAACATCGTCAGCGCGACGGCGGCAATCATTAAGCCTTTGTGCGAAATGCTGGGCATGGCGGGCCCGCGCGCAATCGCGCGAGGGCGCCTTCACAAGCTATTTCTTGACGGCGGTGTCGGCGGCGGGTGCGGCAAACGCAACAGTGGCGGCCGGAACAACGGCGGCATCGGCCTTGGGTGAATCGGTCATGAATTTTTCTTTTTTCTTGATTGAGTTCTTTGCGCACCGTGTGGCGCGAAAAGCCGCGAAGCACGTCATCGCCGCCTAGAGCGAGCAGCGCATATGCGCAATCGAAGCTACTCACTCTATCTATTTATCAGCGCATCGTTTTTGCCGAAAACCGGAAGACCACTTTTCGGCACGATGCTCTAAGTGCAAACGTTTTGATCAGTGCTTTTACGCGTAAACGCCAGCCCACTGTCGCCAGGGCACGGCGGTAGGAGACACATATCTCCAGACCTGCCGTAGGGAGATCACACG
>SHWP01000005.1 GCA_009693785.1 Rhodospirillaceae bacterium
ACAACTCCTTGATTACGCCAGGAAATATAGCGATTAGGTGGGGTCACGTTTCGCGCGAAAGCTGACCCCTCCAATTTTGCCTATTTCCGAATGAGATCAATGATCTGCGATACTTCAGGGGTGGGGTCATTGTTGGACGCGATTTCACAGTCTGGCTCGGCTTGCAGCAGTAACTTGGCCACCACCGTGGCCACTCCGGCAAAGTGACCGGGCCGAAGCGGCCCGCACAACACATCCGTCAGGCCTGACACCGTTACCGTTGTGGCAAAACCAGAAGGATACATTGCTGCAACCGAGGGCGCGAACACGACATCCACGCCAGCAGCTTCAAGCATTTCGAAATCCTGCGCCTCATGACGCGGGTAAGCATTGAAATCCTCGGTGGGGCCAAACTGCGATGGATTGACGAAGATAGTGGCAATGACACGATCGGCCATGGCGTGAGCACGGTGCATCAGCTCGACATGACCGCGATGGAGCGCGCCCATGGTCGGCACCAAGGCCACCGACAGGCCCGATTTTTTCCACGAGCGAACGCGCTGACGCAGACCGTCGACATCGCGCACAGTCACTAAGGTGTCGTTGGCGGGTAATGACATCGATTTAAAAGGTCAGGGTTTTGGTTTGGCTGCCACACAATGCTCGGGCGCCGGAAACCGCCGGGCGCGCACATCAGCGGCATAGGTGGCTACCGCTCGGTTTACCGCTTTGCCCAACTCAGCGTAGCGTTTAACAAACTTCGGCGTGAAGGTGCTGAACAATCCCAAGAGATCTTCGGTCACCAGCACCTGGCCATCGCACGCCGGTGAGGCGCCAATACCAATGGTGGGCACTGGAATTTTCGCCGTGATGGCTCGGGCAAGCGGTTCCACCGTGCCTTCGATGACAATAGCGAACGCTCCAGCATCGGCCACGGCCTCGGCATCGTCTATGATCATGCGAGCTTCAGCCTTTGATTTCCCGCGAGTGCCGTAGCCGCCAAATTGATTGACCGACTGTGGCGTTAGGCCCACATGGCCCATCACCGGGATGCCACGCGTAGTGAGAAAGCGGATGGTTTCAGACATTTCTTGGCCGCCTTCCAGCTTGACGCCTGCGCAGCCAGTTTCGGCCAACACGCGCGCGCAGCTTTTGAAGGCCTCGGCAGGCGAGGCCTGATAACTGCCAAAAGGCATATCGACGATCACGCAGGCATGCTTTGAACCACGCACAACGGCGGCGCCATGTTGGATCATCATGTCGAGGGTCACGGGCAAAGTGCTGTCCATGCCGTAAAGAACCATCCCAAGTGAATCGCCCACCAACAGCAGGTCGACCGCATCGTCCATGAACCCTGCCATAGGCGCGGTATAGGCCGTCACGCAGACAATTGGCGTGGTATTTTTTTGCGCTGCCATATCGCGCACGCTCAACCGGCGGGATCCAATTTTTGCTGTCTTGGTGGTCATGGCCAGAGGCCTTCACCTGATTCTAGGGAGTTATTAAGGGACAGACTTTTAGCCGATTTTTGCGCTGCAACATAGCGCCGAACAGGGTTAGTTGCGCGACCGGTAAAGCCAAAAAACAGCTCCTAAAACAGCGAGCAAAACACCAAGCCCGTAGCAGTCGACCATGTCATTGGGGGCATGTCCTAGGCTGCAGGTAGGCGGACAGCAAAGGTCGTGCCGGCCTCGGAGGTTGTGCGCAAAATAATGTCACCACCCTGAACGCGCAGGGCTTCGCGCGCTATGGGCAAGCCCAGCCCTGTTCCACCCGATTTGGCCGAGCCGGAGAACGGCGCGAACAGGTGATCTTGCGCACGCTTGGGCATTCCCGAACCATTATCTGCAACGATAAGCCAGTCATCGGTGCCCTCACGCACATACGACAACGTCACCGTTGTGGCCGATGCTTCGGCCGCGTTGCGAATGAGGTTTTCAAGCGCGCGATGCAACAACTCCGAATCGCCTGAGAAAAGAAGATCGTTTGGAAGATCAACCATGATGTTTGTCGCAGGCAGAGCCGACTGCAAGCCATTGCGTACATCATCAAGCATGGCGCGCAAAGACAGCTGCTGTTTGCGCGCTTGGGGCAAACCTTCTTTCGCAAAACGAATCGTGTTCGCCGATAACCGTATGGCGCGATCAATCGCGCGAACAATGCCACTGGTGATGTGTTTAACCTCGGGGTCGACATTGGGCGAGGCCTCAAGGCGATCTGACTCTAATTGCGCCGTGGCGAGGATATTTTTTAAATCATGTGAAATCTTCGTAACCGCGGTGCCAACACCTGCGAGCCGTTCTTGTTCCAGAAGGGCTGCACGCAACTGGTGCTGCATCTCTGACAAAGCTTGTTCAGCCGTTCCGAATTCATCGCTACGTGATTCGGGTGTAATCACACGGCGTGGATCTTCCGGGTCATTTTGAAACGCCGTGATGCTGGCCGTGAGCCGTTGAAGCGGTCGCACTGCGAGCCATTGCAGACTGGCATAAACCAAGGCGGCGGTTGTGATTGATATGAATACACTGAGCGCCAAGATGCGGCGAAAATAGTCCCACAATGCTTCGCATAACGGCTTTTCTTCCAACACCACCTCGACGACGACGCGCGGGTCGGCTTTGCTTAAACCTGTCACCCCCATGACCACGGGCGTGGGCGTGATCATGGTTTCAATGGCATCCATGACCAGCGACCACACCATCGCTCCGCGTAGATCAAAAAGTTTGGGGATGCGCGGCGGCATGCGCGGTCCTAGCGTGCGCGGCGGCATGTTTGGGCGAAGAATGGTCAAACCCAGCATGTCAGCTTGATCTAACAATCGGTCGCGTAGTTTGGGGTCGATCTGGCCAGGAGGAGATCTTTGACCAGGCGCAGCTTCAAGCGCGGACATGATCAGGTGGGCCGCGTCAATTTTGGCCTCCAAGTAATCCACCCGAAAACGAGCCAACGATGGCACAAGGATGAAAATCTCGGCCAACATGACGAAAATCGCAGTCAGGACAAGCAAGCGCCACGACAGCCCAAATGAAAATTTCGGACGCGCCGTAGCATTTGTTGGGACGGTCAAGGTGGGTGCATTCTGTTTGGTGGCGATGTCCATGGGCAATTCTAGTTCAGTCGAACAACCGCAGGAAGCGCACCAACGCCTTGGTGCGGGCGCCAAACAAGGTGGGCGTATAGAACGACCCTGCGGCCCGTTTGGTGACTTCGCCCAGCGTTGGATAGGGTGCAACCATCGTGGCAAGTGCACCAACCTTAAGGCCTTGCGAAATGGCGAGCACCCAAGGCTGGATTAATTCTCCGGCATGAGACCCGGCGATGCCTGCCCCCAAGATTTTGCCGCGCGGTGTAACGATGGCCTTGAGCAAGCCCCCAGTATCGCCTTCCGTACGCGCGCGGTCGTTCTCGGCAAACGCGGCCGTCAGTACGCGCACGTCATCACCAAATTTTGCCCGCGCCTCGGCCTCCGTTAGGCCAACTTGGGCAAGCTCGGGTGAGGTGTAAGTAACCCAAGGAATCGTTGTGTGGTCGGCTTTGGCAGGCAGCCGGAACAACGCTTGGCGCACAACGATCCCGGCGTGGTAGCCAGCGACATGGGTGAACTGCGGGCCCCCGCAGCAATCGCCGATCGCGAATGCCTTAGGATTCGTGGTGCGTAATCGGGCATCGACCGTGACGCCCTTGGCTGTTGCTGCGATATTCGCGGCAGCAAGGTTGAGCCCCTCAAGACTGGGCCGCCGGCCGACAGCAACAAGCAGTTGACTTCCGCTAACGACGAACTCTTTGTCACCCGCCTTACATGCCACTTCGATAGAGTTGTTTTTATTGGACACAGCGGTCGCAGCGGCCGCCTCGTGCAACAGAACTCCATCGTCGATCAATCTCCGGCGCAGCACGTCGACCAACTGAGGATCATCTTTTGGCAAGAGGCGCGCCATTTCGATTAGCGTGACTTGAGATCCAAGCGCGCGGAATGCCTGCGCTAATTCACAGCCAATGGGCCCGCCGCCGAGTACAATGAGATGCGATGGTAATATGGTGAGATTGAAAATTGTCTCGTTAGTGAGGTATGGCGCAGAAGCCAGCCCTGGCAACGGTGGCACGGCCGGATGAGACCCGGATGCAATCACATAGCGGCGGGGGATGATGGTGTGGCTGCCCGCTTGTAGTTTTGTGGCGTCAATGAATTTAGCCTCGGCCTTGATCACCTTAACGCCAAGGCCTTCGAATCGCTCGACCGAGTCATGCGGCGCTATGTCCTCAATGACCGACTGAACGTGGCGCTGCACCGCGATGAAATCCACGTTGGCAGACAACGCCACACCAAGAGTGTGACTTGCGCGTGCCGACGCTGCCCTATGTGCCGCCGCCAGCAGCGACTTCGACGGCACACAGCCCGTGTTCAGGCAATCGCCGCCCATCTTGCCCTTTTCGATAAGAACAACACTGGCGCCCATCTGCACGGCACCGGCCGCCACCGACAGTCCGGCAGAGCCTGCACCAATGACACAGAGATCGGGTTTTAATACTTCACTCACCAGTGCGCGCTTTCCAACGGCGGTAAATAACAGGAATCAAAGACAAGGCAGCTAATCCTATCAGCGCACCAATGACTGTGGGTTGCATAAGGACTTTCGAGGGGTCAGCCCCGCTATTAGCCGCAATCGCATCGCCCAAACCCGCGCCAACACTCGCAAAGACAAATGCGCCAGGAATAATGCCAATCAGCGTGCCTAAGGCAAAAATTCGCAAGGGCACACCGAGAAATGCGGGCACGAGGTTAACAAGAAAGAATGGAAACAATGGCACCAACCGCAAGACCAACATGTAGCTGAGCGCATCGCGCTGAAAGCCTGTCTCCATGCGGGCGATGGCCGAACCCGCCTTCGTTCGCAAAACGTCTCCCAGCACATATCTGGCTAATAAAAAAACCACGCAAGCTCCAGCGGTGGCGGCCAGAACAATCGTGGCCGTTGCCACGATTGTGCCAAACATCAATCCACCGGCAATGCTCAACCACACGGCACCGGGAATCGATAGTGAGGTTGCCACAAAGTACACAGCCATGAATGCCCACACCGCAATGATGTAGTGTTCAGCCACTACGCCTTTCAGCGAATCATGGTTTTGCCGTAGACCCTCGAATGTCAGAGATTCCCCAACACCCGAGGCATACACCCCCACAAGGGCCACGACGAAGGCCGCCAAAACCAAAATACGATTGCGCATGGTTTGGGGTACTGAGCTTGGTGTCATGCCGATCTGGTCTCTGCAGGGTGCCTGACCGCGCTTACGACAAGCATTGCGTGGGGCTAATTAGCCGGGTAGCATCTGGGCCAAATGTCGGCCAGTCAGCAATGCGTGAGAAACTAAACCCAGACGCGATCAGTACACCCTAAACCGCTGATAAAGGACAATAAATCGAAGGTTTAACGGAGGCCGGAAAAGCCCCCTTTCATTTGACTCTGGGCTGCGCGCCCCTTATACACCGGCGGCCTTATATCTTTGGGACGCTCCGCTTTTGTCTGGCGGGGTGTTCTTTTTTTCTGATCTCCGGAGTTTTCCTCGTGAAGCGCACGTATCAACCCAGCAAGCTGGTGCGTAAACGCCGCCACGGCTTCCGGTCCCGCATGGCAACGGTCGGCGGCCGCAAGGTCCTAGCCTCCCGCCGCTCCAAGGGCCGGAAACGCCTGTCGGCCTAATCCACCGGCTGCCGCCGGGAGCAATGCCATGGGTAGGGCCTGGGGCCGTCTTCAACAGCGACAAGATTTCCTGCGCATCGCCGGGAACGGCGTGAGGCGGGGAACGCCTGCGTTTTTGCTACAAGCCGCAGGGCAAGCAATAAACGGGCATCTGCGCGTAGGTTTTACTGCCAGCCGCAAGATCGGCAATGCCGTGGCTCGCAATCGTGCAAAACGGCGCCTGCGTGCTGCCGTCGATATCGCGTTGGCGCCCTTGATGGCAAGGCCGGTCGATTTTGTTCTAGTGGCGCGGCACGATGCACTGACAAGGGATTTTTCCATCATGACGGCCGAGCTAACCAAAACCGCCGCGCAATTGATTCGTGACATCGAAAGCCCGCGCCCGGCGCGTACCGCCAAAACAGAATCGCCATGATTGCTCGCACCCTTGGAATAATCCTCCGCACCGCGATTAAAGTATATCAGTGGACGCTCTCGCCATTGATCGGCCCTGTGTGCCGCTACACACCCTCGTGTTCGCATTACGCCGCTGAAGCGATTTTGCGTCACGGTCCGTTTAAAGGTATTTGGCTTGCTGCGCACCGCATTGTTCGCTGCCATCCCTGGGGCGAATCAGGTTATGACCCGGTTCCAGACGCTGCTGTTCACGATCATTCTAACCCTCGCTCATCTGGTCATACACACGCTCATGGATAATCAAAAAAATGTTCTGCTGGCCGTGGTTCTCTCACTGATCATACTGGTCGGCTGGGAGATGTTCTTTGCGCCCAAGCCCGTGCCCAAACCAGCCGCCGATCAGGTCACCGCGGTAGCGCCGGTCACACCTGGATCGCCTGTGCCCGTAGCTCCTGGCACCCTACCTGCCGTCGGTGCTTCAAGCCCCGAAGCTCAAGCCACCTCTGTTACCGTTGAGGGCCCGCGCGCGTCCATCAACACGCCACACATCAAGGGCTCGCTGTCGCTTTCCGGATCGCGTTTCGACGACGTTACGCTTCTAAAGTACCGTGAAACAATTGATCCGGCGAGCCCACCCATTGATCTGTTATCGGGTATGGCGGCAACCAAACCGTATTTTGCCGAGTTAGGCTGGTTGTCTGGCGACGCCACGCTTCGTCTACCTGGCCCAACAACAGTGTGGACACCGCGCGACGGCGATGCCGCGCTGACCGATACGAGGCCCCTGGTGCTAACCTGGGACAATGGCGCGGGCTTGCGCTTCACTAAAACCATCCGTGCCGACAAAGACTATATGTTCACGGTTGAACAAACCGTGGAGAACTATGGCGAGCAAGCCGCTACCATCTATCCTTATGGATTGGTGGCGCGCGTTGATACGCCGGTCACTCAAGGATTTTTCATCCTGCACGAGGGCCCCTTAGGCGTGTTCGACCGAACACTCAAAGAGGTGAAGTACAAAGACCTGCAAAAAGAACCGCGCATGGTGGTTCAGTCGACGGGCGGCTGGATCGGCTTCACCGATAAGTATTGGCTGACGGCCGTTGCCTTCGACCAAAGCCTCAAAATCGACGCCACATTCAATCATTCCATGGTCGGCGGCCGCGACCGTTACCAAACCGACCTGCGGGGCGAGCCGATTACGTTGGCCGCCAAAGACACCAAGACCATCACCTCGTATGTTTTTGCCGGCGCCAAGGAATTGGCGCTCCTTGACAGTTACACTGACAATCTGGGCATTGCGCGCCTCGACCTGGCAGTGGATTTCGGCTGGTTTTACTTTTTGACCAAGCCGTTCTTCTACATTCTCACATGGCTAAAGGGTGTGTTGGGAAATTTCGGCCTGGCGATCCTAGGGTTCACGATTTTCTTGCGCGGGCTGATGTTCCCGCTTGCGAACAAACAGTTCGAGTCGATGAGCAAGCTGAAAAAGCTTCAGCCTGAGATGCAAAAATTGCAAGAACGCTTCGCCAACGACCGGGCACGCCTGAATCAGGAGATGATGGAGCTCTACAAAAAGGAAAAAGCCAATCCGTTGGCCGGATGTTTACCAATTGTAATTCAGATCCCAGTGTTTTTTGCCCTCTACAAGGTGCTGTTCGTTAGCATCGAGATGCGGCATGCGCCGTTTTACGGTTGGATTCACGACCTTTCGGCCATGGACCCCACCAACGTGTTCACCCTGTTCGGCTTGATTCCCTTTACGATGCCAAGTTTCCTGCACATTGGTGTGTGGCCCCTGATCATGGGCATCACGATGTGGTTGCAGCAAAAACTGAACCCTCAACCGGCCGATCCGATTCAAGCCAAGGTGTTCATGGTATTTCCCTTCGTCTTCACCTACATGCTTGCCACCTTCCCCGCTGGGCTCGTGATTTATTGGGCCTGGAGCAACCTGCTGGGGATTATTCAACAAACGGTCATCATGCGCCGCATGGGCGTATCGAGGAAGTGAGCGAGCCCGCCGCGATTGCGGACCTGGAGGGCGGGAGGCGCTTATTCACGCGGCCGGTGGCCTTTGTCACCGGTGCGCTGGCCGAAGAGTATTTGCCCCTGTCCAGGCTGCCGGAAGTGGCTTTTGCAGGGCGTTCCAATGTTGGCAAATCAAGCTTGATCAATGCGCTGGTTGGTCACCGCCAGCTGGCACGGGCCTCCAACACGCCGGGACGCACGCAAGAGATCAATTTCTTCGAGCTGGGCCAACGTCTGATGCTGGTGGATCTACCAGGCTATGGCTTCTCAGAAGCCCCCAAGGCCAAGGCACAAGTCTGGTCAGTGTTCATCCGCCGTTACCTCAAAGGTCGTACCCAATTGCGCCGGGCCCTGGTGCTGATCGACAGCCGCCATGGCGCTAAACCGCTGGATGAAGACATCATGAAATTGATGGACGAATCGGCGGTGAACTATCAAATCGTCCTGACCAAGACCGATAAGATCAAGCCAGCCGAGTTGGCCCGGTGCCAAGAATCGGTCGCCGAAATCGCTGCCAAACACGTCGCCGCCCACCCCACCATCCTTTGCACAAGCGCGCAGGACGGCGCAGGGTTGCCCGAGTTACGTGCCGCCTTGTCAGCCCTAGCGTTGCCAGAGTAGGTGTTAACCTCTGCCCCACGCGGGCGGCAAATATACGTTAAGGACCAGGAGCGGCCATGAACGGCGAGCGCGTACCCCCCACTGATGATTGGCTGGCCAAAGCCGGTGTGCTCGCCGATGCCTTACCTTTCATGCGTGAGCATGCGGGTGAAACCGTGGTGGTAAAATACGGCGGGCACGCCATGGGCGATGATTCCGTGGCCCAGAATTTTGCCCGCGATATCGTGCTGCTCAAACAAGTGGGTATTAACCCCATCGTGGTTCATGGCGGCGGCCCACAAATCGGGGCGATGCTGGAACGGCTCAAGATCAAAAGCTCGTTCATCGATGGCCTGCGCGTCACCGACGGCGACACCGTTGATATCGTCGAAATGGTGTTGTGTGGCTCGATCAACAAGCAAATCGTCACGGCCATCAACCGGGCAGGTGGTTTTGCCGTAGGCATGTCGGGCAAGGATGGCAACCTGATCCGGGCGCAAAAATTGCGACGGACCAAACGTGACCCTGGCTCCAATATCGAGAAGATCCTCGACCTTGGCTTTGTCGGGGAGCCGACCGAGATCAACCCACATATTCTCGATACCTTCGAGAAATCAGACATTATTCCGGTGATCGCGCCGATTGGTGTGGGCCCCTCGGGTGAGACCTTCAACATCAATGCCGATACGGTGGCCGGAGCGGTAGCCGGAGCGGTGGGTGCTGCGCGTTTGTTGATGCTGACCGATGTGACCGGCGTGCTGGACGACACCGGTCGTTTGATCAAAGAAATGACGGTCGAGCGTGCCAAAACCTTGATGCTTTCGGGTACCATTTCTGGCGGCATGATTCCCAAGGTCGAGACGTGTTTGGATGCGGTGGCACAGGGCGTGGAAGCGGCCGTCATTATGGACGGGCGCATCCCTCACGCGGTGTTGTTAGAATTGTTCACACCCTCGGGCGCTGGCACGTTGATCAAGTCGAAATGAGCGCGCGACAGGTCGATACTTGGATTTTTGATCTCGACAACACGCTCTATAGCACGAGCACGCGGATTTTCGATCAGATCGACGCGCGCATGAAGGCCTTTATCGCGCGCGAGCTGGGGTTAGGGCTTGATGACGCCTTCGCCCTCCAAAAAAAATATTTTCATGCTCACGGAACAACCTTGCGCGGGCTGATGCTTAACCACAGCGTTGACCCTGAGGCCTTCTTGAATTTCGTGCATGACATCGACCACAGCACGCTTCAGCCCGATGCGCGATTAGACAAAGCGATTGAACGCCTGCCTGGCCGCAAAATCGTGTTTACCAATGCCACGGCCTATCACGCCGAACGTGTGACTGAGCGCCTTGGCATCGCCCGGCACATGTCGGCGATCTTCGATATTCGTGCGGCGCGCTATATGCCAAAACCCCATCAGCAGCCCTATGGTGATCTCATCGCGGCCCACGGTATTGATCCCGGCCGGGCGGCAATGTTCGAGGATTCAAGCGCAAACCTAAAGCCAGCGGCTGATTTGGGCATGGCAACGGTATGGGTGCGCAACGGAATATCGGTTCACCGCGAGTCGAGCGACAACAGCCACTGCCATCATGTCATTGAGAATTTGGCGCTTTGGTTGGAAACAACGGGTCAGAAAATCGCCGACAAAAGTATTGCGTCAGGCCCGCGCTAATTTGGGCTCTGTTGTTTCCTTGAACATATTGAGTTGCCACTCAAGCTCGGCCTCTGTGGCATCGAACCAGCCATCGCTACGTGGTTTAATGATCTGGCCAGGCATAACGCGCGCGATCTTAAGCTGCAAAACCTCGGCCTGATCGGCCGTAAAGTCCCCTGCCCAAGCAATGGCCAGCATGCCTTTGGCGCTGGCTGAACGCACGACCTCGGCCACAGCCTCAACCGGCACCGACGCCTTAACCGCCAGCGCCGCCACAGACATCGACGATAACCCATCTTGGGCCAGTTTCATCAAGGCGCCATTCGTCAGCTTGCCTGCTTTGGCGAGGTCAGATGCACGAGCAGCGGCGGCGGTAAGTGCGGCAGGATCGAGTGCGGCCGATAACGGGTCGGGGGTTAACGTGGGGCCGCCCTCTTCGCGCTTGAGCTTTTGGCGCACGATGTGGGCAAGGGCTGATGTGGTCGCCGCGTCAAAATCTTCCCGGGCTGCGAGTTGTTTGAGCAGCGTGTCGGCCACGAAAGTGGCGATACGCAAGGCCGCGCGCCCAGGTAATTGGCGGCGATGAACTAATGGTTCGTGCCACGACGGAAATACGGGCGCCGTATCAATGATAGCATCCAGCGTGGCTTCACGGATTTGCGCGCTTTGATTGTTGAGCAACGCGGCAATTGCATCGACATCGGCTGTGCCAACAATCGCATTGGAGACTTCTTCGCCAACATTCACGCGCCGTGAGATCGCGATTAACGATGCAGTGAGCGGGCCACTTTGGATGATGTCGATCAAATCCTCGTCGGTGAGAACAGGCGAGAGCTCCAGTACAGGGATGGCGACAGAAATCTCGGGATCGCGCGCAAGTTTATTGATAATGTCGTGCGGTGCGTCAGGCACACACTTCAATGCTTCTGCCAATACCCGCCGAACGCGCGGCAATTGATCACGTACCAGCAACGTCAGTACTTGATGAACCGTGCGCCAGGTTTTATCCGCCTCTGTCTTATCCAGGCCGGGGACGACACGGCCTAGGCGCTGGGCGAGATCTGCCCGGACATCGGCGTCATCGTCGGCTGCCAGCAACAACGATGTTTTTTCTGGTGTGGCAATGTTCGTAGCAACGAGGCGGCGGATTGAGGCGTCGGAATCGCGGGCAAGAAAGAATAATATCTCGGGCTCAAGATCGGCCCGGCTTGCAAGCGCGCGGCGCACTTCAACATCGGGGTGATCGAGCAAATCACGTGCCTGCTCATAGGTTACCTTGTGGCCAGGCATCTCCAACAAGTGAATCAACCGTGCCTTTGCCGGGCTCATGGCGAAGCCCCCGCCGCAGGCGCAAGGGCGAAAGCGCCTTTGCCACTGCGTTTAGCTTGGTACATCGCCAAATCGGCCCGGGCCATGAGCTGATCCATGTTTTCGTCAGCATTTGGTTGCCACACGGCGATGCCGATGGACATACCTAAGGGCTTGTTCGGTGAGCCCGAGAAGGGAGCCAACGACTTACTGCGCTCTAATATCTGCCGCCCACGCATTTCACCGGCCGCCCGGTCGGCACCCACCAGCCAAATAGCGAATTCATCGCCGCCAAGGCGAGCAACGACGTCTGTCGGCCGGGTACTTTGCAGCAGGATATCGCGCACCTTCACCAATGCCTCGTCGCCAGCTTGGTGACCGCGGATATCGTTGACGGCCTTGAAATTATCAAGGTCAGCGCACATCAGCACCGAAGGGCCCATGTCGGGGCGCAGGCGTGAAAGGTGCCGTGACAGAGCGTCAATAAATGCACCTCGATTGAGCAACCCCGTTAGCGCATCCGTGCGGGAAATTTTCAAGATATGTTCGTGGTGCGCCAGCTGTTCTATGGTGACGCCGACTTGATTGGCGATGTCAGCAATCAATAATCGATCATCGTCTGCCCATGGCCCCCGCCCCATGTTCCGCCACAGCACAACGACACCGTTCGTAGCGCTTTGGAATCGCGCGGGAGCAGCGAGACTTTGCCAAGCATCGCGCAACACCTCGGCAGCACCTGTGCCACCCGAGAATAGCGCAAGGATATCTGACGCATCTGGTGCGTTCGCTTCACCATATTTGGCAGCGAGCTGGTAATCGGTACGGCCTTCAATCAGATTTGGACTTGATACTTGCGTGGCCCGGAAAATCTGGCTGTGATCAGCGCCCAACCCCTTGGCCAGCACCTCTGCAGCAACCGCCAACATTGCTTCGGGGTTCACCTCATCGCGAAAAGCTCGAACAATTCGGGTCAATACTCTCTCACGGTTATTAACCCGCACCAATGCTGCTTCGCGTTCGCGCAGATCTGATACATCGCGGCAGACACCACGCACACCACGCCACACCCCAACGGGGTCGATCAGCGGCAATGCACTGACGACCATACACGCCACTTGCCCATCGTGACGGTGTAACCAGATTTCTTGATGTTCGAGCCGTTCAGTGGTGAGAAACGGATTGGCCGCCGCCGATTCCGGCCACAACCATGCCAGGGTCCATAGCCAAAAGTTGGTCCGCCGAGTACCCCAAGGCACCATGGGGTGTGACGTAGGCGAACTTGCGGTCCGCACCCGTCTCCCACGTGAAGTCGCTCGAAATTTCGACAAAGTCGCGATAACGGCGGCGGCTGTCGACGAGAGCGCGGCGCAGGCTGTAATCAAGCGTCAGGTCGCGAACAAAACAATAGGCCGATGCCCGGTCTTGAATCGGGACCAACGTGACTTGCAGGTGCTGAACTGAATCCTCGGCGCCAACATCGACCAGATCAACAATTGCGCGTTCCTGATCGAGCGCGCGTTGAGCAAGAGCTATGATTTTCTTTTGATCGGCTTCGGCCAAACGGTCTTTGAGAGCGATCGCAAGGGGATTCAGCGCGTTGATTGCGCCATCACGCTTGATTTCAAAAACTGCTTCTTCGTGACGTTGCAGCGCGGCACGGGAGATGGCCGTGGCCGCTATATCACTGGTATCGGCTTCTGCCGGCGTCGCTGCGGGGACCATGACGATTTCTCATGATGTTCCAAGAGCTTAGGTATGCACTGAGAGTAGTTTTGAGTCAAAAATTATCCGCCCAATCCAGGGTTATATCAGCTCATCAACCTTGCTGCGGCAACGTTGACACCCGACCTGCGGCCGCTATGGTGCCTGGCCCTCACCAAAACTCTGAGAAGTCAGAAAAAGAACATGGATATCAATAGTTTAGAGAAGTCCGTTGAAGCCGCATGGGATGCGCGTGACACGATCAGTTCAACTACCCAAGGCCCGCAGCGCGATGCCATTAGTGCCGCCCTAGACATGCTCGACGGCGGCACCCTGAGGGTTGCTGAAAAGCGTAATGGCGGATGGGTTGTAAATCAGTGGCTAAAGAAGGCCGTGCTTCTCTCTTTCCGGCTGAACGATATGGCGGCCATTTCCGGCGGGCCAGGTGGAGCAAGCTGGTGGGACAAGGTGCCCTCGAAATTCGCAAAGTGGACTCCCGCCCAATTTAAACAAGCGGGGTTCCGGGCCGTGCCGGGCAGCATCGTGCGTCATTCAGCGCATATCGCACCGGGAGTGGTGCTGCTGCCGAGCTTTGTCAATGTCGGAGCTTTCGTCGACTCGGGCACCATGGTCGACACCTGGGCCACGGTTGGGAGCTGCGCGCAGATTGGCAAGAATGTGCATATATCTGGCGGCGCTGGCATTGGCGGCGTGCTTGAACCTCTGCAAGCCGGCCCCGTGATCATCGAAGATAACTGCTTCATTGGCGCGCGCTCGGAAGTGGCTGAGGGCGTGGTGGTGGAAGAAGGAGCGGTACTGTCGATGGGCGTTTTCATTGGCGCATCGACCAAGATTATCGACCGCGCGACGGGTGAAATATTCATGGGCCGGGTGCCATCGCATTCAGTGGTGGTGCCAGGTACACTGCCGGGCAAGCCCCTGCCCGATGGCTCGCCGGGACCAGGCCTGGCGTGCGCGGTTATTGTCAAACGTGTCGACGCCAAGACCCGCGCCAAGGTGTCCATCAACGAATTGTTGCGCGATTGACCAACGTTGCCTCCATACACCCGCTGGACCTTGCCCAAGCGCTCATTCGCCGCCCCAGCATCACGCCTCGAGATGAGGGCGCACTTGATGTATTGCAAGAAGCGCTGACGAAGCTTGGCTTTACCTGCCACCGCCTGACCTATGCCGATGAGGGAGCTTCGGCGGTCGATAACCTCTATGCGAGGCTAGGAACTGCCGCCCCGCATTTCTGTTTTGCCGGACACACGGACGTGGTGCCGGTCGGATCTGGTTGGACGGCTGATCCCTTCAAGGCCGAAGTGATTGACGGCTATCTTTACGGCCGTGGCGCATCTGACATGAAAAGCGCCATAGCTGCTTTTGCTGCCGCCACATCGCAATTCATCGCCAAGAATGGTCCACCAAAAGGCTCCATCAGTTTTCTTATCACCGGCGATGAAGAGGGCGATGCCATCAACGGCACAAAAAAAGTGCTCGATTGGTTGCGCGCACGCGGCGAAAAAATCGATGTTTGCGTGGTCGGCGAACCCACCAGCCAGACCAAGTTAGGCGACATGGTTAAGATTGGCCGCCGGGGCAGTTTGACTGCGCAGCTTGTGGTATATGGCACGCAAGGGCATTCGGCCTATCCACATTTAGCCGACAACCCGATCCTGCGGCTGATGAAAATGTTGAGTGCCGTGATGGAAGGGCCGCTCGATCAGGGCTCCGCACATTTTCAAGCCTCGACGATCGCGATCACCACAATCGATGTGGGTAACGCAGCATCCAACGTTATTCCGGGCTTGGCCCGCGCGGCCTTCAACATTCGTTTCAATGACCATCACACTGGTGATGCGTTGAAGGCATGGCTGACGTCGACGTTCGACCGCATTGCCGGTGGCAGTCACTACGACCTCACAGCCCGCATTTCGGGTGAATCCTTCATCACGCCACCGGGCGCTTTGAGTGAATTGGTGGTCAATGCCGTCAAGGACGTCACGGGGCTAAGCCCTGAATTGTCGACCACGGGCGGAACGTCTGACGCGCGCTTTATTAAAAGTATGTGCCCGGTTTGCGAATTGGGCATGGTGGGCCTAACCATGCATAAGGCCGACGAACGCTGTGCGTTGAAAGACCTCGACGGCTTGACCGCCATTTACCGGCGTATGCTCGAACGCTATTTCCTCGGCCGATGATCGACGCCGCACGGATTGCCCAAGCTATTCATGGGCTGCGGCTATTGGTACGCATGGAGCCGGGCTGTTTGTCGTTCTTCGAACAGAACCACAATGGCTTTGTACGCTCATTCTTACCTGCGCTAGTGCTCGCCCCACTTCATTTTACGCATATCGCCCTGGCGTATCAGAGTGCGCCCGAAAAGCCTGCCATCGCCGCCTACATCATCATTGAGACTTTAGCCTATCTGCTGACGTGGGTGCTGTTTCCATTTGTCATGATTTACATCGCAAGCTCGCTTGACCGTGCGCAGCGTTACTTTACATATCTTGTCGCATATAATTGGTTTCAGCTTGTTGTCGGTGGAGTGATCTTACCGCTAACGCTCGTTGTCGATCTCAAACTCATCAGCACTGAAGGCGCGAGTGTTTTAAATTTGGCGGTTGTAGGAACGTTTTTATTCTACGGCACATTTCTGGCTTGCGCCGCCCTGGATGTCGCCTCAACCACAGCCTTTGGCATTGTGCTGCTCGATATAATGCTGAACCTTTTGAGCAGCGAAATTATCCGCGCTCTTTAAGCGGGATACTTCACCGCGACGAGATAAAGCCCCACGGCGGGCGCGGTTGGTCCTGCCTTAGCGCGGTCGCGCGCTGCAAGGGCAGCCTCCACATCGGATTTGGTCCATTTACCATCGCCAACCAGCGTAAGTGTGCCCACAATGTTGCGTACCTGATGGTGCAGGAACGATCGGGCACATGCACGCACGATGATATCATCTGCCTGGCGGGCGACGCTTAATTCATCGAGAGTGCGAATCGGCGAATCGGCCTGGCACGCGCTGGCGCGGAAACTGGTGAAGTCGTGTTTGCCGATCAATGCTTGCGCGGCATCGTGCATCGCGGTGGCATTCAACGGCGCAGGTATAGACCACGCCCGGTCCCGGTCCAACGCCAAGGGCGCGCGGCGGTTGACGATGCGATACTCGTATTGCCGCTCAATCGCGGAAAAGCGCGCGTGGAAGTCATCCGCTACGCGCGCGGCCGAAATGACCGCGATCGGATGCGGACGAAGGTGAGCATTGATGGCATTGGCCACCACCTCTGCCGTATCATCGCGCGGAATGTCGGCGTGGGCCACTTGCCCCAGGGCATGTACGCCCGCGTCAGTACGGCCCGCAACAAATACGGTGATATCGGTTTGGCAATAAGCCTTAAGGGCGGCTTCGACGGCAGCTTGCACTGAGGGTCCGTTGTCTTGCCGCTGCCAGCCGACAAACGGTGTGCCATCGTATTCAATGGTTAGTTTGAAGCGCGGCATTAAGCCACGACACCGTATTGGCGGCGCATCTGGCGTGATGACAAGCCATTCGCGCCCAGCCATTCTTCAGCCAAGATCGCCCAGCGCTCGTGGTCGCGCCACACGCCATCAATTTGCAGATAGCCAGGCGAGAAGCCTTCTTTGTGAAAACCCAATCGCTGTATTAACCCCAACGATGCAGCATTGCCTGGCTGAACGTTGGCTTCAAGGCGGTGAAGTTTTAGATCTGTGAAGGCGCGGTCGAGCACCAGGGAAAGCCCCTCGCTCATGTAACCCCGGCGGGCAAAATCTGCGGCGATGTAGTAACCGAGCGAACCCGAGCGTAAACCGCCAAAGATTACATCGTTGATATTGATCACCCCTAACAGCGCATCGTCCTCGAGGCGGCCAATAAAGAATCCGAAGGCCTGGCCAGCATCAAGCCGGTCGAGGTAGCCGCGAAAGCGGCGCTGATCGGTCGCCGGGAACACCCAGGGGTGATGAAACATCTGGCTCGCCGAAGTCATGGCCAAAAAATCCTCGGCGCTGGCACGCGTTGGCTCGAACAAGTAAACGACCTCGCCTTCGGCCAGAATTTTACGACGACCAAACATGATGTGTGTCTAGGGTGTGAGTTTTAAATGTGACATTGAATTTACGCGAGCTTCGTGCCCGGAGGCAACGCGAAGCCACGTAGGAAATCCCCTACCGCCATGGCCGCCCGGCCGCTACGTTGAACATCAATTGGCTGAATCGCACCCTCGGCACATGCAATCGTCATATTCACAGAGATGACTTCGCCTGGCTGACCCTTGCCCTGTGCAAGGCTAGCACTGAGGATCTTGATGCGCTCTCCGGCCACCTCGGTCCAAGCGCCAGGAAATGGCGAGAGCCCGTGGACTTGGCGAAGAACCGTCGCCGCTTCATGGCCAAAGTCGATTTTGGCTTCGGCCTTATCGATCTTGTCGGCATAGGTAACCCCATCAGCAGGCTGGGTTTTTGCCTTCAAGGTTGCGGCCGCTACACCGGCTAAAGCTTCAAGAATCATCTTGCCGCCCAAAGCAGCCAACGCGTCATGCAACTCGCCCGCCGTGGTTTGATCGGTGATTGGTACGGCATGTGTTAAAAGCATTGGCCCTGTGTCGAGGCCCGCTTCCATTTGCATGATCGTAACGCCCGTTTGGGTATCCCCTGCCATGATGGCGCGCTGAATAGGAGCAGCCCCACGCCAACGCGGTAGCAACGAGGCATGAATATTGATGCACCCAAATTTGGGCGCATTGAGAATGGCTTGGGGCAAAATCAAGCCATAAGCCGCGACGACGGCGACATCGGCCCTAAGGGCAGCAAACTCCGATTGTGCGTCGGGCGATTTCAAAGACTTGGGCGAGCGTACAAGAATACCGCGCCTGGTTGCCCATTCTTGCGCAGGGCCGGGGCGCTCGCTTTGGCCACGTCCAGCAGGACGGGGCGGCTGCGTATAAACGCAGATCACATCGTGTGCGGCGGCAATGCGCTCAAGCGCAGCTACGGCAAACTCAGGCGTGCCCATAAATACGATGCGCATGGGAGGCCGCCTTAGGCTGGCTCCATGGCATGCCGCTTGCCGTGTTTCTTTTGTTTGCTGAGACGGCGTAGGATAATCCCGCGTTTGAGACTAGAGATATGATCGACAAACAAAACACCCTCCAGGTGATCCATTTCGTGTTGAATCACGACCGACAATAGCCCGTCGGCTTCGATTTCTTGGGTTGCATTGTTTTCATCGACATACCGCACGCGGATTTTGTCGGGCCGTTCCACCATGTCGTACTCTTGGGGTAACGATAAGCAGCCTTCCTCGTGCCGCTTCTTTTCATCCGACGACCAGATGATTTCAGGGTTGGCCATCTTGAGCGGCGCAGGCGGGCCGTTCTCGCCAGCGGGATCCGCCACGATGATTCGCTTGGTTACTCCCACCTGAGGTGCCGCCAAACCAATGCCCGGTGCCGCATACATGGTCTCGAGCATATCGGTCATGAGTTGGGCTGTGCCAGCATCCACGCGCTCCACGGCACCGCATTTGCGCTTCAGGCGCGGATCTGGGGCGATGATGATGTCGAGTTTAGCCATGGTAAAAGAGTCTCACATAATCTTGCGCGTGAGATAAGGCCGATAGCCGCCAGGGTCAACCAACTTAGAGGGCTAGCAGCGGTGGCAGAAAAACGACCCAAAGCACCCCTGCGACAATGAGAATGCCCGCGCCAGTAACGACAATTGAGGCGCGCCGCAATTTGGGCTCTGAACGTTGCAAGCTGCGCAGGCTAAGATGAGGTGCCAACAGGCAAAAAGCGCCCTCCGCTAACAGCAGCCAGCCAAACGCCGTCAATACCAACGCAGGGCCAGACCATATATTGTGAAAAATGATAACTGCGGCCCCACAGAGGCCGACCATAGCCCCATGGCCGCGTACTGCTGACGAACCGCGTGCGAGAAGCGCTTCGCAATATTGGAGCCAAAAGCATCCGAAGTAGGTCTGGCTCAATCCCGCAATACTCAATATCACTGCAGCAGCCCACTCAATCAGCATGATCATTTGGCAGGCTTAGTTCGTGATCCTGGCAGTATAATCCAGCACGGCTTGCCCTTTCGCAGGAACGTCAATCAGCCACTCAGCCACCTGCGCGTTGGCTTTGATATGAGGCAGGGTTTCGCGCGATATCTCCCAGGCGCCAAAAATCGGCTCGATCACGCGCACGGCAACGCCTTTTGATTTTGCATTCTTCAACGTCACGCGCCAGGTGACTAAAGTAATTCGGTCCGAGGCGCGCACGAAATTTTGCTGTTCGCGTTCGGCCGTCACGTCAGCGTCGCGGCCAATGGTGATGCGCATTTCAGCGCCCTCAGCGGTGTGCGAAACGTTGTCTTCGCCCAGAAACTGCGGGGCACCGCTGGCATCTTGCCCATAAACACGAACGATTCCGGCGGGCAGTGGCAAGCCAAGGCCCGAGGCTTTGTCATTTTTTAGTGCGATGACCGTCTCAGCCTGAATGACAGGCGGGCGTTGTTGTACTTGCTGTTGGTAGAAATACTGTTCGCCTCGAACCGTGTATTCCTGCGTCGCGGCAATACCTGTTCCGCCGAGTAATGAGAGTTGCTTGGTGCGGTTGTTCTCGACGCTAACCGGATCGGCGATATCGTAGAGATGATAACCGCCAAGAGATTCTTGCTGAATCCCGTCGGCAGTGGCTGCCATACTTGTCCTTGCGGCGGTTACAACTATTTCTTCAATATCTCGGCCTGGCCTGCGTCGTTCAGAAACTTTGTTGATTTGCCCCGAAACCAACTTCACCTTCGCATCCTTGAAATCGATGCCGCTGTTATTGTTCAGCGTCGCCCAAGCCGTCAGGTCGAGGCGCTTTGCATCGGCATCGTAGTCGGCCACGTAATTTGTCCGCCAAGACAACCCGCCGGTGAGATAGCTGAGCTCGGATTTGACGTCTTGGTTTGCTTTGCCACGCACCGCGATGAGCAGCGTCGGCGTGGTGCGCAAACCCTCGGGCAAACCATCAAACACAATGCGGCCGGGCACTTGGGTGTGGATTTTCCCACCGATATCCAACACCAGCCCCTGATCGACCGCCAGCACCTTGGCGCGCTCAATCGTGTCGCGGCCGGTAGCGGGGTTGGTCGTCAGGACTGACACTTCATGGCCGAGGGCGCGTTCGAGCAGAACCTCGGGTGTGAGCACGTTGGCGTCAAACGCCTGCTCGACAATGCGCAACGGCTCGCCCCCAAGGGTACGGAATAAAACCGTATCCGGCTGCATTTGGCCGCTCACGCCTGCGAAAGCGAGGGTTGCCTCGGGGCGAGTTAATTTCAGAGTGCGTTGATCCTTAACCAGCGCAAAATCGCTTTCGTAAATTGTCAGTTCCAAGCCGGTGCGGGCCTCGGGCGGGACAACGATTTCCTGAGCTTGTACGGCCCACGGCAAAGTGAGGATGGCAAGGATAAATGAGCGTAAAGACAGCATGAGACGGCTCGCTGAATAGGGGGTGCAAGGTGCGTTTGAACGGAAAGCGCTTGCCCGCAGACTCCGTTGGAATATTGTCCGCATCATGGCAGCGAACCAGCGGAGCGCAAAGCGGTGTTAACAACCTCGTTGGCTATGACCGTGGTCGCAATTGCATTGGCCGCCGTGGCGATTTGGGCGGCAATCCGGGCCATGGGCAGTTCACGTCAAGACGGCGAACGTCTGACAATGCTGTCAGAAGCCATGATGCGCCTGGCCGAGAGCCAGGCCGGGCTAACCGGCCGCCTCTCACAAATGGCTGAGGGGCAGGTTGCAGCCCAAGCGAGCGTAGCCGAGCGCCTGCAGACACAGGAGCGCAACGTCACCAAATTTCTTGACGAACGTCTGGCGGAGGTGACCCGCCGCGTCGGTGAAAATTTGCTAAAGGCGGGTGAAAAAACCACCGAAACGTTGAGCCATTTGCACGAGCGCTTAGCCATCATCGATTCGGCACAAAAGACCATTACTGATCTTTCGCAAGATGTTGTCAGTTTGCAAGACTTGCTCTCGAATAAACAAGCTCGTGGCGCGATCGGCCAGGTCCAGATGGAAGACTTGGTGCGCAATATGCTGCCATCGGGCGTATATGAATTTCAATTCACGCTCTCGAACGGTAAGCGGGCTGATTGCGTGATCAAGCTGCCCAATCCGCCGGGCTTAATCGCGGTTGATTCCAAGTACCCCCATGACGCCTATGCCCGCATGATGTCGGCAGCCGATGAACGCGAGCTAGCCGTCGCCACACAGGCGTTTCGCTCTGATGTGCTCAAGCACATCAAAGACATTGCCGAGAAATATATTATTCCTGGTGAAACCTCGGACTCGGCCATCATGTTCGTGCCGGCAGAGTCGGTGTTCGCGGAGCTGCACGAAAATTTCCCCGATGTGGTCGAGGCTGGCTTCGCGCGGCGGGTTTATGTGGTTTCGCCCACGACATTGATGGCCACGTTGAACACGGTGCGGGCGATTTTGAAGGATGCACGCATGCGCGAGCAGGCCCATTTAATTCAGCGCGAAATTGGTGAGCTAACCAAGGATGTTGTGCGGCTTGATAAGCGTGTTGGTGAGTTGGGCAAACATTTCGATTTGGCCCAGCGCGATATTAAAGACATTCAAACTTCTACCGAGAAAATCGTCAAACGTGGAACTCGGATCGAAACAATTCCGCTCGACTCTGCGGGCGAGGCCCTTGATGAGCCAGCCGTGCTGGCCGTCGATCCACCACAACCACGGCGTGAACTATTGCAATAAGGCAGCCCCGCTCTTGATTGCGCCAGGTTTTCGCCTTAAATGGCGGTCAGCGTGACCGTATTGTCCGCATAGGGGAGTGCCCGCTCATGACCGAATCGGTTTTCGCCGTTTTTGTTCTCATCCTTGGCATCGTCATTGTTTTAAAAGCAGTGCTCGTGATTCCTCAAGGGTGGAATTACACGATTGAACGTTTCGGTAAGTACACCCAATCGCTTTCCCCCGGGCTTCATCTCATCACGCCGTTCATCGAGAATGTCGGACGCAAGACGAACATGATGGAACAAGTGCTCAATGTACCATCACAACAAGCCATCACCAAGGACAATGCCGCCATAACGGTCGACGGCGTGATGTTCTTTCAAGTGTTGGACGCAGCCAAGGCGGCCTATGAGGTGAGCAACATCGTCGTGGCTATCATGAACCTGACCATGACAAACATCCGTACTGTTATGGGCAGCATGGATTTGGACGAGTTGTTGTCGCAGCGCGACGCCATCAATGCCCGGCTACTGCGGGTGGTTGACGAGGCCACTTCGCCCTGGGGCATCAAAGTCACCCGCATCGAGATCAAGGACATTCAGCCCCCGCGCGACCTGGTGGATGCCATGGCCCGGCAAATGAAAGCCGAGCGAGAGAAACGGGCACAGGTGTTAGAGGCTGAAGGCGCTAAGCAAGCTGCGATCTTGCGGGCGGAAGGGCAAAAGCAAGGCCAAATTCTGGAAGCCGAAGGCGAGCGTGAAGCGGCGTTCCGCCCCAAGCCGAGGCACGTGAACGCCTAGCCCAAGCCGAAGCGAAAGCCACTGAAATGGTCTCTGAAGCCATTGCCAAGGGTGATGTGCAAGCAGTGAATTATTTCGTCGCGCAGAAATACATAGAGGCCTTGAAAGAAATTGCGAGCGCGCCCAATGGAAAGCTGGTGTTGATGCCGCTGGAGGCCAGCGGAGTGATCGGTGCGATCGGGGGTATTGCCGATCTCGCGCGCGAGGCTTTCGGTAAATCAGGTGCGGCAGCAGCGCCAAAAGGTGCCCGCCTTCCCACCGCCGGTTAGAGATGCGCCGTGGGGGAGAACGCCGTGACCGAATTCCTCGAGAGCTTTAACCACTGGAGTTGGTGGATTTTTGCCCTCGGCCTTTTTGTGATCGAGCTGCTTGCTCCTGGCGTATTCTTTTTATGGCTAGGCCTGGCCGCAGCCGTGGTTGGGTTCATCGTTCTGGCATTGCCCGATTTGGGCTGGCAGACGAATTTTGTAATCTTCGCTGTGCTGGGGGTTATTTCAGCTGCGCTGGGCCGTCGATTTTGGAAAGCCAAGCCCGATGACAGCGCCGACCCCACCCTCAATCAGCGTGGTGCGCAATATATGGGGCAAGTATTTACGCTCGATACTGCCATCGAGAACGGTCACGGCCGCATGAAAGTAGCCGATGGGTCATGGCTGGTGGCAGGGCCCGATCTGCCCAGCGGCACGAAAGTGCGCGTGATCGGCGTCGAGGGCGCGCGCCTCAAAGTCGAGAGCGTTTAGTAACTCGACCTAGCGCTCGGCGATGAGACCGTACCTGCGGCATCGACATCGCGGGGCACTTCAATCCGCACAGTTCTGGTCGTACCTGAGGCGCCCGGGAAATCCTTGAACAGAGCTTCAAGGATATACGGCATGACAGGCACAATTTGGCCGTTCAGGCCCTCGCTCAAGGCACGGCCCTCGAACACACGTTCAGGTTTGGCCGAATCGTACGTGGCCCCGTTGTAGATATCGAGATCAACCCGGCGCACATAAACTTGTTGGGTGTTGGCATAATTATCGTTGATCGGATCGTACCAGCCGCCCCAGCGCCAGTGAGGCCCGCCGAAGCCATACCCTATCCCAACGTTAACATTGCTGCTGCGCACATCGGGGCTAGGGCCCTCGACGCCGTATTTCAGGGTCACCACAAAATCGGCTTTGCCTGCGCCCGTAAACTGCCGCAGGCCTAAGCCCACAAGTTTGTTGTTCAACATATCTGCGTATTGCTTGTACTCCAGGCTTTGTTCCTGCTCCTTATCAAGCGCCGTAATCGCAAAGCTTTGGCCCGAGGGCGCGGCAGGTAAGGTATGAAAGCGCGTGACATCTGAGGTGACATAACGTGGGCCCACGCAAGCCGACAAAGCAAAAGCCCCAACAATCAGACCAATCAAACGAGTTTTCACATCAACCTCCTAGCGCGAATCGGTGCGCGGTCATAACTGCAATGTGTGGCACGCAGCCTTCGAAATCAAGGCGCAGACTACGTTAAAAATATGGCTAGTGGGTGGCGTGGCCCTTGGCTTACATCGGGCGGCGCGCCTTGAGTGCGGCCGAAATAGTGCCGTCATCGAGGTAATCAAGCTCACCCCCAACGGGCACGCCATGCGCCAAGCCAGAGATAATGATGCCTGCATCTTTCAGTCGGTCAGTAATGTAGTGCGCCGTGGTTTGGCCGTCGACAGTCGCGCTAAGCGCCAGCACTACTTCCTTGACGCCCCCAGCCTTCACGCGTGCGAGCAAGTGGTCAATTTTCAAGTCCTCGGGTCCGATGCCATCGATGGGCGAGAGCAACCCGCCAGTGACATGGTAGCGGCCCTTGAACGCCGTTGTGCGCTCCATCGCCCACAAATCCGATACGCCCTCGACCACGCAGACGATCGATCCGTCCCGTCTGGGATCTGAGCAAATCGCGCAGGGGTCTTGGCTATCGAAGTTGCCGCAAGTCGAGCAAATCCGCACGGTTTCGGCAGCCGCGGTCATGGTGCGCACGAGCGGATCGAGCATGGTCTCGCGTTTTTTGAGCAGCGCCAGTGCGATACGCCGCGCCGAGCGGGGCCCCAAGCCTGGCAACTTCGCCAGATGGCGAATCAGCGCTTCGATTTCCGTGCCGGCCATGGGCGTAATTTTGGAGCTTTAGAAGGGTAGCTTGAAACCGGGCGGTAACGGCAATCCGCCCGTGATCTTGCTCATTTCGGCCTGGGCGGCAGCATCGACTTTGCCCTTGGCATCATTGACAGCCGCGACGATGAGGTCTTCCAACATTTCTTTTTCGCTGGCGTTGATCAAGCTGGGGTCGATCTTGACGCGGCGTAGTTCACCCTTGCCATTCAACATCGCCGTGATCATGCCGCCGCCAGAACTGCCCACCACTTCCATGTCACCCAAGCGCGCCTGCATTTCAGACATGCGCGATTGCATCTCTTGAACCTTCTGCATCATCTGGCCGAGGTTTTTCATAATGGCGGTCTCCGGGTAAGGCGGTAAATTTATTCTTCGGCGCGGCTGATACGATCGATCTTCGCGCGGGGGAAGGCCTCAAGCAAAGATTTTATCAAGGGGTCGGCCTTGGCCCGTTCTTCGTCTTGTTCATAAAGGGTTTTCTCGCCAGCAGCATTGACGACACTCACGACCCAGCGCTGACCGGTCCATTGCGTCAGGTGCTTACCCACAAGGCCAGCGAGATCAGCAGGCGCGCCTTTATCGGGATTGAATTCAATGCGGCCATCCTCGAAGCGAACCAGCCGCACGCTGCGTTTCAGTAACGCCGCTAGCTTGATCTCACGTTTGCGCTCAAACAGCAGTGCCACATCGGCGAAGGATTTGAGTGCCACTGCTTCGGTCGTTTGCGTCGCTACGGGTTCAGCAATGGGGCGCGATTGCGGCGTCGGAGAATACCCTGACGAGCCTACAGCCATGGCCCGTGGCGCTGGTGATGGAGTAGTCGCAGGAGTTACTTTTGGCGCGGCAGGAACGACGCCGCCGCTTTGCAATGTCTTGAGAGCGTCGCCGGGCGTTGGCAAATCCGAGGCATAGGCCAATCTGATCAAAATCATCTCGACAGCTTGAAGTGGAAGTGGTGCCGAACGAGCCTCGCTTAACCCCTTCAGTAGCATTTGCCAGGACCGCGACAGCACCGCCACCGATAGGGCTTTGGCCATGGTCACGCCACGCGTGCGTTCGGTTTCCGCCAAGCCCGGATCGCGCGCTGTCTCTGGCGAGATTTTCACCCGCGTGAGCCAATGGACCAGCTCCAACAAATCTTGCACAACCACGACAGGGTTGGCGCCCGCAGCATATTGATCATGCAACATACCAAGCGCGGACTTGGCATCGCCCGTCATGACCGCGTCGAACAGGTCGAACACACGGGCCCGGTCGGCCAGACCCAACATGTCCCGCACGGCTTGTTCAGTGACGGTTTGATCGCCTGCGCCAGCAGCCTGAGAGATCGCCTGGTCAAGAATCGATAGCCCGTCGCGCGCTGAACCATCGGCTGCGCGTGCGATCAATGCCATTGCGCCTGGCTCGACCTTGGCGGCTTCACGCTTAGCAACATCGGAAAAAAGTCTGATCAAGTCGTCCGATTCAATGCGTCGCAAATCGAAGCGCTGGCAGCGCGACAATACTGTCACGGGAACTTTGCGGATTTCAGTGGTCGCAAAGATAAACTTTACATGGGCAGGTGGCTCCTCCAGCGTTTTCAACAGCGCATTGAAGGCTTTCTCCGACAGCATGTGCACTTCGTCGACAATGTAGACCTTGTAGCGCGCCGACGTAGGCCGATAACGAACACCGTCGAGCAACTCGCGGATATCGTCGATGCCTGTGCGGCTCGCCGCGTCCATTTCCAACACATCGACGTGGCGGTCTTCCGCAATGCCAGTGCAGTGCACACATACACCGCAAGGGTCAGGCGTAGCTCCCCCGTTGCCGTCAGGCCCAATGCAATTCAACGCGCGCGCGATCAGGCGGGCAGTTGTGGTTTTTCCCACACCTCGCACACCCGTGAGCATATAACCCTGAGCAATGCGGCCTGAGGTAATGGCGTTGGTCAACGTGCGCACGACTGCTTCCTGCCCGATCAAGTCGGTGAACCGCGCAGGGCGGTATTTGCGCGCGAGCACCCGGTAGTTGGCAGCGCTTGTGCCGGTCGCGGCCGCCGGATCGGATGCGGTATCGGTCATGGGGCGAGATGCGGCCTGATAGATTTGAAGGCGAGAGACTGGACAGCGACCCAGGCGTGATTCGTTACGGCTGCTTCCTTCCGGACCTGACCGGGTTGGCGAGACGTCCGTCCACTGCCAGCCTCTCAGGGGCATATATCGACTATCGGTCCGCTCTGCGCAAGGCCGCCAGCAGCATTTTCAAATTTCCCAAAAGCCCCTCAACAAATTGATATGTAAAGTCTTTTTGATATTGCTTTGGCCTTGGGTTGCGCGCAAAAGAGCCCCGACCAATAGCCCAACCACATTGTGGTAATTATAGTCACCGGCGTCATGACAACGACCACCACTACCCAGCGTCCGACTCCGTTAATTTTGTGCATCCTTGATGGCTGGGGTCATCGGGTCGAGCGGACGGACAACGCCATCGCCTTGGCCCGCACACCGAATTGGGACCGCTATATGACCTCCGGGCTTTATGCCCTGGTTGAGACCAGCGGGCTCGATGTGGGCTTGCCCCATGGTCAAATGGGCAACTCGGAAGTGGGCCACATGAATATCGGTGCGGGCCGGGTGATGATGCAGGAGTTGCCGCGCATCGACACTGCCGTGGCCGATGGCAGCTTGGCGAAAAATCACCGTTTGGTCGGTTTTATCGCCGCCCTGAAAAAAAGCGGTGGAGCTTGCCACCTGCTAGCTCTGATTTCACCTGGAGGAGTGCACTCTCACCAAGATCACATCGTCGCTTTAGCAAAAGCCGTTAGCCATGCGGGCGTACCCGTGCGCATCCACGCATTTCTCGATGGCCGCGATTGCCCACCGCAATCGGCTGCCGGGTACATGGAAAAGTTTGCTGCCGATCTTGCGCCACAAACCCTAACTATAATCGCTACTGTGGGCGGGCGCTATCATGGCATGGACCGAGATAAGCGATGGGAACGAATTGAGAAAGCGTATGTTGCGATCACATCGGCAGAGGGGCCTGCCGCATCAGATCCGGTAGCGGCCATTCGCAGTTCATATGCAGGCAAAGTGACCGACGAGTTTATGATCCCTGTCATTATACCTGGATATACTGGCATGAAAGACGGCGATGGAGTGTTGGTCGGCAATTTCCGCGCTGACCGTGTGCGACAAATATTGACCGCGTTGCTCGACCCCGCGTTCGACGGCTTTACGCGCCCGCGCGTGATTCAATTCGCTGCTGCCACGGGCTTGACGGAATATTCCGAGGCCCTCAAACCTTTCATGACCGCCCTTTATACAAGTGAGCCTCCTGCTAATGTCTTGGGTGAGGTGCTCAGTAAGGCCGGACTGAAGCAACTCCACATTGCCGAAACCGAGAAATACGCCCACGTCACGTTCTTCTTGAACGGCGGCGTGGAGGCAGAATTCCCCGGTGAAACACGCATTTTGGTGCCAAGCCCCAAGGTGGCGACATACGACCTTAAGCCCGAGATGTCGGCCTATGAGGTCACTGCACATATTGTTGAGGCTGTAGCCGGAAAAAAATTCGACGTCATCATCGTCAACTATGCCAACGGCGATATGGTGGGCCATACTGGTATTCTGCCCGCCGCCATCAAGGCCGCAGAGACCATTGATGAATGTTTAGGTAAGCTAGAGACGGCAGTAAAAGCCGCAGGCGGGACACTGTTGATTTCGGCCGATCACGGCAACCTTGAACAAATGCGCGATGCTGCCACGGGCGAGCCCCATACCCAGCACACGGTTGGCAAAGTTCCGGTGGTGCTGGTTAATCCACCCGCCGGAATAAACTCTTTAAAGGATGGCCGGCTGGCCGATTTGGCGCCGACGGTTTTGAGTCTGTTAGGCGTGCCGCAACCCCGCGAGATGACAGGACATTCATTGGCATCGGCCGCCGCCAGCGCGGATAATCAACGCCGTGCCACGGCCTAATTATCTCGCCTTTAAACTGATTCTTGCTGCTACGTTGAACGCAACGACGTTCACGTCATTCACGGGCGCGCAAGAGCCCCCTGCTGCCAATGAAGTCCAGCGCCTACGGGCTGTCGAACTGGAACTGCAGAAAAGCGAGGCAGAACGTAATCGGCTGCAGCGTCGCCAAGAGGCCGCCACACGCGAACTCGAGTCATTGCGTTCTTCCGCGGTGAACCTGGCTAAAGAAATTCAAGACCAGGAGTATTCGCTCACAGTGTTGGAAAGCCGCTTAGGTGACTTGGAAAAACAAGAACAAACCTTGCGCTCAACACTCGGCCTACGCGATGAGCAAATGCAACGTGTAGCCATGGCGCTGCAACGCATGGCTTTGCGGCCCACAGATGCCGTCACATTGTCTCCGCTCAGTCCTGGCGATTCGGTGCGTACTGCGATTTTGTTGCGATCGGCTATTCCAGCTGTGCGAGACTCAGCGCTCGCGCTTGAGGGCGAGCTTGGCGAACTTTACCGGGTCCGTAGCGATCTGCAGGAGCAGCAAGGCCGTGTCGCCGTGGCTGCGGCCAGCTTGATCGATAAACGCAATGCTCTGGAAGTATTGGAACAAGACAAAACCAGACTTCATTTGGAACTATCGACGGCGAATGCCCAGGCAACCGAACGGGTGCAAAAACTCGCCAGTGAAGCCGCCGATTTGAAGGAATTAGTGACTAAGCTTGCGGTCGACCGGGCACGGCGCGAGGAAGAGCGGCGCCTGGCGGAAGCACAACAACAAAAGGCGACAGAGCTAGTTGAGGAACAGCCAGCTAAATCAGACCGTATTGTCCTGAAACCGCCGCCAGGCGTGGCACCCGAGCCACAACCCGCACAAAACCAAGCCCAAGTCGCGGCCTTGGCCCCAAATCCAAATAAGGCAAGCTCGAAACCTAGTGATTTGCGGGCTTTCAGCGAGGCTAAGGGCACCATGCCCTATCCGGTCGTGGGGTCGTTAACGCGCCGCTACGGAGAGGGCAGCGAGGACCCCGGCGCGCTGAGTAAAGGGGTTGTGATATCCGCGCGCAGCGCAGGCCAAGTGATTGCGCCCTTTGATGGCGTGGTCGCCTTTGCCGGGCCGTTCCGTGGATACGGGCTTCTCTTGATCATCGAACATAGTGAGGGATATCATACACTTCTTGCGGGTTTGGGCCGCATCGACTGCGTCCTTGATCAACGCGTATTCGCTGGCGAGCCCGTCGGCGTGATGACAAACGATACCGGGAACGAGCTTTACGTTGAACTGCGTCAAAACGGACAGCCCGTAAACCCCCTTCCTTGGTTGGCAAGTCGTACAGGTAAGAGCAACGGATGACACACTTTTTTAAAATAAAACTACCGGCCGCCCTCGTGTTGTCGGTGGCCAGCTACGCGCTGGCAATGCCCACACAGGCCGCCGAAACGAAATTCTCCAACGATACATATAAGTATCTGGAGCTTTTCGGTGATGTCTTCGAGCGCGTGCGGCGGGATTACGTCGAGGAAGTAACCGACCAGGAACTTTTGGAATCGGCCATCAACGGCATGCTGGTGTCGCTTGATCCCCACTCTGGTTACATGCCCGCCAAAAGCTTCCAGGATATGCAGGAGCAAACCAAGGGCGAGTTCGGCGGCCTTGGCATCGAAGTAAACATGGAAAACGGTTTGGTGAAGGTCGTCTCGCCCATAGACGAAACGCCTGCCGCTAAGGCCGGTGTGCAACCGGGCGATTATATTGTCGCCATTGACGGAAAACCGGCGATCGGCTTGACCTTGAATGACGCGGTCGAAAAGATGCGCGGGGCGCCAGACACCGATATTACCGTGACGATTCGCCGCCAAGGCGTTGATCCATTCGACTTGAAGATGAAACGCGCGGTTATCAAAGTAAGGTCGGTGCGCTCGCGCGTCGAGGGAGATATCGGTTATATCCGAATCACATCCTTCACCGAGCAATCGCAGGCAGGTTTGGAAACCGCCATCAAAGACATCAATGTAAAGGTCGGCACCAAGTTACGCGGCTATGTACTCGACTTGCGCAACAACCCGGGTGGGTTGCTGGACCAGGCAGTTTCGATTTCTGACTCATTCTTAGAACGCGGTGAGATCGTCTCGACGCGGACCCGCCGCTTGGAGGAAACCCAACGCTACAACGCCAAGCCTGGCGATTTGGCGGCAGGCAAACCTATTGTGGTGTTGATCAACGATGGCTCTGCTTCGGCTTCGGAAATCGTTGCCGGAGCATTGCAAGATCATGGCCGGGCGGTGTTGCTGGGGATCAAATCCTTCGGCAAGGGCTCGGTGCAAACCATCGTGCCGCTGGCACGCGGTGAGAGCGCCATGCGCCTGACCACGGCGCGCTACTACACCCCCAGCGGCCGGTCGATCCAGGCCAAGGGTATCGAGCCTGATATCGAGGTCCGCCAAGCCAGCGTGCAGCGGCCCAACACACCTGGGTTCCGGCGGTCAGAAGCCGACCTGCCAGGCGCTTTACGCAATGCCACAGGCGAAGAACCCCCAGCCCCAGCAGCAACGCCGCCGGTGGCAGCCCCCGCACCCGCCGCAGCCCCCGCACCCGCCGCAGCGCCTGGCGCCAACAATACAGCCGCGCCTGCCGCTGACCAACGCGTCACCCAAGATACCGACGATTACCAATTGTCGCGGGCATTGGATTTATTGCGGGGTATTTCGATCTACCAGCGATCGAGCCTGAACTAGGATTTATCTAGGTTTTTAGCGGCTTTAGCGCCCTGTTAAGGTTTGCTCGGGTAGAACAAAGTCGGGGTAAACTTATGCCCGCCTTCTGCATGATGTGGCGGGATTAACAAAGCTTAGGCATTGGACCGTTACGCGATGGCTCTTCCGGAATCCGTGACCAACGCAATGGAAAAAGTCCGCGGTTTGTTTAACCGCGAGCCAAAAGCAATGGACGCTTTCGGCGGTGATGACCTGTTCGATGGCGATGGAGAAGCCAAAGCTGCGAACTTGGGCCCGAAGATCGCCTTGGCCGTGAGTGGCGTATTTCTGCTGGCTTTGGCCAGCCTCATCGCTGTGATCGTGATGACCGGCGACCCAGAGGTGGCAAACACTGGCGGCTCCTTGGACGGGCTGACACTCGAAGATGACGAAGCCACCGTGGCCGGTACGGAGCGCTCGGTCGAACGCCGCCCATGGTTAACACCAACAGACAATGGTGGCACACGCCGCCTCGGCGTGAGCGATACGGCCAAGACCGATGATAAAAAGGCTGAAGCAAAAACAGCCCCCGACACCCAAACCAAGATGGCAGGCAACCTGCCGACGCGCGAAGTCGGTAAGGTCGAAACCATGAAACCGCCACCGGCGGGCCAGGATACACAAGCAGGTAAGCAGCCCGAAGCGGCGAAGACACCCGTAGCGAATGTCGAGGTCGCTAAAACAGAGGAACCCAAGGCCGAGCCTGTGAAGACAGAACCCGCTAAAGCGGATGCGCCCAAATCGCCCGAAGAACTGTTGGCGCAGATCAAATCTTCAAGCCCAGAAACGGCTCCGGCAAAAAATCAGCCTGGCGTTGCCGCACCAGAAGCCAAGACTGCTGAGGCTCCAGCCAAAGCCACGGCGCCAGAAACAGCTGTTGCTATGGCTCCGTCAAAGCCCGGCCCTACTAAGGCCGCGCCAATGCCCGCGGTAGATAAATCTGCAGAGCCCGTGGAAGAACAACAGCAGGCTGCCATGCCTTCATTGCTGGCCCCCGCCCTCACCGCTCCTGGCGCGCCGCGCCGCTTTGAGTCGGACGATGGCAATGCCGTGCCCAGCGGTGGACGCCCGCGTCTGAACGGCCCACGCCTACCCCCAACCGACCGTACCAGCGTTGGAACTCCGCCTCCGCGGTTTACCGCTTTAGCTGCGATCAAGGGACCCGAACCCTCGGCCACATCAGCCGCGAAAGTGGCAATTGTTGTTGAAGGTTTGGGTCTGAACCGCGCCGCTACCGAGGCGGCCTTGGCCAAGTTGCCAGCCTCGGTGACGTTTGCCTTCAGCCCCTATGCCCGCGATTTGAAAAAATGGCTGGCCCGCGCCAAGGAAAAAGGCCACGAAGTGCTGATTGAAGTTCCGATGGAAAGTAAAGCTTTCCCGGCTGAAGACCCCGGACCTCTCGGACTGCTCACCAGCCTGGAGAGCGCGGACAATCAAGAGCGCTTGGATACCATCCTCAAAGAAGCCACCGGCGCCACCGGCGCCACCGGCGTGTTTGATGGAATGGGCAGTAAATTCCGCGAGTCGCAGCGCCATATTGGCGAAGTACTTGCGAAGCTAAAGCAACAGAATTTGTTTTACGTCCAGGGCCGCCCGGGGATTCGGGTCGGTGACACGGAAGTGCCCTCAGCCACGACCGACGTTGTGATCGACGAACGCCCGTTTCGTGCCGCTGTGGATGCCCGGCCTGACTACGCCGAGCGGCTTGCCAAGTACCAAGGCAGCGCCGTGGCCGTGATGTCAGCGCGGCCGATTAGTTTTGAGCGGTTGGCGTTGTGGTCGGATCAGCTTGCCAAAAAGGGCGTCACCCTCGCCGCCGTGTCGCAAGTTCTCGTTCAATAATCCCATGCCAGAGACCCCGCCGATTGATTCGCGCCCCTATCGGCGCGGGGGTGGTATCGCCTTGATCAATAAAAAAGGCCTGGTGTTCGTCGGCCAACGCCTCGACAGCGCCGAACCAGCTTGGCAAATGCCCCAAGGCGGCATCGACAAGGGTGAAGAACCGCGCGCGGCCGCATTACGCGAGTTACACGAAGAAATTGGAACCGATAAAGCCGAGATCGTAGCCGAGACCCAAGGTTGGCTGCGTTACGATCTACCGCCTGACATCGCCGCAACAATGTGGAAAGGCAAATACCGCGGGCAGGAGCAGAAGTGGTATTTGATGGCATTTACCGGGACTGATCGCGATATCAACATCAAGACCAAGCACCCGGAATTCTCGACATGGAAATGGCTGCCCTTTCACGAGTTGCCCCAAGTCATCGTCGGGTTTAAGCGCGAGATCTATGTGAAAGTCGTCGCGGCGTTTCAGGCCAAGGTCGATCAACTGGCCAAGCGTTAAGCCGCGAGGCCAATCGCAACAGCTATTAGGCCGCACGCCCGGCCACGGCGGCCATTTCCTCGGCGACCCGTAAAGCGAGGGTTGCCCGGCGCTTGTCGTCGTCGTTCGTGGCTTTGTCGAGCCGGTCTTGGGCTGCAATGCGGCGCTCGTCGGCCTTGGCCTTCGTGATCTCGGTCACGGGAAGTGCCTCGTCCACCAGAATTGTCACTCCAGTGGCATTAACTTCTGCAAAGCCGCCATCGACGAAATACTGCTGGGCGATGGCCCCATTGCGGTAAACGTCGATCACGCCGGGGCCAAGCGTAGATATGACCGGGGCATGCTTTGGCAACACGCCAAAGTAACCATCGGTGCCTGGCACGACCACCATGTCCACCGGCTCGGAGAGGAGCAGGCGTTCGGGGGAAACAAGTTCCAATTGAACGGTGTCGGTCATGGGCGTGTCCGGGGTTATGTCTTAGGCAGCTTCTGCAGCCATCTTCTTGGCCTTTTCGACCGCCTGCTCGATGGTGCCAACCATGTAGAAGGCCTGCTCGGGTAGGTGGTCGTAGTCACCCTTCACGATGCCTTTGAAGCCCTTCACGGTATCTTCCAACTTCACGAACACGCCCGGGTTTCCAGTGAACACCTCGGCGACGTGGAACGGCTGCGACAAGAAGCGCTGAATTTTACGGGCGCGGGCAACAGTGAGACGATCTTCTTCGGATAGTTCGTCCATGCCCAAGATGGCGATGATGTCTTGCAGCGATTTGTAGGTTTGCAGCACGCGCTGCACGTCACGCGCCACGGTGTAGTGCTCTTCGCCGACGATCAGCGGGTCAAGCGCGCGGGAGGTCGAGTCGAGTGGGTCGACAGCTGGATAAATGCCTAATTCAGAGATGGCGCGGGACAGAACGGTCGTCGCATCCAAGTGCGCGAACGAAGCCGCGGGTGCGGGGTCGGTCAAGTCATCGGCGGGCACGTAAATGGCCTGCACTGAAGTAATGGAACCCTTCTTGGTCGAAGTGATGCGCTCTTGCAGCGCGCCCATATCAGTGGCCAGAGTGGGCTGATAACCGACCGCCGAAGGAATGCGGCCCAAAAGCGCCGAGACTTCAGAGCCGGCCTGTGTGAAACGGAAGATGTTATCAACGAAGAACAGCACGTCCTTGCCTTCGGCGTCGCGGAAGTACTCCGCCTGCGTCAGGCCCGATAAGGCGACGCGGGCGCGCGCGCCCGGCGGTTCGTTCATCTGGCCGAACACCAAGGCGACGCGGCTGTTATTGCCTTCAAGGTCGATAATCTTGGACTCGATAAACTCGTGATAGAGATCGTTACCTTCGCGAGTACGCTCGCCAACACCTGCGAACACCGAGTAACCACCGTGTTGCTTGGCGATATTGTTGATGAGTTCCTGAATGAGAACGGTCTTGCCGACACCTGCACCGCCGAACAGACCGACTTTGCCCCCCTTCACATAGGGTTCGAGCAAATCAATGACCTTGATCCCGGTGACGAAAATTTCAGCCGACGTTGCTTGGTCAGCGAAAGACGGCGCCGGACGGTGAATGGGGTAGAACTCCTTGGCATTGATGGGTCCGCGATCGTCGATGGGCTCGCCCACCACGTTCATGATGCGCCCCAGGGTGCCAGGGCCCACGGGCATGCTGATGGGCGCGCCGGTGTCGGTGGCCTTTTGACCGCGCACCAAGCCGTCGGTTGAGTCCATGGCGATGCAGCGCACGACTGATTCACCCAAGTGCTGGGCGACCTCAAGGATCAGGCGCTTGCCTTTGTTCTCGACCACGAGGGCGCTCAAGATGTAGGGCAGATCGCCCTCGAACTTGACGTCCACCACCGCGCCTGTGACCTGGGAGATCGCGCCTACGTTATTCTTAGCCATTGCTCGCTCCTATCGTGCTCGCATTCGTGTGCGGAAACGGCCCTAAACGGCCTCGGCTCCGGAGATAATTTCGATCAATTCCTTGGTGATCATGGCCTGACGTGTGCGGTTGTATTTCAGCGTCAGCCCGCTGATCATTTCACCAGCATTGCGCGTCGCGTTATCCATCGCGGTCATGCGGGCACCCTGTTCGGAGGCCGCATTTTCCAGCATCGAGCGGAAAATCTGGATCGCGAGATTGCGTGGCAACAGGTCTTCCAGAATTTCCTTGTCCGAGGGCTCATATTCGTAGGGTACGGCGGCGGCTGTGGTCTCGGGCACCGGAAACGGTACGATTTGCTGGCGGCTGACAACTTGGGTCAGCGCCGACTTGAAGCGCGCGTAAATCATCGTGCATACGTCGAATTGACCGGCGTTGAACATTTCGGTGACTTTGGCCGAGACCTCGGCAGCCTCGGTGAAGGCCACGCGCTTGCGGGCGAATTCGGTAAAGCTGTCGACGATCAAATCGCGGTAGTCGCGGCGCAAAGAATCGCGGCCCTTACGCCCCACGCACAGTACTTTTACCTTCTTACCCTTGTCTTTCAGTTCGCGAATCAAAGCGCGCGCATTGCGAATGATATTGGAGTTAAAACCGCCGCACAGACCGCGATTGGCGGTCATCACCAAGACCAGATGAACGCTGTCCTTGCCGGTTCCCGCCATCATCTTGGGTGCACCGGCCTGGCCCTTGAAGCTGCCAGCAAGGTTACCCAACATTTTCTCCATGCGCTCGGAATAGGGCCGCGCGGCCTCGGCGGCCTCTTGCGCACGGCGCAGCTTCGACGCCGCCACCATTTTCATGGCAGAGGTGATTTTTTTCGTCGACTGCACCGAAGCGATGCGGACGCGGAAGTCTTTAAGGCTTGGCATGGGTGTGCGTTATGCCGGGATTAAATAAAGTATGTTTAGGCGAAAGCTTTCGAAAAATCGTCCAAGAAGGCCTTCAGGCGCGACCTAATCGCATCGGACAACTGCTTCTCGGTTCGAATGGATTGCAGAATATCTCCGGCCTTGTCGCGCATAGCCGCCAGCATAGTCTTTTCAAAGCGGCCGACGTCGCGGACACCAACTTTATCGAGATACCCATTGGTACCAGCAAAGATCGACACGACCTGTTCTTCGACCGGCACGGGCTGATATTGTGGCTGTTTCAACAATTCCGTCAGGCGTTCGCCGCGCGAGAGCAACTTCTGCGTGGAGGCGTCGAGGTCCGAGGCGAACTGCGCGAATGCCTTCATTTCGCGGTACTGGGCAAGCTCCAGTTTGATGGAGCCCGCAACCTGCTTCATCGCCTTGATTTGAGCTGATGAACCAACGCGCGACACAGAGATACCGACGTTCAGCGCGGGCCTAATACCCTGATAGAATAACGTGGTTTCCAGAAAGATCTGGCCATCAGTGATCGAGATCACGTTGGTGGGAATATAGGCCGAGACGTCACCGGCTTGGGTTTCGATGACAGGCAAAGCGGTCAACGAGCCTGAGCCATTGGCATCGTTCATCTTGGCGGCGCGCTCCAACAAGCGTGAGTGGAGATAAAACACGTCGCCTGGATAGGCCTCGCGGCCTGGTGGGCGGCGCAGCAGCAGCGACATCTGGCGATACGCAACCGCCTGCTTGGACAAATCGTCATAGAAAATAACGGCATGCATGCCTTTATCGCGGAACCATTCGCCCATGGCAGCGCCGGTGTAGGGCGCCAAGAACTGCATCGGTGCGGGGTCAGATGCCGTGGCGGCAACGATGATGGTGTAATCGAGCGCGCCGTGGTCGGCGAGCGTCTTCATCACCTGCGCCACGGTTGAGCGCTTTTGGCCGACAGCCACATAGATGCAATAGAGTTTTTCTTTCTCACTGCCCGAGGCGTTGATTTTTTTCTGGTTAATGATGGTGTCGATAATAACGGCGGTCTTGCCGGTTTGGCGGTCGCCGATGATCAACTCGCGCTGGCCGCGGCCAATGGGAATCAAAGAGTCGATAGCCTTGATACCGGTTTGCACCGGTTCATGCACAGAGCGGCGCGGAATAATGCCGGGCGCCTTTGTTTCGGCGAGGCGGCGTTCCTTAGAATTGATCGCGCCCTTGCCATCAATTGGGTTGCCAAGGCCGTCAACGACACGCCCCAACAGTTCTTTACCAACCGGCACATCGACGATGGTGCCGGTGCGCTTGACTGTGTCACCTTCTTTGATGCCGCTGTCGTCACCGAAGATCACCGCGCCGACGTTGTCGGATTCGAGGTTCAGCGCCATGCCCTTGAGGCCGCCGGGGAACTCGATCATCTCGCCGGCTTGGACGTTATCCAACCCGTGAATGCGTGCGATACCGTCACCGACCGAGAGCACTTGGCCCACCTCGGCTGATTCGGCTTCGGTGCCGAAGTTGGCGATTTGCTGCTTGAGAATTGCGGAAATTTCCGCGGCACGGATATCCATTATCCGACCCCTTTCATGGCAAGCTTCAGACGCTGAAGTTTGGATTTAAGTGAACTATCGACCATCCGTGACCCAACCCGGACGATCAGCCCGCCCAAGATGGACGGATCAATTTTCGACGTGAGCGAAATGGTACGCCCCGCAGTTTGTTTTAATGCGGCTGCAATGGCCGAGGATTGCGCATCGCTCAATGCCACTGCCGAAGTAACCTCGGCGGTTACTTCGCCACGGCGATTGGCCAATATTGCGAGGTAGCCCGCAATCATGCCCGGCAGTGCAAACAGGCGGCGGTTGGCCGCAACAAGACCAAGAAATTTTTGTGTTAGCGCCGATAGACCGGCTTTTTCAGCCAGCGCCTTGATGGCCGCGCCCTGATGGCGGCGTGAGAGCACGGGGCTTTTAATGAAGCGGCGGAAGTCGGCACTTTCGTTGATCATCGAGCGCAAGGATTCCAGGTCGGCAGCGGCTGCATCCAAAGCATTTTGTTCGTCAGCCAAGTCGTAGAGCGCGGCTGCGTAACGCGCCGCTAAACCTCCCGAACTTTTTGCTTGCCCCGCCACTGAAAACTCGTCCCTCAGACCGCCGCATCGACTGCTTAAACCGTGCGCTTCGCAGCGGTCTCGATGGACCCGGAAGGCGGCATTAAGCTATTGATTCTTATAGCTATTTTTGCGCCGATTTGACCGCCTCGGCCATCGCCGGCGGGTTGGTAGCATACCGCCTACCGCGTTGCAACTGAGTGCGGCGGCCCTGACCTCAGGTGATGGGCTGGCCGGAGAGTTTAAGACTGTGGGCTTTGCGGCCCCCTGCGACCAGTTCCAGTGGGGGGTGCTGGCCTGACAGGAACAGTTTGGCCATATCGACACTGCGCCGGGCAAGCCCCCGGGCACCGTCCTTCAATTCAGCGCTTTCCTCGACAAAACGGATGTTGTTTTCCATGTCCTCCGCCGACCAGCCCCGCGAGTGGGCAATGAAAGGGTGCTGTGGAAACTGACAGCCGATTTCGGCAAAAAACGTCAGCATTTGGCCCGCGACGCCCTGAACATTGTCCTGGCCGCCCGTAATGATAAAGGCTGCGACCTTGTTCTTGAGCAAAACGCGTGAGGCGATGGTTTCTTGGTTTTGGATGCAATTGCAGCGCTCAACCATCTTGTAATACAGCGAACTGGCACACCCCCATCGGATCGGTGTGGCAACCAAAATAACATCGGCCCAATGCACGAAAGCCTCGTAGACCAGATCCATTTGGTCGGTGCGGTCCATTTGCGTGATCGAACAAGGCCACGTGCAGGGCCCGCGCGCTTTTCGAGTAGAACCCTTCGCAGTGGCGGAACCTCAGCTCATCAAGACGGATCATCTTGATCTCGCAGCCAAGCGCTGTGTGCGCCTCCTCCAACGAAATTTCCAAAAGACGTTCCGAAGTGCTGCGGCGGGGATAGGCCCGGCTCATCACGGTGGTCGATATGCCAACAACACGCACCGGTCCTGGTGCACGGTCGACCGGCCGTGACAAGGGATGCGGAGCATGCTTCTTTCGTGTGCGTGCAGTGCCCGAATTGAGATCTACAAAGGCATGCCATTTTCGATTTTGGTAGCGAAAGCTGGGACGGCATCTTCCTCATAGCCGGGCTCGCCTTTGCCTGTGGATCGATGAAACCGCCATTAGTGCCACAGGCAGACCACGTAATCGCCTTCCAAGGTACCTTGGCCCAGAGGACCGCTGACGTGATTGCATGCGCCAGAGATGACCGCGAGCTTGCCCTCAAGCCATGAGACTGCGAGGCGCGTCTTACCAATCACAATCTCTTGGAGCGGCTTTTGGCGAAGGGCTTCTATCTCGCCTAGATCATGCCAGTCTTGAGATTCCATCGATTCACCCTCTCTCTTCATTATATCAACTCGATATTGGGCTCGCGCATACGAAGTATGCCGCCCCAGCCAAATATTGAGCAAGTGTTAGAAAAAGCTATAGGGGTCCACGTCGATTTGGATTCGCACAGCGTTGGGCACCCGTACGCGGGCAAGCCAATCGAGAATCAGCGGTTGGGGTTTGATGTCGCGCCGGGTCTTGAGCAAAAGCCGGTGACGGTGCCTGCCCCGCAACAGCGACATAAACGCGGGCGCCGGGCCCAACACTTCGATACCCGGCCCCTGTGGCGACGCGCGGGCCAAGAGATCACCCACAGCCCTCACTTGAATCTCATCGGGTCCCGAGAGAATCAGCGCCGTGAGGCGGCCAAAGGGCGGCATGGCCAATTCGCGGCGGCCCTCGGATTCTTTGGCATAGAACTCCGCGTCATTGCCCGATAGCAACGCCTGCATGACTGGGTGGGCGGGATCGTGGGTTTGCAGCAAAACACGGCCCCGCCGCTCGGCCCGGCCTGCACGCCCCGAGACTTGATGCAGTAATTGATAGGTGCGCTCGGCTGCGCGCAGATCCCAACTCGATAAACCGAGGTCGGCATCAACTACACCGACCAAGGTCAAATTTGGAAAGTGATGCCCCTTAGCCAGCACTTGGGTGCCCACCAGCACATCAACACGGTGCTGCAAAATATCATCGATCAACTCGGCCACGGCGGAGGGCCGGTCAAGTGTATCACTGGCCACCATGCGCACGTTTGCGTCTGGCCACCGGGCTTGAGCTTCCTCGGCGACACGTTCAATGCCTGGACCGCACGCGACAAAAGAGTCCGTCGCACTACAATGAACGCAGGTTGTGGGTCTCGCCGCATTGTAGCCGCAATGGTGACACTGCAGCCGTTTGGTCAGACGGTGCTCAACCAGCCAGGCCGTGCATTGTGGGCAATGCAGTCGATGACCACAGGCGCTGCACAACGTGAGCGGCGCATAGCCGCGCCGATTGAGGAATAACAAAACCTGTTCGCCGCTGCGCAACGTTTCATCAATGGCCAAAACAATCGGCGGCGCCAACCACGCCCGGCCCCAGTGCCCCTTCTCGGGTTTGTGCACGCGCAAATCAACCGAGGTAATGGTGGGCAATACAGCAATGCCAAAACGATTGGGCAGGCGCACCTCGTGGTAACGGCCGGCCTCGACATTGACCATGGTTTCCAGCGATGGCGTGGCGCTCGATAGAATAATGGGAATAGCCCCTTCCCGCGCACGTACCACCGCCATGTCGCGGGCGTGATAGATCACACCATCTTCTTGCTTGAAGGCACTGTCGTGTTCTTCATCGACCACAATCAGCCCGAGGCTTTGGAACGGCAGAAACAGTGCCGAGCGGGCGCCGACAATCACCGTTGCCTCACCCGTGGCCGCATTGAGCCAATTCTCGCGGCGCTGCTTGCCCGTCAGGTCGGAATGCCACTCGGCGGGCGCGAAGCCAAAGCGGGCTTGAAAACGCGATATCCATTGCGATGTCAGTGCGATTTCCGGCAGTAGCACCAGGGCTTGGCGCCCGGCGGCAACAGTGGTGGCAATGGCTTCGAAATAAACCTCGGTCTTACCCGAGCCGGTGACACCATCCAGCACGGTGACCGAAAAGCCTTGGCCAAGCTTTTCAGAGACACTTCGCACCGCTTCTTGCTGCGCCGGTTCCAGCTGTGGCGCGATGGCATTGGCGGATGTGCTGGCGGCCAGACGCGTCAACATTTTAAAAGTTAGAACACCGCCTTCTATCAGGTCGCGAATGGTGCCACTGCTGACGCCTGCCGCTTTCGCCAAGGCCGACATGGTGTCATAGGTTTGGCCGCGCGCCACGGCAGACATTATTTTTTGCCGCGACGGCGTGACTTTGAGCCCAGCTGTTTCCAAGCTTGGCCCGGCAGCGGCAATGACCGTTGGCGGTGTGGGCGGTTGCCAGCGCCGCGCAGGATTGAGCGTCATGCGCAAAACCGCGCCAGAGACTTGCAACGTGTAAGCCGCGACCCAATCGATGAATTTGCGTGAGACCTCGGGGATTGGCGGCACACCAACGCGTTGGGCGACGGGCTTGATTTTGTGGGCAGCGACATCGCCTTTGCCCGGCCCCCACACCACCCCGACCTCGAACCAGCGGCCCAAGGGCACCTCGACCACATCCCCCAATACCAAAGTTTCATGCTCGGGGACGCTATAGTCATAGGCTGCCTCAATCGGCAACGGCAGTAGCACGCTGACAATATCGCCCGGCTCAAACTTGGTTTTGTCGGCAGAGTTATTCACAGGCAATTAGACCGTGTGGCGGGGAAACAGACCATGGACTACACTGTTGCCCCGACAACGCTTCGGGCGCAACAGCCCGAAGCCCGCCGCAACCGAGATCAACACAGAAAGCCGCCATGAAGTTTTTTATCGACACCGCTGACGTGAAAGAGATCAAGGAATTGGCCGCCACCGGCATGGTGGATGGCGTGACCACCAACCCATCGCTAGCGGCGAAGTCGGGTAAGAAGTTCCTCGACCTGGTACGCGAAATTTGCGCAGTGGTCCCCGGTCCGGTCAGCGCCGAGGTAACCGCAACCGATTTTGACACCATGATGAAAGAGGCCGCGGTATTGCGCAAAATCGCCGCCAACGTGACCATTAAAGTGCCGCTGACCCCCGATGGGCTAAAAGCCTGCAAAACGCTTTCGGGCGAAGGGGTGATGGTCAATGTCACCCTATGTTTCTCGCCCGCCCAGGCCCTGCTGGCTGCCAAGGCCGGGGCCAGCTTCATTTCGCCCTTTGTGGGCCGTTTGGACGATGTGGGTACGGATGGCATGGCCCTGATTAGGGATATCTGCACCATTTATAAGAATTACGCCTTCAAAACCGAGGTGTTGGTGGCGTCGATCCGCCACCCCATGCATGTAGTAGAGGCCGCCAAGATCGGCGCCCATGTTTCGACCATGCCCCCGTCCACTTTACGGCAATTGTTCAACCATCCGTTAACCGACAAGGGGTTAAAAGCGTTCCTGGACGATTGGGCCAAAACCGGCCAATCGATCCTGTAAAGCCGATGCGGCGCGACAAAGAAAAGCCCGGACAACAGACCCCAGGGTCTGATCAAGTGACGGGGGGCGCGCCAACCGGCCGGGGAACGAGCGGGGGACGTAAGGCCATGATCGATCAATTAAAGGCGGGCGCGAAGACAAGCACCGAGCCGCGCGTTGAGTTGCGCGAACAAGACGTGATCGCATACCTGCGCCGCAACCCGCGGCTACTCCTCAACAACTCCGACCTTTTGGCCGCGATCTCGCCCGAACGCAAGTTCGAGACCGAGTCCGTTGTCGTCGATATGCAACGTTTTGTGGTCGACCGCTTGCGCCGGCAGATCGACGACCTCAGAAATTCCAGCGACAGCTTGGTATCGACGACCCGGGCCAACATGTCATTGGTGGAACGCTCGATGGAATGCACGCTCGCATTATTGTATGCGCGCGATTACGCCGAGCTTGCGCAAATCTTGCACGATGAATTGCCGTTGCATTTGGGCGTCGACGCCGTGTCGATTGCGTTCGAAACTGAAAACTTGCCGGGTGACTGCGGTGGTTCGATTCGCGGGCTTCCGGCAGGCGCCGTTGAGACTTTGATGGGTGGCAAACCCAGCCGCATCCGCACCGATATCGAAGGTGAAGCGGCCGTGTACGGCGCTTCGGCTGGGCTGGTACGTTCGGATGCGATGATTCACCTCGAGGCTGGTGACGGCTTACCGCCTGGCATATTCGCCGTGGGTTGCCGCACGCCTGGCTACTTCGACCCCGATCAAGGCACCGAGCTGATCGCCTTCCTCGGCCATGTCACCCGCTACGCGGTGGGCCGCTGGTGGACGCTGCAACTTTAGACGCAAAAGTTATTCATTTCGCAGCCGCGATTTCGGCTTGGCGCGAATGGCTCGTGGCTGAGCGGCGCGCCTCGGCCCATACCATCGATGCCTACGCTCGCGACCTCGCAGCATTTCTAAGCTTCCTCAGCGATCATATTGGCGATGAGCCCAGCGTTGCAGCCCTAAGCGCACTGACCCCCGCCGATTTTCGCGCTTACCTGGCCCATCGCCACGCCTTGGGCATTTCGCGAAGCTCTGTGGCACGCGGCCTATCGACCTTGCGCAATGTCTTTCGGTTCTTTGAGCGGCAAGGGTACCTGAGCAACCCTGCAATCAACACCATTCGCACGCCGCGCCTACCCAATAGCGTGCCCAAGGCATTGCGTGAAGATGATGCGATGGAGGCCATTCGCACCATCGGCGAAACCCACGACACACCCTGGCTTTCGGCACGCGACACGGCGTTGATGCTGCTGCTGTATGGCTGCGGTTTGCGCATTGGTGAAGCGCTTAGCCTGACCTGCGCTGACATTCCAAAAAGCGATACAATGCGCGTGACGGGCAAGGGCCGTAAGGAACGCATCGTGCCGGTGCTAGCTGTGGTGCGCGAAGCTTTGACGGCCTATCGCAAACTATGCCCCTACCCGCCGAGTAAAGATGCGCCATTGTTTGTTGGCGCCCGCGGCCAGGCGTTGAACCCCGGCGTCGTGCAACGCCAGTTGCGCCAAGTGCGCGCGCTTCTAGGCCTTGATGAGACCGCCACGCCCCATGCCCTACGCCATAGCTTTGCCACCCACCTTCTGGCTAAGGGCGGCGACCTGCGCACAATTCAAGAACTGCTGGGTCATAGCTCGCTGTCAACAACCCAGCGCTACACGGCTGTTGATGAGGTTCAATTGACGAAAGTTTATCGTCAATCTCATCCGCGCGCAAAGATGAAGGCGGCGTAGCCTAATTCTTCAGTCGATAGCCGGTTTTGAAAATCCAACCGACCCCGGCAAGGCAGATCAACAAAAACACCATAATCATGGCCAAGCTGGTTCCAACCGCCACGTCGGCCGTGCCGTAGAAACTCCACCGAAAACCGCTGATGAGATAAACGATGGGGTTGAATAACGTCACCGTTCGCCACGCCGGTGGCAGCATGTCGATGGAATAGAAGGCCCCGCCCAGGAATGTCAGCGGCGTGACGATGAGGAACGGAATCAACGACAATTGTTCCCAGCCCTTGGCCCACACCCCCAGGATAAACCCAAACAAGCAAAAGGTGATTGCAGTCAACGTCAGAATAGCCGCCATCCAGCCTGGATGAAGGATTTGCAGCGGCACAAAAAGCGCTGCAGTCGCGAGAATCAGCGCCCCCAAAACAAGCGATTTGGTCACTGCAGCGCCGACAAACGCCAAGACCATTTCCCAGGCCGATATAGGTGCCGACAAAAGTTCGTAAATCGTGCCCGTGAACTTCTGCACATAAATGCCGAACGAGGCGTTCGATAGCCCTTCGGTGAACAGCGACAGCATGATGAGGCCGGGCACGATGAACGCACCATAACTAACGCCATCAATAGAGTTCATGCGTGAACCGATGGCCGAGCCAAACACCACGAAATAGAGCGAGGTCGTTATGACCGGCGTCAGCACGCTTTGTACGGCTGTGCGCATGAAACGCGCCATCTCGAAGCGGTAGATCGCCCAGACAGCATGGCGGTTAAAGATGGGCACGCTCATAGGCGCATCTCCGGTTTGTCGCTCACCAAGCTAACAAAGATATCCTCAAGAGAGCTTTGCTGCGTGTGCAGGTCGGTGAAGGCGATGCCAAGATCGGCCAAACGCCGCAACAATGAGGCGATGCCGGTATGGTCTGCCTTGGCGTCAAACGTATATTCCAGCTCATGGCCATGAGCTTTAATCGCAAGTGGCCATTCGGCAAGTTCGGGTGGAATTGCCGCCAGGGGCACTTGAAGTTGGAGCGTCAGGAGCTTCTTGCCCAGTTTTTTCATCAGGACGGACTTGTCCTCGACCAAAATCAGCTCGCCCTTATGGATGACGCCAATACGGTCGGCCATGTCCTCGGCTTCTTCGATGTAGTGAGTGGTGAGAATGATGGTGACGCCCTTCTCGCGTAGGCCGCGCACCAGGGCCCACATGTCGCGGCGCAGCTCGACATCCACACCGGCTGTCGGTTCGTCGAGGAAAAGGATTTCTGGCTCATGCGACAAAGCCTTTGCGATCATCACCCGGCGTTTCATGCCGCCTGAAAGAGTCATGATTTTGTCGTGGCGCTTGTCCCACAGCGATAAGTCGTGCAGCACTTTTTCAAGATGATCCGGGTTGGGGGCGCAGCCGAATAAGCCGCGGCTAAGGTTCACGGTCGCCCAGACTGTCTCGAAGGCGTCCGTAGTCAATTCCTGGGGCACCAAACCAATCTTGCTGCGGGCCGCGCGGTACTCACGCACCACGTCATGGCCATCTGCCAGAACCTTTCCGGTCGTGGCGTTAACGATGCCACAGACAATATTGATCAACGTGGTCTTGCCTGCGCCATTGGGCCCCAACAAGGCAAAAATCTCCCCCCGATTGATATCGAGATCCACAGCCTTGAGGGCTATGAGACCAGAGGCGTAAGTTTTGGTGAGTTGAGAGATCGAGATAATCGGCGGCATTTTTACACCGGGCAGCTATGGGCCGCGACCCTACAATTTAAATGGTCCTGGGCGTCAAGCGGAGTTTCACTAGCATTTGTGGCATATGGGCTCATCGTGCTACATGGCAACAGGAATTGATCGTACCGGACCCTTCCAAAACGTGCGTTACCAGGCCCCCCTTTCAGCACCGGATCAAATAAAGGAGACGCTGGAAAAATTCGGCGTCTGCTTGGTCAAGGGCGTGTTCACGCCAACCGAGATCGACTCGTTACGCAAGTCCATGGCCACAACCCAGGCCGGGTTTAATCAACAACCTGCCGACCTGATGAGCTGCCCGGAGTTGCGCTGGGTCTTGTTCGATCTACGTGTCCTGTCGCTCGCCAAAACCCTGCTGGGGCCAACGCTGTCGTATTACGCCGAGACCCATTTCGACTATGAGGAAGACATCGGCCCGTTGACGCAAAAGCCCTACAACACACTGCATATCGATGCGGTTGGAACGCCCGAAAAGCTCACCCGCATTTGGCGGGGGCAGGATGATCAAATTTATCGAGGTTACCGGTTCGCCGTGTACTTTCAGGACTATGCCCAATTCAGCGGCGGGCTCAAGGTGGTCATAGGTAGCCATTTAGGTAACCCCGACCGCTTCCAGTTCGACCGGCGCGATCTCAAGCTTAAATCGCAACTCAAACTGCCTTCCGCCACGTTGAGCATTCCGGCCCCAGACTACGAATTGTTCAACGTGCCGGCGCAGCCCGGGGATTTAGTGATTTGGAACCTACGCACCGTGCATGCCGCTGGAGCGCAGTTACTTACAGAAGCGCCCGAGCTTGCCCTGCACCCCGATGTCGAGACGTCAATCAAAGCCTCGGCAGCGCAGCTGATCCGGCCGATTCCGGGTCCGCGCGTTGCTTTGTTTTTTGATTACGGCGCGCCCTCGCTCGAGATCGACCTCTACATCAAGTGGCGGGCTTTACGCATGAACGTGGCGCGGGGCATTGCCCCCGAGCATTACTCCTATGATTCGCCTGATGTGGCAGCCCTTGCCGATCGCCACGGCATCAAGCTGCGCTTCGACCGGCTAATTGGCGTGGCAGCATGCGCAATTCTTGATCGTATCGTGGCCCTCGATAAAGAAGGCAAGCTCGAAGACCCGGGGAAGATACCTCCGCATCTTGTCGGTCTTGGTCAACGGCTAGAACGACTCGCCAGCTCTCATGCTGAGTACTGCGAGCACCATCAGCTTTTCGATATGGCGAAATTCGCTACTCTGAAAAACGCTTCGCTTGATGAAAAAGTTTTGTTTCTCGTGAGCGATATGTTCGGCCGCAACCGCGGCTGACGCTGAGCGAAGCCTCAACCCCAAGGGCCGCGGCGCTGCCCTGCCCCGCCCGAACGCGGCACCGAGCCTCCACGACGCAGACGGATTGGGCGACTTTCTAGTGCGAAGGGCCTGGTATGAGCTGGCTCGAAGACCCGCACATCGCGCTTTTTGAAGAAAAACACCAATACCGCGCCCGCCACGAAGCCGCCGATATGGGCCATGAACGCTACACCCGGTTCACCCGGATTGACGTTCATATTGCTCAGAAGTTGCATGCCGAACCAACCACCGAGCACAATGAGTGCTGGCAAGTTCCAGATTGAAAAATAAATGAACAGCCATACAAACACACGAATATTGGCCCGGGGATGGAGCATCATATAGGCGCCCAGCACACCCGAGATGGCCCCCGAAGCGCCGATCATGGGGATGTCTGAACTCGGCGCCGATAAGACTTGTGCTGCTGCCGCAGCAACGCCGCAAACCAGATAAAAAATCAGGTATCGGCGGTGGCCCAGGGAAGCTTCGATGTTGTCACCGAAAATCCACAGATAACCCATGTTGCCGAGCAAGTGCATCCAACCGCCGTGGAGAAACATGGAAGTAAAAATGGTTACCACAGCAGGTGGGCGTTCGATTTGAAGTCGCGCCGGGGTCAAATACTCGCGCGGAATAAGCCCGAGATCGCCCGGAGCAAGCCCGAGATCGGCTGGGATAAGACCGAACATCAGAATTGCTGCTTCAGCTTCAAAGTCCGATAGCGAGAACTGCCACAGGAACACCGCCACACAGATGGCGATCAACGTGTAATTCACGAATGGCGTAGTGCCGTGCGGGTTATCGTCGCCAATGGGCAGAAACATTGGATCTTACCTTGTACTGCCGATAAGCCGCTCAACATGCATCAGCCGGTCAAGGCTAACAGCCTTCATTTGCTCGGTCATGATAAAGCCATCGTCGATTCCACTTTTCGCCCACTCAACTTTTGACATCGATAGTTTGCGCCGCTGCCGATCGAGCGCGTTGCCGGGCGAGACAAACTGCTCGCAGGTTTTCACATTGATCTTCTGGTGTTTAACGAGCTTGCGCAAACACATTCGGTAGAGCGTGTCCTCGGTGCGATAAATACGGAAATCTGGCTCTTCGGCGAAGCCCTTGATCCAATCGTGCCAGATGCGCCGCACACAAAAATTGATCGGGCAGCTTTCATCGAGCGAGGGTGGCCAATCGGGGTGCATGGGCATGTCGATGCGCATGCGTGTGAAAACATAACCCAACGTGTCGTCGGCCAGCAACGCCGAGAGACAAAGGTGAACGTGGTTCTCATAGAACACATCATCGGCATCGAGAAAAAAAGATGCTGGGCTGATGACTGCCGCACGCCTTCATTGCGTGAGAAGCCTGGCCCCCGATTGTCGGCATTGGTGATGAGCTTGATGAAGGGGTCTTTGACGGACCATTGCCGGGCGATGGCGGGGGTATCGTCGGTGGAGCGGTCATCGACCACAATGATCTCGGGTTCGATGGCCAGGCCTTGGTCTTGGCAAAACCGAACCGAGCGCACGGCGCTGTCCAAGGTACGGGGCAGGGTTCGGGCGGCATTGTAAGCCGGGATGATGATGGCCGCCGTGGGGGTCAGGCGGCTGGGCATGGCGCCCCTTCAACCACGAGGCGGCCGCACACCCCTGTTATAACAGGAAAAATACAGGCCCGCTTGGTGAACGCGCGGCTGAGGCTGCGGTGGATTTTGAGAGTCACGGGAGTTGTGAGGATCGCCACACTCTCAAGCGCATCAAATGTGAATCGCGCGCTTATCGACATTGAGCGCGGCTTCTTTGACCGCTTCGCCCAATTGTGGATGTGCGTGGCAGGTGCGCGCGATGTCTTCCGACGACGCGCCAAATTCCATGCCCAGCGCGACCTCCATGATCAAATCGCCGCCCGATGGGCCGATGATATGACAGCCCAGTACGCGGTCGGTTTTGGCATCGGCGAGAATTTTCACGAACCCGTCCATGTCGCCGTTACTGCGCGCGCGGCTGTTGGCGGTGAACGGGAACTTGCCCGCCTTGTAGGCCACGCCGGCCTCTTTGAGCTGCTCTTCGGTTTTGCCCACGCCGGCCACTTCGGGCCATGTGTAAACCACCGAGGCTATGGCATCGTAGTTGATGTGCGCGGTATGCCCGGCGCATAGCTCGGCCACGGCCACGCCTTCGTCCTCGGCCTTGTGGGCCAGCATCATGCCGCCGATGACATCACCGATAGCAAAGATACCCTCGATGTTTGTTTGATAATGGCTGTCGGCTTCGACAAAGCCGCGGTTGGTCATTTTCACGCCCGCCTCGGCTAGGCCTAAGCCTGCCGTAAATGGCCTGCGGCCTACGGCCACCAGCACCACGTCGGCTTTCATCTCGGTGGCCGCGCCACCTTTGGCGGGCTCAATAGACAGCGTCACGCCATCCTTGCCCGGCGTTGCTTTGGTCACCTTCTGGCCCAGTATGAACTTCAAACCCTGCTTTTCCAGAATGCGCTGCATCTGCTTGCGCACTTCGCCGTCCATGGGCGGCAGGATGAAATCGAGGAACTCGACCACCGTCACCTCGGCGCCCAAGCGGCGCCATACCGAGCCAATTTCCAGGCCAATCACGCCCGCACCGATGATCACCATGCTCTTGGGCACTTTGGCCAGCGACAGTGCACCGGTGGAGGACACGATTTGTTTTTCGTCGATGGTGATGCCGGGCAAGGGTGTGACCTCGGAGCCCGTGGCGATGACAACATACTTGGCGGTGTAGGTGGCGTCTTTGCCATCGAGGCCCTTCACGGCGACCTGGTGTGCACCTTGGGCAGCCTTGGCGATACGGCCCGTGCCCTTCAAGTACGTCACCTTGTTTTTCTTGAAGAGGAATTCAATGCCGGTGGTGTTTTGCTTCACCACGTCGTCCTTGCGCGCGAGCATGGTGGGCAGATCCAACTCCACCTTCGAGACCTTGATGCCGTGCGTGGCGAAAGAGTGGTTGGCTTCCTCGAACAGGTGCGAGGACTGCAACATGGCCTTGGAGGGAATGCAGCCGACATTGAGGCAGGTGCCGCCCAGCGTGCCGCGATTTTCGACGCATGCGGTTTTCAAGCCCAGCTGCGCGGCACGAATGGCACACACATATCCGCCAGGCCCACCACCGATAACGATAACGTCGAACGTGTCGGACATTGATTACTCCTGAACGTCTATTTTTCTTGTCATCCTGGGATTTATTCCCAGGACCCAGAGCAGCAACACTGTGAGGACTTTTTTGCCCTGGGTCCTGGGGACAAGCCCCAGGACGACGGGATTCTTATTTATGAACTTCACCCACTACTCTGGACCACCGGGTCAAGCCCGAGGGTGACAACGCTTATTTACATATCCAAAACCAAGCGGGCGGGATCTTCCAGGCCTTCTTTCACGCGCACCAGGAAGGTCACGGCCTCGCGACCATCGATGATGCGGTGATCATAACTCAGCGCCAAGTACATCATGGGCCGGGCGACGATGGAGCCATCGTCCAGCACCACGGCGCGCTGCTTGATGTTATGCATACCCAGAATAGCCGACTGCGGCGTGTTCAAAATGGGCGTGGAGAGCATCGAGCCATAAATGCCGCCGTTGGAAATGGTGAAGGTGCCCCCGGTCATTTCCTCGATGGTCAACTTGCCGTCGCGCGCCTTGCGCCCGAAGCCGGAAATTTCCGCTTCGATCTCGGCGAAGGATTTGGTTTCGCAGTCGCGAATCACCGGCACCACCAAACCTTGCGGTGTGCCAACAGCAACACCAATGTCGTAATAGTTTTTGTAAACCAGCTCATCGCCGCTGATCTCGCCATTGACGGCGGGCAGTTCATTCAGTGCGGCGACACACGCTTTGACGAAAAACGACATGAAGCCCATCTTCACGCCGTGCTTTTTCTCGAAGCCGTCTTTGTAGCGGTTGCGCATGGACATGACGGCAGACATATCGACCTCGTTGAAGGTCGTGAGCATGGCCGCGGTGTTTTGCGCTTCCTTCAAACGCTCGGCGATGCGCTTGCGCAGGCGCGTCATTTTCACCCGCTCTTCGCGGGGGCCACGGTTGGGCACGCTGTGCTTCACGGCCTTTTCGCCGCCAGCCGCGATGTAGCCAATCACATCGGCCTTGGTGAGGCGGCCATCTTTGCCGGTGGCGGGAATTTTGCGCGGGTCGAGGCCGTGTTCGTCGACCAAATGGCGCACCGAGGGGGCCAACGGAAAATCGCCAGCCACAGATAACTTGGGTGCTGTAGCAGCAACCGGAGCGGCTGGTTTGGGCGCCGGGGCTGGGGCAGCCGCCTTGGGTGCCGGAGCGGGAGCAGCAGCGGCTGGAGCGGCGGCTTTGGGGGCCTCAGCTTTTTTGGCCGGGGCAGCGCCTGCCGCACCGAGCGTGCCCAGCACAGCGCCCATGCCCACTTCCGCGCCTTCGGCGGCAAGAATTTCACTCAAAGTTCCTGCGGCAGGTGCATTGACCTCAAGCGTGACCTTATCGGTTTCCAATTCCAGCACCGGCTCGTCGGCTGCAACCGCATCGCCGACCTTCTTGAGCCATTTGGCAACGGTGGCTTCCGTCACCGATTCCCCCAACGTCGGAACTTTGATTTCGATTGTCATGTGCGAACCTATAAGACGGTGTTTGTCATTATTCGTTGTGGCAAGGAGACGGAGCGCGATTTACTCCGCCGCCATTTTTCCGATTTTAGCGATGCGGCGGAACGGCTGTGGAATTTGCGCGGGCGGTGTGATCAACGCCCACTCCACCACTTGATTTTGTTCTTTCACGTGAGTGCGCATCAGGCCCGTGGCTGGTGATGCGACAGGCGAACGGCCTGCGAAAATCGGCCGCTTGGATTTCACATCTAAACCTTCCAGCGCGTATTCGATGCGCCGGTCGACGAAAGTCCAATAGCCCATGTTGGCGGGCTCTTCCTGGCACCACACCACTTCGGCGTTTTTGTACTTGGCCAGTTCCTTGGCGATAGTTTCCTTGGGCCAGGGATAGAGCTGCTCGACGCGGATGATGGCCACATCGTCAATTGCTTTGTCTTCACGCGCTTGGAGCAGGTCGTAATAGACCTTGCCCGTGCACAACACGACGCGGCGGACCTTTGCGGGGGCAGCGATGGTGCCGGTTTCACCGATCACGCGCAGGAAGCGGCTGTTAGGGCCTAAGTCGTCAAGCGTCGAGACGCAGCGCTTGTGGCGCAGCAACGATTTGGGTTCAAAGATGATCAGCGGTTTGCGGAAATTACGGCGGATTTGACGGCGCAGGCCATGAAACAAATTTGCGGGTGTGGTAAAATTACAAACTTGCCAATTATCCTGCGCTGAGAGCTGCAAAAAACGCTCGGGCCGCGCCGAGGAGTGCTCGGGGCCTTGGCCCTCATAACCGTGCGGCAGCAGCATGACCAAGCCCGACAGACGCAGCCATTTGCTTTCGGCTGAGTTGATGAATTGATCGATGATCATTTGGGCAGCGTTGGAGAAATCGCCGAACTGGGCTTCCCACAAGGTCAGGCTATTGGGTTCGGCCAGCGAGTAGCCGTACTCGAAGCCCAGCAATGACAACTCCGACAGGGGGCTATCCAGCACCTCGAAGCGGGCTTGTTTGCCTGGGCGGATATTATTGAGCGGCACATAGCGGTCGTCGGTTTTTTGGTCGACCAGCACTGAATGACGTTGCGAGAACGTGCCGCGGCCGCAGTCTTGGCCCGAGAGGCGCACATTGGTGCCTTCGACCAGCAGCGTGCCATAGGCCAAGGCTTCGGCCGTGGCCCAGTCGATATCTTTACCGGTGTCGATGGCCTCGCGCTTGGCTTTCAGTTGGCGCACGATCTTGCTGTTGACGGTCACGCCATCGGGGTTGGCTGAGATCGCGTGGCCAACCTCGCGCAACGCGTCTAACGCGCTGCCGGTTGCCTCGTCGCGGAATTCTTCTTCCTCACCCATGGAGGCCATGCCTTTCCAGGCACCTTCCAGCCAATCGGCCTTGTTGGGCTTGTAGCCAGATGCGGCCTCGAAATCGGCCTCCATCATGTGCATGAAGTTGCTCATCGTGCGGTCGGCTTCGGCTTGGGTATAAAGACCTTCCTTTACAAGGCGCTGGGCATAAAGCGAGCGAGCGGTGGGGTGATCCTCGATTTTTTGATACATCAAGGGTTGGGTGAACTTTGGCTCGTCGCCCTCGTTGTGGCCAAAGCGGCGATAGCAAATCATGTCGAGCACAACGTCGCCGCCGAACTCTTGCCGGTATTCAGTGGCCATACGCGCGCAATGCACCACGGCCTCGGGGTCGTCGGCGTTGGCATGGAAAATCGGCGCCTCGACCATTTTGGCGATATCGGTGCAATACAGCCCCGAACGTGAGTAGCGCGGCGTTGTGGTGAAGCCGATTTGATTGTTGACGACGACGTGAATGGTGCCGCCGGTGGTGTACCCATCAATCTGCGAAAAACCGAAACACTCGGCGATGATGCCTTGGCCCGCGAAGGCCGCATCACCGTGCATGAGCAGTGCCAGCACTTGTTTGCGCGCCGTATCGCCGATTTGGTCTTGCTTGGCGCGCACTTTGCCCAGCACGACGGGGTCGACCACTTCAAGGTGCGAGGGGTTGGCCGTGAGCGACAAGTGAACCGTATTGCCATCGAAGGCGCGGTCCGAGGACGTGCCCAAGTGATACTTCACGTCGCCCGACCCTTCGACGCTGTCGGGGTTGGGTGAGTTGCCTTGGAATTCCGAGAACAAGGCGCTGAAGGGTTTGTGCATGACGTTGACCAGCACATTGAGCCGCCCACGGTGAGGCATGCCGATCACGACTTGCTTTACGCCCAACGCACTGCCGCGCTTGAGGATTTGTTCCAACGCCGGAATCAAGGCCTCGCCGCCATCGACACCGAAACGTTTCGTACCGGTGTATTTGATACCCAAGAATTTTTCGAAACCCTCGGCATCGGTCATGCGCTCAAGGATGGCTTTTTTACCCTCGGGCGAGAACGTAGGCTGATTGCGGTTGGGCTCGATGCGCTTTTGCAGCCATTCGCGCTGCTTGATGTCTTGCACATGCATGTACTCGATGCCGATTGTGCCGCAGTAGGTTTGCTTCAGGGCATCGAGCAGTTGGCGCAGTGTGGCCTTCTCGAAGCCCATGACGCCGCCCAACACGATTTCGCGATCAAGATCGGCATCAGTAAAGCCGTGGTAGCCAATGTCGAGTTCGGGGTGCGATTTATTGCGGTTGAGTTTCAACGGGTCGAGGTCGGCCAATTGGTGGCCGGTGGTGCGGTATGCCCGTACCAGGGCCAAAGCCTTGATCGAATCTTGAGCCTGACGCATGACGGCGGCTTGATCAGCGGCGGGGGCAGCACCAGCCGCAGCCGGAGCCTTCGCGCCCTTATCCTTGCCCTTGGCCGGAGCCGCGTCGGGATCGGGCACGCCAATGATGCCAGTTTGGCTTTGTGTCCAACTGGCGCCTTGAAGTTCGCGCACCAGCTCGGCGCGGTCATCTCCCATCTCGCGGAAGAAGGCGGCCCAACTCGGGTCAATCGCACCCGGGTTTTTCAAGTATTGGTCGTATAGTTCGGCAAGAAAAACGGCGTTAGCGCCGGATAAAAACGTTGTATCCACGGTTGGCTTCCCTCGTGTCGCGGTCTTGACCATCCATCCCCACCGACGGGGCGGCCGCGTGAGGCTTAGCCATAGCCCAATCTTGTCCCGGCGACAACGCGCTTAGACCCCCTAAATGGGGTTAAATCACAGTGATTTCAGGGTGATAGCCTGGGGATAAAGGGCTAATTGGCAGCTTTGGACCCGGCTGCGATTTTCTCGATCATCCGCTCGACTGTGATGACCTGGCCAAAGGCAAATTCCATGGTGGCCAGGACGGCCGCCTTGACCTGATCGGCGGTGAGGTTGGCCATGCCCCGGTTGCCGGTGCCATCGCTGAGAAAGAAGACTTTGTAATCGCGCATGTTGGCCTCGCGCGCGGTGGTATCGCAGCACACATTGGTCGCAATGCCGCCGATGATAACCGTGTCGATACCCTTCGAGCGCAAGATGAGATCAAGGTCGGTGCCGGTGAAGGCACCGTAACGCGGCTTGATGAGAATTATGTCGGTAGGTTCGACATTCAGGCGCGGAGATAATTTTACCGCGTCCGAACCCGCCTTGATTCCATCAACCTTGTTAAAAGGGGGCTCCATGTTGTGGCTTTTCATGTAACTCAGCACCACATCCGAAGCGATGCCGCGATTGGATTGATCGGCACGCGTCTCCTGCGCAGTGTGAATCACCAGGATGCCAGCCTTGCGGCAGGCAGCCGCCAAGCGGTTGGCTTGGGCGACCACTTCGACACCATTGGGTGAAGAGATGGAATAACCTTCCACAAAAACATTTTGCAGATCGATGTTGAGATAAGCCGTCTTTTTCGGATCTACGGTCCAGTCGATCATGGTTGTGCAATCCTAAAATGTATGGGGGGCGAACATTGCCCGCCCTCCTCATCCCTCTCCCCCCAAGAACGGGGGGAGAGGGATGAGGAGGGTTGGCGCGGCCATCGAGCCGCGCCCTACCCGGAGCTGGGTGAGGGGTGGATGATCCACGCATGGGTTACGTTTCCACGTCATCGACATCGACTTGGCCTGAGATGCGCCGGCGGAACAGCGAGAATGACATGCCGATGGCGAGAATAAGCGACAGCACCACGAGAATGATCCAGGTGAAAATGCTGCCCTGACCTAACACCAGTAGACCAAAATCCACCAGCACCCAAATCAACGCGCCAAAAAAGGCTGCCGCCAGAACCAGCCCGATGGGCCCAATCGAGAACCATGTGGCGCGTAGGTAAATGATGATGACTATCAACAGCACAACGCCAACAAGGGCTTTGAGCGGCAGCATGCCTTCGGCGCCGGTGACCCAACTGTAATAAGAGTAATCGGTGGGGTTAAATGTGCCGAGCACGACCACCAGCGCCAAAATCCAGCGCCACAGAAACCCTTCCCACGTGATCGCAGCTTTTGCCATGACGTCCCCCAGTTCTATAGGCCCCGAATTGAATGGCCCCGCACCGCCGCGAGATTAGCAACTCAGTGAACCAAACCAAAGGGCTGGGTTCAGGCGATTCCGACTAAATCGATCCGCGCGCCCTTACGGTCGTGGACCACCCGCAGCGTCACCTGCTGACCTTTGGTGACCTTTTGGGGAGCGACAAAAGGATATAACAGCGGCGTCCAATGCGGCGTGCGGGTGGCCTTGGCGCCTGCGGGCGGGTTTTCATATACCGAGGTCTCATCAAGATCGAGGCGCAGCCACTGCACGACTCCCTGACATAGTCCGCTTTGCGTCACCTCCACCGCGAAGGTACTGTCGCCCGGAGGAAAGAACCCTTCGTTTTGAAAATCGAATTGGAACAGGTCGGCGGGTTCCGACAGCCAATTGAGTTGCGTGTTAGGCACATCGAGATTCATCAGGGGCGGCGTATAGCCGTTAAACACCGAGAGGTCGAAGCCCTCGACCGTCGCGACACGGGTAAGCTGCGCCAGCGGCGTGCTCTCCACCAGGGCGCCGACCATGGTGGCTTGAGCGGGAATGACGATGCCATTGGGTTTGAGCAGCCGGGCCTTAGCATCCTCGATAGAGGGAATGACATCTTCCGACAAAACTTGGGCCGAGAAAATCTCCGCGATCAGAACATCCGCGGCCCTCGGCAGATCAACGCCGACTTTTACATCCCACGAATATTTTTCGATGACGGTGATTTTATTCGACAATCCATTTGCTGCGATAGTCTTGCGCGCCACCGCAGCGATGGCCGGATTAAACTCACAGGTGATGACGCGCGCGCCAGTGCGCGCGGCCATCATGGCGAGCAACCCCGCGCCAGTGCCGATTTCCAGGACCAAATGATTCGGTTTGACTTGCCGTTCGATCACCGCGCGAAAAGCGGTGTTGCGCGGCGCATCGTTCATCATGTTGAAGTGCCAGGCGGGGGTCATTTCGCTGCGAATCACGCGCGCCATGTAGCGCACATCAGGATCTTCAGGCGCCAGTTTGGCGGCCTGTTCGATGCAGCGCCATGCGCCCGCCAAATCTCCGAGTTTGCGCCGCGTGCTTGACGCCCCTTCCCAAGCGACAATATCCGATGGCTCGGCAGCGCAGGCCCGGTCGAAATAATCGCGCGCATCACCGGTGCGATCTAGCGAACCCAATGCAGTGGCAGCCGCCCGCAAGGCATAAACATTGTTCGGCTGCGATTGCAGGAGATGCTGCGATGCGGCAAGCGATTCATCCCACGCCCCGCGCCTGGCTTCGCACAACGCCAGATCAAGATGCGCCGAGGTTTGATCGGTCGCGCCATCGGCGATGGCCCGGCGCAGGTTTTCGACGGCTGTATCCAGCTCGCCCAAATCCAGTTGAATACGGCCCAACAGATGGCGGTAGTCGCCATTGGCGGGCATCAAATCAACGGAGGCTGTGGCGTAGTTCAACGCTGCGTCAAAATCTCCGCGCGCCACCATAAGCAATGCCAACAGCCTCATTGCCTCGGTGTTTTTGTGCTCGGCGGCGAGCACGCCAAGGTAGCATTCCTCGGCCTCGGCGGTGCGGCCTGCTTGATGGTGCGACACGCCGACATTTAATAGCTCGGCGGTGGTCATGATGATCTCGGTCATGGCCCGATTTAGCCTATTACGATGCGGTATTAAACCAAAACCCGTTGGTTTGGCTGGTGACGCGCACAGCGCATGGCGGGGCGAAATGCGCGGGGATGATCCAAGCCCCCGTGTCGGCCACTTCGCCCAGAAACTTGGCACGCGTCAGGCGCGATTGATTGGCGTCCCAGCAAAAGCGGCTCGACCAATTGGGCCGCTCGATTTGCACGGGATGGTGAATGGTATCGCCCACCAAATAGGCGCGCTGTTTGCCATCATCGAGCACCAGCACGATATTGCCGGGCGTATGCCCGGGCGCGGGCTGAAGGCGCACACCCGGCTCGATCTCGAAATCTCCCGCAACGATTAGGGCTTGTTTGGCATCTAAAATCGGCTGCACCGAATCATCCCAAAACCTGTGCCGGGTATTGGCATCGGCGGTGCGCTGGGCGTGATCGGCATGCTCGAATTCCTTGGCGTGCATTACGTACTTGGCGTTGGGGAACGTCGGCACCCAGCGGCCATTGAGCAGCTTCGTATTCCAGCCCACATGATCGGCATGCAAGTGCGTGCACAGCACATGGGTGATGGCTTCTGGGGTTAGACCCACGGCGGCGAGATTTTTAAGATATTGGCCGTCGGTGCGTTGGTGCCAATCGGGCAGCGTTGGGCGCTCCTTGTGATTGCCAACGCAAGTGTCCACCAGAATGACATTGCGCTCGGTGCGCACGATCAGGCTGTGGAACGACATGATCAGCTGCTTGCCCGCCACATCGACAAAGCGCGCATCACGCGACACTTTGGTTTCGGCGAAAGCCTCGGGCGTGGCGTCGGGAAACAGGAAATCGGGCGCGCGGAAGGGCCCCTCCATGTCGACGATGCGGGTGATGGCGAACGGACCGGGCAGCTTCATGCGAACCTCAGAGTTAAAATTCCCAACCGACGGTGCCCATCAAAATATTAGTGCCGCGATTTTTTTTGTGCAGCACCTGAGCATTTGACACGTGCGTCAAGCCAAGCCCGGCGCGCACGCCCCTGATCACGCGCACGGAGCCTTGAAGGCCCAAATGAAACTGCGCGGTGCCGCCTAGGAATGTGCTGTCGCCCTGACGATAGGCAGCGATGCCTGCCGAGGGTTCAAATTCAAACAGCCCATTGCCCCATTGCAGCGGCAAGGCGAACCCCGCAAAGACCAAGCCGCCTTTATCAGCATTGATAAAACCGCCAATCAGCGGCTTGAGGCCTAAGAATTTTCCACCCAGCGCCTTGCCGCCGCCAAAGCCATCGGCGAAGCGGTACTGCACATGCGCGGCTGCGGATTTTTTATCGTTGGGGATAATATCGTACTGGCCAATACCAACCGTTAGCACCGCCTTGTCGGCGGCCATCACCGATGTTGCGCCGAGCCAAGCCGCAAGGCCAAGAACAAACCCCGCGACGAGCCGCACGATGCTTAGCCCTTCATCGCCTTCAGCATGGTTTGGCCCAGCGATGCGGGCGAGTCGGCAATATGGAACCCGGCCGCGCGCATCGCCTCGAATTTCGCCGCCGCCGTGCCCTTGCCGCCCGAGATGATAGCACCCGCGTGGCCCATGCGACGTCCGGGGGGCGCGGTCACGCCCGCCACGAACCCGACGATGGGCTTTTTCTTCTTCGCGCGCATATAAAACTCAGCCGCATCTTCTTCCGCCGTGCCGCCGATTTCACCGATCATGATGATGCCTTGGGTAGCGTCATCGCCCAAGAACAAGTCGAGGCAATCGATAAAGTTGGTGCCATTCACCGGATCTCCACCAATGCCGATACACGTGGTTTGGCCCAAGCCCGTGGCGGTGGTTTGCGCCACGGCTTCGTACGTCAGCGTGCCAGAGCGTGAGACAATGCCGATTTTGCCTTTTTGGTGAATGTGACCGGGCATGATGCCGATTTTGCATTCACCCGGTGTGATGATGCCCGGGCAATTGGGTCCGATAAGACGCGTTTTGGAACCAGCCAGCGCGCGCTTGACGCGCACCATGTCGAGCACCGGAATGCCCTCGGTGATGCACACCACTAATGGAATTTCGGCGTCAATGGCCTCTAAAATCGCGTCCGCCGCGAACGGTGGCGGCACATAAATCGCCGAGGCATCGCAGCCCGTGGCTTTGCGAGCGTCCGCCACGGTGTCGAACACCGGCAGATCGAGGTGCGTGGTGCCGCCTTTGCCAGGCGTCACACCGCCAACCATTTTGGTGCCGTAAGCAATGGCTTGTTCGGAATGGAACGTGCCTTGGCTGCCGGTGAAGCCCTGGCAGATGACCTTGGTATTCTTACCAACGAGAACAGACATTAGGCGGCCTCCTTCACGGCTTTGACCACCTTTTGCGCGGCGTCGGCCAGGTTATCGGCGGTGATGATGGGCAGACCTGAGTCTTTCATGATCTTCTTGCCAAGATCGACGTTGGTGCCTTCAAGGCGCACCACCAGGGGCACATTGAGCTTGATCTCCTTGGCTGCGGCCACGACACCTTCGGCGATCACGTCGCAGCGCATGATGCCGCCGAAGATGTTAACCAAGATGCCTTCGACGTTGACATCCGAGAGGATGATTTTGAACGCCGTGGTAACGCGTTCCTTGGTAGCGCCGCCGCCCACATCCAAGAAGTTCGCGGGCGCACCGCCATAGAGCTTGATGATGTCCATGGTCGCCATGGCCAGGCCCGCGCCATTGACCATGCAGCCGATGTTGCCATCGAGCTTGACGTAATTGAGGTCGGCCTTAGACGCTTCCAACTCGGTTGGGTCTTCTTCGTCGACGTCGCGCAGTTCCATGATATCGGGATGGCGATAAAGCGCGTTGGAGTCGAAATTCATTTTCGCATCCAAGGGCAACACCTCGCCGTCGCCTGTGACAACCAAGGGGTTGATTTCCAACATCGAGGCGTCGGTCTTCATGAAGGCCTCGTACAAGGTGGGCAACAACTTGCTGCACGACTTGATTTGATTGCCCGTTAGCCCCAGACCAAAGGCGATCTTGCGGCAATGAAAACCTTGTATGCCCGTGGCCGGGTCGATGGTTTGAAGGATGATTTTCTCGGGCGTGTTATGGGCGACATCCTCAATGTTCACGCCGCCCTCCGTGGAGGCCATGATGGTGACACGGCTGGACGCGCGGTCCACCAGCATGGACAGATACAACTCGCGCACAATGTTGCATCCGGCCTCGACATAGACCCGTTTCACAACCTTGCCTGCGGCGCCCGATTGAATCGTGACCAGCGTTTTACCGATCATTTGGGCGGCGTTTTCTTTCACCTCGGCGATGGACTTGGACAGGCGCACACCGCCCTTATCGCCCGCTTCTTTTTCCTTGAACTTACCCTTGCCGCGCCCGCCCGCATGGATTTGCGATTTGACGATGAAGGGGGGCTTGCCCAAGCGCTCGGCGACCTTCTCGGCCTCCTGGGGCGTGTAGGCCACGCCGCCATCAAGCACTGGCACGCCGAATTTTTTCAGAATCTGCTTGGCTTGGTATTCATGAATATTCATGCGAGTCCCCCTTGTCCGGGCCTTGAGCCATCCCCTGGCCTGGGCCGGATGATCCATGCCCGGATGAGATCGGGGCCAGATCGTTTAAGCGTGAGCATTTATAGCATCGCTTGAGGGGGGTGCAACCGCACCGGCTCGGACCAAATGCAAAAAAAGTAAAGGCCCGGAAGGGGTTAGCCGCATTTTCCAGCGAAGCCCCCTATGCTTCGCCAAGGAAAATGCAAAATTAAGAGAAATCTGGAACGCGGAAGCGTTCCAGAGGGCCGGGCCTTGGATTCATGAGGAATTGCGATGCGATTACTTGCCCAAGTTGGGGTCGATCTTCTTGCAGGCATCCACCAGGCCGCGCACCGAGGCCACAGATTTATCGAGCATCACTTTTTCATCGGCCGTGAGCGCGATTTCCACCGTGCGTTCAACACCGCCCGAACCGATGATCACTGGCACGCCAACGTAAATGTCCCTCAAGCCATATGGCCCATCCACATGCACGGCGCAGGGCAGCAGGCGCTTCTTATCTTTCAGGTAGGCTTCGGCCATTTGAATGGCGGAAGCGGCGGGCGCATAAAACGCCGAGCCAGTCTTGAGCAGGCCCACGATTTCCGCGCCACCGTCTCTTGTTCTTTGCACGATCTTGTCGATTTTCTCCTGCGTGCTCCAACCCATCTTGATTAGGTCGGGCACCGGAATGCCTGCGACTGTTGAATAGCGCGTGAGCGGCACCATGGTATCGCCGTGACCGCCCAGCACAAAGGCGGTTACGTCTTCCACAGACACCTTGAATTCTTCGGCCAAGAAATACCGGAAGCGCGCGCTGTCGAGCACGCCCGCCATGCCGACGACTTTGTTTTTCGGCAAGCCGGAGTATTCACGCAGCGCCCACACCATGGCATCGAGCGGGTTGGTGATGCAGATCACGAAGGCATTAGGCGCGTGCTTTTTAATGCCCTCGCCCACTTGGCTCATGACTTTCAAGTTAATGCCCAGCAAGTCATCTCGGCTCATACCTGGCTTGCGCGGCACGCCCGCCGTAACGATGACAACGTCAGAGCCTGCGATTACCGAATAATCGTTGCCGCCTTTGTATGCAGAATCTTTGCCCTCGACGGGAGTCGATTCGGCGATGTCGAGGCCCTTGCCCTGGGGAATGCCCTCGGCGATGTCGAACATGGCTACATCGCCCAGCTCCTTCAAGCCGATGAGGTGAGCCAGCGTGCCGCCGATATTGCCCGAGCCGACAAGGCCAATTTTGGTGCGTGCCATGATTGAGAGCCCCTTCCCGAGTGCTGAATTATGGCCGTGGTGGTAGCGTGAATCGGCTAACCAGAGCAAGGGAGGGCATAATGAATTGCCAATGGTAAGAGTGCTCATGACAGTGATGACAGCAGTCCTTGGGGCTTGTGCGTCCAATCCCCCTACCCCTGCCGGATTGGCCAGCCCCTCGACCTTAAAGGATCTAACGGATTTTGCCTTGGTGCGCACCGATGGCGGTAAAATGTCGCCCAAACTGGTGAGCGTGGACCACGCCGCCGATGTGCTGAAAGATTACGACGTGATTTTTCTGGGAGAGGCGCACCGCCACCCTGGCAACCACTTGGCGCAGATGGCCCTGTTTGGCGCGATTCACGAACGCGCACCCAAGCTCAGTCTCTCGATGGAACAGTTCGAGCGCGATGTTCAAGGCGAGCTTGACGATTTCATGGCAGGAAAAACCGGCGAGGAGCCGTTCCGCAAAAAATCGCGCGCCTGGGACAACTACCCCGGCAGTTACCGCCCCCTCGTGGAATACGCCAAAGAACACAAACTTCCCGCCATTGCCGCCGAAGCCCCTGGCATGGTGGTGCGCTGTGTTGGCCAAGAAGGATCAGAGTTTTTGGCCCGCATGAAGCCCGAGCAACGTGGCTGGGCTGCCGCCCAACTGAATTTGGGCGATGGCGCCTACAAGGACAAGTTCTTGAGATTCGCCGCAGGCGATGGTGCTCATGGCGAAGATGCTAGCAAAGAAAAGCCCAAGGGGCCCAGTGCTGCTGCCCTGCGCAGTTTCGCCGCTCAGGTGACGCGCGACGACACCATGGCCGAATCGATTTATCTGCACCTACAGAAAAACCCAGGGCGCAAAGTGGTGCATTTAAATGGGTCATTCCACAGTGAGTCATTTCTGGGCACAGCAGAGCGCCTGCAACTGCGTGACCCCAAACTGAAGATCGCCGTGGTGAACCCCCTTCAACGAAAAGCAGGCGTAACGCTTGATGTCTCGGCCGAAGAGGCAAAAACCGGAACGTTTGTGCTGCTGATTCGTGAGGCGCCCAAAAGTTATGCCAATGACGAGGAAGAGCGCGCGGCCATCACCGAGCAAATGAAATTCCGCTCGGCAAATAAGTGTGGGTTGTGATGAGCTCAATCTCTATTCGTCATCGCCCGACTTGATCGGGCGATCCATAGCGCATTACTCACGAACTATGCGGAGGAGCGATGGACCACCCGGTCAAGCCGGGTGGTGACGAGGAGGCTTTTAAAGTTACTCCTCAACATGTCGTTGTTTGATGTAATCCACCGCTTGCATTTCGATCAGGCGTGAGGCGGTGCGTTGAAACTCGAATCCGCCTTCGCGGCCCGCATAGAGTTCCGTGGGCGACGCACCCGCCGAGCAAATCAACACCGTGCGGTGTTCATACAAGGCATCGACCAGCGTTACAAAACGCCGGGCAGCGTCTTTCTTTTCCTCGGTCATTTGCGGAATGCCGCTCATGATGATGGTCGAGAATTGCGCGGCGATGGCCAAGTAGTCGGTGGGGCCCAATGCCTTCTCGCACAAATCGGCGAATGTAAACCGTGCGACTTGATGTGCTGCGGCAGGCACAGCTACGCGCCGGCCTTGCACAAGGATATGATCGGGCTTGAGCGGGGCGTCATCTGTCAATCGCGCCCATGCACCATCCAGCGCGGCTTCGGCCGCCGGGCCCAATGGCGTGTGATAGACCGGCGAGCCCATCAGGCGGCCAAGGCGATAGTCTTGAAGTGATTCGAGCGCTAGAACATCGAGCTTGGTCTTAATCAGCTCGATAAACGGCAGAAATTTTTCACGTTGCAAGCCGTCTTTGTATAGATCGTTTGGGTGGCGGTTCGAGGTGGCGACGACCACAACGCCGCGTTCAAATAATCTTTGAAACAGGCGGCTGACGATCATCGCATCGGCAATGTCACGCACTTCAAGTTCATCGAGGCAAAGCAGCGTGGTGTTGTCGGCGATGCCGTCCGCCATACCAGGAATGGGATCGCCCACATCATCACCGGGTAATTGGCGCAAGCGGTGAATTTCGGCATGGATATCGCGCATGAACGCATGAAAATGTACGCGGTCCTTGGTTTTAATGGGCACGGTCTGATAGAGCAAATCCATCAGCATCGACTTGCCGCGCCCCACACCGCCATAAAGATAAATGCCCTGTGGCGGGGGCTTATCGATTTCGGCGCTCAGGCCAAAGCGCTGCATCCAGCCCTTCTTGCCGCTTTTGGGCGTGTAGCTGATCAGCGCGTGATGCAAGCTTTGCAGCCGTTCAGCAGCAAGTTTTTGCGCCGAGTCGGGTTTGAGTTCACCCGACGTCATGAACTCGCGATAGCGGAAGATTGGGCCTTCGGTCACGGCGAATGCTGGGGCCTAAAATGCGTATCGCCCGACATGGTCAGGCGATACGGCAAAAATGCAGAATGAAAAACCGCTTAGCCGTCGGTGTTGATCTTGGTGATCAAATCGCCCAGCGTTTTTTCGGCCTGGTCGTTGGGAACTTGGCAGGTGCCCGCCGCCATGTGGCCGCCGCCGCCATACTTCAAGCACAACTCGCCGACATTGGTTTTCGATGAGCGATCGAAGATCGATTTGCCGATGGCAAACACGGTGTTTTGCTTCTTCAAGCCCCACATCACATGGATCGAGATGTTGGTGTCGGGGTACAGCGCGTAAATCAGGAAGCGGTTGCAGGCCCAAATGGTGTCTTCGTCGCGCAGATCAAAGATCACCAGGTTCTTGTGCACCTTGGTGCAACGCTTGATTTGTTCCTTAGCCTTGGCTTCGTGCTCGACATACAAATCCACGCGCTCGACCACGTCGGGCAGCATGAGAATTTCATCGATGGGAATCTCAACGCATTTGTCGATCAATTCCATCATCAGTTGATAGTTCGAAATGGAGAACTCGCGGAAGCGGCCCAAGCCGGTGCGCGCATCCATGATGAAGTTCATCAAATCCCAGCCTTGGGGGTTGAGCACTTCGTTCTTGTTGAACTGCGCCGCATCGCCCTTGTCGACGGCGATCATCAGGTCATCGCCGATGCGCGGCAGCTTCTTCTTGCCGCCGAAAGAGTCGTACACCACGCGCGCGGCCGAGGGCGCCTTGGGGTCGATAATGTGATTGCCCTTCGAACCCACACGCACCGTCTCGGACAAGTGGTGGTCGAAGGCCACACGCACGCCGTCCACATAGGGCAGGTTGGTGGTGATATCGCGGCTGGAAACCTCGATCACACCGTCTTGCATATCCTTAGGGTGAACGAACTTGATTTCGTCGATCAGTTTCAGCTCTTTCAAAACGGCGGCGCAAACCAGCCCATCGAAATCGCTACGGGTCACAAGACGAAATTTCTTGCCTTCTTTAAGAAGGTCTTCGGCGGTCACTGGCATGTAACTATCCCCTCGACAACGGTACGTCCGGGCTGAAAGATAAACAGGTGAGATAAGGCTGACAACGCCTCAAACGCCTCAGATTTGCAAGGAATTTCATGGCCGTGGAGCATTCTCAGGGATACCAAACCACCTTCGGTCGCAATCCAAGGCTGCCCCTAAGCCCAGCCGCTCTCCTCATGCTCGTGTTGGCAATGTCAGGTTGCGCCTCGGCACCCTTTATTGACGGGCGGCGCGAGGCTGGCCAAACCGCCCCGGTGGGCGCCTCGACTCCGGACCGCGTTGCGGTGTGTTATTCAAGCCAAGGTACGACGCCCAAGGCCGTTATGGCCTTGGCCCAGGCCGAATGCGCCAAAACGAATCGCAGCGCGCAATTCGACGGCCAGGATATTTTGCGCTGCACGCTGCTGGCGCCAACCCGGGCTTATTTCAAATGCGTGGGACGCTAACAGGAGGGATGTCATGCCTCGCCTTGCAGAACTGGTTGTGGGGCTAACCCTTGCGGCTTTTGCCGCACTGGGACAACCGTCGACACCTGAGAGCTGTGCGGCACCCGGGCATATGCTGGTCATGGGCGGCACGGCCGATCGCAGCAAGTTGAGCGAACAACAAACTAAAGGCCTGCAACAATATGGGATTGAGGTGGGTGCGTTGATTGCTACTTACGGCGCTTTTTATGCGGTGCGAAGCCGGCCCCAGGCGGTCATCGAAGGGTCATGGCCTGCTTGGAAAAGCGTTGTAATTTCCACATGGCCCTGCCGTGAAACCGGGCAGGCGTTCTGGCATTCGGACAAATACTCCAACCACGTAAAACCCCTGCGCAAGGATGCGGCCGAGTATCGCGTGGCCATGTTCGGCCCGCCGCCCAAGCACCCCGTGCAAACGGGAGCTTGGACTGCCGAGGGCGGGCCCGCGGCCAAGAACTTGGCGTGCAATGTGCCGGTTTATTTGTTGGTGACGGCCGACGCCACGGACCAAGCCAAGCTCGGGGCTTACCGCAAAGCCTTGAATGATTCGGGCATCATGTATTCCTATGGGGCCTCGGACGTGTTGCAGGGCGAGCCCGCCGAAGTGCTGGAAGGCGACTGGCCCAAGAGCTTCAGCGCCAAGGTGACGCGTTGGCCGTGCAAGGAAGCATTCGATGCATTTTACGTCTCGGCTGACTACAACACCAAGTACAAGCCGCTACGCGCGGGTGCCGCGGAATTCACAGCGGTAATTCTCGCGGAAGAAAAACCGGTGAAATAGAAAAGGGCCGCAGTACTGCAGCCCTTTTGATTCAGTGTGCGCTGAAAAATCAGCCCTGGCGTTCGACCATCTTGGTCTTGATATCGGCGATGGCCTTGGCGGGGTTCAGCCCCTTCGGGCACGTCTGCGTGCAGTTCATGATGGTGTGGCAACGGTACAGCCGGAAGGGATCTTCCAGGTTGTCCAATCGTTCGCCCGTGGCTTCGTCACGTGAATCATTAATCCAGCGCGAGGCTTGCAGTAAAATCGCCGGGCCCAAATAGCGATCACCGTTCCACCAATAACTGGGGCATGAGGTGGAACAGCAGAAGCACAAAATGCATTCCCACAACCCATCGAGCTTGGCGCGCTCTTCCGGCGATTGTTTGCGCTCGGCATTGGGCGGGGGGGGCGTGTCGGATTTCAACCACGGCTCGATCGAGGTGTACTGCGCGTAAACATGGGTGAGGTCAGGCACCAAATCCTTGATCACGGGCATGTGCGGCAACGGATAAACCTTCACATCGCCTTTGCATTCCTCGATGGGCTTGAGGCACGCCAGGGTGTTGCGCCCGTCGATGTTCATGGAGCACGAACCGCAAATGCCTTCGCGGCACGAGCGGCGCAGGGTGAGGGTTTGGTCGACTTCGTCCTTAATTTTCAACAGGGCATCGAGCACCATGGGCCCGCAGGTATCAATGTCGATATCGTAGCTGTCGAGACGCGGGTTCCCGCCCTCGTCGGGGTCGTAGCGGTACACCTTGAAGGTGCGCGTGTTCTTCGCGCCGGCAGGAGCGGCGTGCGTCTTGCCCGGTTTAACTTGCGAGTCTTTGGGAACCGTGAATTGGACCATGGAAACCTCGGGATACTCTTAATAAACGCGCGCTTTGGGGGGGATGTACTGCACTTCGTTGGTCAGCGTGTAGGTATGCACCGGGCGGTAATCGAGCTTCACTTTGTAGGCATCATCGATCCACGCCAAAGTGTGCTTCATCCAGTTGGCATCATCGCGATTGGGGTAATCCTCGTGCGCATGGGCGCCGCGGCTTTCGTGACGGGCGTCGGCCCCGCCGATGGTGGCCAAGGCGCAGGGGATGAGGTTATCGAGTTCCAGCGCTTCGATCAGGTCGGTGTTGAAAATCAGGCTGCGGTCCGACAAGCGCAAATCTTTCATCGTGCCCGCGATCTGGCCCATCATGTCCAAGCCCTCTTTGAGGGTCTTGGAGGTGCGGAACACGGCTGCATCGTTTTGCATGGTGCGCTGCATGCTCTTGCGGATCGCAGCCGTAGTCAGCGAGCCCTTGGCGTTGCGGATGCGGTCGAGACGACTGAGCGCCAAGTCCGAGGCATCTTTGGGTAGTGGCTTGTGTGTCGCGCCCGCTTTGACAATGTCCTTGGCGCGCAAGGCGGCCGCGCGGCCGAACACCACCAGATCGAGTAGGGAGTTGGTGCCCAAACGATTGGCGCCGTGCACCGACACGCAGGCCGCTTCGCCCACCGCCATGAGTCCAGGAAGCACATTGTCGGGCTTGCCCGGCAGCGGCTTGATCACTTCGGCCATGTAGTTGGTGGGCACGCCGCCCATGTTGTAGTGGACGGTGGGAAGCACCGGGATCGCGTTCTTAGTGGCATCGATGCCGGCAAAAATTTTCGCCGTCTCGGTGATGCCGGGCAGCCGTTGCCACAGCACGTCGGCACCCAGGTGTTCCAAGTGCAAGAGAATGTGATCTTTCTCGGGGCCGACGCCACGCCCCTCGCGGATTTCCATGGTCATGGAGCGCGAGACCACATCGCGTGAGGCTAAGTCCTTGGCGGTGGGAGCATAGCGCTCCATGAAGCGATCGCCCTCGGAATTGGTGAGGTAACCGCCCTCGCCGCGCGCACCCTCAGTGATCAGCACGCCCGCGCCATAGACCCCCGTGGGATGGAACTGCACGAATTCCATGTCCTGCAGCGGCAACCCAGCGCGCGCCACCATGCCGTTGCCATCGCCGGTGCAGGTGTGTGCCGAAGTGCACGAGAAGTACGCACGGCCATAACCGCCCGTGGCCAGCACCGTCATATGGGCGCGGAAGCGGTGAATCGTACCCGTGGCCATATCGAGCGCCACGACACCGCGACAGCCTTCGGAGTCCATCATCAGATCGATGGCGAAATATTCGACGAAGAACTCGGCGTTATGCTTGAGACTTTGCTGATAGAGCGTATGCAGAATCGCGTGCCCCGTGCGGTCGGCGGCCGCGCACGCGCGCTGCACCGGAGCTTCGCCGAAGTTGCGCATATGTCCGCCGAAAGGGCGCTGGTAAATTTTACCGTCAGGTGTACGCGAGAACGGCACACCATGATGTTCCAGCTCATATACGGCTGGAATGGCTTCGCGGCACATATATTCGATGGCGTCTTGGTCACCGAGCCAGTCGGAGCCCTTGACGGTGTCGTACATGTGCCAAACCCAATTGTCCTCGGCCATGTTGCCGAGCGCAGCCCCCACGCCGCCTTGGGCGGCAACCGTATGGCTGCGGGTTGGGAATACTTTGGTGATGCAGGCGGTTTTCAGGCCGCTTTGGACCATGCCAAACGTGGCGCGCAAACCAGCCCCGCCAGCGCCAACCACCACGACGTCGTAGTCATGATCGACAATTGTATAACCGGACGGTGAAGACGCCATGACAGATCAACCTTTGAACGCAACAATCAAGATGGACACAATGCTGAGGGCGGCGAGCGCGTAGCACACAAAATTCACCAGCATGTTGACGACGATGCGCGGGCCGTGGCCAGGAATGTAATCTTCAACTACCACCTGCACACCCAGTTGCGCGTGATGAAATGACACACCCAGCAACAAAATCATCACCGTGACGTGAATCGGGTTGGAGAACCAGCTGACGAAACCAGCATAGCCGGTGTTCGATAGCCGCACTAACGTCGCCACCAGCCAGATCGACAGTGGCACCAAGGCCACGGCTGTGACGCGCTGTGCCCACCAATGATGTACGCCCTCTTTGGCAGAGCCGAGCCCGCGAGCTTGACCGAGGGGCGAGCGTAGCGATGCGCGTTTGAGAGTCATGGGTTGCTCCTCACGCCACGAGCCAGGTGATCACGGTGAGCGCAAGCGCCACCATGATGACGATTTGATTGGTGCGGTTAGTATCGGAAATCTCAAAACCCTTGCCTGCATCCCAAAATAAGTGGCGCACGCCCGTACAGAGATGAAAATAAAACGCCAACGAAAAGCCAAACAAAATAAGTGTGCCGAACCACGAACCAATGAAGGCCATCGCTGTGGCATAGGCCGGTTCACCAAACGCCGCAGCGGTCAGCCACCATGTGAGCAACAACAGGCCAAACACCAGACCAACGCCCGTAACACGATGTCCGGCAATGGACAGCATTGCGGCCAATGGCATTCTGTAAATTTCCACATGCGGCGACATCGGCCGGTGACCCGGCAGCGCGCCAATTGCCCGCGTGGCAGTGGGTTTAGAGGCGGTGGACATGTCGGCCAAACCCCGATGTTTGCAAGGAATTCCAATGTCTTCGGCCACCCCGGCCGAGAGAATAGATGTAACTCCGGGCGCGCCGGGAAGTCAAACGGACAAGGCGGGCCTGATCGTTATAAAACAGCCCCTTAAGCCTTACTCGCGGACAGGACCAAACCACGCTCGCCCGCGATGCGCGTGGGAAAGCTATGGCGGTCGATGTGACCAATCAGGGTTAGGGCGAGGTCTTGCATGAACGTGGCGTCACCAAAGTGCCAGGAATGGGACAGATTTCCAGGCACGCCGGTTTGTTTGTTCGTTTTCCCATCCCAGTTCTTCTTCCAGTGAAGCCCGCAATCGATATTCACGGCCGAGGCTGGCGCATCGTCGGGTAAACCCACCCGCCCAGCACGCGGGGCAACCCCCGCCCGCTTGATGTTCGACACTTGAAGGGCGTTGTCGTAGGGGCTGGAGTAATTGGTAATGCGGTGGGCATGGCGATACAGCGATTCTGATTCCGGGTTTCCAGCCTGCATGCTGCGCGCCGAGACATCGGCGCCAATCAATGCCAGCTGATTCACCGTCCAATTAATCGAAGAGATACTGCGATCATCAGCATCGTCAAACGCCTCGCGAATGACATAGGCCCCGGTCGAATGACCGAGCAGATGAACCGAGATATCGCACTTGGTCTCGTCTTGGTATTTCTGGCTGTGGGCGAGCGGCAAGATTCCGTCAGACACCAATTGCATGGCGGTTGTTTTGGCATCCACGCGATCCTCAAGATAATTCAGCATCCAATCGCCCGAGGGCCAGTCGAAGCTAACCACCTCGCCTTCGTATCCGTATTTCCATAGCCCGTTTTGCAGCAAGTCATGCCGCTTCAAGACTTCCGGTGGGTTGTTGTTGTAGCCATGGATAAAAATGAGAACGTTGCCAACGGCATAACCTTGTTCATCCTTTCCGGTTTCGGCGGCAGCGGACAGTTTGGCCAACCAATCCTTTCGGCTGAGGGCATACTTCTTATGAATGTCGCCCTTACCCGGAATTTCGAGATACGTTGTCGCGCCTGGTTCAGTGCCAGGTTCGCCTGTTTTTTTCCAATCGCGTGCGCAAATCACATATCGGCTCGCCATGTTCGCCCACTTATATTCAATCGCTTCATCATAGATTTTCTTTTGGACAAGGAACACGATCAACTGTTTGATTGGGCAACTGTTTGATTGGGGTCTTGAGCCTCGACACGGCCCTGGGGAGGGTTTCTTGGCGACTCGGCTGACAGCAGCATTAGTAACACTATGCATTTCCCTGATTTGGGCTTGCCTGAGCGTTTCAAAGGCACAAATGCCGCAAACACAGCCGGAAAATGCTGGGCCCAACACCAATATCGTCCGCTGGGCGCGCGGAACCTATGACTACCGCACGATTTCCGATCAACGGCTACGCGGAACTGAAAATTGGCAGTTGTTTGTGTACCGCGACGGTTCGCGCCAGATGATCATGTGGCACGATGTCTTTGCCACCAATACCCAATTTACTGGGTTCATGCGGGTCGATGACAAATTGCGGCCCGTGGAAGCCTTTGTCGAGTTTTGGACACAAGGCAAGTTCAAGGGATCGGGCTCGGTTGTGTTCGCCAAGGGCAGAATGATCTTGAACTCGATGGGCTCGCAAGGCTCAATCACTCAAGAAGTAGCTACACCAGCCGAGTACTCAATCAGTCTGCATCCCATCGCCAGCGATTGGTGGCACTATTGGTATTACGACCACACTAAGGGGGGCTCGCAAATCAGCCGGTATTACTCGCTTGAGGCGGGCCGCGATTTGGGCCAGCCGTTGACCGCGCGGCAGATCGAAACCGAGCAGGCCGCCGCAGGCGAGGAGCAAATCAGCGTGCCTGCGGGAACATTCAAAGCGATAAAGTACATCAGCGGCACTTCAGCGGCATGGATCAGCGGCCCTGACGCGATGTTGGTGAAATCCTCTTCCCCCAAGAGCGACCGGGAGTATGTTCTCATGCACCTGGAAACTGGAACGAACGAGGTGAAGAAGTGAATCTTTTCGTCATCGCCTGTTTGGCTTTTTTAAGTGTTTGCGGCTGGGCGAACGCACAGCCTGCACCTGAGTCAGAAAACACGGGGGCCAATAAAAACATTACGCGCTGGTCGAGCGGCGAGATTTTGTATCAAACCGCGAAGGATAAAACGAAACGCGGCAGCGAGCGTTGGACCATCCTGGTTCACCCTGACGCGACCCGCACGTTAATCACCTACAACGACATCTTCGCACGCAATGTCATCATGAACGTTGTGATGCGGGTGAGTGCTAGCTTTCGGCCCATCGAAGCATATACGGCCTATTGGAATGATGGCGGGCTCAAAGGCGCAGGAACGTTCAGGGTGACCGGGAACCAAATGACCGCCGTCATTGATGGTCCGTCAGGGCATTTTACACAGCAAGTGTTTGCGCCAGATCGATTTTCGTTGCTGACGCACCCCCTGGCGCCCGATGGATGGCACGGAGGAACTTATGATAAAAAAGTCGGCGGAGCCCAACACATCGGAATGCTTAACATTGATGCGATCTCCACGCCCGGCCAGCCGGTGTTAGCGTCGGTGTTCGAACAGACATGGGAACTGCTGGGCGAAGAGAAAATCAGCGTTCCGGCCGGAACGTTCCCAACCGAACATTACCGCGCTAATGATTTTGATGTATGGGTCACGGGGCCAGACCGGGTACTGGTGAAATACCTATGGCCCCAAGCTGATCGCGAGTACCTTTTAGTCGATTATAAAACAGGACCCTGAGGAAGGAGATGATGATGAGAACAATTTTATCAATCGGGGCCGCGCTGTTTTTTTGGGGTGCGGCAAGCACCGCGAGCGCACAAGTTCAAGCAAGCCCAACGCCTGAAAATACCGGGCCTAACAGCAACATCGTGCGTTGGGCCGAGGGTAAATACATTTATCGTACTGCTGACGGCAAACGCGAGCGCGCCTGGGAGCGGTTTCATCTCAACACGCACCCCGATGGCTCACGCACCATCATCATGTGGCACGACTTGTACGCACGGAATAATCAATTCACCGTGGTGGTGCGCGTGGCCGAGAACTACCGCCCAATACAAGCCTACCTGAGCTATTGGTCGCCGAATGGCTATAAGGGTTCGAACCTGATCAACATCATGGGCGATAAACTGACCGCCATTACCAACGGCCCACAAGGCTTGATCACGCAGTCAATCTCGGTGCCTGAGAATGTATCTATCGGTACGCACCCTGTAGCGGCAGACGGCTGGCATTCCTGGTATGAGGACAAAAACGCCAAGGGTATGCAAAAGGGTACCCTCTATTCGATCGAGGCCACCGCCGATAATTCCAAACCGCCGTTGGGAACATCGATACCGTTTGAGTTTGAACGCTTAGGCAAAGAAAAGATCACAGTGCCAGCCGGTACATTCGATGTGATCAAATACAAACTGGGTGAAGGCGGCAGCGAAGCCTGGGTCATGGAACAGGACCGCTTGATGGTGCGAGTTTTGAACGGCGCACGTGGGTTTGAGTATCTGCTGACGGAATTTAAAGCCGGCAACAACGCTAAAAAATGAGGCGCGCTGCTCATTCCCTCGCGCTTGGCTTTGGCCTGTTGGCATCGTTTGCCCAGGCCGAGCCAACGCCGACGCCAAATGCAAACGTCACGCGCTGGGCTACGGGAACCATTGCCTACCGGGTTAAAAGCACGGGCGCCGTGAACGGCTATGAGACTTGGCGACTATCGGTGCACCCCGATGGTTCACGTACCATGGCGGCAACGGTGCAATATTCGCCGCGCGATATTCAGCGCCATGTGATCCATCGTATCGACGCACAATTACGTCCTCTCGATACTTACGCGTTGTATTGGATTGATGGGCAGTGGCGCGGCACGGCCTTGGTGACACGCGGCAACGGCGAACTTAATGTCAGCGCCAATACACCGGAGGGGCCGCTCTCGCAAAACCTTAAAGCCCCCGAGCACATTACCATTGTTCCCCACGTGCTGGCCGTCGATTCGTGGCGGGCCCTGATGGTTGATAAGACTAAACCCGGTCCCCAAGCCATCGCCTCATACGGTTTCGATGCCACTGCCCAAGGCGTGACATCATTGCTGGGTAAGGCGATGAATTATCGCTTGACCTACAACGGCCCGGAGCAAGTGACGGTGCCCGCAGGCACATTTGCGAGCGATCATTTCCGCATCGAAGATACGGTGGATATCTACGTGACGAGCCAAGACGCCATTGTGGTGAAATTTGTCTATGCCGCCATCGACCGCGAACATTTGTTGATCGACTACACGAAAGGGCCTTAACGATGCGCTTTCTCAGCCTCGTTGCATTATTTGTGCTCTTGGCAAATACCGCCACGGCCCAAACTGAACCCAATCCCGTCATCGGCGGCGCCAATGCCAATGTCGTGCGCGCGGCCAAAGGCACGATTGTATACAGCGTGCTTAGTTCAGGCGCGGTACTTGGCGACGAGAATTGGAACCTGACCGTGCACCCCGATGGTTCGCGCACCATGCAGGCCATCAACCGTTACGGCAGTCCTGGCGTGCAGCGTCATGTGACGTATCGCGTGGATGCCAAATTCCGGCCCATCGAGGCTTACCTATTATATTGGGTGGGCGGCAAATGGCGCGGCTCGGGGCTGTTTAGCGTGCATGGCGATCAACTCACCGCCGTGGCCAACACACCCAATGGCCAACTCACTCATAACCTAACAGTGCCCGAGAATTTCTCGTTCATCCCCCACCCCCTCAGCACCGATGCCTGGCACATGTCGTATTATGACAAGGCCAAGGAAGGCGAGCAGACCATTACTGTATATGACATGGATGCCGGGGCAGCGGGGCCCCAGGCGTTGCTGGGCCGACTGTACCAACAGAAAATAAAGTTCATCGGCGCTGAGCAAGTCACCACCAAAGGCGGGGCTTTCGCCACAGACCATTTCAAGATTGAAAACGCAGTCGACGTTTACGTTACGGGGCCCGATGCCATTTTGGTGAAGTTCCTATGGACCCCCGCGGACCGGCTTTATGAGCTGGTCAAACTTGAACAAACATCCCAATGAGCGTGGACAAGACGCCGCCTAAAACGGGATAATCGGGTCATAGCGATTCGCGATCCTAAGTTTGGAGGCCCCCATGACCGAGAATGTCGATCACGACCTAAAGGTGAGCTACACGCGCGACGAAACGGCGCGGCAGCACTTTGTGTCGGGCATGCGCAGCTATATTCTCAATCACCTCGCCGGAAACTTGCGCACCGTTTATGCCAAAAAAGTTGAGCCCGCGTTCAAAAATAAAAATAAGCGCGCGCCCAAGACTGCGCCGGAAATTCACAAGGCGCTGAAGGACGAGACCGTTTTTAAGTTTTATTCTGCTTTGCGCTGCAATACGCAGGAAATGGTATGGCGCAGCGTCATACCCGGGGTGGAGCGCGAGGTCGACGAATTGGCCATGCGCGCCAAGGTGCTTAACCAATCCGATGAGAAAGCTAAAGGCACCGTGCGCACCGACCCCAAGCTGCAAATTCCGCGCAACGTCTCGGAGCTTGACGTTCACCTGATGCCAGGGGGCTATCACGAAGAACGCGTAGCCGGAGACGTGTCGCAGGGCGCCATCTATGACAACGGCTTGTCGGTGTTCGCCATGGGCCTGTTGGGCCCGCGCATGGATGACATCACGCAGTCCGTGTCTACTTTTTTCGCCAAGCGCTACCCTGACTTCAAACCCAGGCGCATTCTCGACTTGGGCTGCTCGATCGGTCACTCATCGCTGCCGTGGAAAGAGCGTTATCCCGAGGCCGAGGTGTTTGGCATTGATGTGGGCGCGCCCTTGGTACGCTATGCTCACGCCCGCGCGCAAAGTTACGGCGTGACGGCGCATTTCGAACAGAAAGACGCCGAGAATACCGGCTTTGCCGATGAATCATTCGACGTGATTTATTCGTGCATGTTCTTGCATGAAGTGCCCAAGCGCGGCATCCGCAATATTTTCAAAGAGGCGCGCCGGTTGCTTAAGCCTGGCGGCGTCATGCTTCATTACGAACTACCGCCCAACAAAATGCTCACGGCCTATGACGGGTTCTATTTGGACTGGGACAGTTTCTATAACAAGGAGCCTTACTATAAGCCCTTCCGCGACATGGATCCGGAAGAGGAATGCAAGGTCGCAGGATTCAAAACCTCCAAGTTCTTCCAATATGTCGTGCCCAGCATGAGTTTTTATGGCGAGAAAGCGGTGACCGAGGCCGTCAGCCATACCAAGACCGAAGGCGACAGCAATGTCGGCCGCTTTGCCGATGGCGTGCGCTGGTACACCTTCGGGGCTTGGAAACAGTAAGGCACGGCCAGAATGTTCGCAGCAAAAGTCAAAAAGACGCAGACCAAACTGCGTTACGGCGTGAAAGGCAAACAGATCAAGTTTTTCGATGCCCAGGGCGTCGATGAGTTGGTATCGATCTGCATGACGCTGGCCCAAGAATTGTGGGTGGTGAAGGAACGCCTGGCCACAGTAGAAGCTGCCGCCGCCAAGAAAGGCGTTATCTTGGGCGACGAAGTGGAAGGCTATGCTTTCACTCCCGAACAGCGCGCGGTGATGGAGGAGGAAAAGGCCAAGTTCATCGACCGGGTGTTCTTCACGCTGCGCGAACAGTCCGAAGCATTGGAGATCGACGCCAAGGACGAACCCGACCCGCCGAAGTTGCCGTAAGTCATCTCGTCATGGCCCGGCTTGACCGGGCCATCCAGATCCAAACGCACAGCCAGAATATTTTGCCCTGGACTCTCCGATCAAGTCGGGGAGTGACAATTTAAGCTAAGATGGTCTTGTTGTTATTTCTCCGGCACGCCTGGCCATTTTTCAGGCCGGTCGCCCGCGTCAGCCTTGGCGATATCCCATTCGATGAGGTTTATTTTCTCGCCGTCGAGTCCGCGAATGGTCATCTCGCGTTGCTTCACATGGCCCCTCACATGCAAGGGCACCGGCGGCGAGACAATCGTCAGCCCGCGTTTTTTGGCTTGTTCATGCACCGGGTCGAGATTGTCGCAATAGAAGACGATGCAGAACTCACCGACGTTGGAGCTGGCGTTCTGGCGCTGAATCTTTGGCGGGGCGGGGTCCTTGACCTCGAAGAGGCCGACCATGCCGTAGGCCGGCTTGCCCGGCACCTTGAGAATACACACCCGCGTGGTGATGCTGTCGGGCATGCCAATTAGGGCATGCATATTGCCACCCTTGGCCACGCCTTCCGAGTAGACCTCGGTAAGGCCGAGGACGTTTGTGTAGAACTCGCGGCTTTTTTCAAGGTCCGAGACCATGAGGGCTGCGCGCACCATTTGACTGACGGGCATGAGAGGCTCCTGTTTAGGCCGCAATACGCTGCGGCAAGTTAAACGCCTGCGCAATCAGTTCGTATGACCGCAGCCGCGCTGCGAAGTCGTGGCAGATGGTCACGACCATCATTTCTTCCACGCCGTGCTCTTTGGCCATGCGTTCTAGCCCCGCCTTGACGGTTGGCGGATCGCCGATGATGGCGGTGCGTTTTGATTTCTCAGCGGTGCGGCGTTCTTGCTCAGTATAGGGATAGGCTGCGGCTTCTTCCGGTGTCGGGTAAGGGCCCAAAGCGCCCTTATCTAACATCACGCGCCAGAGCCCGCGCGATAAGGCCAACCGATCCGCCTCGGCTTGAGTGGCCGCACAAATGGCGCCAACGCACAGATTGGCCTTGGGTTGCTGCAATATGTCCGAGGGCTGAAAGCTCTCGGCGTAAAACGCCAGATTTTTTTGCGCACCGACAGGATTGATGAAATGGGCGAAGGAATACGGCAAACCGAACATGGCGGCTAACTTGGCACTTTCGTCGGAAGAGCCCAGCAACCACATTTCGGGTGGAACGGCAGGCCGCGGCGTGACCTTCACACGCGCAAGCGCCTTGTTGGCGGGCGTAGAGCCCGTGAGAAACGCTTTGAGGTCGATGATTTTTGTGGGGTAGTACTCAACCCCAATCTCGGAGCCGTATTGCATGGCCACGGTGGTGAGCTGATCGCCCCCTGGCGCGCGGCCGAGCCCCAGATCGATGCGATTGGGGTACATGGTTTGCAGTAGCGCGAAATTCTCGGCCACCTTCAACGGACTATAATGGCTGAGCATCACACCGCCGGAGCCGATGCGCATAGTTTTGGTGGCCGCAGCAACACGTGCGATCAAGACTTCTGGCGCACAACCCGCCAAGCCCTCGGTGCCATGATGTTCGGCCAGCCAGTAGCGGTGAAAACCTAACTTCTCGGTGGCTTGCGCAAGCTTGACGGTTTCCTCGATGGCGTCAAAGGCCGTGCCCCCAGAGCGGATCGGCGATTGATCGAGAACGGAAAGCGTCAGCGCCATTGTGATCAGGATGCTTTGGTGGCGGCTTCAAGGGCTGCGATTTCACGCGCATAAGCCAATAACCGTTCGGCTTCGGCGACATGGAGCACTTCCACCAACCGCCCATCAAGGGTTGTCACAGCCAGCCCCTTGGCAGCCGCCTCTTTGTGGGCTGCAACAATACGCGTGGCGCGATCGATCTCATCTGCGCCCGGAGCAAAAACCGCGTTAGCCACAGCGACTTGCTTGGGATGAATCAGTGTTTTGCCATCAAAGCCAAGCGCGCGGCCTTGGCGGCACGCGGCCTCATACCCAGCTTCGTCCTCTAAATCCACATGCACGCCATCGAGCACAAACAGTCCAAAAGCCCGCGCGGCTATAATGCAGGTTTGCAAGGCCATCAACATCGGGGCGCGATCTGATGGATGCGCACAATGAAGATCCTTGGCTAAATCGGCCGTGCCGACGCACAGCCCCGCCAAGCGGGGTGAGGCTTGCGCGATCTCGCGCGCATTCATGATGCTGCGCGGCGTTTCCATCATCGCCCAGATCGCCAAGCCATCGGGCGCGCCTGCGGTCGTCAACACATCGGCGGCGATACGCACATCATCGGCATCGTTGACCTTGGGCAGCACCACGCCATCGGCGCCCGAGGTGGCGATGGCGGCCAGATCATCGCGGCACCATGGCGTATCAAGCGCGTTAGCGCGGATCATGACCTCGCGGCGGCCATAAGCCTTGGACTTGGCCGCAGCCACGGCCGCTGTGCGGGCCGCAGGTTTGGCATCGGGGGCCACGGCATCTTCGAGATCGAAGATCAGCCCATCGGTCGGAATCGTCTTGGCCTTTTCCAACACCCGCGCGTTGGAGGCGGGCATATAGAGCATGCTGCGGCGCGGGCGCGAGACAAACGGCATGACGCAAGTTCCAATGGGCTAAACGACGGGCCTTGATATCTGAGATACCCCAGCGCGGTCCAGCATCAGCTTGGCCAGCGCCGGCTTGGTAAGTAGTGCTAGCTTCGATATAACATGACTAATATGAAATACTCCCTGCTCGATCAGGCACCATCGGAAGAGTTAAAAAACGCCATCCGGCGCTTCGAATCGGGGCTTTATAACGACGCTGGTATATTGTTGCTGGCGTTGCTGGAGAAAGATCCCAGCAACCGCGATGTCTCATATATGTTCCGGATGGTGGAGCGTAAACTCGCCGCTCGCTCCCGCAACAAACCAACGTTGATATGGCAAATGGACCCGGCCCGCGCGTGGGAGGCCGAATGGTTGCGCATGCTGCTTGGCGGCAGCCTTGGAAATGAGCTGATCGATAAAACGTGGTCGGCCATGACCGACCCGATGATTGTGGTCGATAACCGGCTGGTGCCCGAAAAGGTAACTTATTACCGCGCAGCCTTTGAAAAGGGCCATCGCATTGTTTTGATTCATCTGAGCGATGAAGCCTTCAAGGATGACTACGGCGTGTATCGATATTGCGATGCCGTTATTCGCAACTACCACACAGAACGCCTGGCGCAATTCAGCAATATTTTTTCCTGCCACTGGGCTACAAAGCGGGCTTTACAAAAACAGGCGCGCTCAAACCTGCGACGGCGCGGAAATATGTGTGGAGTTTCGCTGGCGACAATAAAAAACTCAGCCGCGCCGAAATGTTGGGCGAGATGGGTAAGCTCGCGGGTGGGCATACTCATCTCTCGTCCGGGTTTGGCAGCGCCGATGCGTTGCCGACAGACACTTACCGGGCATTGCTGGATGAAACGGTCTTCGTGCCAGCGCCAGGCGGCTGGTCGAACCTTGAGACCTTCCGGGTCTACGAGGCGCTTGAGGCAGGCTGTATTCCCATTGTCGAGAAGCGGCCGAGTTTTGACTATTTCACGACGCTCTTGGGCGCACACCCCATGCCCACCGTGGAGTCATGGGCCCAAGCCGTGGGATTGGTCAACCAGATGCAACAATCCGGCAAGATCGAGCATGTTCGCATAGTCTGTATGGATTGGTGGAGCGATCATAAATCGAAACTTATCGATTCCGTGACTGGCTTTGTGACGCGCGCATTGGGATAAATCAGGCGTTTACGCTGAGGTAATCGCGCGCCAGCACTTCGGCGATTTGAACGGCATTGAGTGCAGCGCCCTTGCGCAAGTTATCGGCTACAATCCACATCGACAAACCATTGGGCACAGTCGTGTCTTTGCGGATACGCGAGACGTAAACGCTATCCTCGCCGATTACTTCTACGGGGGTCACATAACCCTCGTCGGTGCGATGATCAACCACCGATACCCCCGGTGCGCGCGACAGAATTTGCCGGGCTTCCCGCTCGGGGATCGGCCGTTCGGTCTCGATGTTCACATACTCAGCATGACCAACGAAGGTGCCCACACGCGCACAGTTGGCATGGACTTGAATGTTGGGGTCGAGAATTTTCTTGGTCTCGACCGCCATCTTCCATTCTTCCTTGGTAGCGCCATCATCCATGAAAATATCGATATGCGGGATGACGTTGAAGGCAATCTGCTTGGTGAACATGGACTGCGTATCGCGGGGGGCTTGGTTGGCGTAAATGCCCTTGGTTTGATTGAACAGCTCGTCCATGGCTGCCTTGCCCTTGCCCGAGGTGGACTGATAGGTCGACACGACCACGCGCTTGATCTTGTAAGCGTCGTGCAGAGGCTTCAAAGCCACGACCATCTGAATGGTCGAGCAGTTGGGATTGGCGATGATGCCCTTCTTCTTGTAGCGAGCAATATCTTGCGGATTTACCTCTGGCACCACCAGGGGCACATCAGGGTCCATGCGGAAATGCGAAGTGTTGTCGATGACCACGCAACCGGCCTTGGCCGCGCGCGGTGAATGCAGCGACGAGACTTTCGCACCGGGCGAGGACAAAGCGATATCGACGCCCTTGAAGTCGAAGGTTTCAAGGTTTTGCACCAGTAAAGTTTCGTCATCGCCGAACGACACTTTCGAACCGACCGAGCGTTCTGAGGCTAAGGCATAGACTTTCGCGACCGGGAATTGCCGATCCACCAAGGTTTGCAGCATTTCACGGCCCACGTTGCCTGTGGCGCCAATGACGGCAACAACATAACCATCGCGAGATGAAGGACGTGCGGTATCCGGCATGGCTCAAACCCTAGTCTGATAGTCGGTGAGAGGGGGCATTCCACCCCGGCAAAAGGTGCGGCAAACTACGCTTCCGGACCCTAAATCGCAAGACAAACAGATGTCTGAGAGAATCGCCGAATACAGCGCTTTTTGGCTCCATTACCTGCGCGAGCACGCGCGGCCCTTGACGCGCGGACTGCACTATATTGGCACCGGATTGGTCTGCGTCTTTCTGGTGATCGGACTTATAGCCGACGTGACCTACCTCATCGCCGTACCAATTGCGGGATACGGCTTTGCATGGTCGGCGCATTTTTTCGTGGAAAAAAATAAGCCCGCCACGTTCACATATCCAATTTGGTCGCTCTACAGCGACTTTCGTATGTTCTGGTTATTCTTGACCGAAGAACTGCGCGCGCACCTTGATGCGGCAGGAGCCGCGTAAGACTACTTCGCGAGTTTGGTCAGTTCCTTGACCACCGCATCGGCCATGGCCGTGGTGCCAATAGCCGTTTGGCCCGGCTCAGCGATATCGCTCGTGCGTACGCCTGATGACAGCACGTTTTGTACAGCTCTTTTCAACAAATCGGCATCAGTACCGAGGTTGAACGAATACCGTAGCATCATGGCAAATGACAAAATCATCGCCAGCGGATTGGCGATGCCCTTGCCGGCAATATCGGGCGCCGAGCCATGCACGGGTTCGTACATCGCGGGTTGACGGCCATCGGGCCCCACCGCGCCCAAACTGGCCGACGGCAGCATGCCAAGCGAGCCCGTGAGCATGGAGGCCAAGTCCGACAGAATATCGCCAAATAAATTATCCGTGACGATCACATCGAACTGCTTGGGCGCGCGCACCAACTGCATGGAGCAGTTATCGATGTACATATGACTGAGGTCGACATCTGGGTATTGGGCGTTGCGCAGTTTGGTAATTTCTTCGCGCCACACCAGGCCGCTTTCCATGACATTGGCTTTGTCGACCGAGCACAACCGCTTGCCGCGCTTGCGTGCCAACTCAAATGCCACATGGGCGATGCGCAAAATTTCTGCGGTGGAATAGGCTTGGGTGTTGTAGCCGCGCCGCGTGCCATCGGGCAATTGTTCGACTCCGCGCGGCTCTCCGAAATAAATTCCGCCGATCAATTCGCGAACGATCATGATATCGAGACCACGCACAAGATCGGTCTTGAGTGACGATGCGCCAGCTAAAGCATCCATGACAATGGCGGGGCGCAGGTTCGCAAACAGTCCCATCTCTTTGCGTAAACGCAGCAACCCTTTTTCAGGGCGCACATCGTAGGGCAGTTGATCCCACTTGGGCCCGCCAATGCATGCAAACAATACCGCATCGGCTGCCTTGGCGCGGGCTACGGTATCGTCGGTCAGCGGGATTTTGTGCACATCGTAGGATGAGCCGCCAATCAACCCCTCGCTAATCTCAAACCGGATGCGGTCTTGTGCCTGAAACCAATCCATCACGCGGCGGGTGGCCGTCATGACCTCAGGGCCGATGCCATCTCCCGAGAGGGTCAGAATCTTACGAACAGTCATGAGTACAGCCAGGGCTGTTCGTTCTTTTGTTTGGATTCAAAGGCTTTGATTTTGTCGAGTTGTTGCAGCGTCAGCTCGATATCGTCGAGGCCATTAAGAAGGTTGTGACGGCGCATCTCGTCGACATCGAATTTTGTCACGCTACCATCGGGGCCGGTGATTGTTTTCTGTGCCAAATCGACAGTGAATTCGCCGCCCTTGGTGTTACCTGCTTGGGCTTGAGCCATGAGCCGGTCAACGTCGGACTGCGGCAAAGCGATGCACAAAATGCCGTTCTTGAAGCAATTGTTATAGAAAATATCGGCAAAGCTGGGCGCGATGACACAGCGAAAACCGAAGTCGAGCAAACCCCAGGGCGCGTGCTCGCGGCTTGAGCCGCAGCCAAAATTTGTCCCCGCGATCAAAATCTTAGAATTGCGATAGGCTGCTTGATTAAGCACGAAGCCTGGCTTTTCCGCGCCAGAATCATCATAGCGCATGTCAAACATCACGGCCTTGCCCAGGCCCGTGCGCTTGATGGTTTTCAGAAACTGCTTGGGCATGATCATGTCGGTATCGACATTGACCATGGGCAACGGTGCGGCCACGCCCTTTAGAACGGTGAATTTTTCCATCCCACTCACTCCGGTTTAGTTTTCCCGCTCTTTGCGCCGGGCAAAGGACGATAAAATGCTGAATTCTTTTAACTGGGCAAGCTTGCCGGAAAAATCGACGATCTCCAGCGGATCGCGTTCCCTGGCGCGGTCGGCACGAGCCTGACGTAAGGCTGCCACATCAACTTCGATTAACTGCGCAGGTTGTTTGGGTGTCATCACAACACCTTGCGCACGTCGGTAAGGTGGCCCGTGATGGCCGCCGCCGCCGCCATGCCGGGGCTGAGAAGGTGCGTGCGTCCACCGCGGCCCTGACGACCTTCGAAATTGCGGTTGGAGGTAGAGGCGCAGCGTTCGCCCGGCTGCAAAATATCGGGGTTCATCCCGAGGCACATCGAGCAGCCTGGCTCGCGCCACTCGGCGCCGGCTGCGATAAAAATTTTATCCAAGCCTTCTTCTTCAGCCTGATGCTTCACCAGACCCGACCCCGGCACCACCAGCATGCCAACGTGCGCTGCGATCTTTTTGCCCTTCAGCACGGCGGCCGCAGCCCGCAGATCCTCGATACGACCGTTAGTGCACGAGCCCACGAACACCTTATCCACCTTCAGCTGTTCCAACGGCGTGCCGGGAACCAGGCCCATATACTCAATCGAGCGCTTGGCCGATGAACGTTTGTTGGCATCTGCGAAATCATCAGGGTTGGGAACCTTGGCCGTGATCGGCAGTACATCTTCGGGGCTGGTGCCCCAGGTCACATGCGGTACGATATCGGCAGCGCTCAGGCGCAGCTCTTTATCGAACTTGGCGCCGTCTTCCGTTGCCAATGTTTTCCAATACGCAATCGCGCGTTCCCATTGCGCCGACTTTGGCGCATGGGGTTTGCCCAGGAGATAGGCGAATGTTTTTTCATCGGGGGCCATAAGTCCAGCACGTGCGCCCGCCTCGATGGTCATGTTGCAAACCGTCATGCGCGCTTCCATCGACAAATCGCGGAAGGCTTGGCCGACGTATTCGACCACATGGCCCGTGCCACCGGCGGTACCCATGCGGCCGATGATGGCGAGGATCAAATCTTTTGCCGTGACACCCGACGGCAAGCTGCCATCGACCAGCACGCGCATGTTCTTAGACTTCTTCATGGCCAGTGTTTGTGTGGCCAAAACGTGTTCGACTTCGGAAGTGCCGATACCAAAGGCCAAAGCGCCAAACGCACCATGGGTGGCGGTGTGTGAATCGCCACACACAATGGTCTTGCCGGGTTGAGTCAGGCCCTGCTCGGGACCGATAATATGCACGATGCCCTGGCGGATATCAGCCATGGGAATGTAAGGCACATCAAAGTCACGCGCATTGGTTTCAAGTGCCTCAAGCTGCAGGCGGCTTTCGACATCGTCGATTTTTTGCAGCCGGTCGGGCGTGGTGGGGACATTGTGATCGGGCACCGCGATGGTTTTATCGGTGCGGTGCATCTTGCGCCCGGCAACGCGCAAGCCCTCGAACGCTTGCGGTGTGGTTACCTCATGCGTGAGATGCAGGTCGATATAGAGCAAGCAATTGCCATCGGCGTCGCTGTGAACGACGTGGCTGTCCCACAGTTTGTCGTAAAGCGTGCGCGGCGCGGCCATGGTTGCAATATCCTTATGGCATCTCCGGAGCAGGTCTTAACCGGTGCCTTGCAAACAAGCACCGGCGGTTTGACCTTAGGCCTTTTTCTCGGCGTCAGCCGCCGTGGCGACACCCTCGCCGCCGCCCATCATTTCTTCGGCGATCCGCGCGGCACGGCCGCGACGATCACGCAAGTAATACAGCTTTGCGCGGCGGACATGGCCGCGGCGCACCACCTCGACCTTGTCGACGACGGGGGCGTAAAGCGGGAATACGCGCTCGACACCTTCACCAAAGGAAATCTTGCGCACGGTGAATGACGAATTAATGCCTGCATTCTTGCGCGCGATACACACGCCCTCGTAGGCCTGCAGGCGACTCTTGTCGCCTTCCTTCACCTTCACGAATACGCGGACGGTATCTCCCGGCGTAAATTCCGGCAGGCCTTTCGCACTCTGCAGTTCGGTTACTTTGGCCTTATTGATTTGTTGCAACATATTCATGGCTTTGTCCTTTGCATCTCGTGGTCTTGGTTACATCACATCTCAACGTCAATCCAATCGTTTCGTCTTATGTTTTTAGCGCGGGCGTTTTGGCGCCCGACTGCGCTTGGTACTTCGCCCATAAATCGGGCCGTCGTTCCTTCGTCACCATCTCGGCCTGCTCGCGCCGCCAGGACGCCACCTTGGCGTGATGGCCTGATTTCAACACGTCGGGCACCCCAACGCCCTGCCAAGGATCTGGCCGGGTATAGTGCGGATATTCCAGCAAGCCAGTCTCGAAACTTTCGTCCTCCAAACTCTCTGTTCGTCCAATCACGCCGGGCAACAACCGCACCACGGCATCTAACAAGGCCATCGCCGCCACCTCACCGCCCGAGAGCACGAAATCGCCAAGGCTGATTTCCTCGACTTTGCGGTGCTCGAGCACCCGTTGATCCACACCCTCGAAGCGTCCACATACCAACGTCACCACGCTCTCCGCCGCCAAGGTCCTCACCCGCTTTTGGGTCAAGGTGCGCCCGCGTGGCGTGAAGTAGATCAGCGGACCTGCTCCGGGATAAGACGCGCCAATCGCGTCATCCAAAACATCAGGCCGCATCACCATGCCAGCCCCGCCGCCAAACGGACTATCATCAACCGTGCGGTGCCGGTCTTTCGCAAAGCTGCGGATATCGACCGGCGTTAAGCTCCACACTCCATCGGTTAGCGCCTTGCCTGCCAGCGATTGTCCCAAGGGCCCTGGAAACATCTCGGGGAACAAGGTCAGAACGATAGCGTTGAATGCGCTAGCCACGGCGCTTCACTGGACGGTTGTCATTGGAATTGTCGTCATCTCCTTCGTGTTGCATGTCCTCATCAGAACCATCGCCATCATCAAACAAACCTGGCAGCGGCACGACCCGGACAAACCCTTCCTTCATATTCACCTCGGCAATGGCCGCGTTCGAAAACGGCACCATCGTCGATTCTGTTTTTCCATCGCCCACTTCGAGGATGTCGCCACCACCGAAGTTCAGTACCGCAATCACCTTGCCCTTCGCTTCGCCGGTCGTCAGTTCTACCGCCAACCCAACCAAGTCGGTGTGGTAGTAAGATCCCGCCCCCGGATCTGGTAGCTTGGCGCGATCAACAAAGAGCTTCAGGCCCTTGAGCGCCTCCGCCGCGTTGCGATCGCTCACGCCCGTCAACTTGGCGGTGACCGCGCCGCGTGCTGCACCAACAACCTTCAGCGTCCATCGCTTCGCCCCGTCTTCGCTTTCGACCGGACCATACGCGCCCACATCGGCGGGGTTCTCGGTAAAGTTCTTGATGCGAACCTCACCAGCGATCCCCTTGGCCCCAACGATCACGCCAACACAGATACGGTTGGAGCGAACGGTCATGGCGAACGCTCAACACCGTTCAGTGTTTAGCCTGCCGCCGGGGTTTCAGCCGCCTTGGCGGCCGCATCGGCAGCAGCCTTCAAGCGTTCTTGGGCCTTGGCCTTGGGCTTGTCTTTCTTGGTTTGCGGACGGTACTTCGGTGCTTCCATCACGCCGGCTTTCGCCAGAAATTTCTGCACGCGATCCGACGGCAGGGCGCCTACGTCCATCCAATGCTTGATGCGCTCAAGTTTGAGCACGACGCGGTCCTTGTGATCGCGCGGCAGCAGCGGGTTGTAGGTGCCAAGGCGTTCCAAATAACGCCCATCACGCGGCGAGCGTGAGTCAGCAACGACGATACGGAAAAACGCCTGGTTAGTGGTGCCGGCCCGCGACATTCTGATCTTAAGTCCCATGCGAGATGATTCTCCTGTTGTCTCGATGTTGAAATTAAATTCTTAAAACCTACCGGCGGCCAAATGGCGGGCCGCCTGGCCCTCTCATTCCGGGCATCATGCCCGGCATTCCTTTGCCCATCGCGCCACCCATCATCGAACCGAGTGCGCCCATGCCGCCCATTTTCTTGATCCGCTTCATCATGGTGGACATGTCTTGGTGCTGCTTGAGCAATTTGTTGACGTCGGCAACCGTCATACCCGAACCGCTCGCGATGCGTTGCTTGCGCGAGGCCTTGATGAGGTCGGGATTGCGGCGCTCCTTGGGCGTCATCGATAGAATAATGGCCTCTTGGCGCTTGACGGATTTATCGTCGATCTTGGACGAGGCGATTTGTTTGGCGGCAGCACCAAGGCCCGGGATCATGCCCATGAGGCCCTTGAGGTCGCCCATCTTTTGCACTTGGCGAATTTGCGAGAGCATGTCGTTAAAATCGAACTTGCCGTCCATCATGCGTACGGCAAGTTTTTCAGCGTCTTCTTGTTTGATGGATTCGGTGGCGCGTTCCACCAAGCTGACCACATCACCCATGCCGAGAATGCGCCCCGCAATGCGGCTGGGCTGAAACACATCAAGCGCGTCGACTTTTTCGCCTAGGCCAATGTACTTGATGGGCTGGCCGGTAATGGCGCGCATCGACAAGGCCGCTCCACCACGCGCATCGGAATCAGCGCGGGTGAGCACGATGCCAGTTAAACCAACCGTGTCGTGGAATGCCTTGGCTGTTATCACCGAGTCTTGCCCGATCATGGCGTCGGTGACGAGCAACGTTTCATGCGGCTTGATCAGATCGCGCAGAGCCGCCACTTCGCTCATCATCTCATCATCAACAGTCGTGCGCCCGGCAGTATCAAACATCACCACGTCGAAGCCGCCCAACTTCGCTTCGCTCAATCCGCGCTTGGCGATGTCGATGGGTTTTTGATCGACGATGATCGGCAACGACACCACATCGACTTGGCGGCCAAGAATCGCAAGCTGCTCTTGGGCGGCAGGGCGGTAAGTATCAAGCGAGACCATCAGCACGCGTTTGCGGTCTTTGGTTTGCAGGCGGTTGGCGATTTTCGCCGTGGTTGTGGTTTTGCCCGAGCCTTGCAGGCCCACCATCAACACCGGCACGGGCGGTTGAGCGCCAAAGTCGATGCCGCCCGAAACATTCTCGCCACCCAGCATGCTCACCAACGCGTCGTGAACGATCTTCACGACCATTTGGCCGGGCGTGATGGATTTGATGACTTTTTCGCCGACCGCTTCGGCCGAAACTTTGTCGATGAAGTCCTTGACCACCGGCAACGCGACGTCGGCTTCCAGCAACGCCACGCGCACTTCGCGCATGGCCGCGGTCACGTCGGACTCGGTCAAAGCGCCGCGACGCGTCAGCCGCGTCAGCACTCCACCCAGACGATCTGCCAAACTATCGAACATCGACGCTCTGTTGTTGGTCGCATTCGCCACGCCAAGTGGAAGACCACCTCTCGGGCGAGTGCTCCGTTAAAACCTTTTCCGCCAAACGCAAACGACGCCAGTGCGCGACACTCGCGGACTGGCGGGCCCCCTCGGGAGCGGATATGCCCGAAGATTCAGTGATCTCAACGCCTTAGCTAGACATCACTGCCCAGCAAAAGGCTGGCGTGTGTACGCCCCAGGGCCAACAGCGTCAAGGCAAGCCCAGTCTTGACTAGGCCAGACCTTAAATCGGCCTATTGATAATATCAGTTTTAAATAAACTAAATATATTAATATCAATAGATTATAGCGTATTCCTGCCCACAATATTGGCGTAAGTCTGGGGCTTATCGGTTAGGCCCCCGCTAGGACTTGGCTTGCTAGACAGGCCCCCACCCCCCACCTATAACCCGCGCCATGACCACCGCCTCGCCCTCGAGTCGCGCGCTCCAGCCGCGCGAGCTTCCATTCCGGAAGATGCATGGGATCGGGAATGATTTTGTTGTTCTCGATGCGCGCAACCGCGCCTTGGATCTCACCACCAAGGCAGCACGCACCCTGGCCGACCGCCGCTGGGGCGTGGGCTGTGACGAAATTTTGATTATCGAAAAGCCCCGCAATGGCGGCGATGCCTTCATGGGCGTGCGCAACGCCGATGGGTCCGTGGCCGAGCAATGCGGCAACGGCGTGCGTTGCGTTGCCGATGTGCTGATGGCCGAAACTGGCAAGAGCAAGCTTGTGCTGGAAACTTTGGGCGGCCCGGTGATTGCCACGCGTGCCGCAAATGGTCATGTGTCCATCGACATGGGCCCTGCCCGTCTCGATTGGCGCGACATTCCCTTGGCCGAGGCCCGCGATACGCTGCACTTAGGCATTGCCGAAGGGCCTTTGAGCGATCCGGTTGGCGTCAGCATGGGCAACCCCCATGCAGTGTTTTTCGTGGCCGATGTTAATGCCGTCGATCTCAAGACGTTTGGCCCGAAGCTTGAGCACCATGCTTTGTTTCCGCAGCGCGCGAATATCGAAGTGGTGCAAGTGCACTCGCGCACGCATTTACGCATGCGGGTGTGGGAACGTGGTTCAGGCATTACCCAAGCGTGCGGCACGGGTGCTTGTGCCAGTGTGGTAGCAGCAGCACGGCGCGGCTTGAGCGAGCGCGCCGTGACCATCACACTGGATGGCGGAGATTTACAAATCGCCTGGCTCGACAAGGGCCATGTCATGATGACGGGGCCCGTGGCCTACGCCTTCGACGGTGTGTGGACGCTCTCCGAAGCTGGGCCGCCATGAACGCCATCACCAAGCCTGTTGAGGTGGTCAATTTCGGCTGCCGCCTCAATGCCTACGAGTCCGTGGTCATGCACGAGCATGCAACAGCGGCGGGCTTGAGCAACACCATCATCGTCAACACCTGTGCCGTCACCAAAGAAGCCGAACGCCAAAGCCAGCAAGCCATACGGCGCATAAAGCGCGAAAACCCAAGTGCCGCGATTATCGCCACGGGTTGCGCAGCACAACTAGCACCCGAAAAATATTCTGCCATGCCGGAAGTTACGCGCGTCATTGGCAACGAACACAAGATGAAGCGCGAGAGCTTTTTACCTGAGAACACCGCGCCAGTGTTGATCAGCGACATTATGGCTGTACGTGAAACTTCGGAGCACTTGGTCGAGGGCTTTGATGGCCGCACGCGGGCCTTCGTGCAAGTTCAGCAGGGCTGCGACCACCGCTGCACGTTCTGCATCATCCCTTTCGCGCGTGGTAATAACCGCAGCGTGCCCATGGGCCGCATTGTCGAAGAAGTGCGCGCCCTCGTGGCCAAGGGCTTCAAAGAAGTCGTGATCACCGGGGTCGATATCACCGGTTATGGCGGCGACCTGCCGGGATCGCCAACGCTGGGCCAAATGCTGCGCCGCTTGTTGATGGCAGTGCCCGAATTGCCACGCTTGCGCTTGTCATCTATCGACCCGGCCGAACTGGATGATGATTTGTTGAATGTGATTGCCGATCAGCCGCGCGTGATGCCCCACATTCACATTTCGGCACAGTCGGGCGATGACATGATCTTGAAGCGCATGAAGCGCCGTCACTCACGCGCCGATATTATTGCGGTTTGCGACAAGGTTCGTGAGGCAAGGCCCGACGCCGTGTTTGGCGCGGATATCATCGGCGGTTTTCCGACCGAGACCGAAGAGATGTTTGAAAACTCACTGGCCTTGGTCGAAGAGTGTGGCCTGACGCATTTACATGTTTTCCCCTACTCCATCCGGCCCGGCACGCCTGCGGCCAAAATGCCGCAAGTGAATGGCGCAGCGATCAAAGCCCGCGCGGCGCGTTTGCGCGATGCGGGTAAGGCCGCCATGGCCGCCTATCTGCGCGGGCGGGTCGGCACTCAGGCCAAGGTGTTGTTGGAACGCGACGGCCAAGGCCAGTGCGAGCACTATGTGCCCGTAGCCGTAGCGGAAGGCGCGCCAGGCGAATTGATCGACGTGCGCATCACCGGTGCCACGGAAAGCACGCTTACTGGCGAACGCCTGTCCGCATGAACGACATCACCGACGCACCCAAGACGGGCTGGTTTGCCCGCCTCAAGGCCGGGCTTGCGCGTTCGTCCTCGCGGCTTGCCACGGGCATTGGCGAGTTGTTCACCAAGAAAAAGCTCGACGATGAAACGTTGGAACAACTGGAAGAACTACTGATCGGTGCCGACATCGGCTCGGCCACGGCGGCACGCCTGGTTCAAGATTTGGCCAAGGCCCGTTTTGGGAAAGAGGTAAGTAGCGACGAAGTCCGCTCGGCCTTTGCCGCCGACATCGCCAAAGTGCTGGAGCCCGTGGCGCGGCCGTTGTCGATTGACCGGACACACAAGCCCTTCGTGATTCTCATGGTGGGCGTGAATGGCGCGGGCAAGACCACCACCATCGGTAAGTTGGCCCAGTTCTATAAAGATCAACAGCTGTCGGCGACACTTGCGGCGGGCGATACCTTCCGCGCGGCCGCCGTGGAGCAACTGAAAGTGTGGGGCAGCCGTGCCGGTGCAACGGTGGTTGCCCGTGACGCGGGTTCCGATGCCGCGAGCCTCGCCTTCGAAGCCTTCATGGAAACGCGCAAACGCGGAGATGACATTCTGATGATCGACACGGCAGGCAGGCTGCACAACAAAGAAAACCTGATGAACGAACTGCAAAAGGTGGTTCGCGTCATCAAGAAAGTCGACGAGACCGCGCCCCATGCCACGTTGCTAGTCTTAGATGCCACCATTGGCCAAAACGCCCACGCCCAGGTGGAAACGTTCAAGTCCATGGTGGGCGTCACGGGCCTGGTGCTGACCAAGCTCGACGGCACCGCCAAGGGCGGCGTGATCGTGGCCTTGGCCGAAAAATTCGGCCTGCCGATTCACTTCATCGGCGTTGGCGAAAGCGCACAAGACCTGCGTCCCTTCACCTCACACAGCTTTGCGCGCAGCCTAATGGGCTTAGAGCCATAGAGCGATCTGCGTAATTTTAGAATCGTATGGCTCGCTCTACCTATTTATTGGCGCATCGTTTTTGCCGAAAACCGGAAGCCCACTTTTCGGCACGATGCGCTAAAGCTTTGGGTTCGGCTTGGCTGCTTCCTTGAGCACACAATAGGCCTGCATATAGAGCAGGTTGATGCCGAGCCGCACGGCATCGGCCTCGGCCCAAGAGTACATGATGTGGCGGCGCTCCTGGCCCTTCCAGCGTTCGTCCAAGTAAAACGAAAACACGTCGTTCGTGAACGCTGTCTTGGAGTTGTTCAAGGCCCAATCGACATTGCGAATGTGCAAACCCACTTCGCGGTCGGGGTGCTGCTTGGTGGGCACCGGTAGCCAGGCCGTGCCGCCCTGATCCATGATGCTGAGGTTGGTAAAGCGCTTCGCCTCAGGCCCCTCGCCCAAAGTCAGCGAGCAGGTGAACCAGCGCGCGCGGTTGAGTTTGCGCAACACCATCGGCTCATCGTTGACTTGTTTGTCATCGCTGAGGCGGCGAATGACATCGCCGCGCCACAGCGACTTCTCGCCCAACATGATTTGATAGTTGGCGTAAACTTGCTCGCCTTTTTCCTCATTGATGCACGACTTGGGTTTCATTTTTCCGTGAAAGCCCTCGACGATTCGTGTGAAATAAAGGTTGCAGCTTTCCTTGAATCCCAATTTTTCCCGGGTCAGGCCATTGAGTTTTGTGAGATCGTCGTGCGCATTCAAGAACGGCGCGCGGTCAAGGCCGTTGAAGTAATAGCTTTCCATGCGAATCGCATTCTCGGCCTCGTCGACATAGAAGCTATAAATGCGAGGGGTTTGCTTGGTGGAGTCATCCTCAAACCAATCCTGCACATAAAACGCGTGCGGCCCGAAGCGTTCGTCATGAATTTTGCGGACTTCGGTGTGCGTATGGCGATGGCGTTCGGCGGTTGGAACGTTAAGTCTGTTGTTAAAATACATTTGCTCGAAATTATCGTAAGTGCCAGGCATCAGGGCATCAATCACCATGATGTCGCGCTGCAATGGCGACTGATCATTTGACCAGCCAGGCTTGCGCGGCGCCGGCACCTGTTGTGACTGCGATGGCAAAGCCACCAGTACGCCAATAGCGAATACGATTGAGCCCCAAATCTGCATATGTCCCTCCCGAGATGTGTGATCAGCCAATCTTAAGCGAATCAAGCCATTCGTCGAAGCATAAACGGCCTTGTTTTTCGAGGGTTGCGCCATAGCGTTTTGTATCGGCGCGCAAAGGCTTCACATGCACCCCGGGCGTGGTGGCGATTTCAACCGCATGGCCGATCAGCCAGTTTTCGAGGTCGCGGGCGCGTACTTCGGGATGGCATTGAAAGGCCAGCACGACATCATTCCAAATAAATGCTTGGTGGGCACAAGACTCCGTAGAGGCCAACAGCACCGCATCGTCGGGCAAGCCGAAGGTGTCGCCGTGCCAATGGAACATGAAGGTTTTCTCGGGCGCGAACCAACGGCACGGCGAGGTATACCCAGCGCCCGAAAGCTGTAGGGGGCCCCAGCCCACCTCCTTAGCGGTGGCAGGATAAACCTTGGCCCCGAGTGCTGCCGCTACCATTTGCGCGCCTAGACACAAGCCTAGTGTTGGTTTGCGCGCGGCCATGCGCTGCTCAAGAAATTTGAGTTCGTGATCGATGAGGGGATACAGGGCGTTGTCATACACCGCGATGGGCCCGCCCAGGACCACCACTAAATCATTGGCCAACGGATCGAGCGCCGCCCAGTCGGCAGTACCCGCCTCGATATAACGAGTGGCCCAGCCGCGCGCTTGAAAGATATCGGTCAGAATACCGAGGTCTTCGAAGGCGACACGCCGTATGGCGGTAACGGTTGGCACGCCGCCATCGCGATTAGACTGAAATGTTCAGATTACGCCCGCGATTGGGTTCGACTGGCAAGGTGCTGGTATTGAGATCGCGCGAATTTTGCGCCTGATCGCTAATTTCCCCGACCGCTTGGCGCACACGGTGCTGCTCGGAGGCTTGAGCAGAGTTGCCAAGCTTGTTGAGCAGCTCGCCACGCTGGGCCGTGAGCGCGGATTCAATATTGGGCTCAATCGCCATCGGTCAGCCTTCCTTATAACCAGCTTGATTTTGCCCACCAAAAAGGCATCACGCAACCAAGACGGGCGACAAAAATCCTCAACAATATCAAGCGTTCACCGCATCCGCCGCCACGGCGCCATGGCAATGCTTGAATTTCTTGCCCGACCCACAGGGACAGGACTCGTTACGCGCCACCTTGCCCCAGGTTGATGGGTGCTTGGGGTCGCGCTGGTCGGCAGATGTCTTTGCACCAACGCGTGAAGCCAGGAACTGTTGCGTGCGGGCGCCAGGATTAATGGTGCGCGCTTCTTCTTGGGTCAATTTGGGTTTGGGCGTTAAGTCTTCGGGGCGAGGTTCGGTGCGGATCTCGACGCGAGAGAGGATCGTCGTGACCCGTTCGCGCAGCGAGCCCAGCATCTCTTCGAACATCACAAACGCTTCGCGTTGATATTCCAGCAACGGCTGTTTTTGCCCATAGGCGCGCAGGTTCACGCCATGCCGCAAGTAATCAAGCCGCGCCAAATGATCGCGCCAGCCATGATCGACGGTTTGCAGCAACAGGCTCTTCTCGACCCGGCGCATCAGTTCGGGCCCAAAGTTCGCTGCTTTTTCAGCCATCTTGCGGTCGATGGCTTCGATGATGCGTTCGCGGAATTCTTCGTCGGCGATGCCTTCTTCGCCCGCCCAATCCTTGAACGGCATGTCCAGACCGAAAATGCGCAGCGTTTCTTCATGTAAGCTCGAAATATCCCATTCCTCGGGCATGGCGCGCTCGGGGATGAACTTGGCCACCATCTCGGCCACGGCCTCATGGCGCATGGCCGTGATCAATTCGGAAACATCCTCGGTGGTCATCATTTCGCGGCGCTGATCGAAAATCTCGCGACGCTGAACATTCATGACGTCGTCGAATTGCAGCAAATTTTTGCGGATATCGAAGTTACGTGCCTCGACTTTTTGCTGCGCTTTTTCGATGGCCTTATTGATCCACGGGTGAATGATGGCCTCGCCCTGCTCAAGGCCCAGCTTCACCAGCATGCCGTCCATGCGCTCGGAACCAAAAATACGCATCAAATCGTCTTGCAGCGACAAATAGAATTTCGATCCGCCGGGGTCACCCTGACGGCCCGAACGGCCACGCAGCTGATTGTCGATGCGGCGCGATTCATGGCGTTCGGTGCCCACAACGTACAGGCCGCCCGCCGCCAGCGCGATTTTCTTTTTCTCGGCTACATCTGCGCGGATTTCGTTCTTCTCGGCTTCGGTCAGCGAACGGCCAATGCGCTTTTCTTCTTCGTCAATGCGGTACTCGGGGTTACCGCCCAGCTGAATGTCGGTGCCGCGACCGGCCATGTTGGTGGCAATCGTCACCGAACCAGGCACACCTGCTTGGGCGATAATAAAGGCTTCTTGTTCGTGATACTTGGCGTTGAGAACTTGCGGCATGACCTTGGCCTTCTTGCGCAAGCGCTCGGCCAATACCTCGGATTTCTCGATTGATACCGTGCCAACCAGAACCGGCTGATTGCGGGCCTGGCACTCCTCGATCAGCGTGACGATAGCATCGTATTTCTCATCGGCGGTGCGATACACCTCGTCGTGTTCGTCCTTGCGGATGCGCGGCATGTTAGGCGGCACATCCACCACGTCGAGGCCGTAAATCGTGTTGAACTCTTCCTCTTCGGTCATGGCCGTTCCCGTCATGCCCCCAAGTTTGGGGTACATGCGGAAGTAGTTTTGGTAAGTGATGGTGGCGAGAGTTTGGTTCTCATTTTGAACCGACACGCCCTCTTTGGCTTCGATGGCTTGGTGCAAGCCTTCCGAGAGCCTGCGGCCTTCCATGATGCGGCCGGTGAATTCATCGATCAGGTGAACGCGCTCGTCACGCACCAAGTAATCGACGTCGCGCTTGAACATGTGATGCGCCTTGAGCGCTTGGTTCAAGTGATGCACCAGTTCGATATTGTGAATGTCGTAAAGCCCGCCGTCTTTTAAAATGTTGTGCTCGCGCAACAGCCGTTCGCCCACCTCGGTGCCCGCGTCGGTGAAAGCGATGGATTTGGCCTTCTCGTCTTTTTCGAAATGCTCGGGCTTGAACAGCGGGATGATTTTGTTAACGAGGTTATAGAGTTCGCTGCGGTCTTGTGACGGGCCGGAGATGATCAACGGTGTGCGCGCTTCGTCGATGAGGATCGAGTCCACTTCGTCGACAATGGCGAAGTTGAAAGGCCGATGACACATGTCCTCGATCGAATACTTCATATTATCGCGAAGATAATCAAAACCGAATTCGCTGTTGGTGCCGTAGGTCACATCGCAGGCGTATTGCTCGCGGCGCTGGGCGTCCGACAGGTCATGCTGAATGCAGCCCACCCTCAGGCCGAGAAATTTGTAGATCTGGCCCATCCATTGCGAATCGCGCTTGGCCAGATAGTCATTGACCGTGACCACATGCACGCCCTTGCCTTCGAGCGCGTTCAGATAAACGGCCAGCGTGGCAACTAGGGTTTTGCCTTCGCCCGTGCCCATCTCGGCGATCTTGCCTTGGTTGAGCACCATGCCGCCCATGAGCTGCACGTCGAAGTGCCGCTGAAGCAAGGTGCGCTTGGCTGCTTCGCGCACGGTGGCGAAGGCGTCGGGCAGGACATCGCTAAGGGTCTCGCCTTTGGCTAGGCGGTCTTTCAGCCAGTCGGTGCGTGCGCGCACCCCGGCATCATCGAGAGCGGCGATGTCGGCTTCTTTGGCGTTGATGGCATCGACGATCGGGCGAAACGACCTGATAAGACGTTCATTGCGCGACGGAAACAGGCGTTTAAGAGCGCCAAGCATCGAAACCTCAAAAACGTTGGAAATTGGCGGTTCGGGTCGCGGTGCGGCCCAATCCCTTCGACATGTGGGAGACAGATAGAAGCGAGAGGGGCATAAGTCAACGCGCTGAGCCCGAAAATCAGTCAAAACTAGCGCCCGCAAGATCGCTGCTTTCTCCTGAAATTAGAAGGACTTCAGCCCCATTACGAGCCCCGCCAAGATGCGGTCTTAACTTGTCGTCATGGGGCGGCTGTGCCATTGAAGCGCCCGCGAGGTTAACCGCCTCCAACGGTTGGCCCAGGCGCGGTTAAGGACGCTAGATATGAGTGGGAAGCTCGATAGGAAGTTAGATATGAGCCACACCGTTTCGCCACTGGCCCCCAAAAGCATGCCCACCCTGGCCCCCTTGGCCGGGGTACGTTTTGCCACCCATGCGGCGGGCATCCGCTATCAAGGGCGCACGGATGTGATGGTGGCCGAACTGGCGCCGGGCACGACCGTGGGCGGAGTGTTCACCCGTTCCTTGACGGCAGCAGCCCCCGTGGATCTGTGCAAAGAAAACCGCAAGCGGGGCCAAGCCCGGGTGCTGATTGTCAACGCCGGCAACGCCAATGCCTTCACCGGTAAGAAGGGCGTCGAGGCCGTGAATAAAACGGTCGAGGCGGCGGTGAAAGTTTTCGGCTGCGCCGCCCATGAAGTGTTCGTGTCATCCACGGGCACGATTGGCGTACCCCTGCCCTACGAGAAAATTGTCACGGCATTGCCTGAGATGAAAGCAAAGCTAGCGGCGAACGCCACGCTGGACGCCGCCAAGGCGATTATGACCACCGACACGTTTCCCAAGGTCGCCACGCGCACCGCCACCATTGATGGCAAACCCGTCGTCATCACCGGCTTCTGCAAGGGTTCGGGCATGATTGCGCCGGATATGGCCACCATGCTGGCCTATGTTTTCACCGATGCCGTGCTTGATGCCGCCACAGTGCAATACCTCGTAGCCAGCGGCGCCGATAAAAGCTTCAACTGCATGACGGTCGATAGCGATACCTCGACGTCTGACACGATGTTGATGTTCGCCACAGGCCAAGCAGTGCACGCAGCCGTGACTCATCCCCACGACCCACGGCTTGCGGACTTCAAACTTAAGCTCAACGATTTGATGATTGAATTGGCGAAACTGGTGGCCCGCGACGGCGAGGGCGCGACCAAGTTCATCGAGGTCAAGGTCACGGGTGCCGAACACGATAAGGCCGCTCACCGTATTGCCATGGCCATCGCCAACTCGCCGTTGGTGAAAACGGCTGTAGCAGGTGAAGACGCCAATTGGGGCCGCATTGTCATGGCGGTGGGCAAATCGGGCGAAAAAGTCGACCGCGACAAGCTCGCCATTAAAATCGGCGGTGTGGCCGTGGCAGGCAATGGTGAAGCTATGCCCGGCTATGACGAGACGCCGGTGGTGGCGCACATGAAGGGGCAAGAGGTGTTGTTCGAGGTCGATATTGGGCTAGGCCCCGGCCATGCAACGGTGTGGAGTTGCGACTTAACCCACGGCTATATCGACATTAACGGTTCGTATCGTACTTAATAATGACGGTCAAAAAGCCTGTTGTGTTGGTTGTGGCGGTCGCGTTGATCAATACCGAACGCCAGGTGTTGTTGGCGCAGCGGCCAATGGGCAAATCCATGGCCGGGCTGTGGGAGTTTCCGGGCGGCAAGGTCGAAGACCATGAAACCCCGGAACAGGCCCTGGTGCGCGAGCTGCATGAGGAACTGGGTATCGATATTGCCGTGGATGATTTGCAGCCCTTGGCCTTCGCCTCGCATAGTTATGACGATTTCCACCTGTTGATGCCGCTGTTCGATTGCACGCGCTGGCAAGGCGAGATCAACGCCAAAGAAGGTCAGACCTTGGCATGGGTCTTGGGTGATGACCTCGGCAATTACGACATGCCGCCAGCCGATGTGCCACTGCTCCCGGCCCTGCGCCGGGTACTGGGTTAATAAAGTGTTCTAACCAATTGCACGTATCGGCGCGATCGACATACATTGCGTAAACTGAAACGATCCCGCCATGACCGATTCCCCCTCAACGCCCCCAACCGCCTGCGTGCTGATTATCGGCGATGAGATTCTGTCCGGCCGTACCCAAGACTTAAATTTGAAGTTTCTCGGCGAGCGATTGGCTGGCCTGGGCATCCGCCTCAGCGAAGCGCGCGTGGTGCCCGACATCGAAAGCCGGATTGTCGAAGCCGTGAACGCCTGCCGCACCCAATATACCTATGTGTTTACCACCGGCGGCATCGGCCCTACCCACGATGACATCACCACACCCTGCATCGCCAAGGCCTTCGGGCGCGCGGTCATCCGCCACCCCGAGGCCGAGCGCAAACTGCGCGGTTATTACGGCGACAAAACCAACGAGGCGCGGCTGCGCATGGCCGAAGTGCCCGATGGTGCCGGAGTCGAGTTGATCGAAAACCACATCAGCATCGCACCCGGTTACCGCATCGAGAATGTTTTCGTGTTTGCCGGCGTGCCCAGCGTGGCGCGTGCCATGTTCGAAGCCGTTGCGCCCTCACTGCGGGGCGGGCCGCCCGTATACTCACAGAGTGTCGATGCCCATGTGCGCGAAGGCGACATTGCTGCGCAATTGGCCGAGATTCAAGGCCAGCACCCCAACGTTGCCATTGGAAGTTACCCGTTCATGCGGCTCGACAAGCTAGGCACATCCATCGTGGCGCGCTCCATCGATAAGCAAGGCATTGCCACAGCCATCGCCAAAGTGGCACAGGCCATGCGTGCGCTGGGCGGCGAACCGGTCTTGGGCCCGGCGCCGTGATGAACTAGTGTTGTGAACGCAAAGCCCCCGTGGCGGAATGGTAGACGCAACGGACTTAAAATCCGTTGGCTGGTAACGGCCGTGCCGGTTCAAGTCCGGCCGGGGGCACCAATTATATCAATGAGTTAATGAGTATTATAGGCACCGTTTCAAACCGAAAACTCCCCCTTATTTTGTCATCGGGTACCATACGGGTACCTTGGGCCTCGATTTGATGTTTGGGCTGCGGTTCGGTTTTTTGCGATTAAAATCGTTGGCGAGATGCTGTTCTCGCTCCGCGCGTGTGCATATATCTCGAAAGTCAAATCGTGCACGCCGCACTCGGCGCCATCCAGGTCGGGCTAAAAAACGCCACGCGGCAATGGCCTAAGTGCCTCATCCGTCAAATCGCATCCAGCCGTGCCCGCAATTTTTTGTAGGTCCGCCATCGCATCCATTTCGGCTTTGCGGGCGAAAACATTTCCTCTGTGAAGCCACCCGCATAACGCAGTCGGGCGAGAATCTTGTTCGCTTTCCGCATTGCTCGGTCGGTGTCAGTTTCCCGCTGGGACGCATAAGCCAGCTTATAGTGTGAAATCGCGCCCAACAATGACCCCACCCCTGAAGTGTCTCAGGCCATTGATCTCATTCGGAAACATGCGGAATCAGAGGGGTCATCTTTCGCGCGAAACGTGACCCCACCCAGTCGGCGTATTTCCACGCGCGATCAATGAGTTG